>JAIEQI010000183.1 GCA_019747875.1 Candidatus Obscuribacterales bacterium
GGTATCGTATTCGATACCTTCACTAACAGTGAGCGGCCTCTGCCGGGAAGGTGTCCACCAAGCGGGGGGAAGGTCAAGATGCTGGAGCACTTTAACCAAACCAAAGCAAAAGAACTCTTAGTGAAAGGTCGAACTGATCTGGTCAAGGAAGCAACAAAAATGCAACAGCGATTGCTAGATCTACTTTATCGACAAAATATTATTGTAACGCAGCTAATTGATGCTAAGTGTAGGGACAACTTCTCAAAATTGAATTCTATCAGCGAGTTAACGTCATTTATCCATCATTGGAATCATCGCTTAGTATTGGTCCCTAATTCCAGAATGGCCGTTCTGAATTTGGAGTTGGCAAAACGAAAGCTCAATGAATTAGTTCGAAACTGATTTATCGTTAAAACCCGAGCTGAGTTCAAAATTCAACTTGCTCAAAAAGCAGGAGAAAATTTGCACATACTTACAGCCTTTTGAAAAGCTGTGGTATCGTATTCGATACCTTCACTACAAGTGAGCGGACCCTGTTCTTGATCTCAATCTTCCCCATCGCTGGGATCTGGTTCTAGGAGATCCGGATATTTCTCATCTAGAAGTTTTTTTAGTCGTCGGTCATGCTCTTGGCTTCGTGGCTTCTGAACATGATGATAGTAGTTCTTAACTATCTGGTGGTACTCTTCTCCGGAGGAGGCACCTAAGCGATTTAACGCAGCTTCCTCGATTTCCTTTATTTCGTCGATGCTGAAAGTCTTCAGAGTCAGTGGTCTTAGGGCCCTATTCAATTCAGCAAGAGCTTCCTCATAGCTTAGTTTTTTTTCCTTCCTAGGGTCATACAAAGTCGCTAGCACTTCATGTTCAAAACCTCCCAGCTTTGTGTGCTTCCGAATCATTTCTGGCTCCGGGGGCTCAGTTTCTCTCAACTCTATCGCAAGATTCAGGCGATCTAGGCTAAATTTAAGTCGCCTGGCTTGTCGAACTTTTCCAAACATTTCGAGTACATCCGCACATCGCCCTCTATTTTCGATTGAGAAGTCTAGGTATGAAAAAGATTGGAATAGTTCAAAGGCTTCCTGAAATCTGCCAGTTTCGCATAGAGAATGTGCTAATCGATCTCTTAGAGCAGGATCTTCGAGATCTAACCTCCTGAGATAGAGCAGTGCTCGTTCGTATTCTCCGCAATCATACAAAATCAAAGCGATGGACTTGTCGGCCAACGTTCTGAAATCAGCAAATTCACAGAGTTTTGAATATTCCGCGATCAGCACCTCCATGTTGTGCCTGAGCGTGCCTGCATCCTGGAAGCTGACTGTCAGTGCTCCAGCGTGAGCACAAATTGCGGAAGGATCATGGGGAGCAATTTTGAGAATTCTCTCCACAATTCGGTTTTGGTCTTTCGGCAGCATTGCCTCAGTATACGCAGAAAGAGCCTGTTTGAGTACGTCGAGATCGTCACCCGCGATGGATTCCAGATGAGCACCTTCCTGAGCTCTTTTTTCTTTGAACATACGATTTTTCAGGAAATTTTCCTTTAGCTCAGCTTCAGAAAGAAACGAGCGCTCCTGCAAGCCCTTTATCACCTCGTCTTCACTCGCCATGCGCAATCACCTTCTTTTAAAAGCTTCTTTGTTACTGCGAACCAGCATCAAACATGCAAATAGTTTTTCAATTTTTGATAGCACCAGTTGTTCAGCGGAATCCTCATTCTTCCGCAGGAATGAAAGCATTTCACCTTCGGAATACAAACTCAGTAACGAGAACTCCCGCGCAATAACGTGGCCGAGATCTGTATTCAAGGTTCTTCGATTCCGATAAGCGGTTGAGGAGCGATTCTCACTTCCGAAAATGAGTTCCTGGCCGGGATACAACAGAATCTTATCCTTGCCTGTTTGAATTTTAACTGAACCAGAATGCTCGTCGAACAAGCAGCGTATGATCACAGCATCATCGCTTGCAAGGACTTGCAAGATTGAATGTTTATCCAGCTTTACTCTAATGTTGCCAATTAACATTTCTGCATCCGTTTGAGCTTGGATAATACTTTCACCCTTCGTCACTTGTAAAAGCTTCTTGCCATATGACACAGAAGCATTTGCTTTCGTCCAGATCGTCGCGCAAGAAGTAATCGCACGATAAAGGTCGTCTCTTATCGCATTCCGGGACGAGAATGATATCGGAATGACAGGTGGGCGAGGCGGCGGTGGCGTTGGGATTTCAGTATCATCATCTATCGAGATTCTCACTCCGCCGTTAAGTTCAATTTGTCCTGCAGAACCTGGGCGCAAGCTGATAGATGAGCGCTCGGCTCTAACTACATTGATCTGTTGACCCAGTATTCGATCTTGTCCTCCGGTATCTGCTATTGGAATGTTTATCTTGCCACCACTCGGTTGGTATGCGATGTTATTTATCGTTCCTGCTAAGGCTTCGGACTCTCCCAATACGCCGGTTCCAATTTGAACAACAATTGAACCCAAACTACTATGCACTTGGGTGCCAGGCGCAAAGGAAATTATCCCGTTCGATGAAAATGTAGTCATCGCTACAGCTCCTCGTGCATCGATAAATCCGAGAGGCAATAGCTGAATGTTACCGTTTGCAGATGTAGCTGATACGCTCCCATTTAAGGACCCAATTCTTTTTAGATTAAGGTTTCCAGCCGCTTCAATCCTGATAGCTCCTCTCGCAAAACCCTCATCCACAATTAGGTCTCCGGCTTGGGTTGTGGATAAGTTAGCAACATCCTCGCTATAGGGTGTCGGGGAGCAATGGAACAGAAAAGTGCCATAAGAACTGGATCAACTGTCTGAAAGCGAGGCTGCTTCAGG
>JAIEQI010000119.1 GCA_019747875.1 Candidatus Obscuribacterales bacterium
TGTCTGGCGTCAAGCCTTTTTGCCTGCGCTGACAGTTTAAATTTGCCGCTTGAGGACACCATGATTTCGGCGGAAGTTGAGCCTCAGTAAAGGTGCGACTTGGACGTCCATTCGACCAGCAATCAGGGCAGTAGAATTGACTGTCGAGCGAGATCCAGCTGCCGCCCACGGCGGCCACATGCGCCAGGTCACATGCGACTGTTTGCCATTCTGCCAGGTCAGTGTCTTCACTTGAGTATGTATCGGCAAGACCACACTCATCACAGTCAATGGCGATAATTAGCTTGATCATCTTGATACCTCGTGTATTGTCGTTGGCACAAATGCAAACTGTCCGTTGTTGTAAGTCCAACGACAGTTTAAGTTTGTCGCCCAAACCGATCCGGAGGCGACAGCGTCAGCTGTCGTCTCTGGATTGGAACCGTTGGCTCGGCAAGCCAACGGAGTCGTCAGATTTCTGCAGTCTTGGCCAGCATTTTCAACGGCGACAGTTTGAACGCTAGCCGTTAATCAACGACAGTTTAAGTACGGCTTGCTGTCGAAGCGACAACCTGCCTTGTTTGGGATTTCCTTTTGCTCTTTGCCTCTCGCTCTCGATAGCTCTCTCCATCGATTTCTACAAGTTCTAGAATTGTTCCGTGGTGCACAAGGCGATCGATTGCTGCTTTCGTCGTCATCTTGTCTTTGAAGATATTGCCCCAATCTGAAAAGACCAAGTTGCTGGTTATTACTACGCTGCGGGTCTCGTATCGTCTCGCTAGTAACACGAAGAGAACATCCGTTTCATCTCTGGTTTGTGGCACATACGAGATGTCATCGATTATTAGTGCCTCAAAGCCATCGAGCTTGTCTATCAGGTCGTGAAGCTTAAAGTCACGTTTTGCTGCCAATAATTCCTGTACCAGAGCTGAGGCGGTGGTATATAGTACTTTCCGACCCCTAAGGCACCACTCTCGACCAAGCGCCGCACAGAGGTGGGATTTCCCAGTCCCTGGAACACCGAATAAAAGTATACTTTCACAATGGTCCAAGCAGTCACCTGAAGCTAACTCTTTGAGGCGGCTTGCTGAAAGGCCTGGCTGTCCGGTGATGTTAAAGTTTTCGAGCGACTTGCCGTATGGCAGTTTCGATTTCTTTAGAAGTGTAGCGACTTTTCGATTTTTCTTTTCGTCACTTTCCACTTGCACCAACTGATACAAGTACTCGGCGTAGCCCAGCTTCTGCTTTTGAGCCTTTTCTGCAAATACTTCGTAGTTCTTGAGGAAGGTTTTTAGCCCAAGATACTTCAGGTGCATCTCGAGGTGCATCTTGTCCTTCATGATGGTGTCTCCTTTGGTGCCTTCTGCAAATAATTGAGCAGTCTGTCGTAAGAACACAGGTCTGGTACATCAATGCAAATTGTCGGAACTTCGGGTTGTTTTTTCCGCGCCAGCTCCTTCACAGCCGAAACCGTTGGCACCTGGTCTTGTTCCAAAAGCAGCTCCAGGGCTGCCTCAACATCCTGTTCGTTATCCATGGCGGCCTGATGGAGGATTGCCAGGTACTCTCTGTCAGCTCTCTCCGCTCGCCATGCTTTCAGAGCGTCATACGTCCGACGGAAATTTAGCGAGGGAAACAACTCATCGCGGTATTGATAGCCGGCAAACGCACCTGGCTTTCTTACCAACCAGCCGATGATATGTCGATAGTTGATTCGTCTGCTGCCTGGCTCTTGCCTGGGCATCTCCAGCACAAGTGTTGGACCCAAGAACAATCGAATCGTTTCCGGATAGGACAATGCTCTTAGACGCATACCTATTAGTCTCGCTGGCACGCTGTAGACTGCCTTGTCTACCGTTACGGTGCTCCATGCTGTAACTGTGGTGCGCAGCTCGACCGGATCATTCCAGTCTCTGTCAGGCAAATCCTCCAGCACAGCCATCTCCTCAGCAAGCCTTTCCCTCCGCAATTTGTTGCGCTGGTCGAGCACTCGACGTATGAACTTCTCATACTCTGCCACCGAGGAGAAATCGCGGCTTCGCCTCAGAATAAGGGATTGATTCAAGGCGCTCTTTAACAAGTCGTGGCTTTTTTCGACAGAACCGTTTTCATGACTTTCGCCAGGGTTATTCTTGCTCGGTTTCACCCCATAATGGGCTAGAAATGCCGTCCACCGCTCGTTAAACGTGTGTTGATTGCCATGGTTATTTACTGCTGCTGAGAGATTATCCGTGCGATGATTTTCGGCAACAGCACCGAGTTCTGCTACTGCCCTCATGTAGCCGCATGTTAGATTCTCAAAACTTTCGGATGCAGATATGTGTGCAGTCTCCCAGCGCGAATAAGGCAGCATGAAGTGATAAAGCAAGTGCGGATACGCACGACCTCCAATGGTCACTTTGAGTTCGTCACAGTTTGTCCAGTCAGACTGGCTCTGCTTTCCAGGTAGCAATTGCTGTTTGAACATGACCTCTTTGTCTGGTCCTTGCAAGGCATGCCAACGTTGGACACGCCTCTGAAGCGTTCGGAGTTGACTCCAACTGAATCCCTCCTTCTCCTCAATGAGCCACTGCATCAGCGTTTGTGCTTGCACACCCGGATCCGTCTTCAGTATCGCCTCTAGTTCAGACCATACCTCCGCAAATGCATCTTTGTGCGTTTGACGCCACTTCCATTCTGGTCTATCTACCATTTGTCCTCCCATTTTAAGGTACTTTCTGGCAGTTCGAAGCGAGACTCCAGCCTTGACGGCCGCTGCCTCTTGGGTAAGATTCTTGGAATACTTCAACAGTGTCTGGACTTGCTTCTTTGTGCATGTCATAACCCGCCTCAGATTGCCACACTACGACAAGGTGGGCGGAAATTCAATTGAGGTCAAATTCAGACAAGCACCAAAAGTGACACCATCATGACGTCAATCAATCACCTGAATAATATCTCGTGCATATCATTTGATTCCATTCTGGACCGTTTGTGAGTGTTCGGTTTTTATTTCGCTCAGCAACTCATATTTGGGGTAGTGCTACATAACGTCGCCAAGCGGCAATACATATTGTCGCTCATCA
>JAIEQI010000195.1 GCA_019747875.1 Candidatus Obscuribacterales bacterium
TGTGAATTGAACATTTAAATGTCCCTTTTTTTGACGAGATATTTGTCCCATCAGACCGGTCTATTCCCTACTTGCCTGCCTCACGAAGATACCTATACAGCGTTGTGAAATGCACCCCGAAAATATCCGCAACCTGGCGTATTGATTTTCCTTGCTTCAGCAGTTTTCTAGCTACCTTGAGCTGCTCGTCTGTCATTTTCGACGGACGACCGAATCGAACTCCTCGTTCAATAGCCGCTCTACGCCCTACGTCTGTTCGATCTCGGATCAAGTCTTTCTCGAATTCTGCAAGACCAGCGAAGACCGTCATTACTAATTTGCCAGTGGCGGATGTGGTATCAGCCCACTGTTCAGTCAACGACTTGAATGTTGCGCCTTTCTCCTTCAATTGTTCTATGGTGTCAAGAAGCAGTCTAGTTGATCGCGCCAGTCGATCTAGCCGCCAAATGATCAAAACATCATCTTCGCGCAGATGTTCCATCATCTTCTGAAACTCAGGTCGATCGCGGCCGACGCCGGAAACCTTTTCTTGATAGATCTGCTTACAGCCGGCACGCCTTAATGCCTCCAGTTGGATATCGAGACTTTGATCCTTTGTAGATACCCTCGCATAGCCGATCTTCATGCTGGCACTCTTCCTTTTGGATTAGCAAAACTTATAGCTCGCAGTTCGGGTTTCGCTTCAAAGTTTTGCTAATGTAGCAGAGCCTATTTTGGCGTGGCTTCTGCGTTTAGCAGAAGTCAGGAGTTTCGCTAGTACACTCTACTACGGATCTGGAGATTTGACTGAGTTTTTATCAAACGAAGAGGATCCTGCTCTCAAGCAGTATTCGCTGATAGCTCCATGTATCGAGGATGGCGTAAGTCAAAAGGAGCGGGCTGTCGAAGTTGGTGTCAGCCGAAAAACAATTGGTCGCCTTGTCAAAAAATTTCAGAAGAATGGTATTGACGGACTGCGACGAAAGACTAGAGCCGATAAAGGTCAGCCGCGTATTTCCGAAGACTCTTTCAAGTTCATCAAGGGCAAACTGCTTACATATCCACGGCTTAGTTTTGCGACGATTCACCGGCAGCTGGATCGCCTTGGGGATCATGTGGCGGAGTTTACTGCGAGTTATCAGCAAATCAGAAAGATCAAACAAAGTCTAAGCGAGGATCTTTTAGTACTTTCTCAAAGTGAGAAGGCATTTGAGGAGACACGGGAACTTCTAACTCGGCACGAAGCGGCCTTTCCAAATGAGATGTGGCAATGCGACCACAAACATCTGGATATCTTCGTTTGGGACAACTCAAATAACGCAGTGAAACCAGTCCTCACAGCAATCATAGATGATTACAGCCGGGCGATAATGGGTTATTACTTAGACCTGGATCCACCATCCGCTCAAAGAACTGCCATTACTCTACGCCAAGCCATTTGGCGCAAAGATGATCAAAGGTGGTTGGTGTGCGGTATTCCTGATTTTTTCTACACCGATCGAGGCCCGGATTTTCGTTCAAATAGAATCAAGCAGATTGCTGCCGAGCTTTCCTTCAGGCGACGAAAGAGGAGAGGAGGAAAACCGCAAGGAGGGGGCAAGATTGAGCGATTCTTTGGAACGGTAAATCAAGTTCTAATGAGCGAATTGCCTGGATTTACACCCGAAGATGATCCCCCGGCCACGCCTGGAATGACGATCCAGGAGCTGCAGCGCCTTTTCGATGAGTGGGTTATCGACGAATATATGCACAAGGTTCACTCTGAAACCGGAGAGACGCCCTTCGAACGCTGGAGCACTCATCATCTGCACCCCAGGCTTGCACCATCGCTAGAGTCACTAGATATACTGCTTATGACCATCCCTGATACTCGCATAGTGCAGCAAGATGGCGTGCATGTCTTCAATCTTCGCTATTACGCGACTGAGTTCTGCGGTCTTCCTGGTCAACACGTCACTGTTCGATATGATCCGCGAGACATTTCAGAGGTACTGATTTATTTGGACGACAAATTCGTTTGTCGTGCTACTTGCGCTGAACTTGCAGAAAACAAGCCAAGCTTGAAGGAGTTCATGAAAGCACGCAATAGATACAAACGGGAGTTGAGAAGAGAAATTGCGACTTCAGTTAACTTCGCCGCCGCTTTTCCAGATGCGTTGAGAAAGATTCCGGAGCCACCTCCTACTCCCGGTTGTGCCATGAAGGCTTCAACCAAACTCAGGAGATATTCAGTTGACGAATAATGAAGTCCGACCCAGGTTCATTGATACAAGACAGCATAAACGGTTCGTTCAATTCTCCGAATCGTGCCGAATCAACCGATACATGGGAGTTTGCACAGGGCGATCTGGAGTTGGCAAAACAAGATCAGCGCAAGAGTACGCTAACTGGAATCAAATAGAAGCCTTGCTAAATCAGCCTCGTCATCGCCTCACGGCTCCTCCAAGACTGGACAACTGCCATACCGCAATCTATACTCCGGACGTTTCATGCAGCGTGCGAGGGATAGAGAAGGCCTTGGCCATCCTCCGCAATCGTTTTGATAAGCTTATGGAAGACTCTCTATGTTGGTATGAGCCAGACACTTGGCGTAAGACGCAGCAACGCTTTTTCTTGGAGCTGTTGATCATTGATAAGGCGCAACGCCTCTCTTTTAAGTGTCTTCAAACAGTCAGTGACTTTGTAGAAAAGCACAAGATTGGTTTGGTCCTTCTCGGTATGCCTGGGTTTGATCGCCGTATTCGCAACTACGAGGAGCTCAACAACCGAGTGGGGTTTTATCACGTCTTCAATACGCCACGTACAGACGAGCTCAGAGCCATACTTGAGGCCCGCTGGGAGAGCCAACAGGTGATCATAGAAGAAAGCGCTGTAGTCATGCTGGAGAAGGTAACTTGCTCAAATATCCGGAAGCTCGTAAATATCAATGCTGAAATAAGTCGTGTTTGCGAGCTGAACTCTGTAACCGTTATCGATGGTGACCTGGTCCAAGTAGCCAGCAAGACCCTTCTTCTTGATTCTGTATGACGCAGAGGATTGCCAATCTCGGTTTTTGCTGGAAATGAGTAAAATTTGATTCAGTCAATCCATCGCGGCAAATTGTCATGAACGTACGATGGTTAGCGGTGGAAAAGAATGTGCTGTTTGTCCGGTCCGGCGACGCATTGTTAGCTTGGCGAGCGGCTCTCCTGCGCTTCCAATTCATCCAGTTCTGCACTGCTTTTGGTATCATCAGGATACCACGCGTTCAACTCCAACGCAAGAAATGTGGAAGCCACGCACCATTTGTGATATCAGAGACTCGCTGAAATCAAGCCTTTTCAGAAAGCTCGCGTGAGGAACGGAACCATACGTTTGTCCGTGAGACATTTAATTCGATGGGACAAATATCTCATCAAAAAAAGGGACATTTAAATCGTCAATTCACAA
>JAIEQI010000201.1 GCA_019747875.1 Candidatus Obscuribacterales bacterium
AATTCTGGGCAAGCGGTTAGATACCAATACGTATCTTTCACTTTTACATGTCCGAGATAGGTAGACAGATGCGGTAGCTTGCGCTCTACATCTTCGCCGGCACGATACCAACGCAATAGTGTTTCGACAGCATAGCGATGTCTCAGATCATGAATACGAGGACCTTTACTGGAGCCTTTGGCACGCAGTCCAATCATGCGAGACATGGCATAGAAGTTTCGGCGCACATCTGCCGTATCAAGACAACCGCCACCATAAGTGGTGAAGAAATATTCAGAGTCAAATTCATGCTCATTGAGGTAACAGTCTCGAAATTTCTTGAAATCTGATAGGGCTTTTTGTGTTGAAGGATGCACAGGCACTAGGCGAGATTGTCCAAACTTACTGCCATGAATGCTTAAAACACCTGTGTCCAAATCGACATCCTGCAGCTTCAGACCAACCGCTTCACTGATGCGCATACCAGACACAGTCAATAACCCAAACAGACAGTAGTAAGTCTGTCTTCTGAGAACACCTTGATGATTGGATACTGGCAGATTTAGCGCAGCTGTCAACAAGCGTAGAATTTCTTCATCCGAATATAAGTACGGTTGAGCGCGTTTTGCCGAATGAGGCAAAAGATCCCATGCCGGAATTTCGGTCCGGGGATCTGCTGCAATCCGATGCCGAGCAAACTCACGCACAAAACCAAGTCGCTGTGCCCATGTTGCCGGATGAGCCGACGAGGGTTTTTGTGCCCATTCTAAAGCCAGTGCCGCTGTAACGTAGTCAGCACCGCTCTTCTCCGCAAATAATACAAAATCCATCAGTCCTGCACCGGCAAGCTTGAGCTTGTATCCTAAGGCTCTTCGCACGGACAAATATTCAATTACGGCTTTCCGCAGAGATTGCGAATTGGATGATTTTGAGGACTCTAGATCTGAGCTGTCAGGGCGTGTTGGTTCATCC
Source organism: Candidatus Obscuribacterales bacterium (assembly GCA_019747875.1). Lineage (GTDB taxonomy): Bacteria > Cyanobacteriota > Vampirovibrionia > Obscuribacterales > Obscuribacteraceae > JAIEPM01. The sequence continues at coordinate 952 of JAIEQI010000201.1, forward strand.
TTTCTGGTAGATTTGACGCGTCTTTTGGGATGAGACAGTAGCCCATAGGGAGGGATTTCTGTTTGCGGATCTGTTTCTAGGCGGTATCGTGCAAATCCACGAACATGACTGAAGTATTGTGCCCGTGCACATTCCAACGATTGTGCACAGGAAGCCTGTTGTACCCACTCTATCGCCAATGCTGTGGTGATGTAGGTTGCACTGTTTTCTTCCAAAAAGGAAACGAATCTCAATAGTCCGTATTCGGCCGAACGAAGTTTGATACCAGACGCGCGCCGCGTTGCAAGGTACTCGTTTAGAGCTTCTTTTAAGCTATTCATTGGACACCTCCTGGCCAAGGCAATCCCAGTGGACGCAATGAGGCGAAGTCAACTTTTGCATACATCGTTGTGCATTGAAGAGTCCTGTGACGCAAAACCTCAGCGATCTCTGGCAATGAGGCTCCTGTCCGCAACAGTTCGATGGCCAGTGCATGTCTGAATTGGTGCGCCCCCTTTCGTTTTGTCTCAATTCCAGCATGCTGAAGTGCTCGGCTGACTATACTGCTAATAGCGCCAGCTCTGGCGAAGCCTGTGATTGGTCCATTCGCGGTTAGGAATACTGCTCGGGAGGATGATTTCGGTCGGCTATTGCGTAAGTACAAAGCGATTGCCTCTCCAACATCAGGCGGCATCGGCATTTGTGCCAAGTGACTTCCTTTTCCATGCACTGTAATGCATCCCGCACGCCAATCAATGTCTTCAAGCCGCAGAGATACTACTTCCCCTGCTCGTAGCCCAAGTCGAGCAAGTAGCAAAAGAATTGCATAATCTCTCTGACCAATGGTGGTTCGGCGGTCGACGCAAGCCAAGACAAGTTCCACCTGCTCACGTGGCAGAGATCTTGGAATTGATACGGTTGCCCAATTAGCCACGGATGGAACTGACGCTGCCAGGTCAGCATCGATGTAATCATGGTAGCGAGCGTAACGGAGAAATGAGCGCAATGCCGAAGTTACCAGTTTTGCTCCCTTGCGCGAAAGATTGGCTGCAGCACTTGCTACAAATGCAATCACGTCCGTTGCTCTGAGTGTCGAGAGATCAACCACACCATGAGCAAAATGGGCATCCAGAAATTGGCTCACTCGCGATTCGTATTGAGCTATTGTTTCAGAAGCCAAAGCGCGTTCGCTTCTCAGGTACAGGGCATACTCATCAACCATCTGTTGGATGGCAGTCGTTTCAACTGGTGGCACAATCCGCTCGGCAATAACTCCTTTGGCGTGGAGGAATTCAGCGAATTGTCTCAGGACGGCGCCATCTTCCTTAGTAAGACGTGGTCCCTTTCTGACCTTCATGCTCAGATAATCTTGAATGTGCCCCAAGTTCAAATCCATGGCAGATATGCCGTGTCGTTTTAGCCAGGGGCTGAACCGCGCAATTGTCCGAATCTTCACGCGGGCAGTGTTCTTGTCATATCCTTGATCGCGCAGATGCGCAGCATACGAATCGAGATACCTGCCGAGAGGATGTATGTGAAATCTTGATAGAGTCGGCTGGTCCGAAAAAAAGTATTTCATAGTCATGTGAAAGCTCCTTGGAATGTGATCGTGACCAAGATCGTCATACCAAGGAGGACCATGCCGGGTAAGCGGGATAATTACGAAATGCCTATGCAAATTGCCAAGCGCTGACCGTCGCCAAAGCGACGCTGCCGGCGGCAAGTTGACAGAAGACGGAGCCAGTACCTTGTATTCTTATGAGGTGCTGCGGCGTGGCTTGGTTGCAATGGGGGTGGTGTCGTGTCTTGGAGATGGAAGCTAAGTGTGCTGTTCGTGTTGATTGCAGGTTTTTCAACCTTAATCTTCATGGGACATGAGACGACAAATCAAGCACCGCCTGTCCCGGACCAAGTAGTTGATGCCAGTGGCAAACGTCTTTTTAGCGGTGGCGACATAATGGCCGGGCAGGGCGTGTTCCAGAAGTACGGCTTGATGGATGTCGGCTCTTTCTTTGGACATGGCGCGTATAACGGTCCGGATTTTTCTGCTGATTATTTACATCGCGAGGGCGTGATATCGCTCGATCAGATGGCCCAGCAGCGGTTCAATAAACCGTATGCTCAGTTAGGACCCGGAGCACAGGGCGACCTTACCAGCAGTCTGCACAAAGAGTTGAAAGAAAATAGATATGATGCGCAGAATAAAACACTGACGTGGACTGACAATCAGTCCGAAGCGTATCGACAGCTGGCACCATATTATGATACCGAATTCAGTGCCTGCCGCACACTACCGTTACCTGTAAATTACATCAAAGACCCAACCGAACGTCTGCAATTAAGCCGCTTCTTCGCCTGGGGAGCATGGGTTTGCTCGACAAATAGACCGGGGAAAGACTACACCTACACGAACAATTGGCCACCAGACGATGTTGTCGGTAATGCTCCCAATTGGCAGATCTTCTTTTGGAGTGCAATGAGCCTGATTATGCTCGTTGGCGGAATTGGTCTTACGCAATTTCTCATGAGCGCATTTCCAGGACTTGGCTGGGC
>JAIEQI010000157.1 GCA_019747875.1 Candidatus Obscuribacterales bacterium
AAGGGAAGTGGAATTCCCTAGAGCCTTCTTATCACTGGATTTCAAGCGCTATACTATATGGATGACTAATCCAAGCCGAGAAAAAAACGGCGCAGAATCGGGTTTCCCCGCCACGCGCCATCTATTTTCCCAGACGAACAACTCATGCCGGATGGGGACCGGCATGAGCCAGTGCATCAAAGACCGGGCAAGCGCTCGGACTTTGATTACAGCTTACTTCGTCTTCAGGAAGCGCTTCGCCTTGATCACGCCGTTCTCCTCGCTGAGCGCGATGAGCTTGACGGTGTGATTGCGTCCCTTGAGATTCTGGGGCGGGATCGCCAGGTCTTCGCTGGAGACCTTCACCACCATACCGCAGTACTCCGCCTCGATGCCCTGCCCTTCCGGCAAGCGGTTGACCGTCACCTTCGCCAGGAAGGGCGACTGCGCGGCGCTGCCGTCGGCCAGGGACTGCCGCAGCGCCTGCAGCTTCTGGGCCTGTGCCGCCGCCTCCCGCTCCCTCGCCGCCTGCCGCTCGACCCGCTGCTTGACCGCCTTGACCTCGGTCTCCGAGAAGCGGATGCGACCGTCGTTGCCGACGTTGAGCACCACCTCCAGCACGTCACCGGCGGTCTTTGCCTCCTTCAGCCGCGTCACCTTGTCGTCGCTGCCGTTCGTCATGTTCGACAGATGCAGCAGCCCCGAGATGCGGTGCCCACCGGCGTCGGTGACCAGGAAGGCACCGTAGCAGTGCTCCTCCTTGCCCTCCTTCGCCGGCGCGATACCGAGGTCCTTGACCTTCGCGTTGACGACCGTGCCGTTGAGCGACTCGATCGTCGCCTTGCGAGCGGCCTGTCTGGCCTGTCGCGCGGCTTCGTGGGACTTGCGCTGCTCCTCGGCGCTGGCCTTGAGCGGCGCCAGTGCGGAGAGGCGCACGGAGGTGAAGCGGCGGTCGCCCGACGGGCGGATCACCTCGATCACCTGGAGTCCCTTCAGCTCCTGCTGTTCCTGGACCGCGGCGAAGAGCTGGTCGCGCTTCGGGCGCTCCGTCGAGCCGAACTGGCTGACGTGGAGCACGCCGGAGCAGGTGACGCCGTTGACGTTGTAGTTGAGGACGACGGACTGCTCGCCCTTCTTCACGATGATGGCGTCGACGATCAGGCCGAGGGTGACCACGGCATTGGCGTCGTTGACCTTCTTCAGACCGCGGTTCTGGTTCTTCTTCGACATAGCGTTGCTTTCCTTTCTGCAGAAAAGGTTGGGGGTGTCCCCAAGTGCAGCCCCCCATGGGCCACACCGTACTCCGCAATCTCTTGCAATCAGAAGCGAACAAATCTCGCACTGCAAAGCAGCTGCGCAGAATTTGTCTTTCAAGCCAATTATGGGGTTGTTGGCTGATGCCTCTAAAAACGAAGAGAAAACGGAGATACCTCAAACTACAAAATGCGGCATCGCGTTCTAAAGAATAAGCTTAAGCGACCTTTACAGCCGCAAAACCTGGCTCAAGAGAAGCTTTTCGAGTCCCGCACCAATACTTGGAGACAAAATAAATTCGAAAGAAATCTGGTAGAAACATCATTTCTGAACAATTAGAAGGACCTTGCGCAACTATCGCCAAGACCACAGTTTTTGTTCTTCGCTCTCTCTCAAGCAGGCTGGCGCTTGGTCTGCTCAAAGACTAAGCCCCTGAAGCATCCCTTGGAAAAATCCAGATGGAGGAAGTGATTTAAAAGACAAAAAGCACAAGAAGATGGCGAATCGGTCGAGAAAAATCTCCCCACCGATCCGCCACCGCCACTCTTAGCCACCTATAGCCATGAACCGGTCGGCAGCATACTTACAGATCGCCCTAGTTACTTACACACATACTTGTTGCCGGTAGCAGCGCCGAAAATACCGCCGAAGACACAAGCTAGCACGCCTGCGGCAAGATGGTGAGAGAACAGGAAGTAGCCAAATGCGCCAGCAAAGAGCAAGGCGCAAATGGGTCCAACGGCGAACATAGACAAATTCGCCACGCCGACACTGTAAGTTTTGGCATCCCTCGAAATCACGTACAACAATGAAAACCCGACGATGAAGCTGAACATGTAGCTGAGCAGGGACGTAATCAAGAAAACTTCCATTGCAAGAGCCTTTCTTAGCTTGCTAGGCTTCAGGACAGACTTAGAGGATCAGGTCACAGACTTATCTTCCGGCTCCTTCGGTATGACCAGCGTGAGGAAAGCAACACAAACTGCTCCGACGATGGAGCCAAGAATGCCCGCATCGACAACCGCTGGCCAGGATGAAAGTACGTAGTAGCAGAGAAGAGTGAACAGCCACGCGGCAAGAGTTCCACCGGCACAGCCTGCTGTGAACTTGACCATTGGATGATCCGAGGCCTCATGGCCTTTGCCATCGCACTGATCTATCGAGCCCAAAAACAGACAGGTGAAAGATAAGCCGAAAAAGATGATCAGCACAGCACTGAAGCATGTGATCAGAAACATGATGAGATCCCTTTCTCACTAATTTTCACGAAAGTTTGTGCGACTGATTAGCGGCCTTCGCTTTCCGCATTTGCTTTGGCTTTCAGCTTTCGCTCTTCCATCCAGGCAAACACCCCACAACCGACCAGAAAGACAGGCAGCGAAACGGAGCCGACGATGCTGCCAAAAACACCGGCTTGAGCCAAGATCTCGGTACGAGCCACCAGGGGAAAGACCAGGCAACCCAAATGCGCCGAAATTGCCGAACCTATACATACTGCCACAAAACCAAGCAGAATGCTGATCTTGGATTCCTTCAGAATCCCAAAGTAGGCCAGCGGATACATGACTACAAACGCGAAACCTACAGCGATGATCATAGACAGACAGGCTGAAGCGAAAACGAGTTCCATTTGATTGTCCATTTCTCTTGCGTAAAGCAAGGTTGTTGCGGTACGTTGAATCCCTCATGCCCTTCTCGGCGCGTGCTAACAGCAATAATCGTGGCTTGTGCTCTTGTTGGAATTTTTCGTGCCGCAGATGGAAGGGAGATGAGTGATAATTCAAGCTAGGCAATTTAGGTTCAAAAGTCCACTGCCAGCACACAAAAATGCTGGCATACGCACAAAAACAGATAGCGGAGTTGGCACCACATACGATACCACTCCAAGCAAGACAGGACTATTGCAAATGCAATAGTCCTGGGAATGTCTATCCAAGAAGCCGATAAAACCGGCTCCGTAATAGATTCGTATTTGGCCAGCGTAGGTTTAACTGACAGCTCCATTCTTCACGACACACTTTGGCAAATCATAGTCAGAAGAAACATCGAATTTCGCAATGTCCCCAAGACGTTAGCGCAGCGAGCTAGAGCAGGGATCACTTAGTCGGAACTAGCTGAGCCCGGGCAAAATTGTCTTTTGCGCTGGTAGATCGCGGGAAACTAGCGGATTCCACTATATAGCTGTATAGATAAACCGAAAAAGTTCAGGGCGGAGCTTGTTAGACGCCACGAACCTTTGCCGTATATAGGGTGGTTATGCGCCAAGTAATCTTGCCGAAAAAAAGAAATCCGCT
>JAIEQI010000185.1 GCA_019747875.1 Candidatus Obscuribacterales bacterium
CAAAGAAAATCCTTTAAAGGTCCTTAAATACTGGAAATACAATGAGAGACGCGCAGCTTAAATTAATGGTATTGGGCTGGAAGCCTGCGATGCGCATCCGTAATGCCTACGCAGTCGCAGGACTTCCAGTTCTGCTTTCTTCTGCTATTGGTAGAGCGCTTCGATTTCGTTCTTGAAGCGCTTGCTGGCTTCTTCAAAACGAATCTTCAGCGTCGGAGTCAGCAAGCCGTTCGCGACCGTTGCTTCCACGGGGATGATCTTGAACTTCTTGAGCTGCTCCCAGCGCTCGAGCTTGGTGTTGACACCGTCGACCGCTTCCTGAACGGCTTTGAGCAGCTCAGGCTGTTCGGCCAAATAGGCAGCTGCGTCGACGCCGGCCGGAATCGGTCGTCCGATCAGTTGGCGCGCCATCAGCTGGTTCAGGAAAACCAGCCCGCTGACATACTTGCGTCCGTCGAAGATCGGCAGGATGTACTGAACGAGAGGGAAGCTCTCGAAGCACTTCTCGATCTTCTCGGGCGCGACGTATTTGCCCTGTTCGGTCTTGCCCTGGCGCTTCTTGCGACCAGTGATGAAGAGGAAGCCATCTTCATCGAGGTGCCCGAGGTCGCCGGTCTTCAGCCAGCCATCAGCTGTGAAGGTCTTGGCCGTTTCTTCAGGCATGTTCCAGTAGCCTTTGAAGATCTGGGGACCACGCAGCAGGATCTCGCCGGTGCCGGTATTTTCCTCGCCAGGTTCTGACTGGATCTTCACCTGGATGCCGGGGACCGGTTGACCGACTGAACCAATCTTGTTCACTGGACCTCGCGAGTCTGCAAGCCGGCTGGGGCGATTGGTGGTGATACCGCCGGTAGTTTCGGTCATGCCGTAACCTTGCAGCAGCTCGAGCCCGATCGTCTGGAAAAACTCCAGCACGTCTGGCGAGATCGGAGCGCCGCCGGAGAGCATGATGTCGAGCTTGCCGCCGAGTCCATTGCGAATCTTGCGGAAAACCAAAAGATCAGCAACGAACCGCTTGAAGCCCGGCTCTTTCTGTTGGAACGCCCAGTTTGCGATGCGCTGGCTGAGAGGTCCCGACTTTGCAATCTTTGCTTTGATCGATTCCTTCATGCCGCGCCAAACAGCAGGCACGCCGCAAAGCACAGAAGGACTGAAGATCGAGAGAGCGCTGCGCTCCCTGTTCTTCACGTCTTCCACCTTGCAGTAGCCGATTGGAACACCTTGCCGGATGCTCATCGCGGTGCCGTTGATGCGCTCATAGACGTGCGCCAGCGGCAGGTAGCTCAGATAGCGATCGGACGAATCCATTTCGAAACCATGTTCGGCAATCGCATCGAGTGCCGCCGAGATGTTGCCGTGCGTGAGCATGCAACCTTTCGGTACGCCGGAGGAGCCGGACGTGTAAATGATCGTCGCCAGGTCGTCGTCTTGCAAGCCGCAGAAACGACGGCTTTTGAGCGTTGAATGCAACTGGAACAGTTGGGCGGCTACGCCGGTCCAACGTTCGGCGCCTTCGTCCTGGTAGCCGAGGAAGCGGTTCAGGAACGGCTTGGTGCCGACGGTGCCGGGCAGCAGTTCGATCTCGTTGGGGATGCGATCGACGTGGAAAGCGCGAACGCCTTCAACGTTTGCAAGCTTGTCGAGCTGTTCCTGCTCGTTGGAGAGCAGAAGCTTGGCGCCGGCATCCTTCACGACGTACGCCGCCTGTTCCGCGGTGCTGTGCGGATAAATCGGCACAGTGATGGCGCCGAGGCTCTGAATCGCCAGGTCAGCCCAAGTCCATTCCGGGCAGTTCCAGGCGATGATGGCGACACGGTCGCCCTTCTTGATGCCATTTTGGCGCAAGAACACCATGATGCTTGCAACAGCCAGACCGCAGCTGCGCCAGGTGATGCTTGCCAGCTCATTCGGGAAAACATAATGGGGCGGCATGGCACCAGGGACACCCATCACGAGGATCGGCGGCTCATTGGCGTGGGGATTCTTGACTGTGGCAGCGAGGCTTTCCGGACTGCCGAAAACGCGAGTCCAGAAGGTATGAATGAGGGTATTTGCAGACATGTTGCCTCCAATTCTGCGTTGATTGGATTGATGCAGCGCGCTTGCGTGCTGCGTGCCGAAAATCAGTGCTGTGATCTAGTGGCCGGAACCTTGGTGGTGGCAAAAAGCGCGCCACAAGTGCCGCTCCTGAACAGATACGGCTCCCCGCCGAGAATGCATCCAGTGGGCCGAAAGTAACAAGCCTTGAGAGGCTGAGACAGTGAGCTAGATCAACAGACTGTGGGGGTATGGATGCGGGGTATGGGGAGGGTGGAACGGTACTGCAGCAGCTTATGGCCCTAGAGATCTGGAAATCAACGAGATCTGAACTTGATCAAAGAGCTGTGATTTTGAGTTTCCGCTAAGGTGGTGTCTGTAAAGCTAAGTACGGCAAGTGTTTCTGTCTGGTTGAGCGAGCGAGGCAAAGCGTGCCTCTTGGCTAGCTCTCGCATTTTGAGTTTATGCAGTTCGCGTAGCGCTTGGAAAGCGGCTTTGTTTGCGTGTCGGAGCGCCCTTCTGCTTGACAATTTTGTCTGCACCAAATTCGGTGCGGACCTTTCGCAATGCCGCAAAGTGTCTTACAGCAACATTTTTGCGAGCTGTTCTTCGCTCGCTAGTAATGCTGTGTGAACTGTTGCGCCCGATCGAAAGCGAAGATTTCTTTCAGAAAGCGCATTTGAAGAAGAATTCTCGCGAGATCACTCAAAAAAATATTGAGATAGAGGCTTCGCATTTATAGAGTTCATGCGTATTTCCATAACTGTTTCTTTTTCCCCTACGACCTCCCCAGCGTTCAATTTCATCCCGCATCACTTCTACGTTTACTCCGATTACTGGGGAACGGAGCAGCACTGCTGTTCCCAATAACACTCGCGGAATGCGAAACGAGGACCAAAGCCATGACAACGAAGAATTCTTTCGTTGCTAGGAGCCCGGTTCCGCAGCTTGCCAAGGATAACCTCCATCTGGTTTGCGGAAGCGGTGGCTCACGAGCGATTCTTGCCAGCGCCGGTGCGATTTACGCGCTACACAAAGCCGGCCTCGATAACTGGAAAACCATTGGTGGCATCAGCGGTGGTTCGCTGCCATCCCTACTTCTTGCCTCCGGCGAGAAGCCTGGTGACATGGTTCGTCTGGCTATCGACATTGATTTTTCCAGCATGCTTACCCGCCGGACAAACGTCTTCATGACGTTCATGGCGTTCCTGCTCAAGGAGCGCCTTGCTCAGTCTCGTCCGCGTAAGGCTGTCTTGGGCTCTGAGAAGCTCCGAGACTTCCTTGACGGGCGGATCACTGAGTGGCCGGAGAAGTACTGGACCATGGCAGTTGCTGGACGCACCCAAATCGTCTTCACGGCGAAGGGCGTCTTCCAGTATCTCCATGACGGCACCATGCGTCAGCTCTCGGACAAGCCGGCACCGCTCGGCGATGCTGTCCGTGCCAGCTGCGCGATTCCCGGCATCATCGAGCCGGTGCTCTGGACCAACCCCCGTAACGGCGAAGGCATCTATCTTTTCGATGGTGCCCTCTCCTGGGATGGTCAGTGCCCGATCGGTGTTGTCGTCCGCGACTTCGGTGCCAAGCCGAATGAAGTCGTCGGCTGTGATGTCGGTGATCGCCATTTCGGTGGTTTCTCCGGCTTTGTCAGCAAGTTCTGGCGGTTCTTCTGCGGTCAGGGCTGCGTTTGGCCTGATGACGAGACGGACCCTGCCTTCTGGGCCGCCCAGGGAAGCCTGGTGGTCTATCCGGAGTTGAACAAGTTCAACTCTCTCCAATTCACCCTTACGGCTGAGCAGAAGTGGGACGCGGTCATCGAGTCCTATTTCGCGACTGTTGTGAGGCTTTGGAAGATCGGAAGGATCGACAATGCCAAGTTCCAGGAGTTGTCTGAACTCGCGCGCAATCCTCAGCTGTTCAAGCTGGATTGTGCTAACGGGTAAGCCAGCAATTTCGGCGGAACGCAGCAAACGGTTTCACTCACCAAATGCTTTACTTGAGGAAGCCTGAAGGAACGCAATCAATGCGGGACTTCAGTGCTTCCTCTTCTTTTTGCATTTCTGCTATGACGGATAGTAGGTTGGTGGGTAGAA
>JAIEQI010000136.1 GCA_019747875.1 Candidatus Obscuribacterales bacterium
ATTTCGAGGAAGCAGTGGAAACCGTCTAGTGGTGGATTTATCACTGTTAAGTGTCCACTAAAACGGGGCCACATCAAGGAAGCAATATTGGAATGGATTATTGCTTCCTAGCAATATTTTCAGCTCAGTTTTTATTGCTCCTAAGCAATAAGTAGTTTCCTGGGATTATATGGCTGTGACACTCGTGGGGAGGATACACTGATTTGTCGATATTACTAGTAAGCAGTATTTGCCCCCCATTTTATTGCTAGGAAGCAATATTGGAATGGATTATTGCTTCCTAGCATTTTTTCTGCTCAGTTTTTTTTCAAGTTCCCATCCTATACAAGAAGTTTGACTCTTGATGGGTTGCTGGGTTGGTGATTCTTCGACATAGGGTTTAGGTGAAACTTTTTGGACACTGACAACGCAGAGGTGAAAAAGTGGTGCGGTTCAAGATGCTTTCAGCGTCTATGTTTTCGGGCGCGCCCGATCCGTTGTCGTTCATCTCCGATGGGAAACTTCTTTCACCTAAACATAGGTGACATATAGATACCCGAGCGTAAGATTCGAATGAAGAATACTCGCTCAGCCAGATATATTATGCTGCTTGCGAAGGTGTGTTGCAGCATGGACTGCTGCGGCTAATTTTGCAGTGGCGATGTCGGCGGAGTTGACTGGGTTGTCTGCAAATGTGGCGAAGCCACAGTCTGGATTTAGAGTTATTCGATCAACGCCTATTAAAGCAATGCATTCATTCACTCGCGCAACAATCGATTCGACGCTTTCGACGTTGGTGGTTTTTGGATTTAAGACTCCTAGTCCGAGTTTTAGATCGCTACGAAGATTTTTGATCACATGCAGGTCACCAGCCCGTGGTGTGCAGAATTCGAGTAGCAATCTGCCTACTTTTAATTGGTTGAAGAGTGGAAGTAATGGCTTGTAGTCTCCTGCTAATGCCATCTTTTCGTCCGGTGTCCAGTTTCCACGGCAAACATGCAATGCCAACCTCTCTTTCGGAAAGCCGTCGCACACCGCATTTATCAATTCGCCCGCAAAACTCAGTTCTTCTTCGCTGCTTCCTCTTTCACTCAATGCACCGCACATGAAACTCGGCGTACTTTTGGCACCTGTAAAAACTACTTCGGTCAAAACAGGTTCGTCCAGTTGGATGATGCTGGCTCCAAGTTGAATCAGCTCAGCAATTTCTTCTCGCAGAATGGCGATAACGTCTTGTGCAAGTTCATCTCTCGTCTTATAAACTTTGTCCGTAATGCAATCCATCCACATCAGACGAGTCAATAGGTATGGACCTGGCAGCGCTACTTTCAATGGTGCCTCTGTGATCGAGCCCAGGTACTGTAGTTCGGAGCCAGCAAGACTAGTTCGGCGGGACAACTTTCCAAAAACAGCTGGATGCCTGACCTTTTCTGCTGGCACATCAAGCGATTGCATTTCTTGCTTGAATTTATCAGGGTCATCAACTAGGGGTAGAAGATCCGTTAAAGGTATCAACTGGCATCCATTCAGCTTGCTTCCAACAAAGCTTGCATAATTGTCTCGCCGTGCTTCTCCATCTGTTAGCACTGTTACGCCGGCTTGCAGTTGTGATTGAACGCACAGCTTAACTGCATCATCAGCAACCTTATTGAATTCTTCTTGCGAGATCTTGTTTTCCAAAAACTTGTGGAGATAAGGGAGCAACCACACGGGCCTCGGCCAACTTCCTACTCCCATCACAGCAAGCGGCGGAATTGTTTGCGCCACAATTCTCTGAGATCCCGACTGGGTCTTGGACGATCTATTTGTAAGAAGGTCTGAAGTCGGATTCGATCTGCTCGGTCCCAAGTTGGACTGAATGTCCGATCCGGTGTTGGTATCCGATCTTGAGTTGGACTGTGACTCCGATCGGGTGTTGGACGTTGGACTTGATCCCGAATTTGAGGCGTTGGAACCAGTTTTGGACGCTTGGTTCGATCCCGGGAGCGCCGGCATCTTGCCGGCTTCGAAATCATTATTCGATTCCAATTCGAAGCTAGCGTTCCTTTCTTTAAATTCGCCGCGCGAGATAAGGTAACTTCGCTGCCGACCACTTTTTGTCCAAGAAACCAGTTGATTACCCGTTAGACGGCACCAGGCAGGCAAATCCTCTTCCACACTAGTCTCAATAGAAAGAACTTCCATCAACTCGCCATCGCTTAATGGATCTAGATGCTTGCGTATCAATAAAAGTAAGCCATTCCCACAATCGAGATCGCCCCCGTCGAAGGAAACCTTTGGAGTGTGTCTATGGTTTTCTATGGGATCCATAATGCGTCAGTAATGATGTTGTCCATGTGATTTGTTGAATCGTGTCGGATGAGGAGGGGTATGGAGTCGCGCGCGGATGAATTTGCGGGTTCAGTACCGGCATAACTTGCTTCGAGATTCAGTTGACGGTCCTTAGTACGTGATACAGGGTGAGCCGCCATCTGTGGAGAGAAACTCAACCAATTTTGCGCCGCCAACAATGGTGGCACCGGCGATCATGTTGCTTTCATCCAAGCCCCGTTTCTTAAAGCAAGGTGAGCATACGAAAATTTTTCCACCAGCTTTGATGAAATTCTCCATTAGTTCTTTCAGTGGAGCAAAGCCTTCTTCCTTGATCTCATCGGCAGCACCGTTGACTGCCAGGCGCACGCCCTCTGTGGACAAGAAAACCATCGTATCTTTGTCGGAGGCCACAGATGCATTTGCTACTACAAATCCGACGGTCGCCTTATCCGGATTGTCACCTGCACACGTCAGACTTACACAGAACTTGCCAGCCATTTTAGCCCTCTCTTTTTGCGATCCAGTATTCTGGATGGTTTTGAAACACCATTTTGTGACCAGTTAGATTGCACCAAGCTGGTAAATCTTCTGGCGCACCCGGGTCTTCGGCAATCACTTTGATCAGATCGCCGGCGTTCAACGTATTCATTTTGAAGCGCAACTCAAGAACAAGTTCGCCGCACCCCATGGCACCAGCGTTGAATTCAAGTGAAGGCTTGCGATGATCTTGCGGATTATTGTTCACGCTTCGTTTTCGGTCGACCCTAACGACATTATGTAAACACATCGACGAAGCCAAGAGCTTGTTGTCCAACAAAGATTATCAATTTTTCCTGCTTGCGCTACACTAGGGTAGTCGGGTTGCCATAGGCAGGCAGGGATAGATGCCATCGAACGAGGAAGAGTTAAAGGCACTATTTGGGCTCGGCGGACCAAATGGCGCCCCCGCAAGTGCCAATGCGCCCGATTCGAACATTTCTAGTGCGAACCAACCGAAGCCATCGGATTCTCCTTCCACTAATAGCAATGCCTCGAATGCATTAGAATCCCGCTCGGGTGTGATTCTAGATTCCCAACCTGATGCCGAAATTACTGTGCAATCGACAAGTCAGTCTGCTCTGCAGTCTGGTGCTCAACCCACGGCTGGCCCAAGTGTCATTCAAGCTGCAAATCAAGATAATGGTGGCACCGCCGCCTCTATGGATTCGCAAGCAACGACGACGATGCGATTGGCTCCGGTCTCTAATTCGTGGATCAATGCCTTTACGAGGATGCATCGTATTCCCGTGTTTAAGCGTGTTTGGTTATATTTGTTTCTAATGGCATGCTACACGGTAGTCGTCGACAAGATCGCCGACGCCACATTTCCAAGCAGCATGATCAAGGAAGCAGGAGCCGCTGCATACGGTAGCGTTGTTCTTGGTCTTTTGCTCGTGTTCAGAACCAACCAGGCAAACGAGCGATGGGTTGAAGGGCGCAAGTTGTGGGGGCAGCTTGTGAACGAATCACGAACCTTCGCTCTCAAAATCCGTTCTTTCATTAGCGTGCCGGATGAAGAGAAATGGAAAATGGGCGAATTGATTATTTCATTCTCTTATGCGCTCAAGCATCACTTGCGTGGCACCACGCCTAGTGAGCCTCTACCTGGTATCGGGAAGCCATCCGCTTCCGATATAAAGCATCTTCCCGTGTTGGTAACATCTAAGATCTTCGACCTTCTTCAGAGTTGGCGGAAAGCTGGTCATATTGACACGGCATTTTTGATCCAAATGGAATTTCAAATAAAGTGTTTCATGGATATTTGTGGTGCATGCGAACGCATCAAGAATAGCCCGCTTGCTGTTTCCTATCGTGCGTTTATGCGACAGGGGATTGTGCTGAATTTGGTGGCATATCCCTGGTACATCACGCCTCAGTATTCGGTTCTGTGGTGCATGCCGCTTATACTTATTGGAACTTATTTTCTGATTGGACTTGAGTTGATTGCCGAAGATGTGGAAGAACCGTTCGGTCATGATGGCGATGATTTGCCATTGGACGCGATTTGCGGCAATATTCGGAATAGCGTCTCTGATATTTTGGGAATGCAAAAGAAGCTTCGCTTCACGCGTTCCTCTGACGCCGTGAGTAACGATCTCCTGAAGCAATAGCGCGAAACACTGTAGCGCTTGCAAACGCCGAAAGCGAGATGAAGATCGTTACGGAGATTTTCTGTTGACTGTTCTGTGTATCGGTGACGCCATCTGTCGCGCGTCAAATACTAGATTCTATTCCGGACGACGAATGGCATCGCCATCTGCAAACATAACTAGAGTCTAGCTTCGAAGATTCGAAGCATGGAG
>JAIEQI010000045.1 GCA_019747875.1 Candidatus Obscuribacterales bacterium
TAGATGTTGGCTGTCAGCTCCGGCGAACCTTTCAAGTATGGAACATCCTTCACGGGCGCTTCTGTGAAGAGCAGCTTGAAAGACACAGCGCCTTCAGGGAATTTGACATTACTTACGTTAGGATTCTCAGGATCCTTCCACACCTGTCCGAGGGTGTAGGCACCGCGCGGATTGTACATGCCGATGCCCCAATTTTGATATTGCTTTGTCTGACCATAGGAAAGCTCACCAGGTCTAGAATTCCGCTCCATTGTCAAACCATGTGTGTACTCACGTCCAGACACGCCATAATGCAACCATGGCGCATGGAACCACTTCCGCGTTTCATTCTTCTGAGCAGCAAAGTTCGCCTCGACATTCCCATCCAAGATGTAATCCAGCACAGCCGCCATGTATTCCGGCATTTGTGTCTTGAAGTCGTACTTCATCCATGGAAGATTTTCCTCAGCTGGTAGCTGTTGAGGATAATCTTGGCTCAGCTTAAACACCGGTCCTTTGTAATCGACAGGGGGCTTCTCACGAGAATCAGCAAAGCGCCCATTGACTGTAGCAGGGTTCGCACGCTCTGTCGGCGGATAAGCCGAATCGGAAGACGAAGCAGGCGCCGGAACGATTGACTCCAACTTTTTCTGATCATCTGGATTCGCAAATTTATTTTTACGGACCTCTTCAAGCAGTTTCAGAGCTTCGATTGAGAAGGGAAACGCTTCACCATCCCTTACCGATGCCATGTGTCCTTTTTCAGCCTTATCGTTAGAAGCCTGAGATTTCGCTCCAGACTTGTCGTTCACTTCGAATTTCAGCTCTGTCACAATTACACCCCATAGAAAGTCGGCTATTATCCAACCTTTCCAATGCTCCGAGTCGATTCTATTGGCGGAGTGACAGCAGCACAATGCGGTTACCCGCAGCGCATGAAACTAAAGGCGCATAGTGACCGTAGAATCACCATGCGCCAAGAGGAATTAATCTTGAGAGAACAGTTCGCGAGTAAATGCCAAATCTCATAGCACCCATCGCGAATGCTTCAATCTATTTTTTTGTGGCTACTTTGCCTTTCTCGGTTTGCTGTTGCTTCAGCAGCGATTCAGCTTGCAACCAGTGCACTTCATCCAATCCATGAGGATAGCCATCTTTTTCCCAGAGGAAATATGCTTGCTCTTGAATGAGATCAAAAGAAATAGTTGAATCTGATTGCGCAACTGCTGTTTCAACTGGTGCAGTTTCAGCTACCGCTTTCTTGCTGGCTTTTGTTTTTTCTTCGGCTTCCACAATAGTCATTGATACAGCAAGTTCTTCCTTCTTGCTCGGTTCTTTTTTAGCACTTGCTGTGCTGCCGGTGGTTTTCTTCGGCTGACTAACTTTGCTCATTTCTTTTCTCCTGAAACGCACAATTCCAGCTGATAATATCACTTCAGCACGAGCATAAAATTCGAGCCAAAGCATTGTTTAGCTAAATCGGGATGAGACTTTTTTTCTTCAATTTTTGTTGAACGTAAATATATACATCAGATCTATCAGTGCATGTCAGAAGCGTCCTGTTTTGAATATTCGAGTCGAAGAACTCGTCCGGACTTTTCGACATCCATCCACAACTCTCGAAAATCGTTAGATTCATTGTTTCGATTCGATAAAATAGCCAGCACCAGCCATGGTTTTGATGAAGTCTTCCAATCCGATGCCCTTCAGTTTCTGTCTCAATGTTTTCATGCAGGTGCGCACCGCTTCATCAGTCGCCTCTCCAGAGGACGGCCACACGCTGTCTCTGAGTGCTCGCGCGGAAAAATGTTGATCGGTGTGTCTCATCAAATATTCAAGCAAAGCACACTCACGTTGAGTAACTTTGAGTTTCTGAGAATCAGTTGTCAGAGTCAATGTTGATGGATCAAAGCAAACCGTTCCTACTTGCAAAATACTTGATCGCACTGATGTAGGTCTTCGCAAAAGGCTCTTTATTCTGGCTGTCAATTCGCGCGGATCAAATGGCTTGACCAGATAGTCATCGCCACCTGCATTCAGACCGGATTCTTTGTGATCAATATCTCCAAGACCAGTTAGAAACAAGATTGGCGTGTGGTGACCGCTAGCTCGTAGTTGCTCACAAACTTGCAGTCCGGTCATCTCAGGCATCTGCCAATCAAGCACGATTACGTCAAACTTGAACGAGTTGACAATTTGAAGCGCATCAGCGCCGGAATGCACAGTGTCAACAGTATAGTTTTCGCCCTTCAACCACCGGGTCAATTTGTCAGCGAAATCAACATCGTCATCTACAAGCAGAATTTTAGCCATATTACTTCTCTGTCAAACGTCGTAATACTACCAGAATTAAAGTTTTCATCAAGAATCAAGATCCGAATTGAGTTGCGAAGAGCCACTTAGTCTTGCTGCACAACAACATTAGGAAATTGCAAGCCGCTTACAAAGGTGTTCAGATTTTCGCCGCTATCAAGCACTGCATTCATGCTAACGGGAGTTCCGGAGACGGCGGAAGCAATCTTAGCTTTGCCGATCAAACTTGTAAGAGCAACCGGCTCATCAATCGGCGGTGCTGAATGATTGCTGATACCGACTACGGTGCCGAGGAATGAATTGAGAAGTTCTGTGTCTATCTCGGTATCATTAATGATGGTGACAATTAAGTCGCCTTTGTGATTCTTCTGTTTCTTAGCGAAGAACTCAGTGATTTCAGAGGGGAGCGGCAGTTCGATTTCTACACGGCTGCGCAATTCAACAATGCGTTTTCCATCCTCAAAATGTTCATTAATCAAACCAGCATTGATATCGGCAATTAGCCAGGCAATATCAGTATCAGCAAAATAATCTTCAGCTATGCTCGTCAGGCTTTCGTTTGGCTGAACAAGGTGGGTTGGGCGCTTGAAATGATTCACCGAATTTCTATACATCCCGGAATCTTTTGCATTCTTATTCTTTTCGTCTGTGCGCAAATCACCTAACAACTGAGCCAATTGCTGTTCAGCAATTTCGCCGGCTGCTTGCTCGTCGGAAACCCCATTACGTCTTTTTGCGATGGCAGCGGCAGTAATAGCAGCGGCAAGGGCAATCTCAATACCGGTGAGGTATCGCTTTTCGCCTGACATACCTAAACGACGCTTGAGAATTCGCGCTGCTTTACCTTCGATCTTACCTACGCCACCAAAACGCGGATCAAATCTTGCATCCAAGCCTTTCATACCGTTCTCGAGTGACTTGCGATCACCTGGCAAACCTTTTCCATCTTTGCCAGTCTTACTCTGTTCGCCTGCAAATTTAGTTTGAAAAGCCTTCGAGTTAAGAGCCATTGCGTTCAAAGAGTTGCGCTCTAATCCAGCCTTCTCAAGGAAGCCAGATGTTAGCGGACGAATTGGCATAGAAGCAAGTTGAGCATCGGCACGAGATTGAGGTGCCGCGGGATTAGTAACTCCAGGGTTCACAAAACCTGGCTGCGAAAATCCTGGATTGGAATGCGCAGACTGCCTGCTCTCTTCAGACTTTGCTTCCTTTTCTTTAGTAGCCGGAGATGGCGCATCGTCTCCATCAGCTTGGTTTGCAACGGTATTCGATTCCCTGCCGAAGAAAGTTGAGCTAATCGAATCTCTCGAAGTAGATGACTCTGCTTCAGGCTGCGGATTGGAAGGCGCAGGAATATCTCTGCTTGCAGCCGTTTCAACTGGCTTGTCTGCGGCTTTCAATTCTCCATTTACCGCAATGGACTTATTATCAGGCATACTATCCCCAGCAGGAGCGTCTCTTAACGGCGACTGAGCGGATTCAGCATCTCTTGCGGCAGGCTTTCCTAAAGTATCAGCGCCTTCTGCTCTAGCCGATGCTTCAGCTTGTCTTTCTTGGGAGACAGGCTCCATTCCGCGAGTTGCTTGCGGCACGGACTGACTATCGCCGTTTTCAGTGGAAGATCGTTCCAAGGATTCAGCTCGTTCACCATTGTTCGATTCATTTCTCGAACTTGCAGAGACTTCCTGGTCAGCAGAGTGTGAGTTCGTCGCACCTCCAGTTTGTGAAAGCTCAGGAGTAGTGTTCGAATTGTTTGGCCCGCCTTCATGAGTTCCTGCTTCATTTGAAGCATTGCCATTCTGATTAGCTTCACCTACGCCATCGGAACCGTGCACGGGTCCTTCACCGGTGTTCTCGTGTGGAGCATCATCGGTGATTTGAGTTGACCCGTTTTGATCTGTAGTTTGCTCGAAAGGACCTTGATCGCCATCGTTAGATTCTCTGTTTTCTTCCTGATGATTTGGAACTTGGCCTTCTAAGCCACCTGGATCGACGTCAGGTAGGGTGTCATTGGAATCTTGTGTATGCTGGTCATGCTCAGTCTCATGGGTTTGTGTTTGAGGTGAGTCTTGGTTTGTCCCCTCTAAACCACCGGGGTCAACATCAGGCAAGCGATCATTGGAATCATTATCTGATTGGTGCGGAGTTTCATGCTGTTCAAACTCGGGGGATTGATCCGTTGAATTGGGTGATTGATCGTCACCTTGCGGCGTTTGATCGTCGGACTGCCGATCGTCTTCGTTAGACTGGTGCTCGATTTCATGAGATTGCGCCTGAGACTCAGCATTCTGCTTGTCAGCGTTAGATTGCCGAGGATCGGCTTCCTCTTGCTGTTGCTGGTGGGTGGATTCATCAGGACCGTCAACTTGCTGATGATCGGGCTGTTGTTGCTCTGGTCGTTGCTCTGGTTGCTGCTCCGGCTGCTGGTCTCGCTGATCACCTTGCTGGCGCTCGGTTTCTGTTCCAGCTTGAACTTGCTGATCCCCTTGCTGACGCTCGGTTTCCGTTCCAGCTTGAACTTGCTGATCCCCTTGCTGACGCTCGGTCTCCGTTCCAGCTTGTGCTCGCAGATCGCCTTGCTGACGCTCGGTTTCCGTTCCAGCTTGAACTTGCTGATCGCCTTGCTGACGCTCGGTTTCCGTTCCA
>JAIEQI010000215.1 GCA_019747875.1 Candidatus Obscuribacterales bacterium
GGGGCTGGAAACCAGCCCCTTTCTGCTACGGCAAACTTACGTGGCGCCGACCCGGCAAAGTTGCCTGGCGGGCAACAGAAAAATCTGTGAAGACGGAGGGTTTGGCCCCTCCGTCTTCACCTTTAGCTGGTTTATAGATCCGCGGTCGTGGCCCGCTTAAGCCGCCGGCTTTCCAGACGACGAATCATCCGCGACGCCGGTCGCAGTCTCGCCGTTGGCAGCGGCAGCGGCATCAGCCTTCTCCGCAATCACCTTGGCCTCTTCGATGCCCTTGGCGATCTCGTCAGCATACTGCTCGGCGAAGCGAGCCGCATGATAGACGGGCTCTTCACCGGGCGCGCGTTCGATCATCAGGAACGTGTAGAGCGGCGGATGAATCTTCGGACCCATTCCCAGCGGCAAGAGCGACAGGAAGAGGTCTCGCGCCGGGATGGTCTTGAAGCCCATCGCTGCGTATACCTTCTCGGCCGCCTCCCACATCTGGAAGAGGGTCGCGATGATCGGGCGCGTGATCGGGTGGAAGGCCGGGTAGCCCTCGCGCTCGAACTGCGTCACAGCGGCGCCAAACTTGACGAAGCCGGAAACGCAGAGACCAATCTTGTCACGCTCGGGATGGTCCTTCAGCATCGCCATGAAGGTGCTCTCGACGCGGTCGAACGCGTCCTGCAGAGCACGGATACGCGACGGAACCGGCTTGCCGCCTTTGTCCTCGTACTCCTTGGACAGTGCAGCGAACTTGGACTTCGCCATAGCGAAAGCCAGGCGCGGACCAGCAGTGGCGGCATTCACGGAAGCGGGAATGATCAGCGTCATTCAGAATCTCCTGTTGGACGTGTTGGTATCGAGAAGAATCAGTTGAGCTTTTTGGCGTTGCGAGCACCGATGATGGTGGCTTTCATTTCGCAAAGCTTGGCGTAGCACTTGAGCCCGTCGGCGTCGTCGAGGCTTTCAGGATCGAACGAGTGCAGCGCCTTGTTGACGGCGCGGAGCGCATCATCGAGGCGCTTCTGACGGAACAACACCATTGCTTCGTTTCCGCAGGCGCTCAGATAGAACATCGGCACCGTGCCGTGCTCCTGGCGGTCCTCCTGGAACTTGGCCGAGCGGCGAGCCAGCTCGAGGGCCTTGTCGAAGTTGCCGAGTCCCATGTGCTCGAGCGAGAGCACCTGCAACTGGGTAAGCATCCTGCCGCGCAGCTCGAAGTGCGGATTCGGGGAAGCGCGAAGGAGCTGTTCACGGATGGCCGCCGAGCATTCGCCGGCAGTCAGAGCTCGAAGCAACCACTCCCTTGAGTCGCTGACGTCAGACCCACGCGCCTGACCATAGGCCGACCGCTCGGCATAGTCATAGGCGGCGGCCAGATCTTGTGAGACGGATGCATCGCCGGCCTGACGACGCTTGAGCTCGTCAATCACCTGATAGAAGTGCGTGTAAGCTGCCTCGAAACGGCGCTCACCGAGAAGGCGAATCCCGTTCGAGACCTCGTCTTCGACATTGAAGGTCGGCTGCGAGTTTGCATTGGACATGAGTTTCTCCGTGTTGCAAGAGGCAGAGGTGGCAGATGAACCGCCACCCTTGCCGGGCAGCGAACTAGGAAGAACAGGAAGAGCCGGAAGAACAGGAAGAGCACGAGCAGCTGCTGCAGTTGCTCCCGCTGCAGTATCCCGGAATCGAAGGCAGTAGCGCAGCGATATGAAGACAACCACAGTTCACGAGTGACGCCTGGCGATGAGAGGTTTCACCAGAGGGGTATGCAGTATTCGTGAAATGAGGATGTATGGGTTGCGCGTGCGTTTGGGGCGTGTAGAGATCTAAGATATTTTCAATACTGGTCTTCTGGGAGATCAGAATCAAGAAGGGCGCGCCAAAAACGCGCTTTAGGGCGCGTGGTCAAGAGCCTACTCCAGAGCACATTTGACGGTTTTCACAAAAGCTGAAATCGCTTACAGCAGGCTTGTTTTCGTAATTCCCACATACCAAATTAGACCTGTAGCGATTAGCGCAACTGGCACCACTGATGGTGTCAACAGTTCGACACTGCTGGTTCTATCAAAATCAACTGCATATTTGTGCATCTCTCCAAATATCTTTTCGTCGACGGTGCCCTTGGAAAGAGCGGCGATAGCTACGCCAATTAACGCTTCTAACGAAACCGGCAACTTTTGTTGATAAGTCCCGTCTACGCTCCCAACTCACCGCTCAGGAAAAACAAGACATGAAACTGCTAGCCTCGACTAACCGTAGCTTTACGCTGCTCGCTGCCGCTGCGACAATTTCAATTTCGTTCGCACTTGGTTATGGAATGCCGTCTTTTGCTGACGATGCCGAAGCCGGACAAGTAGATCCAAAACTACCGAAAATAATTACCAATCCCACACCGGCCAAAACGCCCGACAAAGATGCACAGAAAGTGCTGGACAGCAATCCCGCCACAAAAGAAACCGTAGACGAAAGCCCAGTGCCCAAGCTCATTGAGAAGCCTACAACTCAGCCCGGCAATTCACAATCAACAGAGACGAAGGTAGAGAAACGAAAAACACTGGCACTTGCACTTGGCGGCGGTGGCGTTCGCGGTGCTGCCCACATTGGACTCTTGCGGGTTTTAGAACAGGAAGGCATTCCCATCGACTACATTGTCGGCAACAGCATGGGAGCAGTAATTGGAGGCTTATACAGCTCTGGCGTTTCCCTCGACAAGTTGGAAACGCTTGCAAAAGACGGGATATTCAAAAAGAACTATGCACCGATGGCGATACCAAAAGCAATTGCCATCCCACTAAAAAAAATGATGCCCAGATTCGGAAGGAAATCATTTGCCGGCATTGTTAGCGGCAATAAGTTTGAAAAAGCTCTGGCAAAAATGATTCCCGAGGGGCATGATAATTTTGACCACTTGAAGGTCCCATTCTCTGCCGTAGCAACTGATCTAACAGACGGTAAAGCATATCGCATTAGCGAAGGAAAACTGTCGCGAGCAATTAGAGCCAGCTCGACCCTTTCACCAATACTGAAGCCAGTAAAAATCGGCAACCGCGTCTACGTTGATGGAGCTATCCGGGCGAATTTGCCAGCCTCCTCAGCACGTGACACTGGAGCCGACGTAGTTCTTGCCGTGCTTGTCGACGAACCATTGCGTAAACTTCCCGAAAAGAGCTTCTACACTTTCAAGGGCGTCGCACAGCGACTGGCAGACATTGTACTTGCCGTCACAGATGAACATCAATTGCAATTTGCAAACGTTGTGGTCAATCCAGATGTGAGCGGAATTCCAATTCTCGGTGACAACGAACAAAACATTCTCAAAGCAGTACGTGCTGGAGAAATTGCAGCGCGCAAAGCACTGCCTGAAATTAGAAAACAGTTGAACCTTACTCCATCCACGAGAATCGTTGACACCAGCGCACCAGTAAACTAATCAAGTTTACGAATGCTTTTGCTGCCCCTGGTACGCGGACTGGCTCCAGGCTGATGGTCAATCATGAATTGCTTGACGTCGTAGTCGTATGCATTTTCATCCGTAAGGCTGCCTGTGCGTCTTTGGTACACTTCTGCCTTCTTGAGGGGAAATGCAAAGAGATCTGCATCGTCAACACCTCCGGGCGGCATCCTCAAAGGAAAGTTAGCGGAAAGTCCCCAGCGGTCATATTGAGAATTAGTTTTTTGCGGCTGCGAATCCAACTTGCTCTGTGCTGGAAAACCCGCTGGCTGCGCGGACCGGCCTTGCGCATTCTGCAAGGAGGACATTTCCGGCGGCGCATACTGTTCTCGTGCGTTCACTGCAGGTTGTATTGCAGGTCTATCAAATGAATTCGGCTGATTTGGTGCAGCCATTTGTTGATATGCACCGGCGCCTTTTCGTAATTGATCGACTGGAGACCGTAATGCACGCCTGGCAAGGTTCTCAAGTGTCGAGTGCAAGTCATTTGAGAAAGCTGCGTTAGTTTGAATTACACTCAAAACCAAAGCAGCCACTAAGCCACTGATCAAGTTTCTTTTCACAACTTTCGCCCTCACCATTTCACATAATTTCCAACGTCTGCGCTTGTGCCATTTCCACCGCTCAAGCGATCGCCTGCAGCATAATCCCCCTTAGAATAAGCTCTTTGCGCAGCCGTCATTGGAGCAGGCTCATTATTATTACCATTAGGATAGGTGGGAGCGTTAATAGGCGATGACGCCATGGCCTGCATCCTTCTTGCCCATTCTTCAGGGTCAAAGTGATCGCGCCAATCTTTTGCCTCGGCACTCAAGATCTTGTCGAGTTCGGGTCCGAATTTATCAAAATCCCTTCGGGCCTTTTTCTTCACTGAATCAGGACCGTATGGCGATTTCAGAGCCGCATAGAAATTCTCGTTCACTTGATTAAAGTGTGCATTCTTCAATCCATACATAGCTTGAAGGTAAGGCCAAGTCGGGTTACCCGGCTCAAGCCGTCGCATGATTGCGTACTGCTCAGCGATGGTCATATCTGTAACTGACGGATGTTTTTGTTGATAGAGAAGAATAGTTAGTCCTAGCGAACGCCGCCCAGCCAGCCTGGCGGCTTCGATTGGAATGAATCCATAAGTTGTCCTTCTGCCTTCAAGGTTGGCAGCCGATGCGATGTTATAGAACTGGCGCTGAGCTTGAATTAGCTCTCCTCGGGATTCCGCTTCCAGTCCATTCCGGATAGCAGCATCAACAGCGTCGAACGCTTCGGCCGACGGAACAGAAAAAAAATACCAACAGGCAAGAAAGATGAAATGCGGTTTCATAGAGCCCCCTTTGATATGGACCATTGTTTCAAGAGCTTCTGAAAATTGTTTGAGAACGATTGTGAAATTGATCGAATCATTCACATTTCACAAATAACTTTCCCTGTTCACTGAAGGATTAGACACCAGCGTGTGCGTCACTACCCATCCCATCCCTTCCCTCTTCCGGCGGCTATGTTACGGAGTATAGTACGCATGCTGATAACAGAGTGAGCCGACTTGGATTATGCATTACCGGCGACCGTAGAGCGCTCTTTTTCAGCCTGGGAATGGCTCGTGGAGATCGTTTAATCT
>JAIEQI010000210.1 GCA_019747875.1 Candidatus Obscuribacterales bacterium
AGGAAGCAGTGGAAACCGTCTAGTGGTGGATTTATCACTGTTAAGTGTCCACTAAAACGGGGCCACATCATATAAGTAATAATTTGGGGAAATATGACTTATAAGGAATAAAAATCGGATGTCAAATATTCCACTTTGAACGAGGGCAGCTTCCGCTCCGCGGAGGTATGAACTAGTCTGAATACGATAAGTGCAGACAGAACAATTAGTGCGGACAGAATTGGGCAGGCTCCTAGGCGCGGAAACAGGTGAAGAAACGAGATCCGATCGCCAGCTCATAGCAAACCGAAAACACAGGTTAGCGCTAATATTGCGAACCGAAGAGGAGCAATTTGCGCAACACAGAAAGTCTCCGCCGCCCCCTCAAAAGGGCGGCTTTAATTTGTAAATAAAGCAACTACACAATTCTCAATTTGATTCGGCAAACAAGTTTTTACACAATCAAGATGTCACTTCAGTTCCATCACCTCTCCTTTGCACTAACCCCACACATCTCAACCAGTCCTACGTTTTTCCATTGCGGACAACGCAATCGGATTGGACTGGAGAGAGCTGGAACGGTAGATGGAAGTGCGGTGTATTAGTTTCACACCAACAACGGAACACATTCTATGGGTCTTGCACTCGTTATCACGGCTCTGCTTTCGCTTCTGATCGGTCTCACCCTCGGCAACGCTTCGGCCAACATGACTCCTCCGGGAAGCACCTCGCTGCAGCTCTCGGGCACGTGCGCTCCGGCAATCGTCGGGTTCATCGTCGGCGTCATCGCTGCCTTCAATGGCGTGCCTGTCCTCGCCGCACTCGTCTTTCCGACCATCCTCGGTCTGGCAGTCGGCGGCGCGTCCGTCTGGTTCGCTCGCTGGCGGCGGGGTCGCTAATAATCCGGCTTGAAGCTCAGCGCTCTATGGGCGCCTGTGAGATCTGCGGATCTCCCAGGCGCCCTAAGCGCTATTACCAGTTCTTTTCCTTTTTTAAAGCAGGTTTTGATGCCGTGCAGCATCTCAGCAGTGCTTAAAGACACTTCGAGTCCAAAGAATTTTCAGATTTCGAAAGATTTTTTCGATCTCGCCAGTACTTTTCTAAGACTTTCGCCCGCTTTTTGTCCATGAGGGCGCCGATCCTGTCAATACCCAATTTTCGGTGCACTTTTTCTTTTTTAAACCAACAAAAGGAGGGAAGAGTGTCCCCTTCCCAAGCACTTTTTCAGATCTTGATCGCTTTTTGCGATCATGGACTTCATTTGCTTCGACGGCAGTATTGACTGCACACACTTCCATTCGTACTCGGCGGTCCGGTACAGCAAATTGTGTCCGTGCTGGGCTGGCTGAATCTTTCAGGCAACAGATTATCGCTGCGCCCTACATACAATCTTTTTGATCTATTTCCTGTCTTTCACCCAGGGATCAGAAATCGTCTCTGCGGACGTGGAGATGATAAGGACTGTTGGGATAAGCTGGATCTGCTAAGATCGGCAGGCGGAGGACCTGAACCTGCTCACCTTTCACGTGATCACGCTTTTTCCGGAACTAATAGAGCGTTATTGCTCTGTCAGTATTATTTCGCGCGGTATCGAAAAAGGTGAAATTGCAGTAAGAACCTGTAACCCACGAGACTTTTGCGCCGACAAGTACAGAAAAGTAGATGATACTCCCTATGGTGGCGGCGCCGGCATGGTGTTAAAACCCGAGCCATTTTATGCCGCGTTTGAGAGCCTTGGATTGGACGCCTGTCCCTCGCTTCTGATGAGCCCGCAAGGCACGCCATTTCAACAGTCTTTTGCAGATAAGCTGGCGCTAGAGCAAAATATCGTTATTCTTTGTGGACACTACGAAGGATTCGACGAAAGGATTCGAAAGCTGGCTACCCATGAGGTTTCCATCGGCGACTTTGTTTTGACCGGAGGAGAACTTGGAGCCCTAATTATCATTGATGCAGTCGGTAGACTGGTACCAGGGGTGGTTGGAAAAAGCATCTCGCTTGCCAATGAATCTTTTGTTAACGGCCTATTGGAAGGACCACAATACACTAAACCACCAGTTTTTCGCGATATGGAGGTACCCGAGGTCTTGCGCGGGGGAAATCATCGCGAAATAGAACGATGGAGACGACAACAAGCACTCAAGCGCACATTGGAACGGCGCCCAGATCTACTTCAACGCATGACTCTAAGCGAGGAAGACAAACGCTATCTGGCTTCGTTAGCAAAGGCAGCAGACTAAATCGGCATGACTGCTATCATGAAAAATGCTAGAAAACCGGCAGCGAATTTTCACTTGACCAAGGCAAATCGATCGTTTGCAGCACCTTCATGATAATTGCAAAGATATGCTTTCTCATCGATGCAAACCATATAAAAAAATATTGGAAGCGGCTCATAAGCCGGGTTCTGTTTAGACCGTCATCTATCTTGGAGCTTGGTTACCCAAACCCTCTAGCGGCATCGGCATCCCAAGACGGCGGGCCACCGCACTCTCGAGATATACCTTCGCCTTGCACCTTTAGCGGGGTTTACCTAGCCAGAGCCTCTCGGCTCTGCTGGTGACGCTCTTACCGCACCGTTGCACCCTTACCGGTCTAGCCGGCGGTCTTCATTTCTGTGGCACTATCCTCACGCTCACGCGCACTGGGCGTTACCCAGCAACCAGCCCTGCGGTGCCCGGACTTTCCTCATCCTCACGGACGCGACGGTCTGAGCCGCTTCACGCAGAGATTATACCGCCTGTTCCATCCTAACGCTATTTCTTGGAATTCACGATTTAGCGCTGGTTTCGTGAACGGAATTACAGTGTGAACTACGCGCGCTGCCGGCTTGGTCATCTAGCGCGATAATGTCGAGTTTTAGAAGAATCCACCCCCTGCTCGTTCTTCAGAACGAGTTAGATCCAAGCGCTGAATCGTCATTATTGGTTCGTCCTAATCCACCGGGGTAGGGTGAGGTCCCACACGTATTGCTTCTGCTCTCCCTTTAGAGACAAATTCCTGAATAAATCTCGATTGCTTAAGACTCCCAGAACCACTGGGCAGCTTTCGCACGCGACCGCATTCAGATCGGTGGAGACGTGGAGCCCCGGGGGCTGCACTACACAATGAGGATTCATTATGAACAATTCCTTTTCTGACCAATCATTTGCACAACTCCTGGAAGAATACCAACCTCGCCAAATGCCTTCATTCGGGCAAGTTGAAAGAGGTGAAGTTCTTGAGCGGACCGGCCAAGGCGCTTGGATTAGGGTAGGTGGATGCAAGGCAGAGGTTTTTGCGCCTGAGAACGAGCTGCAAAATGGGACTTGCGTAGGTCAAGAAGTCATTTTTAAAGTTATTCGCGATGCCGACCTCAACGCCCCGACACTCGTTAGCTGCAAAAAAGCAGTCGCCTGGAAACAGCTGATGATGGCTAAAGCAGCTGGAATCACCATAACCGTGCAAGTCGAATCAATCAAACGCGACGACAAAAAAATCAGTGGTGTTAGAGTCAGCTTTGGGGAAGATCGCTTGCGCGGCTTCATTCCATTCAATCTGCTTTCCGTGCGCGGATCCAAGATTGGGAACCTAATCCAGCAGCATATCGAGGTTGCGATTGAAGACATCGATCTTAAGAATTGCAGATTGATGCTCAATCGAAAGGTCGTTGAAGACGAGCGCAGAGCCCAAGCAAATGCTCGCTTGGACAGCATCAAAGCCGGGTCCGTTTTCGAGAACGCAAAAGTCGCCGCCATCGCCTGCAAGGATGGCAATGAATATGGGCTCTTCGTTGAAGTCGACGGCGTCCGTGGTTTGCTTCACAGAAGCGAAATTCCATGCACGCGCAAAGGAACACTTAGTTCACGTTTTCCAGTCGGAAGCACAGTCCATGTCGCAGTGTTGAGCATCAATGAGCCTTCGAAACCGAATGGCAATCGGACCGTTTCGTTTTCCATGAAAGCCTACAACATGCAAGCATTCAGCAAACGATTCAAAGCCGGAGATTTAGTGAACGGAAGCGTGGAAGCCATCGTCAATTACGGTGCTTTCATTGCGCTGCCAACCGGAGTTGACGGTCTTTTGCATAGGAACGAAATAGATCAACAGAGCTCAAAACTGACGCTTGACCAGGAAGTCCGCGTTCGCATACTGAGCATCGATCCAAGTAACGGACGCGTTGCCCTTTCAATGCGAAAAATAGCTGGCTGAACAAGCGACTGACAGGACCTATGGGACTGGCGGAAGCACGCCGGCAGATGTCACGATGTGCTAGGGGCGCCATACGCATATTTCAAGGCAGCAGACTCAGCACCTGCCCGAATGGCGCCCCGAAACATAGCGACCTCGGACCTTTCCACTCCTAGACGCGCGCAGACACAAATCCGCGAAAGGCTACGGAAAGGTCCGAAACCCTTGTACCGCTTAGCGGTATTTGCTTTGTATATAGCACCACTTTTCACTCCCACAACCAGTTTCCACCCAAAAGCCACCGAACCCCAATTTTGAATCATCCTCAGCCACAGTGTGGCTCAGGTCGATTCAGCATTGCGACGAAGAGCTTGGGAGTGAACTTTTCCTTTAGCAAGCAAAAGGAGAACCGCTATGGCTAAAAAGAAAAATCCCAGAGCATCTCGAACTCGCAGGCGAAAGCAGAATCGAGCTGTTCTTAGCGGTCCGGATTGGGTCCTTCAATTTCCGACCAGCCGCGACCCGAACGACCTTGCGTCGCCGTTCCGTGAGAATTGCAAGCGATTCCTCGATGCAATGCTCAACGCCGGCGCGCTGATCGAGATCAACGCCACCTACCGGCCGCGGGAACGAGCTTACCTGATGCACTACGCATACCGTATTGCAAAAGGCGAGATCAGCCCGACAGACGTGCCGAAGATGGAAGGCGTCGATATCGATTGGGTTCATCGCAAACCCAATGGCAGCGTCGATCGCGCTGCTTCGAAACAAGCCGCTGAAGAGATGGTCGAAGCCTACGGCATCGCCTTCCGCCCGGCCCTTGTTTCACAACACACCGCCCGCCTCGCTATCGACATGTCGATCAGCTGGGAAGGCACGCTCACGATCAAGGATGCTGATGGCGATGACATCAAAATCTCCAGCAATCCGAAGAGCGGCCAAAACAGCGCCTTGCATCGCGTCGGTGCAAGCTATGGCGTGATCAAGCTTGTCGCTGACCCGCCACATTGGTCTGTTGACGGAGGACTTCTTCCGGACGACGGCTGTTGATTATTCGAAGCCCAGAATCCTCTGCCACCACCAGTGGTGACCGGGTATCGCACACGGAATTCGAGAGTGGGGAACCGCCTGCTGCTGATTCTCAGCACATGCCGTTCCCCCTCTTGTGCCGTTCACTCTCTTTCGCAACACAGGAGGAGTAGTCGTCAGTCGTCCGTCTCTTCTTTCGTTCTTTCCCGCGAAAATTTTTCGAACTTGGATTAGTCATCCATATAGTATAGCGCTTGAAATCCAGTGATAAGAAGGCTCTAGGGAATTCCACTTCCCTTG
>JAIEQI010000004.1 GCA_019747875.1 Candidatus Obscuribacterales bacterium
TGGTGGCATCTAGGCACAGCGGTTCATCTGCGCTATGCTGGGACTAGGTTGCGAATTTTTGCCCACCGGACAGACACATGAAATCAACAGTGGTACCGCCAAGCGTTGCCTGTGTCATCCTGTTCAGCACGTCAAAAGTAGCCGTCATAACGCCAGAGGTCAGGTTGCCGTTATCGTCATAGCCCTGTGCCACGCCCTGCACAGAGGGATACTGATTCAGGTTGTTGGCTGAGCCATACTTCTTTTTGCTGAAAGCTGTAGGTGAAGGCCAGACATAGTCGGCGTTATCCACGCTCTTGCTGGTTACCTGATGAACCTTGTTATAGCCGAACTGCCAGGCAACGGAGCTGCTATCAAACGTGTGCTCAAGGTCTGTAAGGTCGTCATTGATTTCCCAGGCATAAGCGCAGGTGCAGCCGTTTTCATAAGTGACCAGCGTCCGGCGTGAGAGATCGTCATAGTCAAAGTGCACCGCCGCCGTACCGCTGCCGTTGAGCTTTATGTCAGTCAGCCGGTTCAGCTCGTCGTAAAAGTATTCGGCGTAATAGCTGTCAGGCCAAATAAGCTTTGTTTTGTTGCCGTTCTCGTCTAGCTCATGGGTGACTTCGCGAGCATCGGGCATCTTCTGCGTGAGCAGCCTGCCAGCGGTATCGTAGAGCCATTCGTAATCGCCTGAGGTGGGGTCGGCAGAGCTTGGCGTGTTCAGTCTCTCCAGCCGTCCAGCGAGGTCATAGGTCATCGTTTGCAGTGGCAGCGAAGCCGGATCTCTCGTTTCCAACCTCGTGAGCACGTCATAAGTATTCGTGATGACATCGCCCGCTCGTGTCGTCAAAGTCAGCACCTGATTATTCGCGTTGTAGGTGTACCCTTCGAATGTGTCATCGGGATAGATTCGTTTTTTCAGTCTGTCGAATCCATCGTATTCGTAGTTCGTTGTGTTGCCGCGTGCATCAGTGATTGATGCAAGCAATCCGTTATCGGTGTAGGTTCTTGTTTCGGAGGCTTGCCCCATGGGATCTGTGACAACAGCGATTCTGCCGACCGCATCGTATTGGTAGCGCCAAGAGCGATTTTCTGCATCGATTCGCTCGCTCAATCTGCCAACAGTGTCGTATTCGAAATTGGTTTCATTGCCTGCCGGATCGCATATAGTTTCGGTCATGCCGTTAGGAAGATATGACCACTGCCAGGTCTGCAATGCAGGATCAACCTCGCCAGTCTCGCGGCTGAACGATGTTTTCATTCCGTTATCGTCATACACCCAGCTACTTTCAAATTCAAATGGAGTGCATTCGGTTTTCAAAGTCATCCGACGTTCAGTGTCGAATTCAGATGTGGTTGTGTTCCCCCGAGGATCTGTGATGCTGGTAACATCTCCCCAGTCGTTGTAATCAAACGCCGTTTCTAAGTTGAGCTGCCCCATGCCAAAGTCGTGCGTGGAGCTCAACAGTTCCTCGTTGGTGCCGTCATATACAAACTTGTCCACGATGCCTGTTTCGTCGGTGCGCGTTTCAACCTGGCCGCGCGCGTTGTAGGTGAAGTTTACTTCCGGTATTTGCGAATCTATTTCGGGCCGAGTGATTTTGAGCAAAGTGCCTTGAGTCGGATCGTACTCGTAACTAGTGATGTTTCCTTCACCATCTTCGAACGTTTCCACCTTGTTCCATGTGGATTCATATGTAAAAGTCTGCACTATATCGCTCAGCCCGCTTCCTGGCTTTGCGACCTGCGTGGTCGTTAAGACATTGTTGTTTTCATCGTAAGAGGTTTCCGTCGAATTCTCTTCAGGTAAAGTCACTTTTGTGACCCGGTCGAGCCCGTCTCGCTCGAAGCTTGTCTCATTGCCGAGTGCATCGATATCGCGCAGCACTGACCCAACTTCGTTGAAATACATTATGTGCGAGTTGCCTAATGGATCGACTTCTTCAGCGCGGGAGCCAGCGATATAGAAATCTGTTGTTCCAGTGTTAGAACCGGTTTGGGTCATTACACGTCCCAAGGAATCATATGTGTTGGTCACAAATGCGGTTGCCGGATTTTCTGGCAGAAAGATCTGAGTTAGCTGGCCAACAAGTGCGTAATCATAAGTGATTGTTTTGTCTTCTGCATCAGTGAACTCCGTCAAGTTTCCGCTTCCGTCAACAAGGAAGCTTATTTCACGCCCATTGCCGTCGGAAACCGTATCAAGGCGATCGCCGTCATAGCCCAAGGTGAGTGTTCTACCAAGTCCGTTTGTAACGCTAGTGAGTTTGCCACTAGTGTAAGTATAGGTGACAGTTACGCCCGCTGGGTCAACGTAAGTATCAAGGTTCCCGTCGATGTCAAAGTTCCAAGTAAGTTGTTGCGGAGTCTTAAAAGTAAATGTGTCGTCGATATTTTGAGTGACGTTTCCAACTATGCCTGGAGGTGGGTTGTAGGTTCCATCAACAAGCTTAATAAAGGTGCTAGCTTGTCCGTCGGTAAGCATATTGAATGCGTTATTGGTTAAGATCTCATCAATGAGCCATTGAGTTGAAATCACTCCAATCATGACCTTTACTGTGTTGATGAAAGCCGGTCCAAAATTTAGACCAAGTTGCATCAAGGCATAAGCATGGGCAATTGCAGCGGCGCCTTCTTTCGGTGAAGTTTCTCCAAGGGCACGCAGTCCATTGCTTCCGATCGAGACTCTGTTATTTAAATTGTGAGACCAGCCGAAACCGAGAGGCCCATCATTGAAGCGACTGTGCGAATTGTAGCTATGACTAAAAGATAGAGCATAAGGGTAAGAGCTGCTTCCAACTGTCATATCAGTTCTTTCGTAGTAGCAATTACCCGAAAACAGTCCAACTGGGTCGCTGCTCTTCTTCTCTTGCCTCGGCGTGATCGATAGTGTATTGGGTGCATTTTTCGCGCTGGTGTTAACTTGTGATTTTGAGAGTGGGGTAGCGCCTCCTCCCCCGGCGATTTGTCCTGTAAGTGTGTCAGCTAGCGCGCCAAAGTAGTAGACAATCCAGCCACCACCTGTGAAGTCATCAAATGCGGTCGTACCATCCTCATGGATGATAACACCGCCCTCTTGAAAGATAATGATGTTGCTAAGTGAAGCGAGGTAGTCGTCCCAATTAACCAAGCCTCCAGCAACGAGTGACCACGTTAGTATATTGGCATTGAAGATTTTTTGTCCCAAATCGTTTGCTCTGGTTAGCATTTTCAGAGCTGAGACTCCGGCGGAGGCTGTGGTCTGCTGGATGATGCCGCCCTCCAATGCAGCCGAACAATACAAGCTAAGAGCAAACATGTTTCCCGGTGAGTCGCTGTCGCCGACTCTACTTACGGTTCCTTCTAAAACACCTGCAAGGTCGAATGCGGGCCCCTGAAAGTAGCTGTTGTATTGCATCAAACCTGCGAAGTGGAATCGAAAGAATGCTCCGGTAGCAATTTGTTCGATATTCGCCTCGATTTGGCATCCTTGAACGTTATGCATAAAAAAATAAACAGCTAGAGATTCACCGAGCACGTTTTCATCGGTTGTTGCACCGCCGTTAGCTATGTTCTGCTGCAAAATTTGTTGGTGATAGTCCACCATTGATTGAGAGCAAGGACCGTACGTGTTGCCCAAGAAGTACAGGCTGTCAGGATCTGTGTAGATTCCCTGATTCCAGGTCTGATCCGCGCTCGTATCAGCAAATGGATGAGTGATCGTGAAAGTCGCAACTACGAATTCGTTTTCATCTTGCTCCGTTCCTGTGGCGACAACCGTTCCCTCAAGCTTAAGTTCCGGCTCCATTTCTGCGTTGAAACTGATTGTAAGTCTCTTGCTGTAAATTTCGTCAGTGTAGAATGTTTCGTCGATGCCGCCGAATTCTACCTGGTAAGTAGCACGAGATGCATTTGGAATGTTTTCCCAGATTGTGATTGAGGATTCTGGAGTTTGATAAGGTAACTCAGTTTGTCGGAGCGGAGTTGAAGAAAGAGGCTGAATTTTTCTACCACCAATGATTTGTTCCATGCTGGCGTCAAAGGCATTTTCTCGAATGTAGGTGAGTAGGTTGCTGCCATAGGTGCTGAAGAGAGTGCGAATGTTTCCAGCGTTGATGTCTTCCCAATATACGTCACCTTCGGTCGCTCCGTCCTCGGCGGCGGCCATCAGGTCCTCTTCATCAAACTCCGTTGCGGCGGCCAGATCAATTCCCGTGATGTAGTCGTATGTTTTGTAGGTAGGGTCAAAAACATAGTCTGTCCCGTCGATGTCGACTTGCACCCAGACATGGTCGAAATCGACATACTCAAGCAGGTCTTCCCCGTCGTAAGTTGGCGTAAAGGGAATATTGCCGAATGTGAGCATCGTTTCGCTTGGATGCTGTGTGTCAGTCTCTGTAGTACCGAGAAGATTCTCGATTTCGGTGCGGGTGAGCCTGATACTTCCTTTAACAAAGTTTGCCGTATAACCGGACTCGCGCAGAAGCGATACCATCAAAGCAGACTGTTCGAATGATCCCCCAACCCGATCGATGAGTGCTCCCAGAGCTCCTTTGTGTAGCCCCCACATGCAGTAAAAGTCTACATTTGAGTAGACCCACTCATAAATCAGATCTACATTGTGCCGTAATGCACGTGCAAGTTCTGTAATCGATGCTGGACCTGCAACTGTTGATACTTTAGCTAGTGACGTCAAAGATGCTTTCAATTCAAAGATCTTCTCTGGAACACTACGGTTAGCGATGAGCTTCCAAGCATCTTCCTGCGATGTCCGCGGCGCGGCGCTTGGCGAGTATTTTACGAATCCTGATTTGATACCTGATGCCATACTATGCTCCTAAAAAATCCTGCAGAGGTGACAAGCGAAGCCTTCTTCTGTGGCTTATGTTTCGTCCCAGCCGTCCTCCACGGCGATAAGTTCGATCACGCCACTGCGCGCAGTAAGAACTAGGTTCTGATCGGCGGTGCCATTGGCGTGGTTGATCGTCTCAGAACCATCAAATGCGAATGTGCCGACGCCGCTAATAATCTTGAACTTGTAAACGCCACCATCGGCGGGGCTTTCAGGCATGGTGATCGTTGCGTTACCTGTGACGCGATAGTATGCTCCGCCGCCATCGCTGGCAGTAAAGTTCCCAGTCTTTTCGAGGATGAAGAATCGGGGGCTGCAGCATTCAGGAATTTCGTATTCGGCGATACGGTTTCCTAAAGCATCGTAGTTGTAAATCGTGCGTGAACCATCTTCGTAGAAGATACTTGTGAGCCGACTGTCCGAATCGTAATTGTAAGTCTCGCTAGGCATGACGTTCTTCTCCCCTGCGCTATTCTTCAGTGAAATAAATAGTCAAACCTACTTTTGGCGTGGAACCGCCAACGGTCACACCCGCGTTGTTTAGGCAGATGCTTTGAGAGGTGCCGCGTAAGACAATTGGTTGCCCATACTCTGTGGCGTTGAATATTACGAAGTCTGCATTAGCAGCGGCTTGAACTGATGACGGAATGGCAGCAGTAATTACGTGTCTGTCCGGTGGGCAAAAATTCGCAACCTAGTCCCAGCATAGCGCAGATGAACCGCTGTGCCTAGATGCCACC
>JAIEQI010000167.1 GCA_019747875.1 Candidatus Obscuribacterales bacterium
GAGCCGGGACATCGGCGCTCCCGGGATTAGCCACAGCAAGAGCCGGGACATCGGCGCTCCCGGGATTAGCCACAGCAAGAGCCGGGACATCGGCGCTCCCGGGATTAGCCACAGCAGCAGCCGGGACATCGGCGCTCCCGGGATTAGCCACAGCAGCAGCCGAGACATCGGCGCTCCCGGGATTAGCCACAGCAGCAGCCGAGACGCCGGCGCTTCCAACAGGACCGTTTTGAGCGACTAGACAAAAACCGAGGATGCCTGCTGTTAATATCGCGAAGAAGCTCGTTTCCGGGTGAGCGGCGAATACGAGGAAGGCACTAGCTGCCCCAGCAATAGCCGCCCGTAGATAAGAAGGTTTTTGTGCGAGCCAAACGAAGCTAGCAACAATCCACGGAAAGAATTCCTCATTGCCCCCAATATCAATTTGCACAAGAACGCGCGGACTTAAGGAATAAGCCAGAGCGACCAAAATTGATGCGGCATAAGACAAAGACATCAGGCGAGCTACAACAATCATGCCGATCCCGCCAAGCGCAATTTCGAGCAACAAGCCGAAGTTGTATGCCGCCGGACTAGCAAACAGGCCAAGCAGGTGGGCCGGTGAATGAATAAATGACTGAGGATCTCCCAGCAGAGGGAAGCCACATGCAACCAGCGGATTCCAGAGTGGAATTACAAATTTACTCCAGACCTGCTCACAGAAATGTCCGTTTGGAAAAAAGATAAGGTATCCGGACGGATCTCTCCCGATCGGTATTACAGCGTCCTTCAAAGATGGATTCAACACAGCATCGAGCTGCGGCAACAACCCGAGTTTTGTAATCGGTTTTCCAAGGAACACAGCTTTATAGAAAAATCCAGCGAGCGCGGCAAGCACCACGGCAATTGCGGCAAAATTGAATATAGAGAAAAACGCACCACTCGATTGATGGGTAAGCACATCAAGGATACTTCCCGATTTAATTCCACTCTCATGCTGAACTACTTCAGAAAGCTTGCCACTGCTCGACCGATCAGAACTCTGATCTTGCCCGGATTTATCAAAACGCTGTTCGACGTCCACCGGATCAGCAATCGCATTTTGCTTTGATTCACCAGCGAGCTTCTCATTCAGGAAATCGCCGGGAGTGTCGCTGGCGGCAGGGCTATCGTTCCCACCTTCGGATTCTTCGTTCGTGCTCGTTTCTGAGTTAGGAGTCTGCATCAATCTCTCTTGGTACTATCAAATTGATCCTATCTCGGACGACGCATGGCTTCGCCCCAACAACACGACCTTGGAACAAGCGACTTCTACTTACTAACAGAAACAGCGACGTTCTGAACACCACTGTGCTCTCGTGCGGCTTCGGAAGCAAAATAGTCCCTGTACCACGAAATAGTACGGTTCATTGCCTCATCAAAAGCAAATTGTGGTTTCCATCCCAACTGCTCGCGTGCCTTCTCGCTGCACAAATACTGATCCTTTATCTCATTGCTGGCCTGTGAAAGAATCACCGGCTCAAGCTGAGAGTTCATGCTCTCCAATATTTGTTGAACGAGATCCATCACAGTCAGAGGTGATTCTGTTGAAAAGTTGAAAGCTTCGCCCTTCAAGTCTGAGTTCTCCGCCAACTTCTCGGCAAGCAAAATGCAGGCTTCAGCTCCATCTTCAACATAGATGTAATCGCGAAGAAACTTACCATCGGATCTGATTATGGGGCGTTCTCCGCGAAGAACTGAACGAATAGTTCCTGGCACTATGCGATTCCAATTGAGGTCTCCACCACCGAAGAAATTCCCACAACGCGTTATGACAACAGGCAAGCCATAAGTATGCGCAAATGAATGCGCAATCAGATCGGCGCATGACTTGCTCACGTCATAAGGATGTTGCCCTGCCAGGCTCATATCTTCTTTGTAAGGGAGTACCTTTTGCTCACCGTAAGCCTTGTCCGAGGAGGCTGTCACGATCTGTTTAACAAACGGCACGCGGCGACAAGCTTCAAGCAGCACCCAGGTGCCACGCACATTCGCCTCGAAAGTCGAGAGCGGACTGGCATTAGCTATTGTTACGATAGTTTGAGCCGCAAGATTGAACACAGTGCTGATTTCATACTCAGCCAAAACGCGCTCCATCAGCTCCAGATCGCAGAGATCCCCGTTAACTACCCTCACCCGCTTAGAAAGCCCTGAACGCTCAAATTCGCTCTGAGGCACGGCATCGCGCACCAGGCAGACAGGTTCGGCTCCATTTTCGAGCAGCCGTTTTGTTAGCCAAGACCCCAACAAGCCCGTACACCCAGTTATTAAGGTACGTCTGTCAGTCCAAAAGTTTTTCATCTCTCGCCAAGCTCCACCCTCATCAGAACTTGCCACTGCTCGCCGCTCGACTTAAGCATGTTTAACCCTGCAAGCAAGCGATTCCGCTCTGCAAGCCCTTAGACTACCATCAAGTCAAAGTTTTTTCCCGGTCAAAGAGCATATGATATTCAAAGAAACGAGCCTGAAAGACGCATTTACAGTCCAAATCGAAAAGATTGCCGACAACCGAGGCTATTTTGCAACGACCTTCGCAATTCCCGACTTTGAGTCTCACGGGCTGAACGCGATAATCAAACAAACCAGCAGTTCGTTCAACAACAAACGCGGCACCGTCCGCGGAATGCACTTTCAAGTTGAGCCATATGTAGAGACGAAACTCGTCCGCTGCGTGAAAGGTGCCATTTACGACGTCATTGTTGACCTCAGACCGGATTCCCCAACTTACAAGAAATGGCTCGGATTCGAGCTCTCCGCTGAGAATATGCTCATGTATTACATCCCTGAGGGCTTCGCCCACGGGTATCAAACGTTGACTGACGATGCCGAAGTCCATTACATGCTCGGGCAGGTATACAGCCCGCAGCATGCCAGAGGAATCAAGCATGACGATCCTGAAATCGGAATTAAATGGCCCTTGCCAATGACCGTGATATCGGATCGGGACGCTGGACTGCCTACTTTGAAAGAATTAATGGAAAAAGAACCAGCAATTCAATTTTGCAAGGCAATGACAAAATGAGCATCGCGGAAACCAGTAAGCCGTTATCAAAAACTGAGACGGCTTGCCGCATTTGCATGGGTTCGAATCTTAATCCGATTTTGTCACTCGGCAAAACTCCGCTAGCAAACTCGCTCTTGAAGAAAGAGGGTCCGCAAGACGAGAATCGATTTCCGCTCGACTTAGTCTTTTGCTCGGATTGTTCGCTTGTCCAAATTACCGAGACTGTGAACCCGGAAATTCTTTTCTCTGATTACGTTTACTTTTCATCGTTCGCAGATACCACGCTTAAGAGCGCTGAGAGCCTGGTCGCACGCCTGATCAAAGAACGCAATTTAAGCGACTCCAGCCTTGCTGCCGAAATCGCAAGTAACGATGGTTATTTACTGCAGTTTTATTTGAAGGACGGTGTGCGAGTGCTCGGTATCGAGCCAGCACAAAACATTGCTACCGTTGCGCGCAAGAAAGGCATTGATACTATTTCTGAATTCTTCGGATTGGAACTTGCCCAAAAACTCGCAAATAGAAATCAAAAAGCAGACGTCCTGCACGCAAACAACGTTCTTGCGCACGTAGCCGAGTTAAACGGCGTTGTTGAAGGCATGAGCGTGTTCTTGAAAGATTCGGGGCTAATAGTAATTGAGGCACCGTATCTTAAGCCCATGCTTGAGCACACCGAATTCGATACCATTTACCATGAACATCTCTGCTACTTTTCACTGACAGCCTTAGACAAGCTATTCCGCTCACACAAACTCTATATAAATGATGTAGAACAGCTATCCATACATGGAGGCTCGTTGCGCCTGTTTATTGAAAAGAAAGATCAGCCCTCAAATACGGTTAAGACAATGCTCGAAGATGAAGCAAAGTCCGGCGTTAAGACCGCAGCGTATTATGAACAATTCTCAAATAAAGTCCAACGTCTCAAAACAGAGCTGTTAACTTTGCTGAAAGATCTTAAATCTCAAAACAAGTCCATAGCGATTTACGGTGCGTCAGCGAAAGGCAGCACTCTAATGAATTACTTCGGAATCGACAAAGACTTGGTTGACTTTGTCGTTGATCGCAGCACTGTGAAACAGGGACTCTTTACTCCTGGCAATCATCTTGCGATCTTGCCACCAGAGAAATTACTTGAGTTGAAACCCGATTACGTAGTGCTTCTGACGTGGAATTTTGTTGACGAAATTCTCGAACAACAAAAGGCATATCGCGAAATGGGCGGCAAATTTATCGTTCCCATTCCCGAGCTCAAAGTAGTTTAGGAAAGCCAAAGCGCCGCAACTAATTCGCACCGTATTTGGTGCCTGAGATTCGACTTGCTCGATCACCTCATTGAGACCTGTACGCCAAAAAAGCCCTGCGCGTGGTCAACGAAATTTCCGAGCTTAAGGACTCGATAGATGCAATGGATCACTATCCCAGACAGCGATCTGTATGAGAATCCACTAACACCCCAACCCATGACAAGCCCTCTCCCTAAGCGGACCTCGTCACAGTCCCGCCAAATTAACTCAGTCTAACACGCGGAGAGCGTCCGGAAACAATGTCCAGCACTACATCTCACAATCCCTTTTGAAACTAAAAAAGCATTCAAGCTTACACACGCGCTTGTTTAGAACCTATCGCTTGTCAGCTTGAAGTGGTTGCAAATACAATAAGGCCCGACTCGTAATAGCCCACGGCTTACGAATCAATTGGCTCCAGTCTCGGGAATCATCATATGAAACCAAGCGCATTACCTTACCTGGCCTGCATTCACTGCAAAGGTGGGTTGCATTTAGAAGAACGCGAAAGCAAGCCCGTTGATACCGCTGAAGGTCGCGAGATCATGAGCGGCACATTAACCTGCACAAATTGCTTGAAGCAGTATGCCATCACCGGTGGTGTCCCACGCATGATTGATGCAGCGCTGAGTTCATCAGTAGATTTGACGACAGGCGATAGATTTGCCGACGCCTGGAAAGAATTTCCAAGGCTCGTTGCCACGTATAAGAAACAGTTTTACGATTGGATTTATCCAGTAGACGAAGATTTCATCAAAAACAAAATCGTCCTCGAAGCCGGATGCGGGAAAGGGCGGCACGCGCAGCTGATAGCCGAATCCGGTGCAAAAATGGTTTTCGCCATTGATATCGGTGATGCCATTGATGTGGCTTTCCATAATGTCGGACATATGCCGCAACTGCATTTGGTTCAAGCAGATATTCGCAAGCTTCCGTTCAAGCACATATTTGAGTACGCTTTTTCAGTAGGTGTTTTACATCACATGGAAGACCCGCAAGCCGGTTTCTCATCCGTTGTGGATTGCTTGGCTCCCGGCGGTTCAGTATCCATCTGGGTCTATGGCAAAGAGAACAATTGGTGGATAACCAATTTGATCAGCCCAGTAAGAGAAGCATTCACAGCAAAATTGCCAGCAAGCATTTTGAAGATTATCTCTACTACCATTTCAATTCCTTTGTATGGTTTTTCGGCTGGTATAGCGTCGCCTTACTCGGCTCTCCGGAAGAACGCAAAGTGGCTCCCAGAGATGTTTTACGAAACCTACCTGGCCTATATCGGAAAGTTTGATTTCACCGAAGTCAACCATATCGTTTTCGACCACTTGATCGCACCAGTCGCATACTACATACCGGAAGAGGAAGTACGCGAGTGGTACATGAAGGCGGGCTTCGATAATCCTGTTGTACGTTGGCACAACAAGAACAGCTGGTGCGGGTTCGCTTCGAAGTTGTCAAACGACACTACAAAGATGTCGACCAAGATGCAGAAGAAGACCACTCAGAATTTGCGAATTACAGCAAACGCACGCTAGTGTCTGGACCGATCTTAAAGCGCGAATCGCTCTTTAAGATCGAAGCCGGCAAGATGCCGGCGCTCCCGGGATCGAACCCAACTGAGAAGCGCGAATCACTCCTTAAGATC
>JAIEQI010000014.1 GCA_019747875.1 Candidatus Obscuribacterales bacterium
CTAAAAAATAGGCAAGAAGCAGCTCTAGGTCCTAAAAAAGATGAGATCGCCAGCAGCATCGTCCCGTCCGCCCATAGGCAGATTCTACTATCTACGCTACAGCTTTAGGGAGACTCT
Organism: Candidatus Obscuribacterales bacterium; assembly: GCA_019747875.1. Lineage (GTDB taxonomy): Bacteria > Cyanobacteriota > Vampirovibrionia > Obscuribacterales > Obscuribacteraceae > JAIEPM01. The sequence goes on from JAIEQI010000014.1 coordinate 118, forward strand.
ACCTCTTGCGAAACTCCGAATGCGTAGCTGCAACGCGCTTCGCGCTTATGGGCGGACAAGATGTCCGCGCTCCATACTAGCTGCAAAAATCTGCACTAGACCAAGCTGAGATGAGATCGCCAACAGCATCGGGACGTCCGCGCTCCATACTTAGCTCCATACTTAGCTGCACACTGGGTGTTCGCGCTCCGTATTTTTACTGAGTGTTCGCGCTCCATATTTGTACTGAGTGTTCGCGCTCCATACTTAGCTGCGTACTTGGCTGCACGCAAATCGAGGGTTACGAACCTACAAGCAGCGTTAGACTTTCTTGCCTGTGGTTACGGAGCCGCCTTGATGCCAGAGGATGTGGCTGATTCGTTTACCGGTGCGGCAGAAAGTTATTTGGGCGTCGAAGTCGTCTACGAAATATTCGGTTTCACTTTCCGGGAAGATTTCAATTACAGGTTGCCCACCCGCTTGAATCGTCAATTGGTCAGCTTCCTGGCGTACAGCCAAGACCGTGTCGTCGAACAATTTATAAAGACCGACATATGCTTTACTGATTTTCGGATCCACAGAAATCTTCGTGCGGACCTTCGGCAATTTGTAATCTTCACCCAGCAGTATGGATGACAGCCCCGCAGCGACCGACGGCGCAGAGTAGAAGCAGGATTGTACATTACTCAAAACAATAACCGCGGCATCATCTTCAAAATAGCGAATGATCATGGTAGAGAATCCGTCAATACCACCGGCATGCTGTACGCGCTTGTGACCTTGCTGTTCGTCCACCATCCAACCACATGCAAAGCCATTTTTCACGGGCGTAAACATAATGTCCGTTAATTTCTTCGGAATCAGATCACATCGTCCAAGAGCACGCTCCCATTTATAGAGATCTTCAACTGTGGAACAAAGTCCGCCAGCTGCAAATGGCAGATTCATGTCGATGTAAGGCGCATTGAGCAGTTCGTTCTTGTTTGGACGAGCATAACCGCGCGCCCGATCCTCCATGACCACTTCAGGATGATCGTATCCCGAGTCATTCATTGCTAACGGTCCGAATATAGTTTCCTGGAGAAAACCTTCATAGCTTCTGCCAGAGACCTTTTCGATAATGTGACCTAGTATTATGTAACCAGTATTTGAATACTCGGTTTTGCGCCCAGGACTGAAATTCAATGGCAGCTTCTTTATGCGCGCAATTATTTCCTCAGGTGTCGCAGATTCTTTTTTCGTCTTTTCGAAGTCCGGCAGGTCAGTGTAGCTCTGGATTCCGGATGTATGGCAAAGCAAATGTTTGATCGTAATCGATTGCCATGACTTTGGAATGCGATTCAAATAAATACTGATCTTGTCGTTCAATGCCAGCTTGTCTTGATCCACAAGAATCATGATCGCCATGGCTGTGAACTGCTTTGTAATTGAAGCAATTCTATATATAGTGTCAGCCTTGCAGGGCACGTTGTGTTCGCGGTCGGCTTCGCCATATCCGGCCGATAGCAAGACTTTTCCTTTTTTGTGAACGAGCACAGATCCACTGAAGTCAAGGCATTCAACGGATGCCTCCATGTACTCTTCAAGTTCTTCTTTGAGATCTCGGTTCTTTCCCACGGTCTTCTCAGATCCAGCGATGCATTTAATCGCTGCTACCTTTCGTCTTGATTCGTTCTCAGATGCCTAACAGCTCCCACGGTTCTCTTGATCGCCGTCACGGTTTAGCTGTACCATCCAGCTGATCTTTGAGGTTTTTGATCGCCGCAATTAGGACCTCGTCCTTTTCACCTAAATTGTCGCTTACGACTATATCAGGATCAACTCCCTTTCCTTCAAGTCGCTCGCCGTCAAGAAGTACATCCACAGCTGCTACATAGAGTGCACAATGATCATCTAATAGTCGGAAACGCCCCCCTAGTACATATCCAGCAGTGGTATCACCGATAAGTGTCCCGCGCTTGCTGCGTTTAATACCAAAAGCCATTAGTTCTTTGCCACTTCTGCTTCCTTTGTTGATTAAGACAACCAAGGGCTTGTCAAAGTATTGACGCATCGTGCTGGATCCCCTGCGAGTGACACTCTTCATTTCAGGATAAGCAGACCTTGGGCGAAAGAAAAAATCGAGATCATCAAACGAGGCTCCACCGTATCCATCGCGCAGATCAAGGATGAGCGCATCGGCTTGCAGCAAACTTGTACCAACAGCCTCTGAAAAGGTGTCTGTACTGCCTTCTCCGCCACTCCAGAAATGGTAATAACCTATTTTGTGCTTTCCTTCATTTATTAGCCTGGCGGATTTTTCGCTTGCCTCAACGTAAGCGTCCAGAAAGTCTTTCTTGACTGGCTTCACGGTTAGTTTCACATCGCTGTTATTCCGCCGAACGGTGACAGCAACATCCTTTCCAGATTTGCCGTACCACATGTCATATCCGGTGTATGGCTCACCGTCTACGGAGATTATTCTGTCGCCACGCTTAAAACCAGCAGCGATCGCGGGGCTGCCATCAAGAACATAACGAACTTGATTCTTCTCCGCGTGCGCACCGCCAACGCCCAAGCCAACATAGTCTCCTTCTAGTTTTCGCCCACGGTCCCGGCCCATTCGACCGAAAAGATTGCGCATGAAGTAAAATGATTCGTCGTTCTTCGTGACGAATTGTGTGTGACTAGCTTTCATTTTCGCAAGCGCACGATTCATTGATTGCGAGAAATCAAAAACGGATTTTGACTTCAGCAAGTTATCGTGCTCGGCTTTGAATGCCGGCTTCCAGTCCTTCGGAACTTGATCGGCGTTATAGAAATCTTTGCTGACCAGTTGATCGATCTTGTCGGCCAGCGCTGCCGCGGATTTTTCATTCAGTAGATGATCGCCAGTGGCAGTATTTTTAGCAGCATTTCTTTCAGCCATGGGAGCGGCTTCTGCACCCGCTTCCAAGAATAGATTTGTTGAAGCGACTGTGGACAGCAAAAGTAAAAGTGATAATCCAAGTTGGATTTTAGTGGTGACTGATTTCATAAGTATTTCGGCAGTGTCCTGTTCTTCCGACGTGCACGGAAGGTCTCTGCGATGAATTCTACACCTTATTCAAATAGTTTCGCCGCTAGCTGTATCTTTCAAAGCGATGGTCTCTCTTTACCAGCTATGCTGCTACTTCAGATTTCACGGACAAACAAAGCTCCGGTTTAAAGCGCGAGAGTGCTTCGGCAAAAATCAACAAGCTGGCTCGATACTTGCTAGGTCCAATGAACCGGGCACCACGATTCATTCTCAACCCCCTCGGTAATGCAGCTCGAATGTAAATTTATAGGCTCCTCCTGAAAACTAGTTAAAACGGCGGGAAACGATTCATGTCAATCTGCGTCTCTTTTGCTAAGCTTTATCACCTCTACAGTTTGGCGGCGCGGCAATATGTCAAAACGAAATCCTTGGGTATTCATTCCAACTCTCTATTTCGCAGAAGGGCTCCCCTACACCATCGTCATGATGATGTCAGCGATATATTTGAAAGACCTCGGGGCCAGTAATGAATTGATTGGATTGACGTCATTGTTGGCATGGCCCTGGACACTCAAATTCGTCTGGGCGCCTCTAGTCGATTTCTTCGGATTCAAGAAAGACTGGGTCGTGGTGGCACAGCTGGTGCTGGCATTTATGCTCGGCATTCTTGCAGTTACAACAATCAGTCCGTGGCCGGTCCAAGCCGCGTTGGCTCTCTTCGCAATTTCAGCCCTCGCCTCGGCGACTCATGATGTCGCCATCGATGCCTATTATTTGGAAGCTCTACCCAAAGACATGCAAGCTCTCTTCGTTGGAGTTCGTAACACAGCCTATAGACTGGCTTGGCTTTTCGGTTCAGGCGGGATGGTCGTCCTTGCGGGCGCACTTCAGGCTTCTTACGGCAAATACAATGCCTGGATGATCTCTTTTATGATCCTCTCAGTCATTTTATTTGTCCTGTCTGCTTTTCATAAGTTTTATCTTCCTCGGAATGACAGCCGATTGGAAGCTGGCGCAAGTCCAGTCGCGCTGTCTGGAGCACAAGCCAAAGAAGCACTGGCTATCAACGGAGCAGCACTAGCGGCCCGCTCAAGCAGCACAACCGGCTTATCCGGAAGCACACCTGGAGTTGGCGGCACCACTGATTCAACAGGCGGTCCCGTAGGACCATCCGAACCGGCTGTTCCAAATCCGCCAGAGCTTGGCAATGTTCATCCGGAAGCTCCAGGGGAGAGCTTCATGTCCAGATATGGACACGCCATCATTTCATATTTCCACCAACCAGGCGCGTTGGCGATCGTCTGCTACATTCTCTTATTTAGACTCGGCGATGCACTCATGCTAAAACTCGCCTCGCCCTTCCTACTCGACTCAGTCGAAAAGGGCGGCATGGGAATGTCAGTTCAAGATGTCGGCATAGTTTATGGAACAGTCGGTGTCATCTTCCTTCTTTTAGGAGGCATTCTCGGCGGCTGGCTGATTAGCAAAGGCGGCGTCAAGAAATGGCTGTGGCCGACGGCAATTTTCCAGAATGCAGCCATCCTTTTATATTGGCTGCTCGCCCTGCTCCATCCGTCACAAACCTGGGTCTATGTCGTAAATTCAATCGAACAATTCGCGTATGGTCTAGGCTGTGCCGCCTACACGGTCTTCATGCTGCAAACTGTCAAACAGCAGTACAAAGCCGCTCACTACGCGGTCGCAACAGGAATGATGGCAGCTGGAGTCATGATTCCCGGAGCCTTCTCAGGCTACATCCAAGCCAGTCTCGGATATACGAACTTCTTCCTTCTAAGCTTCTTCGCAGCCATTCCTGGTATCATTGCAATCTTCTTCCTCCCGATATGGAAAGAGGAAGCAAGTCCCAAGGCTGCATGAGGATAGTCTGAGTGCGTTATCGAAAAATAGGTAAATGGGGTGTCAAGGTAAGCGAAGTCAGCATTGGCAGTTGGCTTACCTATGGCGGACACGTTGATGAGCAAAACTCAATCGAGCAGATGCTTTACGCGTACGAGCTCGGAATCAATTTCATCGATACCGCCAATGTTTATGCTCTCGGGAAATCAGAGGAAGTTGTCGGCAAGGCACTGAAAAGCTTGCGCCGCGACTCAATCGTACTTGCAACCAAATGCTTCTTCGAAATGGCAGATGGACCGAACGATCGCGGCTTGTCCCGCAAGCACGTAACTGAGCAATGCAATGCCAGCTTGCGACGGATGGCAACCGACTACATCGACCTCTACCAGTGTCACAGATACGACCCCGGCACTCCAATGGAAGAGCTGGTTATGACAATGGACATCCTCACAAGACAAGGAAAAATTCTCTACTGGGGCGTCAGCGAATGGCCGGCAGAGAAGATTCAAGAAGCTTGCGACCTTGCAAACAAGATGCATGCTCCGCCGCCGATTTCCAACCAGCCTTGCTACAACATGTTTGCTCGAAACATCGAGAAGGAAATTATCCCGGTCTCCGAGAAAGTCGGGATGGGACAAGTCGTGTTCTCTCCGTTGGCTCAAGGCGCACTCACCGGCAAATACAAGCCCGGGCAGCCACACCCGGAAGGCAGCCGCGCAAGCCGCGAGAAAGAAGGATACTGGTTGCGTGGCGACCTGCTTTCAGATGAAACACTTGAAAAGGTCGAAAGCCTTTCTGCAATTGCAGCTGAAATGAACATGTCGATAGCACAACTTGCACTTGCCTGGTGCCTGCGGACACAATCGGTCAGCAGCGTCATTATTGGCGCAACGAGCAAGAAGCAAATCGAAGAGAACTGCAAAGCCAGTGGAACCCCGATTCCAACAGCCCAGCTCAATAAGATAGAAAGGATCTTATCTGGTACCCCGATCCGGCACTAATTCATTTCCTCGTCGTCTTCGGGCCTGATGGCCTTGTATTTTGATTAAATCGGCACGCAAGTGCTGATAGATCATTTCCGAATCTCAGGTGCCACTTCCAGCGATAAACAAACGACTCAAGCGTCTCATTAGCAGAGGAGTCGAGAGGGGCGACCGCCCAGCGAATCAAGGGCGCCGTCATTAGCAGAGGAGTCGAGAGGGGCGACCGCCCAACGAATCAAGGGCGCCGTCATTAGCGGAGGAGTTGAGAGGGGCGACCGCCCAACGAATCAAGGGCGCCGTCATTAGCGGAGGAGTTGAGAGGGGTGGCAGCCCAGCGAATCAAGGGGCCGTCATTAGCGGAGGAGTTGAGAG
>JAIEQI010000155.1 GCA_019747875.1 Candidatus Obscuribacterales bacterium
GGCCTGCCATTTTTTCCATGGAATAAAAAATGGAAAATTTCTTGAACCCATTGACAGACAACAGGAAATCTCCATACGAGAGCGAATCGCGCTCCATACCGGGGCGGTCTGGGCAAGCGAGGTTGCAGATGATTCAGCGTTGACGCTAAGGGGCCGAGCAAGTGAGCCGGATCGTGCCGATTTCTGATACGATGTCTGAGTTGAGCTGCGATGTTGAAATAGCGGCCTGGTTTTGCTGAAGTCTAAGAAACAAAGGGTAGCTACTGTGGGAAGAAAAGGTTCACCGATAATCTCTACGATTATCTTGATGGTCATTGGTTTGATGTTATGTGGCGTTGGTTTTTATACGTCAATGCACCAGAAAGACATTAAGGAACATGGCGTCGAAGCAACTGCCACCATTGTGAATAAAGATCAGCGGATCGAGCGGCATACTGATTACGACACGCACAATGGGCATCGTTATCGTCACGAGAAACAAGAGACTAAATACTTTTATCAACTTGAATTCTCTGATAAGGGCGGTGTTAAACACATCGCGAAGCATGATCTTTCTTACGACAATTGGAAAAAACACGAAAAAGGCGAAACGGTCGAGATCAAGTTCCTGGAGAACAATCCTGACGACCTGCGCCTGCTCAAGGAAGTGGAAGGTGATCCGATGATCGCGTTTTACGTTTGTGCAGGCATTGGCGGCTTGCTCATTGTCGGCGGCGTAGGGTACTTAGGGTGGTCCTTCTTCAGCGGTCGCATCGCTTAGTTCGTCCTGTAAAGGCTCCTTTCTATGCGGCTCCAGGGAGGGCTTGCTCGGTTTTGGTTTGACTGAGTTCGTTCAGAATAAAAGGGATTATTTTAGGGTAGCGCTGTAGCCATTGCTAGTGCTGCATTGCTTTGCCTCTGGGCGACCCGTCTGCTGAAATCGTACTGCCAGCGGTCGGCTTTTATGTCATCTATGATTCGACGTCCTACTCCAAAGAAAAGTCCAGGATTGCCTACTTTCACTCCGAAATCAGATACTTGCAAAATCCAATAAGCCATTAGACTATCTCTGGCAGATCGTCCAGAGACATCTTTGATTTGTTCATGAAGCATCTTCAGTGTCTCTGGATTAGCTCTATATTTTATTTCCCTTTCAGCTACATACGCATCGTAAAGTAAGCGAGATAAGTCGATGCTGCGATCTCCTTTTCCTGCACCTTCCCAGTCTATGTAGCCAGTGAGGCGATCGTGTTTGCTTACTAGAGCATTGTAATGCTGAAAGTCACCGTGAACGATATCGTTTTTTCGTAGATTAAGTTCGCTGTTGCGCAGATACGTTTTTCTCAAATCAGCAACAAGCGCGGCTCCCTCGGGGCTGGCTGACGCAATTCGATTTTGCCATCCGAATTTATCACGATGCAACGCACTCATGATTTGATCGGACCAGTCCTTGCCACCGGCGGCATTCCCTGACTGTCTCTCATTCATGCGAACCATCTGACCTATAAGTCTGTCGCTGGGAGCCGGTGCTGGAATTCCGTCCAGTTTTTCTTGAACATACCAACTACCAAATGGTTTTGTGAATTCAACTCGTTCGAAACGCGGTGTAGGATGGCTTGCGGAATTCAGTCTGGCTGCTGATTGAGCTGAGGTGTTTATCTGCGGAGTAACATCATTGTGCCAATCAACCATCTTAAAGATCTTTTGTGCTCCATTTGGATCTTCAACCATCCAGGCGCCTCTTGTACCGCGCTCCATTTTACCGAGCAACTTGTAATTCGTTTCGCCAGATAGAAGTGTTCGGATATTGCCTTCTTCGCTGGAGGCAAGTTTATACTCTTTCACTTGCTTCTTTGTGACGGGCTGCTCGCTGGTTAGCTCCCTGATTACGGCTGGTCTGGCGATCTCTGTCCTTCCGTTCTCTGTTAACTGCTTGGCTGGTCCAGTTTCCATTCTTGGCTCGATGGAAGTCTTTCCTGTCTCCGTCTGAACCTTCCACTGTGAGATTGAAGCGCTCTTCAACTCGGGCGACGTAGCTGCTTTATGTATGACGCCAAGCGTTCCACCCACGAATGCCATGCTGATTAAGTTTTCTTTGAGCTCCGCTGTTGTTGGTAAAGCGCGCCCGTCTTTTAGCGCAGTTCCTTCTGCTGCTAGGGCACCGGCAGTAAGTGCGGTTGCTAATCCAGAACTAAGCGGACTGTCGAGAACGGAACTCAGAGGTGTTTTTACTGTACGGGGAAGCTCAGACCTTGCAACTGTATTTGCGCTTGAGCCTAAGGCGGCACCGATCATTGGCGCTGCAAATCCAATTGAGCCAAAGAGTACGGCGTTTTCAAGCCCTGTCTTGAGTCTCTGCGACACAAATTCGGAAGCCGAGCTTGTTTGCCCGGAGTTTGGCGTCAAGAGCAGCCCGTAGATCAGCCCAGCGGTACCGGAGGTAATTGCTTCGTCCGAACTCTTTCGCAGAAAGCTTTGGGTTACCGTGGTCTGAATTGTTGTTTCTGTCGAGCCTGCTATGGCAGACTTCGCTAGACCGCGGGCAAGTAAGAATGGTAGTGCGCTTCCAATGGCGTGTCCAAGTTGCTGTTGATACCAATCACCGGTGTTGAATTCGGCCGATTGCCTGTTTTCGAGTCCAATGTTTGCAAAACCATTGGCGATTAATTTCTCGCTTCCGGCTCCGATATTTTGGTCGATGACTTGAGCTACTGCTCTGACCGGGTTTACTACTCCTGCTGTTAAAGCAGAATGTACTAATTCAGGAAGTCGCGAATGTTCGCTGGCGCTCAACAAGTCGCTGGCTTGTTCGCTCAAAATAGCCTTATTGTGATTGTTCTCTGATCGTTCCATCTGTGTACCGTCCCACCTCAGGGTACGTTACGCATACGGGTAGCATAAGGATGGGAAGCACAGGTTTGTACTGTGCAAAAGTGCAATCAGGTGTGAACCGCGCCATAGAGCTGCGAAACCCCAGATCGCTTTAGTTGACTATCTGTTCAATGATCGGAACAGGAAGTGGACCTTCGTCGAGTACCTGGTTGTGGAATTTCAGCAAGTCGAACTTGGAGCCCATCTTATCTTGATAGCGCTTGCGGAATTTCAACCATTCCCTAAGACCTAGATAGTACGTCGGCAGTTGGGCTGATGTGAGTTTTGCCCTTTTAAGCTTTCCTTCCGCCTCTGCTTGAGTCTGGAATGTTTGCTTAGTCAAAAGGTCCATAGCCTGTTCATCAGTCATGTTTTTTGTTTGCATTCTGATGTCCAGAATGGAATTTGAAAGGACGCGCAGACGAATCTTTTTCATGATTATGCGGAAGCGTGGATCATCTTTCATGAACCCCTCGTCCATCATCACTTGTGCAATGTATTCGGCCCAACCTTCAACATATGCACCATTTGCATAAAGGGAGCGCAATAGCCGCCTGCGTTCCGGCTGAATGTTATTTAGATGCTCAAATTGAATATAGTGACCTGGTAGAGCTTCGTGGATAGTTAGCCATTTCAAAGTGAAGTTGTTATATTCGCGCAGCTTTGATTCAGCCTTCGCCTCCGGCACTGAGGGATCGATTGGTGTAACCCAATACTCCGCCTGGGCTTTAGGGTTTAGCGCTGGGGCACTATGAAATGCGGCTACCGATAACACGCCTCGATAAAATAGTGGAGTTGCTGTCACTTTCAAATTGTCGCGCGAACTCAAACTGACAATCTTCTTTTCGCGAATGAATTCCTTGATCATCTCTAGATCCGCTTCAATGGCTTGCTGAAGCTGGTCGCGCTTTGGATGATTCTCAGAAATCTTGTCTATTACTGCTGAGATGATCAGATTTTGACGCTCTGCTTCGGGAAGGTCTTTGTGCTCGCCTTTGTCTGGATAGTATTGTTTGTACAGTGGAAGCGCTAATTGCAGCATCTCTGCGCGTACTGACTTTAGCTCTTTCTCTGCATCTGCAAGAAGCTCATCAGGAGTCAGGTTCGCTTCCATTACTAATTTGAATTTCTGTGCGTAGAGATCTTGTCCCAGTCGCCAGCTTCGATCGTTTGGTTTCTTTGCCAGATCTTCCTTCAACCACTTTGAGTAATCCTTGAGCGCTTGCACCGCATTCGGTGCAACCTTGTCGAAGGCAGCTTTCAGCGCCGCATTTCCTTCGAGTTCTTTTCCGATGGTGTTTTCAATCATGTCGATATTTCCATCGTTTTCATCAATTGCTGTTGAGACGAAAATCGGGTCCGAGTTATCTATGTAAGTTTGCACTTCTCGAAGTAGTCTCGGAATTTGGCCTATGCGAGAAATGATATGTCCCAGGCGTACATCTTTTGGTGCGTAATCTTCAGTCAGCGGTTGGAAAAGGGCGCCGCCAATGAGCTCAACTGCGACTGTTGGGTTATGTTTGTAGTTCTGAATTTTGTCAAACTCCAGTAGCTGAAGTCCGATCTGATCGTCCACAAGTTGCCAATCCGCAGCATCTTGTGTAGAAAGTGAATTCTTCGGCACTTCCTTGTTAAAACGTTCACGCCAACTTGCATAAAACTGGCGCTGCGTTTTCATCGCTTCTGCACTCATCTCATCCAGCAGCGCATCAAGCTCAATAGTTTTCCCTGTTTTCGGATCCGTATGTTTGTGATAGCCAACCTGTGAGGCGGTGCTTGGAGAAAGAAGCAGGCTTTCCTTCATGAATTGATCTGTGAGCGCGGCAAACTTCTCGCTGTTCCGGGTTTGCTCATCAACTGCTGCAATCTGATTTTTGTACATATTGGATCCTGCTTTGCTGCTGGCATTTTTGTGTTCACTGGCTGCCATCGAAGGATCCATTGGAATGCTCATCGCAAGCAGGAGAAAACAGCCGATTACCTTCGTAGTGGAAGCATTTGACGTTGACCGAAAGTGTTTTTGAAGCGAAGGTTGTTTGAAAGTTGACATCTGCAAATCCTATTTTGTGACTTCTCGATGCGATTGAGCGCAGCCGTGTATTTATCTGAGGACGCATTCTATCAGCGACCGCGCTTTGTAATCCAGTTTGTGTGCATGATTCTTAATGCTTGAACAGGCTCTGAGCTAGGAATTGGGAACAAAAGACAGGCAATGCTCATCAGCCCCGGTGGTCAACGTGGGAGGGCAAGCTTATGAACAGAGCAATGTCGAGAAGAAGTGTTTTCATCTGTCTAGGGCTTGCCGTTGCCTGTGCGCCTGCTTTTGCGCAGGAAGCTGCTGCTCCAGCAACGCCGTTGCCGGGATTCCCAACCAATTCATTTACGTTGGATGGACTTCGCTTGCCGCAGATCTTCAATAATCCGACGGTTCCAACAGACTTCACTGGATTGGGCGGCAGTTTGGGTCATGCCAGGGGACTTCGCCAGCAACTTTTAGGACCGGAAGGCAGGGGTGTTGTCGCCGATGCCAGGCTGATCAAGGCAGACCCTCGCTATGCTTTTTCAGGGCGCTGGGTGCCAATCGGAACTCTAGCTATGACAAGTGTGCGAGCGCAGTTAGCGTCGCCGGGGCGGGTTGAGACCAAAGCTGAGCGAGTCGCTCTTCTGAATACTTTTCCAGCCTTAGTTCATTCAGACACTCGCTTAATGCCAACAACAAATGCCGAGTTCTCTTTTGAAAACGGTCGAGAATTGCTGCTCTCGGATGGAGCAATGCTGGTCAAGACAGGCAAGAATCCGACCGTAATCTCGAGCGTTATCGGCGGGCATAGAATCCCCGTCAAAGTAGCACCGGAAGTAGTGGCGCTTGTTTCAGTGATGGATAACAAATTGACAATCTGCAACTTTCTGGACGACGAGCAGCAGGGGTGTACTGCCTATCTTTTCGAAAACAATAATAATAGCGGTTTCGAGTTGACCGTACCGCAAGCACGTCTTGCTGAAGTATTTCCTTCCGGTCCAATTGCAGCGGCCAATCCTTTAAGTGCTATTGGAAGACAGCCGCTTGAGCGTCAGCTCGCTGATGGGCGATTCGTCCGTTTGATGTATTTTGACTATGCGAAGGCGATGAAAAATTATTCGATTGCAAAGGCGCTTCCTTCAAATGAATTTGATCGCATGCTTAAAGTTGCAGCCGCAGCATCAGTAGCATTTCGAACTCAATAGATTTGCATAGTCCATTGCACCCTTGTGGTGCGGACTACGTTCCATCCGACATTGCAAGATAAAGCGGATGTCTACAATTCTCTAGAGCCACCAGCTGTGGTGCATCTATGCCGCATTTGAAAGCTCTATTGTCGCTTAGCACCCAGTTATCGTTTTCTTTCATCTTTTTTCTAAACGTCGGGCGAACGTTCGGAATTGTACACTAATTACCCTTTGTAATTAGTCAGCAACTTGCTGACCAATTGTTACGCCTTGATCAAATCAGACTTTCTGCCTCGTTTCTCTGCAAGATCCACAACGCAGCCTCGGGCGCCCTTAGCTGCGGGTCTGGCATCCAGTCCGATCACGTAATCCAGCTTTATCAACAGGTTGACGATGCGTTCAACAGAGAACCCTGCCAT
>JAIEQI010000184.1 GCA_019747875.1 Candidatus Obscuribacterales bacterium
CAAGTGCTACTGCAATTGTTCTCGGTTTACAAGCGACCAGCTTTCGCTCGGCGCTTACATAGTATCTCCATACGAAAACAAAACACAGCCCCGAAGAGCTGTGTTTCGATTCTTGATTCCGAACCCTCATGCAAAAGCGATCCGCACGAGGCGCCCGGAAAAACTTAGATAGAACCTGTGAAAGGAAGAATACCGAGAGCGCGAGCACGCTTCACAGCTAATGTGATGGAGCGTTGGTTTTTGGCATTGCAGCCTGTGATGCGACGCGGCAGAACCTTGCCATTCTCAGTAATAAACTTGCGCAAGAGATTCACATCTTTGTAATCGATGAAATCAATTTTGTTGGCAACGATCGGATCAAGTTTACGCTTGCGCGGTCCGTTATCCGAATACTCTCTTGATCGCTTCTGCGGCTTCATTATTTCGCTCCTCTCGAATCCAATTGACGGCAGCAAGCGCCGACCGTTTACAGGAGATGCGCAAGACCCTTGCCATCTCCTTCGCATAGCAAAAAGGCTATGGCGAGATATCCAAAGTCAGATTTTAGCAGCTAGCTCCTGTCGCAGTGATGCTTTCAAAGAAATTCGTTATGATCAATGACTGGTTTTGGCGTCAAAGCCATCTTTGATTAGATACATTTTATAACCGCTCCTCCTGAAATCGCCTGGAACCTCGCTTAATTTGGCGCTTCAGATCTTAGTCAGTCGCAAAGTGTCATATCGACGTGTCGAAAATTCCATCAATTTGTAATAAATACCAGATATGCTCCATTGAGAGTCCTGGGTTGATCAATGACAAATCTTCCGTCCAAACATATTAGCTTCCTCGATACCAGCCTGAACTGGGACGCTCTTGTTGATTCCACGAGGAAAAACCCAGACACGCACGAAAAGCTATTCGACGCTGTCCAAGTCGAAATCAGTGCCAGAATGTCCATAGACTTTGGCACATTCAGCGATTTCGAGAATAGAAAAGTCGATTCGGTAATCCGTTAGATCGTCCATCGAAACTGGATTTTTCCCTATGTAATTCAAGCGCTCTCAAAGCTATGATGTTTTGAGTGATCTGTAGCGGAGGAGTTGGGAGGGGCGGCAGCCCCGCGAAACTCCGGAGCGTTCTAGAAAAATGCGCCTGAATTTGATTCTAACGGTGGTCATTCTTGCAGTACTGGGACTTAGCGTGAGCTCTATGCTCAGAAATTTAGTAGTCAAAGTAGATAGACAAGCCGAATCAGACATAGCCAACGAAGAGCCTGAGTCAGGACATCCGGTCGGCGCCATCTACAGCGTTGATAGCAGTGTCGCTCCGCACAAAGAGATCTCCCTGTTTTACAACGGAGCCGGAATGGCCAGAGTCTTGGGGCGCTCGCATAATGCAAAAGAGAAAATACTGATTGATTTTGCAAAGCAACAGGTCACCACCGTGAATACAGAAACACAGTGGACAAACGTCTCGAAACTCGATGATTTTGAATACCCGCCCATCATCAATCCCAAAGCGGCACGCGCGCTAAAAGCCGAATGCATAGGTAGCGGAGTAAGCAAATCGTACCCGTATCACCGCTGGCGGAAAGGATCAGGATCTGATGAGTGGGAAGTCTGGACCGACGATCGAGATCACTTTCCTGTCTATTTCCGCTCCGTTCGCAAAGGAGAGGTCGTTTCCTGGACCATCATCAATACGTGGATAGATGAAAGCGTGATGTCGCAACCGACCTTCTTCACCACGCAGGCAGACCCACCGCCGCCGCAACCTATAGCTCACGTGGACGAACAGACAAAGAAGCAAAAGAACCAGAGCAGCAAAAGAAAACGCCACACTCGAAAATCTTGAACCATCAATTTAGAAAGGGCCATCCTAAAATTGACTGAACAAAAGTCAAAAACGTATGAAGCGGGATGGGAAATGAACGTTTAATCCAAAAACTTCGTATTTCCACCATGCCTGAACAATTCCACAGTGAAAACTGCAGCTTAGATCAATTGACCATGACAAAAATTTCAATTATTATTTTGCTCTGATATAACTCTTTGCATCATAAATCTATGACCATTCGGCGGTGTTTTCACCGGTCCTGGATTAAGCGAAGAGAATGGGTTGGAAAGCCAAACAGGCTTTTGTTTCTGAATAAAGAACTTGTTGAACGGGGAATGATTCATGCCTCCGCGTGGTGACGCGCCTCAAAATGGCGCAACTGAAGCTCAAAAGAATCTACTGGACGGAAAGTCCAGTGCAGATTCCGCATTGCTTAACGATACGCAGCGCCAACAACAGAACCAAAAACAACTCCAGACCTATCTTAATAGCTCAGACAGAGGCACTAACGCCTACGGCGAAATCAATCAAGAGAAACCCGATCCAAACAGAATTCGGGAAACTTCAGAGCAATTGACAAAGCCTCCGCTAGACGGAAATACCAAGGCTGCACTAGATCTACACAGGCAGATGACGTCCAACACAGGCTTCGGCGGTGAAAGGACCATTACTGACGCAAACGGCAACAAGATAAAAGGAATCGAGCACTTCGACAAAAACACTGGAGTGCGCACATTAACCGTTCAAGGCGACAATGGCCTGACCCACTACAAAGTCATGGATGGTGGACGCAACCTGCAGAAACTGGACAAAGACGGGAAAGCAGAAGGCGATCCGATTCGCATTAGAAACAACCAGGCCGAGAGAAATAACGGCGGCGATAATCCCGAACGCGGAAAAAATCGTCCAGAGCGTCCAGATGGAAATCGCGAAGTTGGTGACAAGCAATCGCCTGAAAAACCAGGCGTCGAAAGAGGCCACCGCAAAGGCGACGGAACCGATACTGCTAAAGAACCAGTTAAACCAGACACCGTCAAACCGGTCGTTGAGACTGCTAAACCAGTCATTGATTCCGTAAAGCCGGGCGATACTACTAAACAGACCTCGGTTCCCGAAAGCACGAAACAGCATGGTGGTCACAACGAAAGACCAACATTGGACAACAACGAGACTAAGTCTTTCCGTCCGGGACGCGATCATGGCGATCGCAGCGAACGTGGTGACAAAACCAATCCAAGCAATGACGGAACAAAGAGCACACAGAATAACAATCCGAACCCTTACGACAACGGTGTCAATCACCGCCGCATAGGCGACAACAATAACAACAACGGCGACAACAACCGTGGCTGGAATCGCGGCGACAACCGCGGCGATAATCGTGGCGACAACCGCGGCGACAACCGCGGTGATAATCGTGGCGACAACCGCGGTGACAATCGCGGCGATAACCGTGGTGATAATCGCGGCGATCAGAACCGGGGCGATTTCAATAATCGTGGCGATCGACGCGACCTCAACAATCAACAAGACAGACCCTTCGCAGATGCGAGAAGACAGCACGATGCTCGCGTCATGGAGAGCCAAAGCAACCACAATATAAATGCCGAACGCGCTGCAGCCGATGCACGCCGGGCGGAACTCTCAGCACGCATCGAACAAATGCACGCTCAGCAAATGCAAAACCGTCCAGGTGCCGACTTTGGACGTCCGGATCGCAACATCCCAACAAACCTGGATGGCCGAAATCCAGGCATGAGACCAGAAGGTATAAGACCAGAGGGTCCGTCCAATAGAAATGATGTGATCGCAAGAGGCATTGCGATGGAAGCCGCACTTGATCGCCAGGCAGCTAGAATGAATCCAGCAATGGAAGCGAGACTCGGCCACGATCTTCAAAATCCGACCACTCGCGCTGCGATGCTCGAAATGATGAACAAGTTCGAAAGCGGTAAGCTCGGACATGCCGGACGCGAAGGCGACATGAGCACATTCCTTAAAGGAATGAAGCCAAACGATTTCTCTGCAATGAAAGAATTTCTCGCCCAAGACAGCAAAATGGCGGCCTTGCAATTCTCCCGACTGGATGCGCGTGCACAAGTCCAACTTCAAGATATGCTGACGCTTACGGGGCGCGCCAATGGACGCCTCGACGGCTCCATCGCAAGCTCCACCACAGACGGTATCAAACTCGGTGGACGCATTCAAGAACTCATTGGTCGTGAAGGTTTCGATCGAGTGCCAAGCGCCGATCAATCACGCACGATGCTACGTGAACTGTTCGCCGGAAAAGACGGACAGGGAGAAAGAGCCACACTTAACAGCTCGCAAGAACTCAACTTGAGCCGCCTCCTGGGTCAAAGAGAAGCCGACCAAAAAGTCGCAGGCAACTTCACACTTCGCGGCGAAAATGCACAACTAGTCAAAGATCTCATCGAAAAGATTGCTGTCAAAGAAACAGTCACACAATCCAAAGTTGAAGCAATCAAAGCAAGCGAAGCGACAACTGTAAGAGCTACCGAGACGGCACACAATGCCACAATGGAAGCAACCGGCAGAGTAATCGAGAGAACTCAGGCCGGCACCGCAGCTGAAGTAGCCAACCAAAAACTCAACGAACAAAAAGCAGAAGCAAAACCAGCAGATAGCGCGCGCGTTGCCGAACGTGCCGTTGATGCAACAATCGCTCAGCAAGTACAAGTTGCGAAGTCCACAGATTCAAATCTGGACGGAACCAACAAGTATGGCATGCCGGCTGACGACAAAGCCCTTGCTGCAAAGCAAGGCGAGAAAGAAAAAGAGAAAGAAGACAAACCAGAGCAAAAACGCGAGCTCTCACCGGAGGAACTCGCAGCCCTGCTTGCCCGCAAAGTGAAAGAACAAAAAGACAAGGCAGGCAAGGAACAGGACAAAGCGTCCGAAAACAACAAGAAAGATCCAAATAAGCGCTCCCGCCAGCGTTATCGAGTCAGACAGAATGACACGTTACACGCTCTCGCACTGCGCTTTTTGCAAGATGAGAACCTGGCAGCAGCGATCTACCACGTCAACCGCAATGTCATTCCGCTCACCACCCACGGTGGCAAGCGCTTCAGCAACCCACAGATCAATACATTAATCTGGATACCTGGCGATGACGATATCGAAGCTTACAAGAACTCAGGCGCACACAAAAAATATAGCCACATTGGCTTCAAAGGCGTTAAATATGGCTCTGCGGAAGAAGAGCTGAACGCTCGCTTCGGCAGCACATGGAAAGCGGAAGAAGCTGCTGCATCTGCAGCCGAAGTCGAAAACAAAAACGCAGAGCGTCGCAACAATATTGCAAAACTGCTTGGTCCCTTCCAAAAGGAAGAACCGGCCGACGGCAGAATCAGATATACAGTCAGACTTGGCGACAGCCTCAAGAGCATCGCTCTGAAACATCCAGCACTGCAACAAGTCGAACTTTGGAAACTGATTGCGCATGTCAATGAACTCAGCACAGAAACAGACGCTAAAGGCGCACCGGTAACTACATTAAAGAGGGGAGACGTTATTGCGCTTCCGACTGCATCCGAGATTGCTCAATTCAAACAAACAGGAGAGCTGCCGAACTCCTCAACCGAAGAAAGCACTGAGGACCAAGCAGAATCCGCCACAACCTCGGCAAGCGAAAACACCATATTCGATACCAGCGCCATGAGCACTGATGTCACCGCGATGCTTTCCAGCTTCACACCATTTGGTTTCAATCTACCTGAGCCAGTACCGGCTCCAACCCAAGACGTGAATAACGAAACAGTCGTTGCCGAACAGACTGATTTCGCCCCGGAATCTTCCGCCGAACAAATGGAAGATGAAGATGAAGAAGAAGATCACGACCCAAGCGTCGCGGCTTTCCAACGCGGTTCTCAAAAAGTCTGGGTGCGCGCCTTCGACAAATTCAGAGCGGAAGCTACCGCTCGCAGCGTTGACGATCTTGAAACATTCATGAATCAAGTAAACGGTGCCGAAACGTTGGTTCTTTCTGAAACAGCACGACTAGTCGCATCAGGGAAAGCTTCCTCGTTAGAAGATGGGTACAAGCTCAGCCTTGAAATTCTTCAGGATGGAAACTGGGAAGCAGTAGTGAAATATGAGATCAGCGAATCAGGCTCAACACATCAAACCTACGATGGCTCCTATCGCCGCTGCCGTCCACTAAACTTGTCGCACACACAAGTTTTCGAGCTCGCAAAAAACGATCTCTCACGCAACTGGCAAAATCACATTAACGCATACGGCGTATAAGCGAGTATCAACTAACTAGAGTGACTATCCAGTGACATCTTAAGGTGCATTGTATGGATTCCTAACGTCCCAATCTTATGGGCGTCGGCTCCCTGCGTAGACAGATCTGCCTGTTTGAGTTTGGTTCGATCCTGGGAGTGCCGACATCTTGATACTGCTTGCGATCTCATTTTTGCAGCTGCGAGAATGCAAACGCTGCTGGCACGTTCCTTTATGATTCGGGTCGGGAAACGTATGGCCTGCCCGCCCATATGCAAATTCTACTATCTACGCCACCGCTTTCGGGAGAGTCTACCTCTTGTGAAACTCCGCCGAATACTTATCTTCAAGGCGCTTCGCGCTTTGGGCGGGACGAGACGTCCGCGCTTCCATGAAGCGCCCTTCACTGTCAATAGCTAAATTCGTTAATTCTTGAAACCCGGCGTC
>JAIEQI010000198.1 GCA_019747875.1 Candidatus Obscuribacterales bacterium
TAGCTATTGACAGTGAAGGGCGCTTCATGGAAGCGCGGACGTCCCGTCCGCCCATAAGCGCGAAGCGCGTTGCAGCTCCGCATTCCGAGTTTCGCAAGAGATAGAGTCTCCCTAAAGCTGTGGCGTAGATAGTAGAATTTGCATATGGGCGGGCAAGATGCCCGAGCTCCATACGTTTCCGAGCCGATGCATGTCTCGGCGCATTGCGTGCGCACTGCTCGCAGCTATTTTCGTTTGGAAGAAATGGCGCGTTTTTCGTTCAGCTGTTGTTGAGCCCAGAGTTCGCGAAACCATATCTTTAGCTGTAAGGCTAAATTTCTTCTTTTGGCTTTACAACGATCTCTTCCTGCTATGGCTGTAGCTGAAAGCGGATCAATGACGAGAGCCTCGTTGAAGTTGTTCAACGCCTCATCATAATCGTGAAATCTAGATTCGAGCAATCTAGCCAATTTCAATCGAGCCTCAAAAGTGTCGGAATCGGAATCAGCGCTGATGATGTCTTCTAGTTTCTTACGGGCTTGCTCGTAGTTGCCTAGCGTTTCCAATAAATCGATTTCTTCCAGTGCTGAGATTGTGTTGTTAGCTGAAAGGACGTTCTCAATTGGATCGTCTTTACCTTCAGAGAGAGAGAGAGTCTCGGCGTTCTTTGGACTACCTTTTTGAACCAATTCTGCCTGCTCACGCTGATTGATGTTCATCAGGTGTTGATGGGCTCCGTTAAAATCACCTTTTTTCAAAGCGAGTTTGTATGCGAGTTTTTGCACGCTCTTTTTATTTTTGTCTTTTTCAGAAATGAACTTGATTTGCCTTTCTGCTTCGCCTGTCTGGTCGCATGCAATCAGGGTTTCGATTAAAGTAATTCTGCCTGGAAGATAAGACGGGTCACGTGCGACTGCTTGCTGCGCATATGAAAGGCTCATTTCTAACTCGAGCTGTCTTAGACTTATTCTTGCCAAGTTGATCGTTGGGATTGGATCGGATGTATCGAGTTCAGCGACCCGCTCGTACTCTTTAGAAGCCTCATCAAGCCGTCCTAATTGCTCGAGGAGATCGCCGTAAAGCAAGTGAATGCGGGCATCATCCGGGTGCGCACTTGTGAGTTCGCCCAGTAGTTGTTCTGCTTGACTAAACTTGTGAGAGGATACAAGTGTCTTTGCTTTTTCAAACATGTCAGCATTTAGCGCCTGTAGCTCGCCGCTGATTTTAGGCTCTGCTTTTTCTTTTGTCTTTGCTTTTGCAGGGCTCTTGGCAGTTCCTGCTTGACCTTGCTGAGGCAGAGCAATAGATGATGGAAGCGCTGCCGTAAAAATCAAGATGAGCGAAATTAGTGCGCAAAGGTTTCTATTCGCTGATTCTTGAATAATTTGCTTTTCGTTCATCTTGCTGCAAAAATGAAGATTGACAAGGAGCCTGCAGGCAGGAGCCTTACCTTATGCTAGCAGAAGAAGCACAAGCCTGCGGGATCAGATCATCGCGCAGATAGTTTTGGTGAGATGACTAACAGTCTGTCAGAGTCAAATCAGGCACTCAGCATTGAGCGAACGCCAGCCGGTGTTCGTTCTCGGTCGGATCTTTGGAAGCTATCGTTCCTGATTACTCTTTCGAGCTTGCTGGTAAGCATTTATTCTCTAGTACTGTCGGAGCGCTTGACCCCGGCTGCTACCCAGGCCGACATTGATCAGGCAGCTCTGGCGATTGCTCGGGAGT
Organism: Candidatus Obscuribacterales bacterium; assembly: GCA_019747875.1. Classification (GTDB taxonomy): domain Bacteria; phylum Cyanobacteriota; class Vampirovibrionia; order Obscuribacterales; family Obscuribacteraceae; genus JAIEPM01. The sequence continues at coordinate 1,708 of JAIEQI010000198.1, forward strand.
TAAGTGGCACCTATCTCTCGAATCGCCGCTTTGGCCGGGTCGGATTAATTGATATCAGTCAAGCAGATGAATCGCAAATCGGGTTGAATACACTATACGGAACCTTGCGGCTGGATAGTCTAATCGCTTCGCAGCTAGGCTTAGAGTACATCGAGAAGCTGGTTGAAACAGATGCAAGAGACGCCGTTTGGTTGACCAGAGAGCTTGCGTCCATCGAACGAGAGTTGGCTAGCCCGCCCGCTCCCCGCGAAGAAGAAGGCGGACGATTGTACGAGCTTGCAAGGAAAATGCTTGCCAGAAATTGGCGAGCCGGTCAGTTGGTTCAAGTAAGAATCACTTTTGGCCGCCTGAAGGCGCCGAAACTAGCCAGTGACAGTAAACAACTCACGACCAAAACACCTTTGCCTGACTTGGTTAGTGAGAAGGATTCATATTACGCTCATCGCAATTTCTACAAGGCACATGTTGCCGTTCCCATTGTCGGTAACAGCAAGTACGAGTTCATGGAAATTGCCGATAAGTTGCAATTTTTTCCTGTTTCCGAATTTGAAGCCTTGCCGGATAACGTACCTGCATCCGTATTATTGCTGACGGCTGATTTCAACAGCACTGAAAGAAACACAAAGTCGAAACGAAGGGTGATGAGCTCCTGTGTCGCTCTTGGTTCTGCTGTTCCAAGGCAGCGGCCCTCCGTATTCATGATTAGCTATCCCCACGGATATTTTTCAAATTTTCAAAACCTGGACAAATTGCTTAGGGAAGAATCTTGGCTATCGCGAGGAGACTCCTACGAGGCTTTTGGTGGACCTGTTCCCGGTACAGGCAGAATGGCACCAACTACGATTGCCAATGCACATTTGACGCCGGCGCAAGCAGCTATGACATCTTTCTATCACTTTCTGTTTAGTTTGGGACCAGAGCTGAAACCTTATCGAGTAAAGGAATTGATGAGGCAACCTATAGATGGAGAAACTCAGGATGCCTTCGAGATAAAGGACACAGAACCATTTTTCAATTCAGCATTGATCAAAGACACCGGAGCTGGCAAATTTTCTCTTGAAAAACAATCATCTGATGGCGGTTTAGGACAAAAGGCCATCTACGAAGCTTTCTCTGCAAAACCCTTTTCAAAACAAGCACCGCCATGCTTTCCTCTATCAGTTTCAGATAACGGATTTGTGAGTCTTTCAAATGGTGCTAGCTATGATGAAAGTTTGATTCGGAGCTTTTTTGACGATCTATATCAAACAAACATCTCCGCCATTGAAACAATGGATGTTGCCGAGACTGTTTTCCAGCAGACACATAGCGCTATCATGCAATGCACAAGCGAGATTGAAAATTTTGTAGAAGAGAAAAAGAGTTTGGAAAAAAGTATCGTCAACGTTGAAGCACAGAATCCAGAGAACGTTGAAGAGACGCTGCCTCAGATGAAGGATCGATTGATTATCCTGGATACGGAAATCGAAAAACAACGAGAACGGAAGAAAAGACTGCAAGCATTGTTGACGAATGCGAAACTGGTTTCGACGAATGGAAAACAGGTTGCTAAATCAACCTATGAAATAGCATCGCATTTAGGCTCCTTCGTTAATAAGGGAATCCAGAAGGTGACGGCACCGGCAAACGAGTATTTGCTCAATGATTCAATTCTCTTTCATCCCTTCACAAAGCCAGTGAAAGAAGAAGAAATCTATGAGATGACAGAGCGTCCAGAGGATAGCTCGGAACGCTCACGTTGGACTGCTGAAAAATTGAAGGTTACCGATATTGCGCCAAGTGATTTGGAAGTTAATGGTCAACGCCTGGAGGACTATATAAAGTCCAAGCCGGCGCCGGAGTACAACAGGCCGTTTTTTGTGTTGATACCGTCGCGTCAATTGACCACATCTGATGACTTCAGGTTAGTCAGGCTCAGGCACAGTCCATTTGCCGGAACTGGAGTCAAGCAATCTCAATTTTGCTATTTTGCACCAGGCTGCTTGCAGAGCCAGATCTTGCCTGGCGTGCGTATGTCGATGCTGATAAGAGATCTGCAGTCCATAAGAAAAGGAAGCGCTCAGAATATCGAGTCTCTCACGCCGAGGTGGTGTCTCGATTTAGGCTTGGAGACTGATACCTGCCCGGATCTTGCCGGCGAAATACAGATCCGTACTCCCTTGCCAGCTTCTATAGAGTTGCCGTCTAGATATCTGCGTGATCCGGCTGGCGACGAAGTACCCCTCATCCCACCCCTTCCCGCCGAGATGCTGTAGGTAGAGCAAGTGGATTGCTTTTCCAGTTCACGTTTGGAAAAGAAGTCTTTAACAATCGAGATTCTTATGCTAGTATTCGAGTCTGGAATCGGCAAACGCCTGTGCCCAGAGAGTTCTGATGAATCAAGGACCGCGAGAATAATGGCAAGCAACAACAAAATGTATTGGTGGACCTGGTAATAACAGCCAGGCAAGCCTTTCGTTTGTTGCATAATTAGTTTCTCGACGCAATAACAATATCGAAACCGCAGACTGGCAAAGCAGCTGCGGCATTTTTCTTTTTGGAGTAAATCTCATGTCCTCAAATCTAATAGCGTTTCCTCCCAAAGCATCGGCAACGGTTCCTCTATTTATTGAGTCTTTCCTGGCTGACGCCATCACACCGGTAGTGGCGTTTCAGAGAATCCGCCACCTGTCGAAATATGCTTTCCTCTTTGAGAGTTCAGAGGCCGATAGCCGCTTGGCTCGCTTCTCCATCGTCGGCGTCGACCCTAAAGAGACCCTGATTTTCAGCAAGGGAAAGGTAGAGATAATTGATCATCTCAGCTCGTTGTCGCATTCATCTAGCTTGTTAGTGGATCTTGAGAGCGATCCTCTTTCGTTTTTGGAAAGCAGAAGCCTCGCCGCCCCAAAGCCAGAACAAGCTTCTCTTCCTGCTGACTTTCCCTTCGTAGCAGGATATGTCGGTTTCCTCTCTTATAACGCAGTATCGTGTTTTGAAGCGATTCCTCGGCAAGAGAGCGACACTCTCGAGGTGCCGGATGGTATTTTCTCTTTGTTCGATGCGCTTTTGATCTTTGATCATAAAGAGAGGACGCTTCATGTAGTGTCTATGCGCAGTGAAGAGCATGTCAGCGAATTGATTGCACACCTGGAATGCCAATCCTATCAGAAAGGAAGAAACCTTAGCTCTCGGGTTACTAAATCGGTCTCAACAACAGATGTGAAAGCGTCAATGAGCAAGGAAGCCTTTCTCTCTCGGGTCAATAATTGCAAGCAATTTATAGAAGAAGGTCAAGTTTTTCAGATAGTTCTTGCACAACGCTTTTTCAAAAGTTTCGACGGGGATGCATTTGATATCTATCGTGCTTTGCAATCGATTAATCCTTCTCCCTATGGTTACTTCCTTCAATTTCCTGACTTTAGTTATTTAGGTGCGTCGCCAGAACGATTGTTGAGCTCGCGCAATGGACAGCTCTCACTGAGCGCTCTGGCCGGGACCAGACCAAGAGGGAGAACTGCCGAAGAGGAAGTGGAACTGGAAATTGATTTGCGCTCGGATGAGAAGGAGATGGCCGAGCACATGATGTTGGTTGATCTCGGGCGGAACGATTTGGGGCGGGTAGCTAAACCGGGGTCGGTTCAGTGCGGTGAAATTGCTCGGATAACAAGGTATGGTCAGGTTATGCATTTGACGACGGATATTTCAGCGCAGCTGGCATCCTCGTCGAGTAGTTTCGACGCCGCACGAAGCTGCTTTCCAGCCGGTACCGTCTCTGGTGCGCCAAAAATCAGAGCGATGGAGTTACTCTCAGAACTAGAACCGGAAACCAGAGGTATTTACTCAGGACTGGTAGGCTACTTTGATTTGTTTGGAAACATGGATTCGGCCATTGCAATTCGTTCGGCTCTTGTAAAAGATGGAGAGGCCCATGTCACTGCCGGTGCTGGCATTGTGCAAGACAGCATACCCGAGAAAGAATACGAAGAAACCAGAAGCAAGGCTGCAAGTGTTCTCAAAGCAATCGCGATGGCGGAGGCAATGCAATGAGTATTTTGATTATCGACAATTTTGATTCTTTCACTTTCAATCTCTTTCAGTTGTTGTCGGTTTTAACTGATGAAGAAGTTGTAGTGAAAAGGAATAATGCCCTGGATTTGGCTGCCATAAAAGCGATGGAACCAACTGCCATCGTTCTTTCCCCTGGACCTGGACATCCGGCTAACGACAGAGACTTCGGAGTCTGCAGAGCTGTGCTTGAGAGTGCTCATGAATTGAAAACTAAGGTGTTGGGCATTTGTCTGGGGCATCAGGGGATGGTTCAGCATCTCGGCGGAAACGTAATTAAGGCACCGAAGCCGGTACATGGCAAAATGAGTGAACTGCGCATCCTAAAGGAATCTCCGATTCTCCGGGGTATCCAAACTGGCTGCAAGGTGATGCGATACCATTCATTGGTTGCTCAGCGAGATGCGATTCCGGCCTCGCTTGAGATCATTGCTGATGAATCGATCGATGAGTTGGTTATGGCCGTGCAGAGTAAGGACCAGCGTATGTTCGGTCTGCAGTTCCATCCGGAGTCAATCGGGACCGCCGAAGGCAAAATCATGATGGAGAATTTTCTCGCCATATGAATACCTTGAACTTAGATCAATTATTCGATAGTTCCACCAGTGACGAAACTCTGTACGAACTCTTGCAAGAACTTGTGGTCGATAGCGAATTGCTTTCAAGGATCGAAGCCGGCAAGATGCCGGCGCTCCCGGGATCGAACCGAAGTCTGAACATCCGCGCTCCATACGAGAGCGAAATCGCTCTCGAGAAGTTAGAAGCCGGCAA
>JAIEQI010000175.1 GCA_019747875.1 Candidatus Obscuribacterales bacterium
TTTTGCGGGATCGCCTACGACATGGCATAGTATTAAAATCGTATATGATTTAGGGTAACGAACGGCGTTGAGGTTGTGCGCTTGGCGATTCCCCCTTCCATTAAGTCAACAATTTTGGCATTTCTCTTGGCTGCAACAACACCGATGCTGCCAACTTCTGCACAGCAAGAGCCACAGGATAAGAACCGCCCCCGAGCAAGCAATTCAGAGACATATGTGCTCGATGGTGATGAACTCAAAGCTGCTACCGAAAATGCTGCTCCAAATCAGCCAAGAACGAATCGTTTACGAGTTTATCGAACCGTTCACCTGTTGGACCAAAAGCGTAACGCTGCGGCGGCAAGAGAAATTCAACCGCTATTAGAAGTTAGTTCATTCAAAACCGTTGCAAATAAGCTCTACGGACAAGCGCTATACAGGGCTGGACACAAGACAAAAGCAGAATCTTACCTTGAGCTAGCATACAAATCGGCACCCAATATGCCAGGAGCCGCAGAAGCTTATTTTGATGCTCTGCTGGACTCAAAAAAGTACAAAGAAGCGTTGATGCCGGGATTGGTGATGTTGTCCATGGAAAACCCAAAGAATGGTAGGGCTCCTGTAGTGCGGCGAAAGTTGAGGACGATACTACCTCACATCCCCGACAGTGAACTAAAATTAGCGATCAACCGTGTAGCCATGCACCTTCCAGAAGGACCATCTCAGTGCTCTTTTTACCTTGCATTAGCTCACATGTGTGATCGAGTCGGTAAAAGAACGTTAGCAATAAACTGCTATATCCCCGGTTTGGCAGCCCATCCTGAAAATCCCGGAGAATATATTCGCTTCGCCCGTGATTTGGAAATGTTCAATAGCGATCCAAAAATCATCCATGAACAATATCAGCGAGCGCTGCGTGCACTACCCGATCATCCCGCTCTAGTAGCGGCTTATAGGCGGTATGTCAAAGAGTCCGGAAGCAAAAATCGCGATATCGCAGCTGGTATCAAAGAAGCAATCAACCACAGACTCTACAAATAGTTGTCCCAAGTAGTGAAGGCGACGGACTTTAGCAGCGCATTTTTGGGATCTGGACTGATGCTCACTTGCCTCCAGGTTGACGTCAAAGATGTTTTACATCGACAATAGAATTCACAATTTTCCGGCGTCCGAAAACATGCGCCAAACAATGCGATTCAGCCTCCTTCTATTTCACACTCCATGTTGTCATGGTCAAAGATCTTTTACGTCAACCCTATATGAAAAGAGTGAACTAATTCGAGTCTAATTTGCATCGGCTTAACGAGAATTTCTTTGTCCTTCAATTTTATCTACCGGAACTCGTTCTGATGAAAGTTCTATTTGAGTCAACGAACAACAACGGCACAATTCGTACGCACTCGTCCGTAGGGCTAGCCAAAAGCGAGTACGGACGAGACTTGGAGAATTAATTCCCCAAGCTCGTCCGCCTTGCTTCACGAACACACCTGGCAGCAGAAGCTAGTTCTACTGCTCAGGCGGAACGCGGCTTAGTCTTGGACTGCCCGGCGCCGAGTGAACTCTTTGCCGAGCCGGTCGATGACCCAGTAGGCCACCGCCATCACGAGACTCGCCCAGATTGCCGATCCCCAGCTGTCCACGGTGAACTGCGCCGGGAAGAAGTGAGCCATCGTCTGCAGCTGCAGGGCCGGAATCAACCAGAACCCGAGCAGGAAGACGACGACTTCGAGAATCAGAGCGAGACCGCCCGTAGCCAGTGCGAGCGCGGCGCCGCCGGCCAGAAGACCGAGCACCACGAGGTTGCAGACCACGGAGAAGACTGCCGCCCACAGAATGCCTTCCGGCCAGAACGCGCCATGGAAGACGACGCCCGGAGCGAACTGCGGGAAGACGAAGCAGAAGATGGCAGCGATGATGACACTGCGAAGCAGGAACGAAATCATATTTGGTTTCCTTAGACTGGTCCGCGCATTAACTGCGCAAGTTAAAGGGATAGAGAGAGGGAGGACAATCCTCCCTCTCCCCAGAAGGCAGACAATCAGGTCCGAGCGAAGGCTTAGCGACGCCGGCTGGGAACGACGACGTCGTCGTCATCCACCGGAGGCGCCTTCGGAGCCGGACGATGCTTGCCGGGCACGACCACATCGTCATCGGCCTTCGGGGCCGGACGATGCTTGCCAGGCACGACCACGTCGTCATCGCTGTTGGTCGGACCGGTGCGCTTGCCCGGAACAACGACCGGCGGATCGCCGGGGCTGCTGTTGCCTGGGTTCACGACCGTGATGTCCGGCCGGCGCAGGGAGCCCGGCGCCTTGATCACGATCACGTCGGAGCTCGTGACGATCGGGTCACCAGGGAAGGTGATCGCGTAGATGCGCCCGTCGACAACCACGGTCCAAACCTTGTAGGTCTGGTTGTAGTTGGCGATCTGGCGGGAATCGACGTGATATTCCTTGTCCTGGAAGTTGCCGACCTGCCGATAGTTGCGACGCACGGTCACAACCACCGACTTGTTATCGCTCGTCAGCTCCTTGGCCAGAACGTCGATGCTGACAGCCTGGTCGTTGAAGTTGAGCTTGCCGAGCTGGCTACCCTCGTCCACCACCGGCTTGGCCTGGAGATGATAGACGATGTCGCTGCCCATCGCGACCTTGTAGAGCTTGCCGTCGATCCATGCCATATACGCGCGCTGTTCGCGGACGTACTGGGCGGTGTGAACGGTCTCGAGCTCGTACTGCAGGCGCTGGAACGTCTCGACGTTCTCATAGGTGCGCGTGCTGATGATGGTACGCGAGCTACCGCTTCCGGAAACCTGGCCGGCGCTGATCGTCGGATTCCAGGACACCTCGCGGTCGTTGCGATCGATCAGGCGATCCCGAACGCCGAGCTGAGCGACCGGACGCTCAGAAAGCGCGCGGACGTTGCCGGCACGGTCCACCTTGTAGAGCGTGCTGCCGACCCACACGAAGAACGCATCCTGGCGATCGACCAGCTGCGCATTCACGGGGCTCGTGACCGAATAGGTCACGTCGTTGTAGGTTTCGCTGTGGGTGTAGCGATAGGTCAGCTCGATCGACCGATTGCGGCCGTCCAGCGACACAGCACCAGCAGTGGCAGTCGGGCTGCCGAGCGAACGGTCGTTGCCGTCGATTTTCGAGGGCTGCGAACCGATGTCGACCACCGGCTTGCTGACCTGCGTGCCGGCGACACTGCCGGGCGTGAACTTGTGGAAGACGCCTTCAGCGTCCTTCAGCATCCAGTACCCGAGCCGCGAGACATACTCGGCGGTGTGGGTGCTCTTGATGAAGTAGGTCTGATTGGACTTCCACGGCGCCCACGGGCTGTAGAGGTAGTGCGTCTTCACGTGCACCGTGATCGACGGCTGACCGTCGACCGGAGCAGTGGCGGCGACCACTTCCTTGCGCGTAATCTTGTCGCTCGAGTCGATCTTGGTGCTGCGCTCGCCGACGTCTTGCGTGGCGGCGACAGCCGGGGTGGGGGTGGCGACGGTGATGACACCGACAGAGGCGAGCGCCAGCCAGAAGGCGGCGCCACAGGCGGCGAGGCGATTGTTGAATCTCATAGTGACAAACTCCTGATTCTCAGGGTGAAAGTTCAGTGAACAAACAGATGAGCGACGTTGCTCAGCTGCGGTCGGCCAGCCACTTTTCCTTCTGGACGAGCGTGGGAGCGACCGACGGGTCGGCGCTCTTCATGTAGGTCTGGACGACGTAGTCCATCGCCGTGCCGGAGCCGACGGTCTGGATCTGCATCGTGGCCGTGATGACCTCGCCCTCGCGGCCGTTGACCGCGAAGATGTAGGACGAAACCTGCGACATCGCCGAGATGCGGCGCAGATGCGTCTTCATCGGCAGGCCAGGCGCGAAGAACTGAGCATCGGAATCCTTGAGACGCGCGGTCCAGGACGAGCTTGGCGCCTTGGTCTGGATGGTCTGCAGGACGCTGCCGGCGTGGTCCGAGATCGCGACTGAGAGAGCAACGACGCGTTCCCGCGTGGGGTTCTCGGAATTCAGGCCGATGGCGATGCGATTCTGGAGGATGGTCAGCTCATCGATCAGATTGTCGACGTTTGCTTGAGAGATCATGTTTTTAACCTCGGTTTGAAGTTTCGGTTTGCACCGGATAAAGCCTTCGATTCAACTTTTGATGCACCAACTCCTCTGCCAACCGCGACTGCAGTCAGAAAAGGAAGCGAAGATATTTTGGGAAGTTGTTTCGGGTGGTTGGTGTGAAAAGAAGAACAGAAGGCAGACAACCGACCGTACAAAAAGGCGAAGGTAAAATTCCAAGACTTCTGTATTTTTGTGATCATGAGGACCCTGCCGGAAATACATGCACAGCAGGCATAGATGGAGAGCTGCCAAATCTCCGTATTATGTTCAGAAACTTTTTCTTTTTGCTAGCGCAGCGGCACCTTCGCTAACCGGCCCAGGAATGCCTAAAACACGCTCATATTAAGCACTGTTACAGGTTGTCATTACAACCAAGATCCATCCAAAGCATATATTGCCCCCGCATTCCATCTGTCGCGGCGATTCCAGGATTGACGACATGCAGTAGTACACCGCGAACGCCAAAAAGCGCCCAGAAATGGGCGCTTACGGCATTCAGAAAATATCTAATCCAATTGCACCCTTGATCGGCGGATCGTTGAGATACTTCTGAATCAGCTCTCTTGCGATCTTTTCTTTTTCTGAGGGTTCCTCGGCATCTCTGATCACCTGGCGAACATCGTCCGCCAAGAACTGCGCCTGCTTCTTCATCTGTTGACGAAGTTTTCTCAGAAGCGCGTCAGAGTCCAAGGCACTGTCGCTGTTATTCATATCCAAATCAAATCTCCTTGGCAGTGAAAATGCAAGAACCAAACAACGTTTGCGCAACAATCTGAGAGCGCAATGATTGCCATTGCACGCGCAGCTTGCTTTCGTCAAAATGCTGTTCGCAACACAACACGAGCACGCAAGAAAAGGGCGTGACGCAGCAGTCGGAACGCAATCGGACATAGCTTCTCCAACTCTCCACCGTGCAAGCCAGGAACTGTCTCCAGACCACAAGTCTGAAAAAAGAATTCCGGCAGTGGATGCTCAGCCAAAAGCCCAATGTTGGAGCCAATGTGCGCAGACAGATCAACAGCGTTTAGCAAATAGTCATCGCAATCCAGCACGCTATTGCTGCGAGAAACAATCGCTAAACGAAGCTTTCCATTTAGAACCTGACAGAGCTGCTGAACATGGGACAGGTCGAGCATTCTTTCCATAGCAAGAAAGTCATTGATTCGTTTTCTCGATAAGCCGGTTTCACGAGCCAAGTCGGTCACTGTAACATTCTGCAAAAACATCTGCTCGCTGATATCCACAACGATTGCGGGATAAAGATCCGGCAGCATGTGCTGAACTTTGCGATCTATTGCAATCATCAAGTTTTCGATATCAGCTGGCTCCGTCGAAGGTAAGCGGTCCAAAGCCGCGCCTGTACGGCGCAGCGAAACATTCATTGTTTTCGCCATAGATTTTTTTCTCCAAAACAAAAAACCTCGGCGCTCAGGCCGAGGTACATCGCGCGCCAAAATGGAACACGTCGGGTAATTCAATTTCGTACAGGTCTACTGTTGTTAGGGCTTATAAGGGTTCCGAATTTCATTCAAAGAATGATTCGAGACTAATGCGCCAAAAACGCCGAAACAACAATTTGAAGCCTAGAGAAAGCTCGCACTGCTTCATTTTGCGCAGCATCACGCCAGTCACGCTCTGCAAAGCTAGCGCTAAAGTTTTTAATCAATAACAGCGATTTATGATCCTTGCCCGCTTCCAAGCAGCTAAAATCACGTTTGCAAATGGGAGGACTCATGAATAAGCGTCTGCTCGAAATCAAAAACGCCGTCAATAAAAGAGAGCGCATTAGCCGGGACGATGCAGCTTGGCTATGGCAACATGCAAGTAACGATGATTTGATCGATCTGGCCTCCACTGTCCGTGCCCGTTTCCACAATGCAAATACGGCAACGTACCTGCTCATGCGCATTATCAACTACACGAATATTTGCGTGGCAAAATGCGATTATTGCTCCTTCTACCGCTTGCCGCGGGCAAAAGACGGTTATGTTCGCTCCAAGGAATACATATTTCAAAAGATTGATGAATTGATTGCAGAAGGCGGGGAATTCTTCGGCTTTAACGGCGGCTTCAATCCCGAGCTAAAGATCGAATATTACGCAGATCTCTTTGGTTCAATTCGAGAACGCTACGGCGACTCGATCGAGTTTTATGCAATGACGATTGTTGAACTTATTTACGCGGCTCGACTAAGCAAAATGTCCGTAAGCGAAGCGCTTTCCATCCTCAAGAACGCTGGTGTGCGCTGGATTACAGGCGGCGGTGCCGAAGTGCTGTCTGACTCATTTCGCAAACGGCATAGCCCGCTAAAATATACGGTTGCAGAATACATGCAAGCTCAAAAGGAAATCCTGGCTGCAGGCATGAAAACAACCGCCACCATGGTTATCGGCTTTGACGAAACGCTGGATGAACGCCTAGATCATTTAGAGACAGTACGTAAGTTCCAGGACGAAACCGAAGGCGGACTGTTTAGCTTTCTGGCCTGGACCTATAAGCCTTATAACAACGAACTTGGCGGCAACGAAATCTCAGCGGAAGAATATCTGCGCCACCTTGCTTTGTGCCGGATATTCTTCGACAACATTGCTTTTATTCGCACCTCGGTTTTAACGCAAAATGCAAATGCCCTGCGTGGTCTCAAATATGGTGCCAATGACTTCGACATTCCTTGGGAGGATGAAGTCACACAGAAGGCTGGTGCAACAATCGAGAAGGACGTCGAGAAGATACTTTCTTACGCACACGAAGAAGGATTCAAAACGATTAGGCGCCCAATCGCACTCAATTCAATTCGATCGACACAAACACTCAAGGTGTAGAAGTTTATCGCTGAGCCCTTATCCGTAGCAGCGCAGGCGTCCCGTCCGCCAAAATCGCCATGCGCGTGGCTGCTATCTCCCAAAGGGAACAACTGAAGTGAGTCGAACTGCGATCGGGCGATGCCATGCGTCGCCCGCCGAAGGGAATGTCCCAAACTCAGTTGAAACTGAAAGAGCTCTGGAGACTGCGGCAATCTTAGCACGCAAAATCTCCAGGG
>JAIEQI010000216.1 GCA_019747875.1 Candidatus Obscuribacterales bacterium
ACCCCAACTTTTTTGCTCCGGAATGACCGGCCACTTTGCTCCGGATTAGGAGGCCATCTTCGTCCGGAATACGCACCCTCAACTAAGACTTCGAACAACGAGCCAAACAGCAATGGCAGCAGTTCCAGCAGCACGCAGAACAAAATTAGCCAAATTAGGAAACTACCCGCAGGAAAGAACCGCGTGGAGCAAATCCTCGGTTTGGTTCACGAAATGGATCCTCGCGAATACAACGGGTTGGTAGATACCCTCACCATTGAAGAACAAGACGAACTTACGCAACGCCTTCTAAAAATTCGGAAGAAAAAGAACGAGAAACAAAAAGGCAAATCTTCCTGGTATCTGACCATTCCAGAAGACGAGGATCGCAGCGCCGGTTCGATAATCCTCTGGTGGGAAGCCCGCCGGGTTCCGTTCAACCTGATGGTGGGAACGGTCGGGCTAATTAGCACTCTGGCGATAATGCTTTTTGCTCATGCAGATCCAAGTTTATTCTTGCATACTCTTGGACCAATTCTCGTCTACGGACTTTGCGCAAATTTATGCTACACAGGCGGTTGGATCGCTGAGCTTATCGCAAAACGCACCTGGGCGGAGAAAGCGCAGTATTTTGGTCCAATAGCGTTAGGACTAGGCACTGCTTTTTCTGTCTTACTGACGTTGCTCCCGCTGGTCTTCGTAGCACTCTTTTATCTCATGCGCCTAATTGGCATGGGATTGTAGTTTCGAAAAGGTCATAGCAATTTACGACCTTGATCATGTGAAAAAGAAGCCGGCAGGATGCCGGCGCTCCCGGGATCGAACCGATTAGCAGTGCGATCACTCACCGCATTGCACAGAGTTCAAGCCGCTGCCTCGTCAGCTGCTGCTGCCGTTATTTTTTGTCAGCAGCTGAGGCGTTGCTTACGGGATTAGCTTCCACGTCTAGCTCTTCAACTGGTCCAAGATTGAGCTTTTCCAATTCACCTTTGATCTTTTCCTTGTCACCGACAGTGATGATTACCATCTCTGGAGATTTCATATATTTCTTGGCGACACGCTCAACATCAGCACCAGTAACGGCATCAATCTTGCCCGGAAGCGAATGGAAATAGTCTTTTGGTAGCCCGTAGATGAACAATTCTCCAGTCGTAGAAGCAAGCTCGGGCGTTGACTCGAAATTGCCTGGAATAGAGAGAGACAGATTGTCCTTCGCCATCTTCAATTCTTCCGGAGTCACTGGACTTGTTTGCATACTTTCGATTTGAGAAATAAATTCCTTGACAGCCGGTGCCGTTACGTTGGTTCTAATTGCGGCTGCGCAGGTGAATGGGCCTGGCTCACGCCTGAATGTGAATCGGGAAAAGGCACCGTATGTATAACCATGCTTTTCTCTCAAGTCCATATTCAAGCGGCTCGAGAACATGCCTCCAAGCGCGTTATTACTGATTTGGGCAGGCACATAATCCGGATTGCTGCGCTCCAGTCCAATACCTGCAAGCCGGACAAAAGTCTGCGGTGCACCATCCTTATTCACAAGATAAATGGCACGTTTGGGCGAACTTTTAACAGTCAGATCAGGTCGCTTAGGGGCTGTCCCTTTCCACGAACCGAAGTATTTTTGCGCTAAGGCTTTAGCCTGATCCAACGTCAAATCGCCGGCAAAAATCAATGCGGAATTTTGCGGTGCATATCCTTCTTGGAAGAACTTTTGCATGTTCTCCCTTGAAATATTTTTGTTTGAATCGATGGTGCCGGCTTCGTCAAAGCCATAAGGATGATTCGGACCATAAAGCACCTTGTACATTACTCGCCGACTGACCGTATTGGGATCATCTTTCTCTTGCTTGAGACCTGTTATTCTCTGGTTCCTAATACGATCGATTTCCTTCTGTTCAAATGAAGGGTGCAACGCAACATCGGAAAAAATCTCCATCGCATTATCGAGCGTCTTTGTAAGCGTGTTCATAGCAACATAGGCAGAGTCGGAGCTAGACCCAGCACGCACATGCGCACCAATCTGATTCAGGTCATCAGCTATCTGTAAAGTCGGCCTGGTAGTTGTGCCTTCATCCATCATGTCGGAAGTAAATGATGACAAGCCAGGCTTATCGACAGGATTTGCATCACTGCCATTCAACACGACGAGATTGGCGGCCACAATCGGCAAAAGATGACGCTCTACAAGGTAGACGGTCAAGCCGTTGTCCAATTTGAAGCTGACGGGAACAGGCAGCTCTAGCTTTGGTGCAGGTCCAGCCTTTGGCGCAGTAGCTCTCCATGCCTCTTCAGGAGCTGTTCCTGTAACTTTTACCGCAGCTTCTTCCTTGTCTTGCTCAGCGTTTGTCTGAGGAACATCATCAAGCACCTTTTTGCCTGGAACGCCATAGACAACGACGTTAGCTTGTGGCTTCAAATACTTATTCGCGAATGCCTTGCAATCAGCCACGGTGACCTTGTTATAGCGCTCGATATCCTTAGGTAGATAGCCTGGATCGCCCAAGAAGTGGTTATAGTTGTTGAGGCGATTTGCGACACCACCAATGGTTTCAAGACTGCGAATAGTGCCGGCTTGGATTGAGTTTCTTGCTCCGTCAACCTCTTTCTGTGTCGGTCCATTTTTAAGGAACTCAGCAAGCTCTTCATTGATTGCCTTCTCTAGTTCTTCAGGCTTCACATTCGGTTTGGCAGTAGCACTGATTCCAAAAACAGAACCGAGCATCAGCGAGGAGTTACTGGCAGAGACGTTTTGTGCTATCTGTTTTTCATAAACGAGTTTTTTGTACAAGCGGCTCGACTTTCCGCCACCGAGGATGTGGCTGACTATATCGCCCTCAGCATCGCCCGCGGTGTAAATTGGCGGGGTGAGCCAGTCAATCATGACGCGTGGCAGCTCGACCTGGTCAGTGATGGTGACACGTTTCTGAGCTGTAATTTCAGGAGTTTTCACTTCGATCTTCGGAACGGGAGGACCTGCAGGAATACTTCCGAAATATTTATCAATAAGCTTCTTTGCCACAGCCGGATCGAAGTCTCCAACTATCGCAATACTTGCATTATTAGGAGTGTAATACTGTTTGAAAAACTCGCGAACGTCAGCAAGACGCGCAGCTTCGACGTCAGCATGTGAGCCAATAACACTGGCGTAATATGGATGCCCTTTCGGGAAAAGCTCATGGAATAACCCTTCTTCAACAATTCCATATGGAGCATTTTCAATGCTCTGCCTTCTTTCATTGCGAACCACATCGCGCTGATTCGCCAACTTCTCACGATCCAACGTATTCAGCAAATAGCCCATGCGATCGCTTTCTAGCCAGAGCGCCAACTCCAACTGGTTAGATGGCAATGTTTCGAAATAGTTAGTGCGATCGAAGTCTGTTGTGCCGTTAATGTCACTAGCTCCAGCGGCTTCTAGATGTTTGAAGTGAGCCTTTGCACCGACGTGCTCGGAACCTTCAAACATCATATGTTCAAAAAGGTGTGCGAACCCTGTTCGTCCGGGCTTTTCATTGGCAGGACCAACGTGATACCAGAGGTTAACGCCAACGAGCGGCAACTTGTGGTCTTCCGACAAGATGACCTCGAGCCCGTTTTTGAGCTTATACTTTTCAAACTTAATCGTCGGCAACTTTTCCGTCGCACTACCTGCGGTGGCGGAAGCAGACGAGTCTTTTGCGGGTACGGGACTAGATACAGCCACCGTTTGAGCCATCAAGGGAAGCGTGGCTGCTAGTGACATTGATACCGCAATAGCAAAGGATACCGTCAAATTTTTTCGTTGCTTGAACATAGCTGAAAACGTCCTTCATGTCAGGAGAGCACCATTAACTGGCGCTCAAGTAAATGGGACTCAAATGTTAGCAGATGCTTAGCAATAAACCGTCAAACTTGGCTTAAAAGCTAGCTTTTCACGAATTAAAAGCCAACGAGAGCCAGCCATCCAAGCTTTGGACGGATACCGCATCTTATCTTTCCGTAACAAGACCTAGCGCAACAGCGACAGCCTTTGACGCCGCCAGACGAAGTAAAGAGTTAGGTTACATAATAGCACTGTAACAGAAACGTCCCACAACGCGCTCGATCTGGAACCGCCACATTTACATGCGGACAGAGAGCTCTTTGCTTTTCAAGGGGAGATTTGTTTATGTGAAAACATCAATTCCAATTCCCATCACGAAACCGACAAAGCTAACTGCAACACAAACCCCAATAACGCCTTTCGGCAAAACCTTCGAGATTTGCCTCAAGCGGCAGATCACGCCTTATGAAACAAGGAGAATCGCTATGCGGTGTCTTCTAAATCAGGCGTCCGGCCAAACGCCGACGCTACGGCTCTTTAACTCGCTGGAACTTGCCGAACAATCCCAGAAGCTGGGGATTCCGGCTAACGACGAAAACAGCCTCGCAGTGCCGGCAGAAGCTGGATTGCGCGTCGCAGTATTCGTCGACCAGCAGTGGCTGCCTGGAGAGATTGCCAAACCCTCGTTTTTCTCACCCAAGCAGACGATCCAAGTGCGAACGTTCGCAGCTGGAGAGACTCACTCCGGACGGCTTATGACGCTCTCTTGCAGCAACCTGATCAGCTCCGATTACAGGGCGGCAGAGAAACTTCAGCTGGCAAAAGCTGAGAAGCTCTGCCGACAAGGAGCGGTTCAGTTCTACCGCGGGCATGTTTTCCTGCCTCAGCCGGCAAGTGTACTCAAGCTGTCCCGGGACAGCCTGCTGGCGATCGACGACGGGCGCGGGCCGACCAAGTGGCGTGTCCTCGATATACTGCCGCGCTCTGCCAAGATTGTGCTGGTCGAGCCATCCGAGAGGAACGATCTCGGCCGCAATCGAAGCATGACGATCCGCGCTGCGGACCTCGCCCACAGAGCTGTGACGTTGCTGTCTGAAGCGCGCTTCACGTTCGCCTACCAGTCGCGGTGGCAGCGCTGGCGCGACTACTTCAAGGCTCCACGCATCTGGGCTGGGCAAATGCGCAGCAATACCAAGGGCATTATTGCCGTTCTCGACATGATTCTCTTCCGGCCCGTGCCGGGCGGTCTCATTCCCGAGAATCATCCGTGGACAACGGGGATCGATGCCGGCACCGGACGCACCGTCTGGAGCGACAACGTCATCTTCGCCACTCCACGTAAGGCTGAGTGGAACTGCGACGCTCGCTACGTTCCAGACAGCGACGAGATAATCGTGCGCAAGGTCGGGCAGTATCTGGCGGGCATGGTCAAGAAGACTGTGTCGACGCTTGAGCACCCGTTCGGCACCAGAGCGCGCATGCCCGCAGCAATCGGCTACATCCACGGCGCCGTGCACTACAACTCGGGGATAATTCTCTTCAACGACTACGCCGAGGGCATTCACTACCTCTCGGATCCCCGCTTCGTCAGCGAGATGCAGCGCTTTGCTCGTGAATCCAAACGCGAAATCATGATCATGTTTCGCGAGCGGGTCTATGAGCCAAAGGCGTATGCCTATTTCGCAGGCATGATCCGAACAGTGCTCCCCTGGTTCTCCAACACGAACGGACCAATCAAGCCGTCCACCGACCCGGTCAACGACAAGTTCCTGGTCGGCGGCAAGGTGATGTGGGGAAATCCGTCACCATATCCGGTGGTAAATCCAATCACCGGCAACTGGATCCACTTCGTCCGTGATCTAGCTGCCTCGCAGGAAGACCCAGCGGCACTCCAGCGAATCAGCCTGCCGCCTATCGGCAAGGGACTGTTCTTCCGGGAGCAGTACCAGGGCAACCGCCAAGATGCGCTACGCCATGAGCGTTGGCTCGCGATCGGCACCGCAGCTCGGGTGCGTGCCCGCGGTGACAATCTCTTCTTCGTCAGTGAATCTGATCTGGCGAAGGAACGTGAGCTCGCGCACCAGGACAAACCCGCCTACGTGAATACCGACGGCTCGCACACCTGGCCGGTGGTCATCATCGGCGGTGGCGCGGCAGGATTGAGCATCGCCCAGGAATTGAAGCAGCGTGGTGTCAACGCACTGATTCTGGAGAAATCTGAATCGGTCGGAGCCACCTGGCGGCAGATGCCGGCCGAGCGCAAGCTCGTCAGCATCTGGTCGCTTTCCGAGCTGGCGAATACTCCGAAGGGAATCCGTCCAACAGAGCTTTTCGTCAGCTTCGACCGCTTCGCCAAGTACCTGGAAAATTATGCTAGCCACCACAAGTTGTCCATCGCCACCGGAGCCCAAGTCGTCCAGACAGAGGCTTTGGCAGAGAGCGAACGCTTTGTGGTGACGTTGGCAGATGGAACGAAGATCCTGGCGCGCGACCTTGTGAACTGCACGGGCTATACTGGCAACCCGTTCACGCCCGCGATTCTCGGAGCTGATCGTAGTCGGATCCCGACGCTGCACTTTGCTCGGTACAAGAACCCGGCTCAGGTAGCGACTCTGGCTGGTGGACGCGGAAAAAGAATCCTCGTCGTCGGCAAGGGTCTGTCAGCTGGCCAGGCCGTGCTCGAGCTGGAGAAAACAGGCTTCAAGGTCGATCTCTCGATCCGCGGCGCCCTTCGCTTCGGACCAAGCCAGCGGGGCAGCGCGTTCCGCCAGAAGTTCCTGCCGTTCTTCGACAGGCTGGCCAGCATGCTTGGACGCGACAGCGGACCGGCGCCTTTCATCCCGATGGAAGGCGGTGCAACTGAGAAACTGGTGGCATCAAAAGCGGTGGCAGTGAAACCAGCAATCGCTGAGTTCGAGAATGATGCCGTCATCTTCACTGACGGCGTCAGGCAGAGCTACGACGTTGTGCTCTTCTGCACAGGATATGAGCCAGTTCTTTCGCATCTGTCACCAGAGTTCGAAAGAACTCAAGCTCGGTTCCACAACCTCGGAACCGACGGAGGCAGAACATCTCGAAGCCGCTTTTTGCGCGGCATCCGCGAAGACGCTGCCGTTCTGGCAGAAACAATCGCAGCCAAGCATTAAGCAAGAGTCAAGCGAACAAAGAGCATAACCATTCGGATTGGGTGGAGAGTTTGATGGAACGAAAGTTCTGTCAAACTCTCCACTCTTCTTTGCTTTTTCAGCTTCTACGTACTATCTCGTACTTACCTATTTAGTATTCAAATGCAAACTTATAAAAGCCTGAAAAATGTTAGGCGTCACGAACCTTTGCCGTATATAGGCCAGCTATGCGCCAAGTAATCTTGCCGAAAAAGAGAAATCCGGT
>JAIEQI010000087.1 GCA_019747875.1 Candidatus Obscuribacterales bacterium
CCTGCCATTTTTTCCATGGAATAAAAAATGGAAAATTTCTTGAACCCATTGACAGACAACAGGAAATCTCCATACTAGAATCTTCGATCCTGGTCCCTATCTATGTTTGCGATGTAGGGGCGACGCCATGCGTCGGCGTTATAAGAGCGCTTCTCTTTGGAGTTCGCTTCGATCCCGGTTCGATCTCGGTTCGATCCCGGGAGCGCCGGCATCTTGCCGGCTTCGATCTTCAAGAGCGATTCGCTCTACAATTTTACTTCTTTCAAATCTTTGTATACGTCGGCTACCGACTGGTATCGGGCATCGGGATCTTTCCGCATGCAGTGCGCTACGATTGCCTCTATTTCCGCTGGAATTCGTAATCCAGGAGTAAGCTCCGCCATTGGTTTTGCTTGCTCCGTCATATGCTTCATGAACGTCATAATCACATTGTTTCCGATAAAGGGCGGAACACCAGTGATCGACTCATACATCAAACAACCAAACGCATAAATGTCGGACCGGTGATCCATTTCCTTGCCTTGAATAGCCTCTGGACTCATATAGAGAGGGCTTCCAAAGATTTCGCCATGTCGAGTAAGTTTCTGCTCGGATGGTGCCGTAACCAAACTTCGCGCGATTCCAAAATCCAAAAGTTTTATGAAAGCACCATCCTCATCCGGCTTCACAACCATGATATTAGAAGGTTTCAAATCCCTGTGGACCAATCCGCTTTCATGCGCACAAATCAATCCTTCGCAGATCTGGTCAAAAGCACGAAGCAGCCAGACGATGGGCAAACACTTCTCAGATTGGATCATTTGATCCAAACTCTTCCCATCAAGCAAATCCAAAACAAGATACGGCGCGCCGCTTTCGAGGAAACCAAAAGAATAAACCTTAACCACATTTGGATGGAATATCGAGTTGAGAACTTTCGCCTCGCGCTTCAAACGCTCAATATCCTTCTCGTTCATTTCATCGCGATTGAGGATTTTGATAGCCACATTAAGATCGACATGCAGGTGTTTGGCCCTGTAAACGGTGGCCATGCCGCCCGTTCCGATATGCTTCTCAATCTCGAAGCGATTTTCTACAATCTCGCCAACGTGACTAGTCGCTCTTTCGTTCTTCTCACTCTCTGCCGATTCGCTCACTGAAGTCCCTCCGATTCTAACAATATCACCTTGACGGCGGCCGTTAACCCAGTCATTCCAGCTTATTCGGAGCAAAGGCATTTATGATCCAATCCCGGAGAGGCTGCCCGACTTTTAGAGGTCGCCGGATCTGGGAAAGTTAATCTTGAGCTTTGAACTTTTTTGGATAGATAATCGTCTACAAGATAGTTGCCAAGATTTTGGAGTGCTAAAGCCATGCTATCCCAGCGCCACAGCATTTTCGGGACTTCGATCATGCTTTCTGCCGCATTTTTGAATCTGAGCCCTTGCCTGTCACTGAATGCCAGTGCCATGCCTGTGGAAGATCCGGCATCGGCCGAATCAAATATATTCAGCAGCCCGCGAAAAGGTGATGAGATCCCGCGCTATGTCCGACGAGACCGCCAGCAAATGAATCGCCGGATGATGGGGGAAATCGATGGAATTCCCGGCTGGCAAGAATTGAAGGTGCTTCCTTCCTTGAATCCTGAGCAACGCAAAAAGATTCACGAACTCTATGAACAATCAAAACGGGAATCCGAACCGCTGGTGCAGGAGCTGAAAGATTTAAGGCAGAAACCTGGCATGCAACAGCAACAGCCTTTTGTGAATGAACCCTTCGCAGCAAGTAAAGCCAGAGGGGCATTCGGCGGTGGTGACTTCAGACAAGCTCGAATACAGCGTCCGCAATTCCAAATTGATGACCGGGCAAATGCGGGCTTCGACGCCGACAAGCTGCCTGCCCGTCCCGGAACTCTTCAATCGAATTTACCCGAAGTGGAGCGCCAGAGCACGCAGATCAAACCAACAACACTTGGGCCCAACATGCAAGCAGAACTACCATTCGGTACGCAGAGAGGTTCTTTTCGCATGGGCGCGCCCATTAACCAGGAGCAGATAGTTAAGGTTCGAAATTTACAACGAGAACTGCGAAACAAGCGCCAGGCTGCATGGGATCAGGTAAAGGTGCTGCTGACAGAGCAGAACCTCAAAGATCTCGAAATGATGCGAAAAGGAGAGCTCCTGCCAGAGAGCCTGAAAGCAGACTCAACGGAGCCAGCCTCATCAAGCCTGAGCAAGCAATCCCAGCCCGACTTTCCCCCAATGATGATGACACCTTAGCGAGGTTTGAAAATGCCTAAGTCGTCAAATTCAGATTCATTTTGGATTCGCCATCTTCTCAGACGGGCAGGATTCGGTGCATCACCGGAAGATCTCCAGCACTATCTAAAACTTGGATATGAGGGCACTGTCGAAGAACTCTTACACCCAGAATCAGTGAATGATGATGCACTCAATCACAAATTAAAATTGCAAGCATTTGATTACACCAACATCGATGATCTCCAACGCTGGTGGACTTATCGAATGCTCTCAACAAAGCGCCCGCTCGTTGAGAAAATGACGTTGTTCTGGCATGGACATTTCGCCACATCAGATCGAAAAGTCAAAAACCCATACGCCATGTACGTACAAAACATGTTGTTCCGCAAACTATGCATGGGCAATTTTCACGAGATGCTGCTGGCCGTTTCAAAAGATCCAGCAATGATTGTCTGGTTAGATAATCAGCAGAACCGCAAAGGGAAACCAAACGAAAACTATGCCCGCGAAATCATGGAACTTTTCACGATGGGAATCGGGAATTATACAGAGAAAGATATCAAAGAGGCCGCTCGCGCATTCACCGGCTGGCAAGCTCCGGCGACTGGTTTCTTCTTCTCAAAAGGTCAGCACGACTATGGCGAAAAAACATTCTTAGGTGAAACAGGAAAGTTTAACGGAGATGATATCGTCCGCATTCTTGTAGCACAAAAAGCGACCAGCAATTTCCTTGCCCGGAAACTTTGCAAGTTTTTCGTGGCCGATGCCCCTGACGAAGCGCTTGTTCAGCGCATCGGACAGGTATACATGGACAGCAATTACAATATCAAAAGCATGCTAAGAGCGATATTTACGGATGACGTCTTCTTGAGCAACAAATCCTATCATGCAAAAATAAAGAGTCCGGCGGAATTTGTAATCGGGACTTTGAAACTACTTCAAATAAATGAGCTGGATGCTGGCATTCCGCAAGCAATGGAGAAGATGGGACAAAGCCTATTCAAACCACCAAATGTCAAAGGATGGGATGGCGGTCCTGCTTGGATTGCAACAGACAAAATGATGCAACGATTTAATTTCGCGGCAAAGATGAGCACGGGGCGATTCAACGAAGTGTTGAAACAGAGCACTCCATTGCAAATAGTGGAAAAACAAGGATTGAATAACAGCAGGGAAATTGTGGAGTATTTTCTCGCCCTCATGCTCGATTCAGATGTCCCTGCATCAACTCAAAAGCGATTGATTACATATGTTGCCAGCGATATTAATGGAAATCCGGTAGATCGAATTCCAGACGAAAAGACACTGGATGCAAAACTGAGAGGATTGACACATTTGATAATGACTTTACCAACGTACCAACTCTCTTGACCCAGATGAGCCCAGGCTCCGGCAAGATGCCGACCTTTGAACTGAACGACAATTCCCGCACGAGTGGCCAATATAGAACGAGGACAAGCAAGTGACAATAAGCAGACGAGATTTGATCAAGAACGGACTGGGTGCTATGGCACTCACCTTCGGAGCAAATGAATTCTTCAATCTTGCCGCCCAAGCCGCGAACCTTGCCCCGCGAATACCCGGCGCATCAAAAATTTTAGTAGTTGTTCAACTCAGTGGCGGAAATGACGGATTGAACATGGTCGTTCCCTATTCGTTGGGACCTTACTATCAGCTTCGCCCAACAATCGGAATCAAACCGGAAAAGGTTTTGCGACTGAATTCTGATGTCGGCCTACATCCATCTATGACAGCGCTCCACGACTTGTACAAAGTCGGGAAACTAGCCGTTGTCCAGGGAGTAGGATACCCAAATCCAAACAGATCTCATTTTAGATCGATCGAGATCTGGCAAACAGGTGACGCGGAAAAAATTGCGGAAACAGGATGGCTTGGTCGCTACCTAGATGTTTGTTGTGCAGGCAAGGAAGATCTTTTCCCTGCCGTGAACGTGGATCCGATGCTTCCGAAGACGTTGTTTGGTTCTAAAGTGAACGTTCCTTCCGTCTCTAATATCGAGGATTTTCGTTTCCTTACAGATCCTCAATACAAACCGGATCGCGATGTTCAAATAAAAGCATTCAATGACATTTATGACTCGTTCCATCTCAAACGTCCGCACATGGACCTGCTGAGAAAAGCTGGAATTGACGCGAACCTGGCTTCCGATAAGCTTCACCAACTGGTGAAAAAGTATTCCAGTGATGTGACATATCCTCAAGGTCCATTCGGCAATAATCTAAAATTCATTTCGCAAATGATTACGGGAGGTCTTAACTGCTCCATATATGGTGCCAGTCTTGATGGTTTCGATACTCATACAAATCAGCTACGCTCTCAAGAAGGACTACTAAAGCAGCTTTCTGATGGACTAGCTGCGTTCCATAGCGATTTAAAGAAAAACAATCTCGATGATGATGTGGTCGTTCTAGTTTTCTCGGAATTCGGACGCCGTGTCGCAGAAAACGGTGGACGCGGAACAGATCACGGAACAGCAGCACCAGTCCTAGTTCTCGGCTCCGCAGTTCGAGGCGGAGTAATCGGCTCACATCCCTCGCTAAGCGATCTCGACAACGGCGACCTCAAATACAAGGTCGACTTCCGCAATGTCTATGCCACCATTCTCAATCGCTGGATGAATTGCGACAGCAAAGCCGTACTCGGACAACGCTTCGATGAGCTTGGTTTCCTAGTCTAGAGTTCTTGCCTCTATGTTTTTACAGCCGCTAGTGCTGAGGGTTCGTAAATCCATCCTTCAAGCAACACTTCCGCCTGCCCAAACTCAAACGGATCGCCGCAGGTCTTCGGATTGTCTAACCAAAGAGCTGCAGCATAACAGGCAAGCAATGCATCGAGCGCATGATCCGAATCAACGACCTGGTGCTCGACTTTATTGCCTAGCACCAACACCGGGCAATTCTTGTATGCCGATTGCGTATGAACGGATTGAAGTCCGTGCAAAATCTTGTGGCGAGCCGATTGCATTTTTGAGATTTCCTTCTTATCTCGGCTCTTGTATCCAGTGTCCGGAAGTCCCAGACACTTTAAAGTTGCTCGCGGATAGACTTCAATGACCGCAGCCCCCTTCTCAACTTCGTCCTGAAATGGCAACACGTAAAATTTCTTGGGGTCCAAGCTGGCCAGCACCCGCATACAGTGATATGTCATTTGAATCATCGAGGGGTTACCGCGATGTAAGGGGCTAATCGCTGATGCGCAGCTTTGCTTGTCAGTTAATCTTTTTGGTTCGCGTTTAAATTCCTTAGCCAGGTCCTGAAACTTCTCAAAGGGCATGAACACTATTTTCTCAGCCACATCTTGCCAATTCTGGAACTCTGGCACATTCAAGTAATTGGCAAATGACTGTAAAAACTCAGCGGGTAAGGAAAACGGGCAATCCAATCCGGCAACAGCCAGGTCAGCAATCGCGTTCAGCTCCTTTCCAAGAGCATGCATGCCAACTTTATGAATGTGCGTCACTTCCAGCTTACCCGCCGATAAAGTTCCAACAGCCAGCCAGGTATCGTTCGGGACTTCTTTTGAACCACTACAGTCAGCACCAGCAACTTTTCTTTCGCTGCTCTGAGTTCTCATCAAATTGAGTTTGTCGAAGCCCATTTCAAGACTCCTTTGGAGGAAAAATCTACAACCATATGATTTTACGTGGTTGCTGATAATGTTGCAATTTCCAAGCAGAGTGTCCCAGCGGCTGAGAAACATGACTACAACGCTTATAGTTGTGGAACAATGATTTTGTTGCGAGCAGCCTTGCAAAGGGGAGACTGAAATGGCTAAAGCGAAAGACACCGCAGCTTCGACCGAAAAAGCAGCAGTACCGAATGATGGACCTCCGGCTGTTTTGCTTGAAGTACGCACTCCAAGCGGAGAAGTTTGGGGTCAAATTATGGCGCCGTACAAAGAGTTCAAAACAGGTTCGACCGGATATTACGCAAACGGCAAAATCATTGATCCAAAAACTGGATCACGCTTTCAAGTTGGCTGTAATATCATTTTGATCGGCAGCAAAAAATAGAGTAGTAATCGATCAAAGCCGATGACATTGTCCATGGTGGCACATCCCCATGGTGGCAAACTTTTCGATAGGATCATTATTTATCAGTCGACTGTGGTCGCTAGCTATCGTGCTGGCGACCTTGTGACTTGTACGAGCTGACGAGACTCAGCATCCTCCAATTCTTGATCGAGTTCGTCCTCCGTTTGCAAATCCGGAACTTCTTCATCGTCTTGTCGCCACGCATACCAATATCCTTTGACAGAACTGGTTATATGCCAGGTGCCCTGAAGCTTCTTCCCCTCATCACTTAGAGTGCCTTCGTAATAAACCGGAGATGCACCACTGTCGTATTTCTTGGTAAAAGACAGTGATGGATGAGTGAACGAACCAAAAAGACGCGCCTCGCCCAAATGTCCGTCGTCCAGAATGCTTCCCTCAACAACGCCTTCCATTTCTATGAAGACGGCTTCAAATCCATGAGGCTGAGAGCCACCGGATTCGTAATAGTAATTACCGAGCCAGCTTCCGCTTAGTTTCTCCATTTACTGAGCCTTCATCATCTAAGTTGTTTCGCTAAAGCAAGCCAAGCACAACTGACAGGTTAATCAGAGCCGGCTTAACATTAGTATCAGACTATTGGTATATTAATACTATACACCGAGTGATTCAGGCGACTAGCAATACGTGGCAAACCATCAAAAGATTGATGTTGAAGAAGAACGTGCTCCAAAATTAATTGAGTACGGAGATGGTGCTATATCCAATGCTGATATTGCAAGCAATAGCGCTCAAAGGTTTCTCGCTGCGATTCAAGAAAAGGATACATCCTCATTAAGTCGCCATAGTGATAGCACTGGAACTCCTGCAAAAGTAACTTCCAAATCGACTACGTGGAAGAAATCAAAACCGTCTTTTCAGAGCGTGTTTTTTGTTCTTTTTTTTCTTCTATCAGTATTGAGTCTTTCGAAAGATTTTCGCGACGAAGTAGGATATCTGAGCAAAGATGTACTTCTGCAGGTCGCACCAGTTACGTGGAACGAATGGGTTGAGGCGCTAGACCCTCAACTTTCTCGAAACAAGAAAAGTGATGTTCCCCCCAGCAAGTAGACATTAACTTGGCAGAAACCGCTCCTAATGACACAATAGGAGCATCTGCTATGAA
>JAIEQI010000118.1 GCA_019747875.1 Candidatus Obscuribacterales bacterium
AACGGCACTCAAGTAAAGATGACAAAGCCAGTGATAAAACTCACCAGCTTTCATCTCTGCGGCAAGAAGCCAACTTCCAGCGACGAAATGCCTTCCGAAGAACCTAAACAGGAGGCACCAAAGAGAAAACTCGCCGCAGCTAAGGGCTAAATCAAAAGGCAGGGGCTAGCAATCCCTGCCTTATTTTTTTGTCTTTTTACCATTGATTCTAGAGCGTCAAAGCAAGCTCTTGACGCAATTTTCCGCCTTACCTGCGACGCCGCATGCGCTCTGCTGAGTACACAGAAATCCATGCTAACAGCTAGAACAGCACTCACCTGTGGCTGTTCTTCTCGCTTTTCCTCCATTGTCCAGGACCGGCAACGCCTTGCCTCAAGCGAGTCGGGTAACCACTTTCGATTATGTCGATCAATTCCGCTTGACCCCGGCGCCGCCCCTGGAGCGCTGTGTGCGCGGCGAAAAGCCGCATAGACACACAGGAGATACTAACTATGGCTGGTGATTACGGACTTGAACTTACAAACAACAGTAAGGTGTCCTGGGCGTTCAGCTTACCGCGCAGCAAAACATGCGTGATGGCAACTGATGTTTGCAAAAGACTTTGTTATGGCAAGAGTATTCGCTATCAAAGCGAAGCTCAGAAAGCTAAGCGGGAGCGCAACTTTCGTACAGCTGAACTGTTGCTGGAAAAAGGAGGAGCGGAGCTGCTCGCTCAGAATTTGGTAAGCATTATTGATCAAGTACGACCAGCGGACTGGCTTGCAGCTACGATCACGGGAGAACCCACAGCAACCCCCTGGACGCTTCGCATTCATGACGTCGGTGACTATCCCGAGTTAAGGACTATTCCGAGTGGGAATGAATGCCAGGTTACAAGTGCTGTTCCACAGTAAATTGGTTAACGGTGGCCATCCGGATTACTCGACATAGTCTTGCTCAAGGATGGACGCGCTACGGAAGCGAACATGCGGCGACTTGCTGCCGACATGGAAAAGCTCTATCTGCGCGCGACTATTCCTCTAAGCGATTACGAGTCGCTGGCACCAGCTCTTCTGAATTTCCTGGCTATTTGGCCGGCGCAAGAAGCGGTGGCTGAAGAAAGGTTCCAATCATATTTACCGTAAAAATCACAACACCAACCAATTCAAGGGTCGCAGAAATTGGCAACAGTGCCCACGCCCATGAAGCGTAATGCTGATACGCAAGTGTCTCGGACGAGACTCGTAGCAGGCAGCCTGTATTCGTTAAGAGAAGAGCAAGAAACATAAGGCATTCACTAAAGAGTTTCTTCCTGCCCAAAAATGCTGGTACCATTCGTGGTGCCACAGAGAACACCATGGTCATAAGGAAACCAACAGTAATAGCATGTCGTCCTGCCCCGGCTACACCGTCAGCGCCTGGCTCTACAGATGCCCAGACAGCAAATAGACCAGCAATCAGCAACCAGACATACGCGATTCGGATAAACATTGGAAAGGTCTTGTGCACGCCCTGAGTTTTCGCCGGCTTCTCTGTGCCTTCAAATATTCGCAACGCAGACACCATACAGATCGCACCCACTAAAAGCAGAATTGAGCTTGTCAGCAGCGGTTTTGCTAATGCAGCAACAATTCCTATGATGTTGACTGTAAGAGCAGCAAGAATCAATTTCGATCTAAGCGGCTTCAGCCCTAAGAACACAGGCATCCAGCGGGCCGTAAAGCCCCATGCAATAGGTACGGGAAAAGCCCAGATCGACAAGATGAGAAAGCGACCGTCAAACTCAGCAGGAAAGGCAGGCGAAATAGCGGCAACAGCAAGCCTGAAACTCTCGAATGCGTTGAAGAGCATGGTGATAAGCAGGCCGACAGTTCCTGAAACCACCAATAGAGCCCACGGCTCTAGCCCATTATTTAGCTTGTTCTGCATGCGGTGTCCCTGTATTGATTGGGCAAGAAAGAGCACGACAGCAAGAACTTCAAAAACTGCTGACAGAGGAAGCAATATCCTCCACTGCCACAAATAAACGTCGGTGAGCCAGCGCAGGGTCACTCCGGCAGTCCAGAGAGTCCAGGTAAGCCAGCCCTCCCAGAAGGACCAGGCTGATACCCGGCGTACGTTTGGTATAGAGTAAAAGCCAATGCCCAGTATGAAGCTGCCGATCCAGCCAAAGAGCTGTGCATGTCCGTGTGCCTGAATCCAGGCTGCCGGCACTGAAGTCGCTGACTGAGCATTGCTGATGGCAAACAGATTCCAGACGCCAAGGAAAGTTCCAGGAAGGACCATGAACAATAGTCCTGTAATCAGGTACGCCATGAGAAGCCTGATTAACTGCTGCTCTCGCGCTATGCTTATAGGTACATTCGGTTTGGCAGGTTCTGATTCCATTATTATTGTGTCCAATACAGACGCCTACTGTTTGGCTTCCAGATATTGTTTCAGCGCCACGGCATTATTGTGTTCCATGTCCTTGGCACCGTAAATCAACGTCACGCGGTGACGCTGGGCTTTCTTCAACAGCGCTTCCCAGCACGCTTTGTTTTCGTCCAGCTCCCTAGAGTATTTTTCGACGAAGTGTGGCCACTTCGCGGGCTCGTGCGCAAACCATTGCCGCAGTTCAGTGCTTGGGCTGATATCCTTGATCCAATCGTCGATTGCCAGATGTTCTTTTGTGATACCGCGTGGCCACAGCCTATCGACTAGAATTCTCAGACCATCGCCCGGCTGAGGCGGATCGTATGCCCGCTTTGTCAGGATCATTTCAAGACGCCTCTAGGACTGGCCGTGCATCGAAGAACTTTTGCAAATCCAGAATCAATGCGTCGATATCGTCTATGTGGCACATACTGTCGCAAAGCTCCAGTTCACATTCGTGAATACTCTCGTCACACTCCAATGGCACATCAACGCCATGTTTCAAGAACACCTCAACTGCTTCTGGGCTTGCTGCCAGAATTTCTTTAACTGTTGTATTTCGAGTAATAATCATTTGCTTTCCTCCTCATTCTGTTATCTCGCTTGCAGCCGTCTATCATGCTATGCACGTAAGAGCGTTGCCAAAAAAATGTCTTGTGGATACGGGGATTGGATTCCGCGTTGCCTGTATTTCTCAGCTTGCGTTAACGACTCTTGGGCCTCGATGGTTCCTCCCGATTCACGGGAAATTCTTGCGTATGCATCGAAGCAATCAGCGACTCGCGAGTAATTGTGGCGTTGTTTGAAATCAGCGATGGCACTTTGAAGTAGCTGCCGAGCTTCCGCTATGTCCTGCAATTGGATGTCTGCCAATGCCAGCTGGTAATGAAATTCTGCAATTGGTCCAAGGGGTGTGTCAACGTGCTTCATCGCCTTTTGCAGTTCTGCTTTGGCTTCTGCCGGCTTACCCAGTGTCAAGTAGAGCTTCACAAGCTTGTAGATGCTTCCAAGTGTCGTCCGGTTTTCCATAGTGGCGGTTTTGGCGTAGATCTCTTTCGCGCGCTTCAAGATTGGTTCTGCTTCAGCATATTTTCCCTGCTTGATAAGACAATCGGCTTGATGCTCCAATACTGGCGCCAGCAGCCCATGTTCTGGATAATAGGCAGATTCTAAAATTTGACAGGCTTCAGACAAGGTAGTTTCGGCCTCGCAAACTTTATTTTGCCGTATGTATGTTTCGGCAAGCCTGTCCAGAACCCGAGCGTAGCCCGGGTCCGTTGTTCCTGCTGCTATCCTTCTTTTCTGCAATCCCAACAACAACAGTTGACTGGCTTGGTTCCAATCACCTTTATCGGCGGCCTTGTCAGCACGGCTTTCTAAGGCTTGTGCTTCATACATCAACACAGACACAGGAGATTGCGCAGTCATAGTCGTATTCATGGTGTCTCCTTACTCGCTGTCGCGCAACCGCAGGTCTCTGCCAGACCAGATTGTTTGTTGAGGGCTATTGACGCATGAAGTTCTTGCGTGGGACGGGATCTTAATGCTTCAATTGACGCCGTGGCTTCAGACAGTTGTTGCATTTGCTCAGCGTCGAGCGATTGTTCTATCGCCGGAAAGAGCGAATGTTCTTCCCACCGGACATACTCATCCAGCGCGTCAGCGATTCTAGATAACAAGCCAAGTCCAGGATCTTGAGCTGGATCGAGTTGGTCTAGCGCTTTCGTCAGGCTGCGCACGTTATTATGGCGCTGCTGAAACTCTTCTCTAAGAGTGTTGTCGTGAATAACCGGTGACAAAACCCTTTGTTCATCCTCAAGATATGAGCCGATCAGGTTTTCGAAGACGGCGCGGATCTGCTCGGACAGTCGCAGCCGATCGGTTTCAGAAGCACGCACCGCTTTATGCAATCGTTGCGCACAAACAAGGCCTATGCCGTGATCTCTGGATAACGGCTGGAGACTGAGGTGTCTCTTAAGTAATGACTTTTCCATGATTTATCCTCCTCTACCACAAATGTAATTTCGATCAAGTCGTTGTAAAAACTGTGAACTATTCGCACGCGCAAGCTGTGCGTCCTTGCTGAGAGGGGAACTCGCATAACGGAGTAGAAGCTGTTGGACGGCCGAGTATTTCAGCGATGGTTGTATCCGCAAAGGTCTTCTCTATGATTGCCGTCGCATCATCCAGCTTCTTATGGAGCGCGCAAAGAACGGTACCATGTGCCTTGAGCCCGAGTGGACAACTTCGGATGCGCTGAATTGGGTCGACAGCATTGAGCACTTCTAAAATGTTTATCTCTTTTGGCGCCTTTGTCAAAACAAAACCGCCTCCGAGTCCTCTCTGAGATTGCACCAGTCGCGCTCTTACCAGTGATTGCAAGACCTTAGAAAGATATGCAGCCGGTACTTTTGTCGTTAAAGAGATTTGTTGCGTTGTGAATGCGTTGCCTCGGTTCATGGCAAGATAAACGATTGCTCGCAAAGCATACTCGGCTGTTTGAGATATCATTTGGTACACTCCTTAGACCGCGTTGTCCGTGCCTTGTTTTACCGGGATGTTAGTGCTGGTTTGCGCAGTTCAAGAGCACGAGGAAACAAGATGTTGTTTTCTTTGTGGACGTGCTGGTGCATTTCCGATTCAATCTGCGCTAGTGAAGAGAGCAGAAGCTTGAAAGAACTGCACGCATCATCGGGTGGTGTGTAGTCGTTGGTTAGGCGGCGCATGGCGCTTAACGCCTCGCCGGCTTCGTCATGCTCCTGATTCATCACATCAATTGGATGTTCGATTCCGCCGCCGCAGCCAAAAATTTGCGGAGTACCGGTAGCTTCCATGCTGGCGATGCCAGGAAACAAGACCATTTCCTCTTTTTGCATGTGCAGCTCTAACTGTGCTTTAAAGCGATTGAAGATATTCATCACCTCAACCATTTCAGGATGATTGTCACCATGAACTCGGGCTACCTTCTCTGCAAGCTGCACAACGCGCGACAACTCTTGCCGCAAGGGCTGATGGTATGTGTTGACGATGTGATCAATCAAGTCCTTCAGACTGGCTGTCGTCCAGTCAGTATCGGCGGACTGGGCTCCTTTGCGATCCGCGGCGAGAAGTTTTTCCAAGATTTCTTCAACCTGTAATCCCTTTTTCTGGCAGGCCTCTTCCAGGGTGGCTTTGCCGCCGCAGCAATAATCAATGCCGTACTGCTCAAGGACGCAAGCGCGCAATGGGCGCTGTGCTACGAGCTGACCCACGGGCGCGGATTTGCTTAGAGCACCTTCCGCAGTGGCAGCCAGGGTATTGTTGGGATTAGTATCGTGGTGATGGACCACGCATGTTTGTTCATAGATAGGTAGGCTTACACATGAGCATGGTTGGAACATATCCTTGGCTGAGCCGCACTCTGGACACGCCCATTCATCGGGCAGATCCTCAAATTTTAGCGCTGGAGATATTTCCAGCCTGGGCTCGCCCATAGCCTCGTCGTAAATGTAATTGCACACCGTGCAGATTGTTTTAGCCTTCGACATAACTGCCTCCTTAACCGTTTTAGATATCTGGACCTTTATATCCATAATAGTCTAATCGCCGCCAAGGCGAGATCATCCTTGAGGATGATTGTGACGGAGGATTATGCCTTTGGTTTCCTTAGCATGCTCAATTAGGCCTGCACCGAACCAGGAGCAACCGTTGCCTTTCGCAAATGGAACATACCCCTAACAACCAGATAGACCAGGGGTAACACGCCTGCCAGTACAAACGTTAGATCGCCGGCAACGCGCAGCCAGGTAAATATTTGGAACAAATGCGAGTGCGTAAATTCCGGGCTGCGTGCATACCAAAATCCATGCTCGTAGCTTGCGATCATTTGAATGATGCCGGCTGGAAATATGTTCAAGACGATCATGAGCAACAATCCAACGTTCAGACCCCAGAAAGATATGGCCGCCAGTCGATTGCTCCAGGCACTCTCTTCCATCAGATACCTGGTGCAAAAAAGAATCGCCGCCACAGCAAGCATACCGTACACACCCATCAGAGCTGCGTGGCCATGGTTTGATGTCAGGTAAGTCGCGTGTTCGTAATAGCTGACTATTGGCGTGTTTATAAGGAATCCGAAGACTCCAGCACCAAGAAAATTCCAAAAGCCCACGGCAATCAAAAACATCATCGCCCAGTAGTGAGAGAAATTTTTGATCGACCCCTCTACCTTTGCCAAATCTACGAACTTCCACGCTTCCATCGTTAAAAGGGTTAGAGGAACCACCTCCAGCGCCGACATCATCGAACCCAGAGCCATGTTAATCGCTGGCTGTGCTGTCCAGTAATAGTGGTGCCCGATGCCGATTATGCCACTTCCGAGATACAAAATAATATCGACGTAAATAACAGAAAGCGCCGACTTTTCAGACACCATGCCGAGACTGCAAAAGAAGTACGCAACGATGATCGTAGTGTACAGTTCGAAGATCCCCTCTACCCAAAGATGTACAACCCACCAGCGCCAGAAATCAGCGACAGCAAAGTTAGTACCCGGGTGATACATCATGCCGAAGCTGAAAAACAAAGGAATAGCCATTACTCCGTACAACAGCATGTATGGAAGGCTTCCATGATCCTTGCCCTTCAATAAAGGACCAATGCTGCGAAAGACGATGAAAGCCCATAACACCATCCCAATGGTCAACAGAGCTTGCCAGAATCGGCCCAATTCAAGATATTCCCAACCTTGATGACCAAACCAAAACCAAACATTTCCAAGCATATTCTTGACACCAAGCCATTCTCCGCCGATGCTACCGACAGCGACGATAAGGATAGCTACGAATAGAATTTTGACTAACCAATGTTGTCCTTTTGGTTCGTGCTTCGACAACATGGGCGCCATGAACATCCCAGCAGCCAGCCACGCCGTGGCTATCCAAAATATCGAAAGCTGCAAGTGCCAACTGCGAGTGATGCTGTAAGGGAAGATATTGCGTATGTCAAAACCGTAAAAGCCCTGTTCAACAATATAGTGCGCTGTTACAACACCAAATACAGTCTGAAAAAGAAACAGCAAGGCAACAACCACAAAGTATGGATAGAGCGATGTCTGAGAGCGATATGGCTGGTAGGTTTTGACGTTGTCCTTCATGCCGCCACCGTCCGGTGCCCAGCCAAGTCCTGGAAATGCGCTCATGAGAAATTGCGTAAGACCAATTCCGCCAACGAGCATAATCAGGCTCAT
>JAIEQI010000160.1 GCA_019747875.1 Candidatus Obscuribacterales bacterium
TTTCGATTGCCTATGTCCTTGGACAAGATACATTCTCCAAAACTTTGTTCTTGGATGGATGAAGCAGCCAGCGTTCCCAATGGAACATGCACTAGCTTGTTGCTATATGCAAATCGCACAGCATCCTTGGGATTATCGTGCAGGGTTAGGACTGTTAGTTTTTGCTTGTTCATAAGGACTAGCACTACGGCCCCTTTAGGAATAAAGAGTGCTCCTGATGGTGAAAGTAGCAAGCTGTCCTCATTAGGAGCGTATACATCGCTTACGAAGTCTGGCACGATAGTCTGAAAAGCAACTGGGCGTAGGTAGCCCGAAGCGTAAATCGGGACCCCGCTGGAAGACTTATTGTAGTTACCTTTCATCATATCGTTCATTCTGTCAAACAAACCGCCACCAGGTTCCGGCGATGGGCTCGGTTTTGGACTAGGGCTAGGGCTAGGGCTAGGGCTAGGCTGTGGCGGTTCACATTCTTTTTTCTCTTCGTTGTATTTTTGTGGAGGTGGGCACTGTTGGCTCTGTTCTGTAGTTGCACCGTTGCCCCCTCCAAATATGTTAGGAATGCGCGGCAACCCTATGTCATATTTAGGACCACCGGAGCCTCCGCCAATACCTTGGAGTGATGGAATGATACTTGTGGCACTACCTAGCTTCGCCATGATTTCATCCTTCGTTCCATTGAAGCTGGCTTTTACACGTTCCCACAAACTCGGTTCCGGTGTATTTGGGGATTGACTGTTTGAATTACCAAGATCGGATGCTTCGGAGCCGTCGCCTCTGTTGTTGCTACCATTGTCATAGTCGTCGTTGTACCCACTGTTATTACTATTGTTGTTATTGCTATTGAAGCGAGTATCTGGGGCTGAATTCCGAGTGTGATCCAACCCATCGCCATCCCCTGGCCCACCACCCGATTGGGTGTTGCTTGCCACATTTTGATTATCATTGGAGTTTGGAAACTGGACAGGTCGCTTTATTGGTCCTGGTTGGAACACGGCGTCGATACCCGCTTGATTGGCAACTCCGCTGCCTCCTGCAGAGCCAGACTGTGTTCCGCTGCCAGGATTTGGATTTATTTTAATAGGCTCAAGATCAGTCTGAGCAGCTGGGGCACTCGATCCTGGAATGCCGCCACTTGCTCCCGGAACAGTACCTGCGAAGAATGGAAGGTTGTTTAGGTTGTTAAGGTTTGGGTTTAGTGGAGTTGGCAGAAAGTCAGGACCTGGCGGAGGGGGTGCATTCGTGAAACTAAACGGAGTTCTGAACTCTAGCAACGAGGCGTTGATCAATCTTGGAATGAACCCGCCAATCAGAGGAAACGGATTCGTCTCTGGCTCGAATGCTTCTAGTCCATGAATGACGATGAGATCGCCACCATAGGCCAGTGTGATGGGACCACTAGAGTTGTTTTGTCCTCCCTGCAGATTTATGGTTCCAGATTTGCTGTTGAAAGTAGTGTTACTTCCGGCGCCGGTTCTCAAAGTGAGATTGTTTCCGATATTGATGTTTCCAACTGAGGAAATTTTGGTAGCAAGGCCACTGCTAAGAGTAAGTCTGTTTTCTGCTTGAAAGTTGGAACTAGAGGACAAACTCAAATTGCCCGCTGCCTCGATTTTAGTATCTTCAGCCGTTTCAATTTGCGATGCAAGACCTTGAAAATTACCGGACGTTGACTTTATCTCAGTACCGGAAGAAATGCTTAACAAGCCAGCTGAAGTCATAGTTATGGAACCGTTTGATTGAATCTTACTAGCTGAACCCAAGCCTATGTCACCGGAAAAGGATTCGAGCTCAAGCGAACTGGCACTTGTTATGCTGTTTCGGTCGAGAAACCTTAATGACTTGCCGGCAAACTGCATGCCACCAAGTTCAGTTCTCATCGATAAGTCGCTCCCGAATTCAATTGCTCCTTCAGATTGAAACACGATGTTTCTTCTTGCGAGAATACGCATTTCTTCCGAGAGTGTCACACCCTTTGTAGAAATAATGCCGATATCAGCGCGACTTTCCATCTCAGATTCATCACTGAGCTTCACTAATCCGTCAAGCGAAAGAAAAACTATATCCTTATCGGTGGCGTTTTGCCCAAATGCTCGGAGTTGACTTCGTGTTCCCAAGTCAATATCGTTTACTGATCCAAGACTTATCCCTCCGGAACTTGTAAGGCGGACGCCGAGATCACTGGAAATAGTCTTACCTGCAAATAGGCCTAGAGAGGATTCGGACGACAGCTCGCTTAAGGCCCCAAGCTCAATGGATTCTCCCGCTTTGATTTCTAATACTCCAGGCGAGCTGCCTGTAAATCCAGTTGCTCCGAGTTGATTACCTTCACCGATCGAAACGGTCTTGGCGCTGCTAATCGACAAGTTTGAATCGCCGAGGATCGATACGTCTCTTCCTGTTTCGAAGCCCAACGCGGCTTCTATTGTCATATCGGAGTTGGAGGCGAGCCTAGCATGATTGCCGACTTTTAGCTCACCTCCTGCAGCTTGTAACCAAAATTGATCCTTAGCTTCAATGCCCGTTGCGTCTAGTCGAACATACTCACCGATCGATAATTCTTGCCCTGCCAAGATCAAACCAGCGCTGCTATCGATAGCAACGTTGTCACCGACGCTTACCTGTGCGTTTCGGCTGGCTATGAAGACGGTTCCCAGAACTATACTTCGGTTTGGAGAAGTGAGCTCAAAATCACTATTATCGCCAATTTCAACAGTTCCATATGCATCAATTTTGAGAGAGTCCCTTGCATCGATCTTGACCCACTCGCCAATCTTGATATTCTCACTCGAAAAGAGACCGACGCCCGGTGTCGGCTGTCCAAACACAACGGAACTGACAGCACCGGTCGAGGTTAGCGTAACGTTATTGCCGATCGTGAGTCCCGCATCTGCGCCTATGTCGACGCTTGTACCTTTAATGAGGCTGTTCGCTCCGATGTTAGCGGTGGCATCGTCCCAAAATAGCGGCGCAATCGAAACTACTCCCGTTGAATTTTGTATTCTGGAATTGGTTCCGATGGAAATTCCTTTCGATGAAGTAATAAACAGTCCATGTCCCGCACTTACAGACAAGTTCGTGTTGTTTAAGAAGTTCAATTCTCCAGTTTGGTTCGAGACAACGATGTTGGATAATGCACTGAGAGTTTCCGGCAATTCAACGGCCGATCCGTCTCTCAGTGTTATCCTTATTGCTTCAGCCGAAAAATGATCGTCTTCAACCGTAACAGTATTCTGGCTGATCAGGTGCACGACAGTATTCATGCTATTCAAGCCTTGAATTTCTAGTTCGTTCTGAGCCGATGGATTCTCTCTTACTCCCAATTCCAAGGAAGCTACCCCGCGGTTTCCAAAAGCGCGGAGCTGGTTTGTATTCCTAAAGACATTGTTCGTTTCAAGATATAGCGGGAGATCATAAACCAAGTTTGCGTTGTTAATGATGTTTCCTTCGGCTTTCGCATATGCGAATTTGAGCAGAATCGGACCATCTCTGTCGAGCGAGATGTTGCCTTTGAATGTTAAATCTCCATGGGATTTGATGTTGATGTCATCTCCTATTGAGAAAGTTAGATTCAGCCCGGTGCCTTCGACAATAAGCGGACTGTTGGCGTAACTCTCTATGGTTGTTCGCGATCCCATATCGTGAAACCCAGTGGACGAGAAATGATTTGTAAAGTATGTCTGAGTATCAGAATCAATATTTACCGTTTCTCCAACTTTGATATAAGGTCCCCACAATGTGATCGCTTTTGATGTGACGGTGCCAGATTTGAATTCAATTCCAGTATCTGACATGAGCTGTAGGTGATCGAAGCTATCGTCAACAACGAATTCACCCTCACCCGTCACTGTTATTGCACCCGCTGCATAAAGAAATGGGGTCATAAATTTGATGGTATTGTTGCTGTCAATATCGAGTTTGCCAGATCCCGTGATTGAGTTAATTTCCATCGGTTTGGTAGTGGTAATTTCGATATTACCGGTTGATTCGATATTTAGCGACTTCATGTCGCCCAAACTTGTGTTGCTTATTTTGAGATCACCAGTAGAGATTGGTCCCTCAAATTGGCCTGTGTTAATTAGGTCTATTGGTCGAGCAAAACTCATGCCACCAGCCATAGTGCCAGTATTCTCGATTGTGTATTTTTGCGTTCCCCCTCCAATAATTTTACTGTGAATTGTGCCTGCATTCTTTATTGTGCTCACTAGATCCAGGTTTGGAAAGTCAAAATAGATTCCACCAGCTCCTTTGATTGACGCGCTAGAGCCGAAGGTGTAGGAGCCGCTTCCGCTTGTGAGGATGACACCGGTCCCTGACTCTAGGCTACCCTCAAGAAAAATATCACCGGCGGCACCGATATTAATGTTCGGGCCCTTTAGCAAACTCCCCTGCCCAATGCTGATATCCTCTCTTGCAGATAGGTTCATGCCAAAGAAGCTCACAGGAAGCTTTGCGTCTAGGGTGCTGTTTGCTCCAATCGATATGCTGCCATCAGAAATGATCTCAATGCTGGTTCCTGATTTGAGGGATGCCATTTCAGGAAGAGAAATATCGCCATTGTTCGATCTCAGAGCGATGTACCCTGCATCAATAGACAATCCGTCGCCCGTTAGGATAATGCTGCCTTCCCTCCCTGAAAGTCCATTGGTCCATGTTCCTTGGTTTGTCCTGAAGGTTCCGCCTCCAAGGGGGAATGGATCTCTGGGAACGTCAGGAACAAAAACGGGAACATCATCAACTAGTACCCAGCGGCCAGCAACGTCTGGCGCTACGATGTTTACTCCGGCCTCCATGATCACCGATGGAGCATCAATACTCGTTATGCTGCCAAAAATGCTTCCGCTTGCAAAAATATTGATGTAATCGTTAGCGGTCAATGTGCCGTTTAGAGAGATTGATCCTATCTGATTATAGTAGGTGGGATCGCCCTTCAAGCAGATGTTCCCTAACGTCAGGTTTCCAGTGGCAGTGCCTATAAAGGCAGCATCCGCGTCTGCGTTGACAATTCCTGAAATCTCATGAGCGCTGACGTCAATGGTGCCCAGCAATGAATTGAAGTTGAGTTCTTGTGAAAGTAGTTGACCTCCTTCTATTAAGATGTTGGTGCGAGCATCTGAAAGGAAGTCGCCAACGATGATATTGCCGGAACTCGCTTGTACTGTGCCATTAACATTCCAGATAGTCAGCTGGTTCGCGGAAGAATTTGAGAGTGAATCAAGAACGCTTGCAAGAGCAAAGTTTCTTACTTGGTCTGTCATAACTGTGCTAATGTTGATATTGCCTGCATTCGAAGCAATTATTCCGGTATTGCTGATCACGCCGAGCGAGCTAATCAATGCTATATTATTTTGAGCGAGAACGGATGCAGCAGCAGCGGCTGCGCTTGTGCCCGTATTAGAAATGCTGCCGCCGGCCGCCATTAACAGATTGTTTGAACTGGATATGGTTCCACTATTTGCAATACTTCCACTTGCAACTAGCTGCAAATTGAGCGCCGAACTCAATGGAAATAATGAGGCAAGGCTCGCAGGAATAGTCGTTGAGATCGTCCCGGTATTAATAATGTTGTTGGCAAAGAATGTAGCAGTGCCAGCGTTTCCGGAATTGATTGCGTAGAGGAAACCACTATTGACGAGATCCCCGGCAATTGAGAACCGGTCGTTGTCCCTGAATTGCACTACTACTATTTCATCTTTAGAGATATTGAGATTTTCTGCGTGATTTCCAGACTCAATAATTCTAGGTGTTCCC
Organism: Candidatus Obscuribacterales bacterium; assembly: GCA_019747875.1. Taxonomy (GTDB): domain Bacteria; phylum Cyanobacteriota; class Vampirovibrionia; order Obscuribacterales; family Obscuribacteraceae; genus JAIEPM01. Next base: position 5,749 of record JAIEQI010000160.1, read on the forward strand.
TCAAGTGACGGTTCGGCCATAACCCTCTGAGCAAAGAGTAAGCAGGCGAATGTGAGCAAGCAAGCTATTTGTTTCATGAATTCCGTTCCAAAACAATGCTGACGCCGTTTCAAGAACTGAAAGGGCTATGAGACTTTCTAACTTCGATGATACATCCCGTTGGGTTGGGGCGAAAGTGAAAGAATGAAAAACTCATGAATTGCGTGTGCGGATAATACGAGGTCCAGCTGCAATGCTAGATTAAAACGCGAACTAACGGTTCCTAAGCATTGTCTTGAATGGATGCTCTCGCGGATATTGCGGTAGATAGACCTTGAATGTTGTCCCTTCGTTGATCGCACTTTCCACTGTTATGGTGCCACCATGGGAGCTAACTATCGCCTTTACGATTGCCAGTCCCAATCCCGTCCCAGCTTTACTCTTTGACTGCTCATCGCTCACTCTATAGAACCGATCAAAGATATGCGGTAAATTCTCGTGAGAGATTCCGCAGCCGGTATCTGCAACAGTAAGTACGATCTGTTTTGGCTCTTCGCTTAGACTGACTTTGACGACGCTACCCTCGCTGCTATACTTGCAGGCATTACCTAACAAATTTAGAAGCACTCTTTCTATGCCATCAGGATCTGCAACTACCATGATAGATTGCACAGAATCGACAGTCAGGGTTATTCCGGATCGTTCCGACAATGGTCGCAATCGCGCTACGATTTTTCTAATCAACGCGTCGAACTTGACGATAGAAAGATCGTGGTAAATCTGGCAACTTTCAGTTTCAACTAGAGTTCGCAAGCCATCTATAAGCGAAGTCATTCGTTCGGTTGTTTCTAGGAGCTCTTTCAAATTGTCGGTAGACAAATCAGCTGAGTGTTGACGTTCAAGAACTTGCAGTTTGGATCTAAGTATGCTTACTGGCGTTGCGAGCTCGTGACCAGCATCCTCGGTGGACTTTCTTAGCGCTGAAAGGCGGGCACTGAGAAGTTCATTGTTTCTTCTTACAGTGCGCCGCGCAATGTATGCTGCAATAGACAGAACCAAGCAGACTAAACCGATCTGCCCCAATGGGCTCAGAAACGAGGAATGAGCAATCAATACACAAGAGAGAACTGCAAGAGATGTTGAGACGATCCAACGGCGTTGTGTTTCACGACCGGTTTCAATCAACAATGTCTCATCCGAAGAAGTTCGGTTCCATCTTGGCTGCGTTTGAAGCGTTCTGCTCATGACTTTTTGTTGGGTTTCCGTTTTGTTCCGATAACCCTAGCACATGAAAATTGCATGAAATACTGGATCCACAGAATCTCAGTTTGGCGCCAAATTCCTTATCTAGCACATTAAACCGGGTTAGCGTTGCCTTGCAAGGGTTTTGCATTTGTGATTATCTGTTTAGGAGAGTTCAAGAAAGAAGAATTACAAATGGCGAAAATCTTGATCGTAGAGGATGAGGAGCGCCTGGCCGAATCAGTGAGAGATTGGTTGCTCATAGAGGGACATCAAGTTGACGTCTCCCTTGACAGCAGGTTGGCATTAGATGCTTTGAGTAAACGATCTTATGATGTCGTTCTTTTGGACGTTCTTTTGCCGGGAGTTAACGGGATTGAGATTTGCAGGCAGTATAGAAATAGCGGTGGCACAGCGAGAATTCTGATCGCAAGCGCAAGGAACTCTAGCGCTGATAAAGAGAGGGGTTTAGACGCTGGCGCTGATGATTACATAACAAAGCCATTCGACTTAAAAGAGCTATCTGCTCGTGTGAGAGCGCTCATGAGGCGGTCAGTTTCAATGATTGGCAATACGCTTGTCCTAGGTGATCTCACTTTAGACGTCACAACTCACCAAGCCTGGCGGGGCAGAGTAGAGCTAAAACTTCTTCCTCAGGAGTTTAGTTTGTTGGAGCATTTGATTAGACATCCAAACAAAATATTCAGCCCGGATGTTTTTCGCAAATTAAAAATCAGCAGATTTCTTTGCGGCGGCAATCGAAAATTCAGCAGTTTCTCCATCGCCGTT
>JAIEQI010000203.1 GCA_019747875.1 Candidatus Obscuribacterales bacterium
GGAGCGCCGGCATCCTGCCGGCTTCTAATTCTCGGTTCGATCCCGGGAGCGCCGGCATCCTGCCGGCTTCTAATTCTATTGTTCTCATTCTGCTCAACTGAAATTCAAGGTGAAATCATTATGTTCTACAGCCTTTTGCAGAGCCTACCTCTATTCGTTGTTGTGATAGCGCTCTTTCTCATGCTCGTCGCTACGGTGGTGCCAAAGGCAAGCGCTGATGATTTGCCGATTTCAAAGTTGAAACTGCCACCTGGTTTTAAGATATCCACCTACGCCACCAATGTGCGCGGTGCACGCTCAATGGTCCTGAGTCCAAAAGGAACTCTCTTTGTCGGCACGCGGGAGGAGGGGGCGCTTTATGCAATCCCTGATGAAAATAACGACAAAAAAGGAGACTCAGTTATCACTATCGGCAGAGGAATGTTCCATCCGAATGGAGTTGAGTTCAAAGATGGTTCACTCTATGTTGCCGAAATTAATCGGGTCCTGAGATACGATGGCATCGAAGCTAAGCTGAACAAGCCACCCCAGCCGGTTGTGGTCAACAGCAGTTTACCCAACAAAACTCACCATGGTCAGAAGTACATTCGCTTCAGTCCCGATGGTTGGCTCTATGTTCCGGTTGGTGCTCCTTGCAATAATTGTGAGTCTTCCGATGAACGTTTTGCATCGATCCTGCGGATGAAGCCCGACGGCAGCAACCTGGAGGTTTACGCCAAAGGCGTGCGAAACACGGTTGGAATGGACTTTCACCCAACGACTAAGGAACTTTGGTTCACTGATAATGGTCGCGATTATTTAGGTGACGATCGTCCGCCGGAAGAGCTCAATTGCGCTCCTAAAAAGGGAATGCATTTTGGGTTTCCATATTGTCATGGCGGCACCATTTCCGATCCTGAATTTGGAAGGAAGCATCCCTGCTCTGAATTCACTCCTCCGGAGCTGAACATGCCAGCGCACACTGCTGCTCTCGGAATGCGGTTTTACACCGGAAAGATGTTCCCGCCTGAGTACAACAACGTAGCCTTGATTTGCTTCCATGGTTCGTGGAATAGAAGCGTACCGGATGGCTATCGCGTGGACGCGGTCTATTTTAAGAACGGCAAACCAATAAAGCGGGAACCATTCATTTATGGTTGGTTGCAATCTTCCGGCGTTTGGGGGCGTCCTGTTGATGTGCTGATTATGCCTGATGGTTCAGTACTGGTTTCCGATGATCACTCGGGCACGATCTATCGGGTGACATATGAAGGTTCGGCGAAGGCTTCGACAAATAGCCGGAAGTAGACTGCCTAAGCTAAAGGAATCTCACGAAGAAGGGATGTCAATATAAGACAATAGCTTAGTTCCCAATAGCTGAGCAGGCTAATGAAATCAAGCTTTCGCGTTCTGACTATCGCAATTTCTCTGGCGATTTTTTCGTCTGTTCAAGCTTCTCTTGCTGACGAAGCGGCAGATTGGCTCAACGATATCGGAGCTGATGAGCCCTCCAAGAAGGCGGCTCCTGCGCCAGTCAAAAAGGCAAAACCCGCGGCCGATTCTGCTGCTAAAGGTGAATCAACTAAAACCAAGAGTGAAGGCTGGAGTCTTTCGGACGCCATTCAAAAGCAAGAAAATGCGGACTCGCAGTCAAAGAAAGAGAACAAAGCCGTTGCTTTGATCAAAAAGTTGAAGCCGAAGGCTGTAACTGACGAAGCTGAAATGACCAAAGATTTCAGACCGACAGACAAGACTGTTGATTACGAGAGGAACGCACGCTCAGAATCCGAAGCTGACGCAAATCAGTATGGCACACTGGATTCCTTAGGTGCCGCCAGTTTGCGTTCGCATGCAAAGACTCATTTAAAAAAGGGACAGATAAAGACGGCTCGTAAACTTGCAGAAAGAGCTATCGAACTAGATTCTGAGAACACTGATGGCCGCCAGATTTATGCAGAGGCTCTAAGAGCTATCCTAAAGCGTCAGAGTCCACGCGATCCTCATACGTACAATTTGTGCGTGAAGCAATGGTACTGGCTGAGTAAACATTCTGAATTCGATGACGACGCCAATGCTGCAAATGCGGCGCTCAAAGAAATCACAGGAGTTGCACCCGCTGTTTGGCTGCGTCCAAAGAGCTATTTAAGTAAGGTCCTCATGCCAGAAGACGGCGTCACAGCAGCCGAACTCGCCGACGAGCCAGATCAGGTGCGCTAAATTAGCTATTTTTTCTTTGCTCCTCACGAGACTGGCATTTTGTTGTTTTGTCTTATTCTTGGATTTGCTATTTGCTTTGATAGCTGATTGCTTTATCTAGGCGATCAGCAGTTCCAATCATCTCTTTGTCTTTTCGCATTTCAGCTACAACTTTTTTCAATTTCTCCGTTCTGTTGGGATCGTTGTCCTTGATGCCGAAAAGTGGCTCGGTAGCCTTCAGATACCTCATGAAGAGCGGTTTGGCCTCTGCGGTTTTACCTTGTTCGTCATACAGCTCAGCCAGATTAATGACAATATCCATCACATGGCTATTATCCGGACCCATAACCTTTTCGCCGATCGACAATGATTTTTTGTAAGACTCTACGGCTAAATCAAGTTTGTTCTGACTCTTATAGAAGCTGGCCATGTTGAAGTGGCACATCGCCATGTAGGAACTCTCGGGTCCTTCCAGCTTGCTGCCTATTGCCATTGCTCGTCTGTATAGGGGCTCTGCTTTGTCAAACTGTTTTTGGTCTTTGTACAGGTTTGCGAGGTTGTTTAAAGTGATCGCCACCTCCATGGTGTTCGGGCCTAGAAGTTTTTCTCTAAGACCGAGGGCTCGTTTGTAGTATTCTTCCGCTTTTGGATTTCGGTTTGTTTCGTTATAGAGAACAGCAAGATTGTTGAGCACTCGAGCCAGCTGGGTTTGATCTTCTTTGCTCGACGCTTTCGCGAGCTTGCTCAAGACAGCATCAAACCCCTTCTCTGATTGCTTTTTGTCACCTTGCTCATAGTACTGTTCAGCTTGAGTGATCTGTTCTTCAAGCGGATCCGCAAAGGCTGGTGTTAAGCATAAGGCAGTCCCCGCAGCTAACACAGCGGTCACGAAATGAGCTTTCATGTCTATTCCTTCTTTTGGATTTCTATTGACAGAGCTAGCGGGCGACAGCCTTAGATTCGACTTTGGCCAGTGCCTGCTCAAGGTCGGCGATCAAATCGTCGACATCTTCGATGCCGCAAGAAAGGCGGATCAATCCGTCTACGACACCACGCGCTTCGCGTTGTTCTTTCGGAATGGAGCCGTGCGTCATCGACGCTGGATGGGAGATTAGCGATTCGACTCCGCCAAGGCTTTCTGCCAGCGTGAAGAGTTTTGTGCTCTTCAAAACGAGTTTCGCATTCTCGAATCCGCCGCGCACTACAAGTGATACCATGCCGCCGAAGTCGTCCATTTGTTTTTTCGCTAACTCATGTTGGGGATGAGTCGCCAATCCAGGGTAGTAGATCTTTTCCACTGCTGGATGTTTCTCCAAAAAATCAGCGATCTTTCGTGCGTTCTTGCAATGTTCGCGCATGCGTATTGCAAGGGTCTTGACGCCTTTCAGAACCAGCCAGCAATCCATTGGTCCAGGCACTGCACCGACGGCGTTCTGATGGAATTTCAGGGTCTCGTAGACTTCCTCATTGCTGGTGATCACCGTGCCGCCGACAACGTCACTGTGTCCACCGATGTATTTTGTGGTGCTGTGCACTACGATGTCCGCGCCCAAATCCAGAGGTCTTTGCAGATAGGGGCTGGCGAATGTGTTGTCGACCACCATTTTGATGTTCTTCTTGTGCGCGATCTCGGAAAGTGCCTTGATGTCGGCAAGCTGAAGCATCGGATTTGTCGGCGTTTCGATCCACAAGAGCTTTGTCTCTGGACGAATTGCCTTTTCGAAGTTGGCTGTGTCTCGCGCATCGATAAAGGTGAAGCTGATGCCGTAGCGCTTAAACACTTTGTCGAAGATACGGTAAGTGCCACCATAGACATCATCGCCAACAACGACGTGATCGCCTTGGGAGAGCAAGTTCATTACGGTGTTGGTTGCGGCCAAACCGGAAGCAAAACAGAGTCCATACTTCCCGTTCTCTAAAGATGCAAGGCAAGCCTCCAACGCGGAGCGGGTCGGATTTTGGGTGCGCGCGTACTCGTAACCTTTGTGCTTACCGACTTCCTCTTGGGCATAAGTTGAAGTTTGGTAGATCGGTACCGCTACAGCGCCGGTCGCCGAGTCCGGCTCTTGTCCGACGTGAATTGCTTTGGTTGAGAATTTCACCTTGATGCTCCTACTGTATTTGAATTGCCTGATTCTGACGATGCTTGTCCCTCGCGCGAGCTTATGCTGTCGCGCAGGTGAGCCATCATGTCGAATTTCGTCAGTACTCCTGTTGCGCGATTTTCATTAGTCACCACAACCATTGCCGTGCCGAGCTTGAATGCCTTATAGACCGATTCAATTTCTTCGTTCTGGTCAAATTGCGGGAAGGGCTTACCCATGAGGGTGCTGATTGTTATCGAGCTTGGATCTTTGCGTTCGTAAACGACTTGCATGGTGACAATATCGTTGATCGATCCAACATTTTGTCCGTGTTCAGTTACTACCGGCAGTTGGTCAATCGAATACTCCTGCATAAGTTCGATTGCACGCTGCACCGGATCTGTATCTTTCACCGTCACCATTGTTGGTAGCTTGCTTCTCTTTGTTTTTCTTTCGAGCAAATCTGACACGAGATAGCTATGCTCTGGCGACGGTAAGAAACCGTTTGCTCTCATCCAGTCGTCGGAGAACATTTTGCTCAAGTAGCCACGTCCACCATCGGGGAAGACAACGACAATGACGTCTCTGTCCGTAAGCCCCTGAGCGACGCGGAGTGCCGCAGCCAATGCGGTTCCCGACGAGCCGCCTACAAGTATTCCCTCCTCGCGAGCTAGTCTACGTCCAAGGACGAAAGACTCTTTATCACCGACGCGAATAATTTCATCGATGAGCTTGAGGTCAACGTTCCTCGGTATAAAGTCCTCACCGATGCCCTCTACTTTATAAGCGCCAGGCATGTCGCCAGAATAAATTGAGCCTTCTGGATCTACGCCTACAACTTTGATTTTGGGGTTCTTTTCTTTCAGGTAACGTGCCGTTCCACAGAGTGTCCCGCCTGTTCCCATGCCACCTACAAGGCATGTGATCTTGCCTTCGGTTGCTTCCCATATTTCGGGGCCGGTGGTCAAAACGTGTGCTTGCGGGTTGTTTGGATTGGCAAACTGATTCGGTTGGAAAGCGCCAGGGATGTCGTTGGTCAATTTATTGGCGACACTGTAGTAGCTTTCGTGATGAGCTGCCGGCGCTGATGTCGGCACTATGACAACCTCGGCTCCATAAGCCTTAAGTAGATTTATTTTTTCAGGAGCGACCTTATCGGGGCAGACAAGAATACATCTGTAACCTTTGACAGCCGCAATTTGCGCAAGTCCGGTGCCTGTGTTGCCTGACGTCGGTTCAATAATCGTTCCGCCCGGTTTAAGCAGACCTTGTTTCTCTGCTTCCTCTACCATTCTGATAGCTGGGCGATCCTTGATGGATCCGCCTGGATTGAAGGCTTCTACCTTCGCCAGAATGAGTGGAGCCAACCCCGCAGTAACTTTATTGAGCTTGATTAACGGCGTATGACCGATAGTTTCAAGGATGGTGTTGCAGTATTTCACCGCTCCCAGACCTCCATTAGATAATAAGAAAAACAGCAGGCTCAAATTATACGCTTTTAGATGGCAAAAGATATGCGCATCGGCGCTATAGTATGCCGTGTTAACTGAATCAAAGGAGCTTGAGTAGGCAATGCCAAGCGACAAGCATTTGTGGACGCCCGAGGATATGAGCGCTTTCGACCCGAAAGCCAAGCTTGGTCAGGCTGGTACCTATCCGTACACTCGCGGCATCCATGCCGACATGTATCGCAGTAAAGTTTGGACAATGCGCCAGTATGCCGGTTTTGGCAGCGCTGAGGAAACAAACGAGCGATTTCGCTACTTGCTGTCCAACGGACAAACTGGATTGTCTACGGCTTTTGACTTGCCGACGCAGATGGGTCTGGACAGCGATGACCCGATGGCTGAAGGCGAAGTCGGCAGGACTGGAGTTGCTATTGACACTCTGGCGGATATGGAGCGACTTTTCGAGCAGATCGATCTTTCGAAGGTCTCAACATCGATGACCATTAACTCCACCTCAAGTATTTTGCTGAGCATGTACCGGGCGGTCGGCATTAAACAAGGCGTGTCGCCAGAAAAGTTGCGCGGCACGATTCAAAACGACATTCTGAAAGAGTATGAGGCTCGCAATACATATATTTATCCTCCGGCTGGTTCCATGAGGTTGATTACGAACATTTTTGAGTATTGCGCAAAGGAATTGCCATCATTCAATACGATTTCAATAAGTGGCTACCACATACGAGAAGCCGGAGCGACAGCCGTGCAAGAGCTCGCTTTCACATTCTCTAATGCATGCGAGTACGTTCGCGCCGCACAGAGCAGTGGGCTCGACATTGATAGTTTTGCGCCTCAACTTTCTTTCTTCTTCGTTGCACAAATGGATTTCTTTGAAGAGGTTGCGAAGTTCAGGGCTGCTCGCAGAATATGGGCAAGGCTCATGAAAGATAAGTTCGGTGCGAAGAATCCGAAATCGTGGATGTTGCGCTTTCACGTTCAAACGGCAGGTTCAAGCCTCACTCAGCAGCAACCGGAAAATAACGTGGTAAGAACAGCGTTGGAAGCTCTGGCTGCGGTTTTAGGTGGCTGTCAATCATTGCATACGAACTCCAAGGATGAGGCGCTTGCATTGCCGACTCCTGCTTCTGCCTTGCTTGCTCTGCGCACTCAGCAAATCATAGCTTTTGAAACTGGTGTTACTCATGTGGTCGATCCGTTCGGCGGATCATATTACGTCGAGAGCCTTACAGACAAAATCGAAGCAGAGGTCCAACTTTACCTCGACAAGATTGACGCTATGGGTGGTGCCACTGCTGCAATCGAAACAGGTTACATTCAGAAGGAAATTCAAGAATCCGCATACAAGTATCACCAGGATGTTGAGTCGAACCAGCAAATAGTTGTTGGCGTCAATGACTTCGTGGATGAGGCTAAAGACAATATTCCGATTCAGCGAGTCGACCCTGCAATCGAAACCAGGCAGAAAGAAAAGCTGCGACAAGTAAAAGCAAAACGAAATCAAAACAAAGTAGAGGCTTCACTCAAAGCACTCGACAATGCTGCGCGAGGCACCGAGAATCTTTTACCGTTCATTGTTGAGGCTGTAAACGAATACGCAACCGTTGGCGAAATTTCAGGAACTCTAAAAACTGCATTCGGTAAATTCCGCCCACCGGTTACGCTCTAGGCTTTGTGATGATTTTCCTCTGGAACGTGCCGCTGTATTACTTAACAGGGTATTTTCTTTCGGGGTTTATCGAGCAGCAGCCGAGTTGGCAGTTGATCGGCATGGATGTGCTGCTAGTCACTGTGTCGATCGGACTTTCTCTACCTCGATGCGAAAAGAAATTTGGAATCGGTTCGCGCGGCTTTAGATACCTTTTCTAGGTCATCAACCATTTGATGATCTTGTCGCGCAATTCTTCGAGCGTGAATGGCTTCGACATGTAATCATCCAGCATTGCCTCTGCGCAGATCTCTTGGTCGAAGGTTGCTTCCGCTGAAACCGCAATTATGGGTACGTGCCGGTCAGAGTGGAGTAGTGAACGGATTCTTTTGGTGCATGTGAAACCGTCTACCTGTGGCATTTTTACATCCATCAAAATGAGATCGAATTCCTTATGGACCTTTATTGCATCAATCGCCTCAAAACATGATGAAGCAAGGAAAGCGTCCACTTTCAATTTGTCAGCCAACAATTCAAACAGCTTAAGATGAATCGGGTCGTCATCAACAACCAGAATCTGCGGCCTCTTCGGTGGCTCTTTCGAAGGGCTATCCATGAGCTGTGAAAATGTTTGTCATAAGGAACTTATTATAGTGCAACTCTATCTCGGGCTTCCCCTATATTTGCTATGCAGGTTTCTAGGGACGACGCCAATACATCGCCTAACATAGGATTCGCGCATCCCGAGATAATGCCGTAGTCTGTCAGCAGCTCTCGATTGATCCAGTTGCTGTCGAAGATTCGTAGCATGGAGCGCGGAGTCCCGATACTCCTGGCGATCTCATGTATGGAGCGCGGACGTCCCGTCCGCCATAAAGCGCAGCGCTCTTGGACCCTCCGCTAATGCGGATTTATTTGGGACGTGCGT
>JAIEQI010000009.1 GCA_019747875.1 Candidatus Obscuribacterales bacterium
GGAACGGAACGGAACGGAACGGAACGGAACGGAACGGAACGGAACGGAACGGAACGGAACGGAACGGAACGGAACGGGACGGGACGAGACGGGAATAGAATTCCCCCCCAATCACATTGATGTATTAGCAGGTTTGTCGAAGAAACTTGCGTCGCGTAGTTGGTTGTGATCGAATGCCATATTCTGCTTTTGAAGATCTGCTGTCGGAATTACTTTTACGCCGGAAGCGTCGTCACCAGCGCGCAGTTTTTTCAAAACGGCGTCAGTCATTGTCTTTGGGACATCCCAGCGGAAGCCTACATCGACGATGTGTCCGCGATGGTCCCTGGCAGGATTTGAACGCACATCAACAAGTTTCAAATCACGCGGATTTACGATAAGTCCGGTTTCTTCTCTCAGCTCGCGAGCCGCTGCCGCATAAACATTCTCTTTACCAGCGTTCATGAAACCGCCCGGAAAAGCTGTCTTGCCGGGCTCAGCTTCTACAGCAAGACCGCGCTGGATAACAACGGTCTTTTTCCCACCATCAAGCGAAACGACAACAGTTGCAGTGGTATCAGTTTTCGGATATTCATACGTGTATCTCGGCTTCTCAACGATGCGGCCCTGAATTCCACCAGGAATAGCAGCGATACCACTAGCCAAAGCTTGCTTTCCGCCATTCAAGAAGATCTTCCCGAATTCAATATCTTGCCCAGCCATCAACTGACTTTGCGCTTCGCCTAATGAGCCGGACGCGAATCCAAAACTTGCACCGGATGCAATCCGAGAGGACAAAACATCGCGCATTAGGAATCCGCCGCTTGCATGATTGGCGGCACCAAGGACGGTGGCAGCCAAACCGAGCGATGCCAGATCTGTTGCGATTGCATATGGATGAAAGGTCTGCTTTGCCAAATTGCCCAAGCCTGTAGACAGGGAGAATTGATCATTTGTTGGATCGATATAGTTCATTCTGCTAAGACCGGTATCAATGGCGCGGCTGGTGACACCAAAAGCGGTAGCACGCAAAGCCAAGCCACCTACACTTTCAACTGGAATCTTTGCGGACTCAGCAAAAGCTGCTTTTAAAAGCAACCCCTTTCCGGCACCCAATGCCAGATCAGCAACCTGTGTGCCAAGATCATCGGAAGGCTTCGCTTCGCCCAATGCGCTCGTGATAGCGGCTCCCACAAATGCGCTCTTACCATCCATCAAAAGTGGAGCTGTTTTGGCCACAACCCCGCCCCATTTACTGACACTTTCTTGCCATTCAAGCTGTTTGCGGTCCTTTTGAATTGCTTCGCGAACCTTTTGCTGATTATCTTTTGCGGCGATTTCTTGTGGATTCACTCCCAGCTCAATCGCGATCGTTTTCAGCCGATCCAAACTCCTATCATCACCACGATAGATTCCATCAAAAACTTTCGAAAGATAGGACTGCGACTGTTTTTGTTTTTCATGCTGCCGAATCTCAGCATGCACCTCGTCCAACAGCTTCTGGTTTGTCGGAGCGCTGAAAGTTTCGCCGCCAAGCGAATCTCCAATCTTCACTGCATCTGAAACGGCCAAGAGTCATTCCTCATTTTGTTCAAGCCCTTCGAATCTACACAAATGACCGAAATCCTCGACGCAAAATACTGATGAAGCGACTGTTCAATTACACACTGAACATTGGTGAGATTACCTTTCGTGTTCTGCACACTCATGAAAAGACTTGCAACAGAATCATTTCGAGCAGCGGCGAGTTCCTCGATGTTCGCAATTTCACCATTTATTAGGCTGGTGAAAATCGCTATTTTTGGATCGCAACATTGAGGTTAAGATAGTATGCCACATGAAGGCGATTCGATCGATCCAGTAGAAAAGACATCAAAGTCAGGCATTGTATCAACAGAGTGCCCAGGCAATCGAGCCTATAATGCGCTTCTCGACGCAACCTATATCCGCATTTTAGCCCCCCAAAGAATGGGTGATTTGAATTCATTAAAGTCATCAGCACCGTGCCTTAAGACAGAACGACAAGCAATAGAGCGCTTGGATCAAGACATCAAAAGAGCTGATAAGTTAGGCGCCGCACACGATATAACCATCGATCCTTTAACAGTAGAGCCAAAAGGAACAAGAGAGCTGCTCCCACCGTTTACCATTGCAGATAGCAATGCCACTGTAAATGGAGAGACCATTCCGGAAGGAACGACGTATATCAAAGTCAATCACTTCGACCATTACTCTCAAGCCATGCAAATTGGAGATCGCCTTATGGCGCAGAACGCAAGCGGCACAAGTAAGATCGACGAAACTAATTCCATAATATTAGATCTGCGCGACAATCGCGGAGGAAGCATTCCCGGACTTCAACGAATGGCCTCCCTACTTGTCGGGGACTCAAACATCCAATCGATCGGAAAGATGTCCGCCGAAAACCTCTTGCAGAAGGAGGACTCGGAAATTCAGGCCTATCCAATGAACAAACCTTATGATGGAGTTGTAGAAAAACTGAAGGACAAAAACATAATTGTGCTCACGGGTCCAGAAACAGCAGGAGGTGCCGAAAGTTTGGCTGATGCCCTCCGCGAAAAGCGCCAGGCCAAAATACTCGGAACGCAAACTTACGGGCTTGGTTCGTTTTACGTCAGTGAACGTATGGGCTACGCAAGCATCACCTATCCAGCGGGAAAAATGTTTGGCGCTTCCGGACGATGGCTTGGTGAGGGTATTGTTCCAGACATTCAGGTGGATAACTCACAGAACGGCCAGAATCGGGACATCCAGCTGAAAGCCGCAATCGACATATTGAAAAAGTGAATTCAACATATATCCCAGACTAAGCAAGACAAGGCGATCGGCAAGATATGCTCCGCATTTGCCCTGATAGCCGATTCGCTAAGTCGTGTTAACTTTTTGATTCCAATAATTAGAAAAGACCGAGTATCTAAGATGATCAGGACGCAAAGAGCGTATCCTTTAGGTGTTATTGCGCCGGCCGATCTATTAAAGGTAATTGTGCATGTGCGGTCTCGTTGGAGTAGTCGGAACAGACGACTCAGCATACGAAGCATTTGTGGGACTAATGAACCTCCAGCATCGGGGGCAAGACGGGGCGGGGATCCTGACCGTCGACACGAAGCGCAGCCAATTCAGTATGCAAAAAGGCAGCGGGCTCATTGAGAACGTCTTCTCTGAGCGAAGTTTCCGGGCCTTGCGTGGCCCGGCCGCCATCGGGCATACCCGATATGCCACAATTGGACGCCGCGATCCGAATTTGCTGCAACCGTTTCTTGATAGCAATGCCGGCATTGCTATTGCTCACAACGGCAATATCGTGAACTGCTACCAGGTTCGCGAAGAGCTTATCGAAAAGCACAAACATGTGCACTTCGGGTCCGAATCAGACTCCGAGGTGATTCTACAGCTCATCTGCACCTACCTGGGCAACGAGCCTCCGAAAGACAACGACCAGCTTTTCTCTGCAATCGGCTATGCAATGGCTGAGCTTGTCGGCAGTTACGCTGTCGTTGGAATACAGAAGAACTGCTCCCTGTTTGCATTCCGCGATCCCAACGGCATCCGTCCGTTGTACTTTGGCAAAAGGGACGAAACGAACTTCGCCTTTGCTAGCGAAACGGTCGCATTAGACTACCTCGGCTATACGGAGATCGATGAAGTTAAGCCGGGCGAAGCAGTCATCATCACCATTGATGGCAAAGTATTTCGCAAGCATCTTTTGCAAAAGTCTATTTCCCCTTGCATGTTCGAATGGGTGTACTTCGCACGCGTAGAATCGCAAATGGGCAACACAGCTGTGTACAAAGCCCGCTTCGACCTCGGTCTCATCCTTGCCGAAGAAATTAAGCGGCGCGGAATTGAAGCTGACGTAGTGCTGCCAATTCCGGAAACTAGCCGCATTGCGGCCGGAGCCATGGCCGAAGCTCTTGATCTGCCTTTCCGCGAATTGCTTATCAAAAATCGCTATGTAAATCGAACTTTCATTCTCGACGATCAAGCGGCAAGACAGGAAGCTATCAAACGCAAACTGTTCCCCATTGCAGCTGAGATTCAAGGAAAGCGTTGCCTCGTTGTCGATGACAGTATTGTTCGCGGCAACACCGCAAAGCAAATCGTAAAGCTGATAAAGCAAGCTGGTGCAAAAGATGTGACGCTGGTGTCTACATGCCCACCGATTGCAAATCCATGCTATTACGGAATTGATTTTCCGAGCCCAGACGAGCTTGTTGCAAATGAAAGAACAGAAGAGCAAATCGCGGAAGAATTGGGCGCAGACCGTGTGGTTTACCAATCTCTCGATGGTCTCAAGAAAGCACTTGGTCAAAAGAGCCTCTGCACTGGCTGCCTTACCAAAACATATCCTACCGATGTTTCGCACGGCACTCAATTTGAGGAGATGCGAAACCTAGATCGAAGCAAGCAACTGAGCGAAACCATGTAGTGGAGAAACGAAAGTGAGCACAGCCGAGCAAATACTGAAGTTAGCCTATGATGGATCAGTAAAGCGCGTCTGGCAGTGCCCATGGGACGACGAGACACTTCTCTTCGAATTCTCCGATGACTACTCTGTTTTTGATTGGGGCAAAATGCCCGACACTATCAAAAACAAAGGGCGCGCTCTTGCAATTTTTGGTGCCTATTTTTTTGAAAAACTTCGAAACAAAGAATTCTGGCAAGGCTTACTGGACAGACCAGAATTAGGCGTTTTCGACGAGAATTTTCTGAACAAGTTCAGTTCCGGCAAAGCAATAATGGACATGCAAAAGCATGGACTCCAATCACATTACCGAAGACTTGTACGAAAGAATGGCGAATCAATAGACCTTGCGACAGCAGCCTCCATCCATGAACCAATCTACATGGAAGTAATGAAGGCCGAAGTTCTGCGACCACAAGCCTCAGTCGTTCTCAATCAGAACGTATTTTCTTATCCTGCCGCCGACCTCCAGCAAACGAGATTGATTCCACTTGAGGTCGTATTCCGTTTCGGCATGCCGGAGGGAAGTTCGCTAAAGTCCCGCTTGCAGAAAGATCCTGATTACGCATTTACACTCGGGCTCGAAAGCATTCCTCAGCCCGGCAAGTGGTTCTCACGTCCAGTTCTTGAGTTTTACACAAAACTGGAACCGAAAGATAGATTGTTGAGCATACAGGAAGCGTTACTGATCTCAGGGCTTAGTTCTTACCAAATGCAAGAGCTTTGTGATCGGGCATTCCTCATAAGCCTTGCCCTTTACGCAATCTTCTCCGAACAAGGCGTTGAATTGTGGGACGGCAAGTTCGAGTTCATTCTGTCCGATGGACAGATCATGCTTGCAGATAGCATCGGTCCGGATGAATTGCGGCTCTTGTATAAAGAAACGCACCTGTCAAAAGAAATGATCCGGCAGGTTTACCGAGGTAGCGCCTGGGAAACCGCGTTGAAATCAGCTCAAAAGCTGGCGAGAGAGAGAGCCTCGCTTGAATGGAAAGAGATCTGCAAAAACGAACTCAAGTCGGAACCAGAGAAATTTTCAGCAGACGTGAAATATGTGATCGACAAACTTTATCCCGTACTCGTTAATAAGCTGAGCGGTGAAGAGCTATTCGAAGCGCATCCTGATCTTTCCGAGTTCGTCAAATTGGCACACAAGACGGGGCTGGCCGGAGGATCTAATGCTTCCTGAGAAACCTGTCGAGGTAATGGTTGTCGGCGGCGGCGGGCGCGAACACGCTATTTGCTTGAAGCTATCTGAAAGCTCACATGTAAATACTATTTTCTGCGCCCCGGGAAATGGTGGTACCGCGACCTGCCCCAAGGTTCAAAATGTTGATCTGAGAGTCGATGATTTTAATGGCATAGCTAAGTTTGCAACTGATAAAGAAGTGGCGCTGCTTGTGATTGGCCCGGACAATCCACTTGCAGATGGCATAGTCGATTACCTGCAAGCTGCAGGGCTGCGAGTGTTTGGACCGAAAAAAGAAGCAGCACGTTTGGAGTCCAGTAAATCGTTCGCAAAAGATTTCATGGTAAAAAATGGAATTCCTACGGCTCGCTACTTCGTTGCCGATTCACATCGTCAGGCGATCGAACTTGTAGAAGAACATGATTATCTGAGAGTAGTGAAAGTCGATGGATTAGCGCTAGGTAAAGGCGTTTTTGTTTGCAAAGACAAGCAAGAAGTACTGCATGCACTGAAAAAGATTTTCAGAGAACATCGATTCGGGAAATCCGGGCAGCGCGTTGTACTTGAAGAAAAGCTAGTCGGACAAGAGCTTTCACTTCTGATGTTTTGCGATGGACGCCGCCTGGTATTGATGCCCGCGTCACAGGACCACAAGAGACGATACGACGGCGACCGCGGTCCCAATACTGGTGGTATGGGAGTGTACGCACCAGTTGATCTATATTCACGTTGCCGAAGCGTTATTCATGAGCAACTCGTCAAGCCACTTCAGAAAGCACTTGACGCACGCAGCCTCGACTTCAAGGGAGTGCTGTTTGCAGGATTGCTCATGGTTCGCAATGAGAAATCCCGCGAATATAAACCCTATGTTTTAGAGTTCAATGCCCGCTTTGGCGATCCGGAAACACAAGCGATATTGCCTCTGTTACGCACAGATTTATTTGAAATATTCTGGGCATGCACCGAGGGGCGATTGACCGGTCTCAACGTCGAATGGTCAAGTGAAAGCTCCTGTTGCGTAATTGCCTGCGCAAAAAACTATCCAGACGGCTCATCGCAAGGACAAGTAATCGACATTGGTTCGTTGCCGAATGACACCATCGTCTACCATGCGGGAACAAAGCTGCGCGAAGGCAACCTTGTTTCTGCAGGTGGCCGCGTGCTGGGCGTTACGGGAATTGGATCGAACCTCTCAGAAGCGATTGATAAAGCCTATGAAGGAATTCAGTCGGTCAGCTTCTCTGATATGGATTATCGAAAAGACATAGGACGGAGGGCTCTTGTCGGATGCCCCTGAGACTAGCGATTTTAGTTTCTGGACGCGGCTCTAACATGAGCGCAATCCTTGATGCCATCAAAAGTGGTGAACTCGATGCATCGGTGTCGGTGGTGTTTTCCAACAATCCGGAAGCGAAGGCGCTGGAGATTGCGACAGAGCATGGAGTTCCAATCGAGAGCTTAACGCACAAAGGCATGAGCAGAGAAGAGCACGAAGAACAGGTTCTCGAAATTCTATCCAGGTATGAAATCGATTATGTAGTTTTAGCTGGATACATGCGCGTGTTGTCGCCCCGCTTCTTGCGCTCATTCAAAGGAATAGCGGAGCGAGATGGTTCTCTAGGGGCGACGCCATCTGTCGCACTCACTGACAAGAATATACAATCGGAAGGTGACATTCCGTTAGATCGTTTGCCAGGTCGAGAAGCCGGCAAGATGCCGGCGCTCCCGGGATCGAACAGCGGACAGCGGCGGCCAGATGGTCCACCATGCAGTCAGAAACCGATTGGATTCAGCCCAGACGATCTTTACCGCATCATTAATATCCATCCATCGTTGCTGCCATCATTTCCAGGGGCGCATGCATACGAAGATGCGTGGGAAGCGGGCGTGCCAGAGTCGGGGATCACAATCCACCTTGTCGATGAGTTAGTCGATCACGGTCCAATTTTGCAGCAAGGGTCATTTGCTCGCCAAAGAGGCGATACCATTGATTCTTTCAAGGCACGCGGACTTCAACTTGAGCACCAACTCTATCCGGCCGTGCTGAATCAGATCGCTCGAAAGGGAATCATCAGAGTCCTCGAAGAATTTGCCGGGATCACCAGCTCCCCGTCCGCTTCTAACTGCAGCGATCCGGCAAGTTCCGGCGTCCTGCCGGCTTCTAATTGCAGCGATTCCGCAAGCTCCGGCGTCCTGCCGGCTTCTAATTGCAGCGATTCCGCAAGCTCCGGCGTCCTCCCGGCTTCTAATTGCAGCGATTCCGCAAGCTCCGGCGTCCTCCCGGCTTCTAATTGCAGCGATCCCGGGAGCTCCGGCGTCCTGCCGGCTTCTAATTGCAGCGATCCCGGGAGCGCCGGCATCCTGCCGGCTTCTAATTGCAGCGCTCCCGGGAGCTCCGGCATCCTGCCGGCTTCTAATTGCAGCGATCCCGGGAGCGCCGGCATCCTGCCGGCTTCTGATTGCAGCGATTCCGCAAGCTCCGGCGTCCTGCCGGCTTCTAATTGCAGCGATCCCGGGAGCGCCGGCATCCTGCCGGCTTCTAATTGCAGCGATCCCGGGAGCGCCGGCGTCCTGCCGGCTTCTAATTGCAGCGATTCCGCAAGCTCCGGCGTCCTGCCGGCTTCTAATTGCAGCGATTCCGCAAGCTCCGGCGTCCTGCCGGCTTCTAATTGCAGCGATTCC
>JAIEQI010000226.1 GCA_019747875.1 Candidatus Obscuribacterales bacterium
AGAGAGAAGCGCTGCCTAGGGCCGCTCGTGGAGACAGAGCTACGCAGCGCCTCTCGGTGGAGAGAAACGCCGCCTAGCTCTGCCCGTTGAAACGGAACTACGCAGCGCCTCCGCCGAAGAGGGCCTACCGTCTATGGCAAGGCTGAGGGAAAGAGAGAAGCGCTGCCTAGGGCCGCTCGTGGAGACAGAGCTACGCAGCGCCTCTCGGTGGAGAGAAACGCCGCCTAGGTCTGCTCGTTGAGACGAAACTACGCAGCGCCTCCCGCCGAAGAGGGCCTACCGTCTATGGCAAGGCTGAGGGAAAGAGAGAAACGCTGCCTAGGTCCGCTCGTGGAGACAGAGCTACGCAGCGCCTCTCTGTGGAGAGAAACGCCGCCTAGGTCTGCTCGTTGAGACGAAACTACGCAGCGCCTCCGCTAGCGGTAGGTGCGGTTCTGTCCTTCGCCGAAGGGGTGGATGGCCGCTCGGCACAGAACCGACAGCAGGACGGCTTGGAGCAGGTTGATGGAGGTGAGTCCGAAGACGGCCGGCACGACCAGGTTCCACGCGAGCATGAGAGGGATGGCGCAGATGAGACCGACGATGACCACAAAGATGAGTTCTTCGGCCACATCGGTAGCCTTGTTGAGGACTTTCTTGAGCAGTTCCATTTGAGGATTGATCCCTTCTTATTATTGTTCTTGTTTTGCAGAGAAAAGGTGGGCAGTACCGGTGGCGCGACTTCCGAGACTACCCTCCGTCTCTCCTAGCTTCTTGCTGCTATCTCTGCCGGAAGATAACTACTGCTTGCGGACGGTGATGTGCGTGTAGGAGGTGAGGAGCATCTCCGCGAGCACGGAGAGTCCCAGCGCCTGCAGCAGGTTGACCGAGGCGAAGCCGAAGATGGGCGGCACCAGCCAGTTCCAGAGGAGCATCAGCGGGATGCAGCAGACCAGGCTGACGACGAACGCGACCAGGATGAGACCGACGACCTTGGTGGCTTTGGACATGAGGGCTTCGAGCATTGGTGATAAGTTCCCTTCTGATTTCTATGCATACTTCCCTTTGGGAAGCTGCTTTGGCGCCGTAATCAATGGAGAATGAGAGCAGTTGTTTTTGTTGGGTAGTTTTTCCGGCGAGAGATGAGGGCAAAGAGATGACTCATTCCTAGCATTTGTCGTTAGTGTCCAAGAATAGTTTGGGCTGAACGAGATTTTTGCCGGAGAATACGGTAGCATCAGCGTTTTACGCGGTTTTCAATGTTTCTTGCTGGAAGGAAATTGTGGTGCAATTACCAGTTACTCAGATCCCCGCAGGGGGTTGCACCCTTCGCGCAGCGAGTTGAGAAAACGATTTCGCATTTAAACGTAAAAAAGGAATCTGGGTCGAATGTGTTGGAAGCGAACGAATCTCTCTAATAGCCTTTAAAATTGAAAAAGTGGCGGAAAACACTTAGTTGGCGGAAACGGTGATGCTAACTCACCTAGCATAGTGTGGATTCGGCCAATTTCGGAACGGAATGACGGTTTAAAATGCAAAGAGCGATGGGAGGCGTGCCAGACTCTCATTCTGATGAGAATCTGGCACACATCGATTGCGACAGCGGTGATTAGCCGCCAGGACGCGGGCTCTACGGCTTAGCTGCCCGGACCGCGCATCAGCCAGGCGACGCCCATCAGGAGGACGGTGGCGATGCTGCCGAAGATCAGCCCGGCGATGACGGAGTTCATTCCGGCTGCGGCGATGCACACCCAGAGGAGCCAGAATATGATGAGCCACGGAACGTTGATCTGCATTTTGATTCTCACTTGAGTTGTCGGTTCTGCTTGTTTGCAGTCCGAGCAAGCGCTTGCTGTTTAGGCGAAAAACGGGCTGGGTGCCAAATTCTCCTTTACGCAAAAGGAGTCCCTGGCACCCAGGTATTAGTTGACCGAAACGTCCGCGCTTACTAGCGGCTGTTCCGCATTTGCAAGGCGATTACGACGCGAGCGCGAAGATCGCCAGGAACATCATCGCGACAAAGAGCAGCGCGGTGATCTGGTTGCCGTTCATCTGATTTCTCCGGATCGAAGAGTTGCAACAAATGGTGGAGTAGGGCTGGGTGCCGAACTCATTTCTCAAATGAGTCCCCGGTACCCAGGTATTTTTCGAGGTCGTACGTCAAAGCGGTCGGCAGAAGAGTTGCAGAACCAACGCAAGGGCCCCCAAGAAGAGTCCGACGAAGATGATGAAGCCAGTGAAGCCGATTGCGTATTCCATTTGTACTCCTGCGTTTCTTATTGGACAGCTGTTTGCTGCCATTCTGGACGACGACTGCAGTCCGCGGTATTGGCGAACCGTAGTTGCCTCGTGACTGGCTTAGCCGAAGAGCAGCCAGATTACGAAGATCAGGATGAGGACCTCGCCGAACGTCATGTGAATCTCCTGTTTTGATTGGGCTGCTGAAGCGCCGACCGGGAGTGGCAGGCGTCTTGACCCGATTTGGTTTCCTTCCTCATAAAAGACGAATACACCTCTCCGCGTAGAGTGAACTACGGAGTTGGAGATAAAGATTGCTGGAGTGCTAGTTCTTGGGGTGCGAAGCGCTTTGATGAAGAGGAGAAGAAGTACTATCAAAGTATTGGTTTCCAAGACGAATATGCAACGCGGACAACTCTTGTACACAAAGCGAAATGGGTGTAAGCGGCAGGGAATGCGCATCAGTAGCCGGATTCAGGCAGGGCTAGCGAAAGATAAAGACTTGTCAATGGAGCTCGGTGTAAAAGACTGTTACCTGGTGTACTTTCGCTTTACATAGGCAAAAAGCCGAAAGGCTCGAGCTGGGGCTCGAGTTTTTCGGACTTGGCGGTGTTACGAAGGTTGTTTAATTTGTCTGTTTGTGGACTCGATGTCTCCGGTTGGTTGGTAACGAAGCTATTCTAGGAAACTGCCCATGAGATCGACGTGAGTTTTTCCGGGAGTCGATTGATTTTGTTGAGCCCACCATCAGCGTTTACGCAGGTTTAAAGTTGAAAAAGTAAATAAGCTAAACCGCGTACATACGATCGAATCCGCGAATTTCGCTTCCATTCTCCAGACCTTTTATCAGTGGAATTGTCTTAGAGGTGGGCAAAAGAAACCCTCCGGGATGTCAAGATGTGTGAGCAAAAAAGAAGAGGAGCAGAACGTTGTGTTCTGCCCCTCCTCTAAGTGTGCAAGACGTGTCGTCCTGCCTCCAAGCCGAAGAAGCTTAGAGGATCTCGTCGGCGAAGCCGAGTTCGACGGCTTCTTCCGCGTCGAGCCACCAATCCTTCTTGTAGGACTTGCGCTTGATCTGCGCCGGCGACAGAGTCGACCGCTCGGCCAGGATCTTGCTGAGCTTGTCCCACAGCTTGTTGGAGAACTCGAGGCTGTCGCCCATCTCACTCACCTTGCCGGAAGTCCCCGAAGAGACCTCGTGGATGAGCAGCATGGCGTGCTTGCCGATGACGCGCTTGTCACCAGCCTGCAGCAGAATGCCACCCATCGAAGCGGCCATGCCGAGCGCCACCACGGTGACGTGATGACCATTTGCACGGAGCTCCTGGATGTAGTCGAAGAGGGCGAGTCCAGCGATCACCGAACCACCCGGCGAGTTGACGATCAGCTTGATCGGCTTACCGGGGAAACGGCGCGACCAGCGGCCGAGCTCAGCCAGAGCCGGCTTGATCGATTCGGCGCTGACGCCATCGTAGAACGTGTAGGTCAGCGATTCCTGCGCGTCGGCGTTCGCCTTGGCGCTTTCGCGCTTCAGGTTGGAAAGCTCCAGCTCGGCGCGCTCGGTGGCGGCGGTCTGCTGGCGCAGCTTGAGAGCCTGGTCGTCCTGCTGGAACTTCTCGTCGCGCTTCGCTTTCGCGATCACGATTTCTTTTTCTTCCGTCTGCAGTTCGAGGAAGCGCAGCTTGAGAGCCTGTTCGCGAGCCGCGTCAGGCGTTTGAGTCTTGTCGGACATAGATAATCTCCTTCATCAGCAGCTATGCTGCGTTTGAAAAATTCAGTTTTTCCATCCATCCGAGCCAAATCCAGAATCCAGCATTGAACCAACCGACAAGCGGTCCAGTTGTTCGTTGTTGTTTTTGTGCGGGATTTGTGGGTTTGGAAGCGGGAGGAATGGATAAAAGGTGACAGATTGAGATTGCGTTTTTGCAGTATTGCCATGCAACTCTTGGTATCTTGTAAGCCGATTAAATCGGCTCCTCTTGGCAGCGCTGATGCGGCTTCACGCTGATTGGCTTTTGCACTTTTCGGGTCAAATTTATCGATAGCTCCGCCATGCATAAATAGAGGAGAGCCAGTCACGGTGGTACATTGTCATTGTCGGGGCGAACGAATATCGGAGCTGAGTAATGGGACTACGAATGCTGCTTCAAATCATCGGATTCATAGTTCTTGCCTTCATCGGACTGATTGTTGTGCTGAAAATTCTCGGTTTTTTGTCCATGGTTTTTTCGATGGTGCTTGGACTTGCGCTTTTGGTCGGCTTCGTATGGGTGATCTGGAAGCTTCTAAGCCTTGGCGGCAATGACAGTGAGGCGGCTGTAGGCGACAAGGAGAACTACAAGTTGTTCAATGCAAGCAGCAGTCCTGTCGCACTATTTCTAGAGTCCCCAGGCATGACAGATCTGCTTGCAGCTGAACGCGCAGACAATCATGCACCACTTGTGGAAGCTGGCAAGATTCTGAAAATCGAGAGTAATGCTTCAATCAAAGTATTGGACGATTCCAAATCGGAAGTGGTGAAAGTGAAAGTTCTAGATGGCTCCACTCGCGGAAAAACCGGTTGGGTAGCCAGAAGCGCGGTTGTAAAAACCAAGAGCTAGATTAATGAGCCAACTGAAAATCCGAATTCAATCCCTCGGTAGTGGCGGCTCAGTAGCTTTATGAGTCCCCGCACTTGAACCGTGCAGACGCTAAACGCTCAGGTTCCTGCGTTGGTGGCGCGGTTTCGCTAGGTGCGCTAACCGCCTGGTGGTTGTCAGTAGAGATCTTGCTAATCTTGCTTCCTTGCGTGCAGGGCTCTGCGCTTCGGGGGAAGCTGGGATAAGCCTTCAGGGACGGCGAGCCGCCAGCGGTTGGGCGGCGTTCTGAAATAGATCATATTCAGATCTCAAGAGAGAAAGGTCTAGGATGGGCTTGTCAATAACTTTCACCTAACCTTCGTCGTCGGATTCCCCCAACAGCCTCATCAGCAACTTAATTGCGCTTCGTTCGCTGGGCTTACGCCTTTCTGAATGGGGCCGCCTTTTGCAGTTGGTGGTTTGTTGGGGCGATCCGAGGACAAATACTTCGCCATTGCGGCGATGTTTCTTTCTTCAACGGCGCCGCCGTTGCTGTTCAACTGCGGGCGCCGGCTTAACGGAACCGCCAAAATGAAAGGGTAAATTCCCATGGAAAGAACCAACTCTGGGGCGGCCGGCTTTGGCTGGATCGTCCAATACCTGCTCGCGTGGCTGCGAACCTCGCTTCCCGCGCGCTTCTTCGCTATCGCCAAACCCTTCTGGTTCCCGAAGGGCTGGGGAAGCGTTCCTGCCTGGCTGGTGCTGATTGCGGCTACCGTCGCTTCGCACTTCGCCCTCACCGCCCTTACCTCCCGTATTGACGGCATCACGAAGTTCATCATCGCCGGGTTCAGCGAAGGTTACCTGAGCTTCGGTCTGCATTTCGTTCTGCCTGCGCTTGCGGTTGGTGGTCTCGTTTACGTGCTGGGACGCAAGTTCTGGCCGAAGAACGAGCACGTCCAGGGCATGCTTCTGCTCTACCTGCTGCTTTTGCTGATGCTGGCGGTGAACAACCTCAACGTTGTGCTCAACTTTGCCAACGGTGAGCTCACCAACGCTCTGCAGAAGAAGGACGGCGCCGAAATCTGGGTGATGGTCTATCGCCTCTTCGGTTGCTTCTTCGTCGGTACGTTCATTGTCGTGCTGTACAGCTTCGTTCACAACCGGTTCAACTGGGTGTGGCGCAGCTGGTCCACCAAGTACTTCATGGACCTCTGGATGAAGAATCGGAACCACTACAAGCTCAACCAGATGGCTCACTTCGACAACCCGGACGAGCGTATCGCCGCGGACGTCGACGTCGCTGTCAGCACCGCCGGCAACATCCTGCTGGCTGTGCTCGGCGCCATCATGGTCTTCAGCAGCTTCATGCCCATCCTCAAGGGCGTGGATCCGACCGGTACGCTGCCCATCATTGCCTACGTCTGGTCTGCCGTATTCACGGTGCTGGCGCTCGGCATGGGTCGCAAACTCATCAACCTGAACTTCAATCAGCGTCGTTACGAAGCTGATTTCCGCTATGCGCTGATTCACGTCCGCAACAACAGCGAGGCAATCGCCTTCTATCAGGGCGAGGTGCGCGAGCGGGAGACCCTCGGCCGGAAGTTCAGCCAGGTCCTCACCAACTGGAGCTCGCTCATCGGCTGGACGCGCAACCTCGGTTTCGTCCAGACCGGCAGTGACTACTTCACGGTAGCGATACCGTATATGGTGCTCGTCCCGCTTTACCTCCAGGCCGGCAGCGGCGTGGAAATGGGCAGCATCATCCAGGCGTCCAGTGCCTTCGGTCAGGTGCTGACGGCGTTGACGTTGATTGTGAGCGAGTTCCGCTCGATCAGCCAGTTCGCCGCTATCATCGACCGTCTGCATGGCTTCACCCAGGCGATCGAAGCTCCCGATGCATCCGACCAGCCCGGTCGCGGTCGCATCAAGAGTGAGATCGACAAGCGCATCGAGACGAAGAACGTCACGCTCATGACTCCCGGCTGGGAGCGCATGCTCGTGAAGGATCTCAACGTCGAGGTCAAGCAGGGTGAGGGTCTTGTGATCATGGGTCCGAGCGGTTCGGGCAAGAGCTCGCTCTTGCGCGTCTTCTCTGGCTTGTGGCACGCAGGCTCCGGCAGCATCGTGCGGCCGAACCTGAACGACGTCATGTTCCTGCCTCAGCGTCCCTACATGACGCAGGGCACGCTGCGCGAGCAGCTGCTCTACCCGAAGGCGAGCGGCAAGACGGATGCTGAGCTTCAGCATGCGCTCGAGCTGGTCAACCTCGGCAAGCTCGCCGAACAGCATGGTGGCTTCGACGCCCGTCCCTCTGAGGACACGGAAATCCGCTGGTCGGATATCCTTTCGGGCGGCGAGGCTCAGCGCCTTGCGTTTGCGCGCTTGCTGCTGGCGAAGCCGCAGTTCGCTATCCTCGACGAGGCGACCAGTGCGCTGGACGTCCCGAACGAGCAGAAGCTCTACGCGATGCTCAAGGAGTCGGGCGTCACCTTCATCAGCGTCGGTCACCGTCCCACGCTCGTCAACTACCATGCCAACGTGCTGGAGCTTGACGGCAACGGTGGTTACCGCGTGCTGAGCACGAAGGCATACACCGAAGAGAAGAGCACGCACTAAGTTCAACTGCCTGGGTGGGCGCTGCCACTAAAAATGGTGGCGCCCACCTTCGGCCCGAAAATGGAGTTGTGAATGAACGATATCAATGCCAACCGCGATATCGCCGCCCATAGCGCGAGCTTCCCCTTCATCCATTCCGGCTTCTTGCTGGAAGCGATTCTGTGCGACGAACTGCCCATCTCCTCTCGGGAGCTGAGCCGTGCTCGCGTGGCTGCCGCTTTCGCGAAGAATCCGCAGGAGAAGGAGGACGCGCTGCGTCTGGCTGCTCGTCTTAGCGACCAGGCGCGTCCGCTTTTCTGGCGCGACTCTCTGCGCGCTCACATGGAGCTGGCGCAACACTTGTTTGCCAACGGCAAGTGGTCTGAATGCTCGGCGGAGGTGAAGACTTCTCTCGAGATTCTGGAGAAATACTTCTCCGCAGGCAACAACGGAATGGCCGAACTCCATGCCATCCGCGGCTTCTGCATGGCAGCTTCCGGCTGCCTGTTCGGCTCGCAGATCGAGATCGCCCGCGCGCAGGAAATGATTCGCCCGCGCCGCTGACCTTTACACGTGCTGCGCCCAAGGCGCGATAAGGAGATTCGTATGTCGAGCATCCTGTCCGCCCTCGTGGCGCAGCTCTACACGTTGGTGATTGTCGATATGCAGCCGGGTTTCTCGGCCAGCAACGATAAGCGCACCATCAAGGCCGTGATGGACGAGATCCGCCGTGCCATCAAGGACGGTGCCTTCATCATCGTGATCGAGTCCGATCGCAAGAAGTATGGCAGCACGCACGCCGAGCTGCTGGACCTTCTGGCGGACTATGACTCCGAGCGCTGGAGCATCGAGACGAAGTTCTGGCGTTACAACGACCAGTACTCGCCGCACTCCGGTGCCCTGCAGGTCGCTGAGGCTTGCGAGGTGTTCGGGTTCCCGACGGGACGCTTTCGCGTCTGTGGAGTGAACACCGACATCTGCGTCTTCTTCACGGCGATGGAGCTGGGCAAGCGCTTCCCGCTGTCCAAGCTCGAGATCGTGATGAGGGCGTGCAACGTTCCTGAGCTCGGCTTTGCTGTCGACACGGCCAAGTCGTTCCGGTACTACGCCGGGGTGCACAAGTTCACAAACTTCGAGCTGGTCGACTTCGAGTAGTGGCAGTTCATTTGCGTTCGGAAAGGGGCTCATTTCCAGCCCCTTTCCGTTCTTTTTTTGACCTTCCATGAGGGCGCCGATCCTGTCAATACCCAATTTTCGGTGCACTTTTTCTTTTTTAAACCAACAAAAGGAGGGA
>JAIEQI010000151.1 GCA_019747875.1 Candidatus Obscuribacterales bacterium
CTTCTGATCGGTCCGATCCCGGGAGCGCCGGCATCCTGCCGGCTTCTGATCGGTCCGATCCCGGGAGCGCCGGCATCCTGCCGGCTTCTGATCGGTCCGATCCCGGGAGCGCCGGCATCTTGCCGGCTTCTAACTCTGCACTCGCCCCCCCGCAGAAAAAATGGATCGACATACTCGGCCTAACTCTAACGACGAGCATGATTGTCTACTGCGGCCGCCCCGAAGTCGGCGTACCATCCCTCGTCCTAATTTCAACGCTCGCCGTTGCCCATTTCTTTTTCACCAACTCGCAAGCACCCTTCCGCTCCAAATTCATAACTCTCGTGGGCACCGGCTTGGCGATCCTCTCTAGCATTCTGCTTGCCGCACCGGTTCTCTTACCAGGCATCGAGTGGGCATCATTATCTCCGCGCGCGCAAGGATTAGAGGCAAGGTGGGTTCTTCTCTGGAGCGCAAACTGGTTCGATTGGATTGGCACTATTTTGGCCAATCCGCTTGGTTCCCTTTACGCGCTGAACGACACAGCTGCACAACTGCGGCATCTCGTTTTGAGCCGGGGCGGTTCGATTCCATTTGTGCATAGCAGCTACATCTCCTCCATTATCTTCACTCTTGCGATTTTCGGATTTTACTGCAGGCGCAAAAAGCTTATTTTGGTCTTGAGTCTTATCGCTGTAGTTTCATTTCTCATGGCTTCCGGCAGTGCAACACCCTTCGCTCCATCAATCATAAAACTGTCGCCGGCTCTCTCTGCATTTCGATATCCGGTAAAGTTGATTGTAGTACCGTGCCTGGTATTAATACTGTTTGCGGTGCTCGGCATTGAATTGATTCTAAAACGCGAGTTAGCTCTTCGTGCACTGAGGGTGGTGGCAGCAATTTGGACCGTTGTTCTCATTGCTGCCATTCTGGCCTACAACGTTCCAGCAATTGCACCGGCTGCCGCGAAGTTTTTGGTAACAGGTAAAGTGCCTGCAGAAACTCTGCAAATGGTGCGAGTCGGATTCTCCGCAGCGGTAATCAACTCCTCCCTATTAGGTCTGATCACTTGTGGACTCAGTTGGTGCAGCCTTCGATCACTAAAACCACGTCTCGCTATCTATCTTCTCTCCGCATTGCTTGCTGGAAATCTGCTGTGGGCATCGTTGTCAATCCGGCAAGTTGGATGGGTACCGTACTTCGAGAAGGAATTATATGTAGCGGAGCAGCTCAAGAAAGTCAGGAGCGACTTGCAGTCTTCTCCACATTCGAGAATGGTGAATCTCTATTTCGATCCACTAACAGTTCCAGCAGAATACGATCCTAAGCATATGGGTAAAGATCAGCGATTTTTTGCTTATTCACGCGACATGCTTTTGCACAATATCGTTATTTGTGGGGAGCAGCAATCGAGTTTTGGATATGAGGCTGCTGAAACCAAAGATTACAAGGACTACTTTACTGATGCGATGGCTGTTTCGAGCCAGCACAGTAATGCGAAGCCGGATACGATGTGCGATCGCCCGATACATCGTTTCGCCATGGTCACGGCCACGGAATTCGTTAATACGCAAGTATCGCGATTGACGAAGCCTGTGCCTAAACTCGATAAAGACCTCTTCGAGTTGGTCAAGGAGGACAAATCTCACAACTACAGAGTTTATAAGGTCAAGAAGGCGCGCCCGAAATTCTATTTTGCAAAGCGAATCGTTCCGGTTGAATCTTTCGCTGATTTGAGAAAAGTGATTCTGGAGAAGGACAAGATTCCTCAAACGGATGCTTTCGATAACACCCCGGAAATCGTGTATGTGCTCAATCGGGATTTTATTCCGAACAAGTCAGTGTTTGAGCCAATCAATGATCGCTTCAAGGACGGCAACACCCAAGTTGCAACTTGTGAGGTCATAGCGTCTAACTCGCAATCGCTTTCGCTGCGTTGCAGTACTGAGAATGACGGACTGCTCTATATGGCAGATCACTTTTATCCGGGCTGGATTGCTGAAATCGATGGAAAACCTGTCACCGTACTAAAGGCAAATGGGCTGAACCGTGCGCTTATTGTGCCAAAGGGGCAGCACACCGTCAGCCTTTCCTACCGTCCGTCGATTCTTTCGCTAGGACTAGCGATTGCTGCTGTCGGAGTTCTTATAACGATTTTGTTGATTTGTTTAAAGCGACGTCGTTAATCCTGCAGCTGGCGGTAAATGGTTATTTTCGTTCGCTGCCATAAATGTCCGTGACGAAGTAGAACTTTGTCTTGCAATACATTTATAGTGATGCTCGCTTTTGAAAATGGCACAAGGCTTGCCCAGAAGCGAGTGTCATTCGTTCGTTGGTACGCAATCTTGATAGCGGATTTGCTCTCCTCAATGAGCCAATCATTCTCCTCAATATTTTGAAACGCCGAAAAAACGAGTTCATTCGTAACAGCGCTTAATTCACTTCGCTTCAGTTCCGCAAATGTCTGCGCAAGAATGGTCAATGCAATTTTGCGCTGCGAATGTTCCTTCTTATGAAGAATAGACGAACAGAGCCCGCGAATATCCTTCGCTAAGCGCTCCGCCATCTCACGAATGAGTACAGCTTTGACAAACTCCTTATCCACAGTGTCATAAGTGGAATTTGATTTTTGATCTACCATTTTTCTTGCCTAACGCCTAAGTTGTCCGGTCCCCAGTTTAGAACGGAGGGGGTGCGACTGGCGTGCGAACAAAGAATTAGCTCGGACTCATTCCTAGAGACCGATTAGTAAATTCAATTTTTCGAAACAGGCAAGTGCCGGCGCTCTTATGATTAGCTTGACAGAATCCTGGGTATCTCCCGGAATCGAACCGCTTCGATGAGGTGGGATTCTTGCAGGACCGCCGAAGATTTTTTCGCCTCTCGACACTAATTGCATTCTCATGGGCACGCACGGTATTTGCACGATCTATTAACGAGAATCTTTAGTGGGGAGGAGTTAGGTGTGGCTATCGCCACGCGAGATTCCGGAGAGTCGTTAATTGGTGCGCGGATTGGATCAATTCAGTCAGGTTGATGAGAAACAAAGTGTGGGCGCCGCCGTGCTTGGATTCGTGGGCGACAGGCTTCCCTTTGTTAAATCCAAAGAGACTGAACAGGAGAAGATCGAATCTAGTCAGTATCGCGAGTTCTTAGCTGAAGCGGTGGCTGATACTGCCGCCATTATTCCACGTTATGGACCTATTACCGGCGGCATCGTGCGGGCGGCGTTGTTGATTCGACCGGGCGATTCGCTTAGTGGAAATGTGAAGTCGTTCGGTGGGAATTTTGCCGAGGGCGTCGCGCTTAAAAAGATATCTCAACTGGCATTGCCGGAAGGATACCTTGCGACGAAATACAATAAAAGTTCAGCTCAACTTGTGCAAGGTTTTGCTTTTGGAGCTGTGAAAGCCGGATTCAACGAAAATAGCTGGTATCGCGACGATGGATCTTTTTCCGTTAAAGAGGGAACCTTCAAGATGGCGTCGGCTGGAATCTTCGCCGGTGCCGTGAACATTCCGTTATCATTTTTGGCTGGCAAGCTCACCGGTGCTGTTGTAGAGGCTACTAGCTCGACAGGTTTGGGCGCAAAATCTTCCCTCGTGATGGCAAGCTTAGCAAGCGGATATGGAACTGGATTCTTGCTTGGATCGAGCAATGCGCTGTTGGAAGGTAAGACTGGTGGCAGTTTATTAGCGGCAGGCAACGATGCCGGAATGCTTTCGGCTTTGACGGGAGGAGTGTTGGCAGCATCGAGCCCGATTCGCTTCGCGGCTATCGAACATCCTGCGGCACGAGATTTGTCACGAATGGTGGCATTTCAATCCAAGGGGCGAAATCAGGAAGCGGAAACTTCGAATCACGAATTCAAAGTTCCAATGTTGCATCCGGATCAGCTTCGCGCACTCTCGAGGGAGCGGGCGACCGTGGCGGATCGAGACTTGCTTTCTCGCTCGGAAAACTATTCTCTTGTCACGCAAGCACAGAGAGTTTCGAAGGAAGATGTTCCGCTCGGCAGCGTTCCTCTTTTTTCAGAACGCTTCTATCTTAATCGGTTGACGAACACGGAGAATTGGCTGCTTAGACGATACGATTTGGACCACAAACAAATGGGTCCCCTTTATGTGAAACACGAGTATGCGAACGAACTTGATGCGCGTTTGGCAGGAGCCATTAAATCATCATCGACGAAGGTATCATCAGAACTAAGCCCGCCACATCATACGGAAATTCAGCAAGCATTCGTTCAAACGCCGGATCCGTCATTGATAAGAAGAATTGATGTTCGTCCCGATAAAAACATCTATACCTTGTGGCATAGGCGCTTGAATCGAGATCCTTTCATGGAAATTTTGGCTACGGCCAAAGCATCAACTGGCGAAATCATAATGAACGTCAAATCTCGCGCTAATGTGACTAACACAGCCGATCATGAATGGTCGCATTTGCTTGAGCCAAAGGCGCCAAAAGAAAGGGCGCTCTTTGAAGTTGCGGCAGCGTTAGAACGAAAGGGATACTACGTTAGTGACTATGCTAAAAAGAATTCGAGCGAGAATTGGGCGGAGCACGGTGCTGCCTTCCTCGGTCCGAAATTCGGATTTTTGGATTTTGTGCATGGTGCGCCATTGCGAGCTGTCTCGTTGACTCGCGGGATGGCGCGTGCTACCAGCAATGCCGAGAACTTGCATCCGGTGGCAACAGATAAAGGACTTTCAAATAGAATACAGTATGTGCAAGAGAACGTTCTTCCTGGTGCCTTGAAAAATCTTGAATCGCGAATGTTGAGTCGCGACCAAGTAGAAGCGTCGAGAGCGGCTTTGATGTATGGTGCCATCGCCGAAGAACAGCAGCTTAACCTCTTGCACAGTCACGTTTTGAATAATAAGTTTTTGCGTGCTGCGGCCTATTCAGCGCTGGTGGCGCGAATGCATAACGATCAATATCAGCCCAGAGGATATGAGAACGCGCTCAATTCTAGCAAGCAAAGCGAACTCGACAAATTTTTGACCTATCACTTAAGACCGACTAATCGTTCTTATAGCAGAAATTTTGCTTTTGAAGGAATCTTGAACCAATCGGCAGGTAGCAGTCTTTCTCCGCTAATAGGAAGTGAGCAGAAAGAATTGAAAAGATTCTTTGGTGATGCTTTGTATTTAGTTGTGCATTAATTCGTAGCTCACTAGCCTTGCAGGCGTCGTTTGTTTTGAATCAATTCCAGCAAGTAGGTCATATAGGCATCTCGCTGTGTCGCTGGAACTTGTGATATGAGACTTTCGGCCGCCGTTATACGAGCATTCAGGATGGCGTTGTCCACTTTATTCGGACCTACGTCGCTGTCGCGTATCAATTGTATTAGGTTATGCACAAAATGTTGTCGAGCCTGAGGGCTTGCTCCCACAGCAAAATCTCTTAGTGCGGAGCTCGCAACTTGCGCACTTTCCAGATCCGATCTGTTGAGCAGCAGTTCAATTGCATCCGACCTCAAAGACGTTTTTCCATTTGCTATATCAACGATTAGGGGATAGCTACGTTCGAAATGAAGATTGCCTAATAGGTCGAGCGCAGGACCTGCACTCTTGCCTCCAGCTTTTACAATATTGCTGAGCGTGGGCTGCGAAATCAAGCTTCGAGTGAGTGCAACCAGATTGGAGCTTCCACTCTGGGTCATTCCATTCAGTTGCATCATAAATTGGAAGTGCGCCATCGTTTCTTTGCCAACATAGAATTTCGCGATCTGTTCTCTCGTAGCATTCTGTGAGCGAGATAACAATAAAGATAGATCCTGGTTTTCTGGTTTTAATGCCGGGTTCTGTTTATAAATGTCGTTAAGCAGTTGGAGCTTCATTAAGTACCTGAGAGTTATTGCATTGGCAGCTAATGCTGTCTCCGGCACCTCGACCATTTTGTTTTTTACAAGTTTTGCAAGGTCGCTGGTGATGCTTGCTGTTGGATTGGATGCTACAACTTTCTCAGCTGTGCCGATCGCTTTTGAGATCCATTCCAATCCGCCAATTGAAAGCATATAATCAAAAGCTCTGACCTGCGCAGGACCAGGCTCAGCCGCTATACGCTGCGCTACATAGAAACCCTGCCCGCCGGCGACAAATGCATTGGTGATAATATCCAGAGCTCTAACTGCATTCTGTGGGTTGGCAGCATCTCTTGCGATTCTTTCGAGATCGCTCAGTTTATATATTCGTTTGAACAGCTCGGACAATTGCGGCGCATCCTTCATGGAGGATGCAAGGTCGAGAACTTCTTTGCGCTGCTCATGAGTCCCTGAGCTGAGTTGCTTGCTGTTCAGCTCTGCAAGCTTTTCGACTAGTGACTCATATTTTTGTTTGCGTGATCCGAATTCCTGTGGTTCCAGCACCTTCAGGATCTCGTGTCTCAAGAGCATCCTGTGCAAATAATCTCGTGTTGCATCTTTTGGGATTCTGTAATCGGCTTTGGTTTTTACCTCGGCTAGGTTTACCAGTTGGTCGACTTCAGAAAATCCCTTAAGTGCTGTTGCTATTTTTGTTGCTGCCAAAACATCCGTTTCAGCGGACCGCCCGATTGCATTGTCTAATTGCGCTTTGGCTTCCGCAAGAAGATTTTCTTTTACATACTCAATTCGCTTGTTCACATGCTCATTGTGCTGTGTTGGGGATAGCTTTGCAGTGGCAGCATCCTTCTCTAACGCATGAGCAAAGAGGGCAGCTTTGAGAGGAGTTCTATGAGCCAGCGTGATAAAGTAATCGGGATTCGGATTTAAGAACATTTCTCCAAGATTAACAGCCCAGTTTTCGGAGGCGTTTGTCTTTGCATATTCTCTGGGTTGTGCTGATTTTGTTATCGTGTTTACAGCTTCGGCTGCAGCTACTAGATCTGGATTCTTATATTGCAACAGGTGTGACCATTCATGATTCAGGAGCATCCTGAACTCCGCGTGGACGTTCAAAGCTCTTTCATAGGCTCTGACAAGTCCTGGTGCTGCATCGGCTAAGGTTGATGCAGGCTGGTTAAGCTTCGTTGGTGGCAGATCTATGAGAAGTAAATCTTTCATCAATTTTGGATTCGGTAATGAATCGATGAATTGGCCAGTGTGTTCTGGTAGCAATCGATCACGGTATGGCGATGTGAAAAGTTGTCTCCTGGCAGAATTTATTTGTTCGCTGAGCTGCGGTAGCATCATCGGATCCAGAGTCGCTGTTTGTCGCAGTTCAGCGAGGGCATCAAGTCTTTTTGCATAAGATTCGACGAGTGTGATTCGAGAAGCATTATTCCAAGCTTCTTTGCGATGGCGTTCATACTGAGCTTGAGTAATGCTTCCTTCTCTCAAGCGGATGTTCAAATCGTTCATTCGAATTGCATCGTGTTCTGACATGATACGATACGCACGGGCCGTTATGGTGCTATTAACTAGCTTTGCGCCGCTATTGGCTGTAGCACCGAGGACGGTATTGCCATCGTCGTCCTTTCCTAACTTAAGTACCAGCTTTACTTTCTCATAGGGAGCGCCACTTTCAGTCGGAACGATGCGTGTGCGTCCTATCCCATCCGGTTCAAATTTTGGCAGCGGCCTTCCGAGTGCATCAATTTGTGCGTAGCTTTTTCCAGATAGTTTTGCAGTATTAGCTTCAACAGCAAGGATGCTCAGGATGCCTGTGTTTTTGAAGCTTCCGTCGAACTTGTAGGAGGCGCCGATCGCTTCGTTTAGGGTGTACAGATCGCTCAGTGGGGGCTTTGCTTCTTGCGACGGTTTTGATTCTAGCGGAGGCTTTGAATCTAGCGGAGGCTTTGAATCTAGCGGAGGCTTTGAATCTAGCGGAGGCTTTGAATCTAGCGGAGACTTTGAATCTAGCGGAGGCTTTGAATCTAGCGGAGGCTTTGAATCTAGCGGAGACTTTGAATCCAGCGGAGGCTTTGAATCTAGCGGAGGCTTTGAATCTAGCGGAGGCTTTGAATCTAGCGGAGGCTTTGAATCTAGCGGAGACTTTGAATCTAGCGGAGACTTTGAATCTAGCGCAGACTTTGAATCCACCGGAGGCTTTGATTCCTTCGTCTTGGTTGATTCAGGATTTGCTTCATGAGGCTTCAATTCCTTTGGTCGCGTTGAATCGTGAGGTTGCTTCGGCTTCGTTGATTCGTGTGATGGTGGGATCGATTCTTGGGGTTGTTTCGTGGTGGATTCTTGTGTTGGTTTAGATAATTCCGGTGGCGACTTGCTTGGCCCTTCAGGTGTTTGTTCCCTGCTTGATTCTTTGATGATTTGCTCTGGTTTCCCCTGTTGGGTCGTAGCAGCAAATTTAGGAGCTTTGGGTGGAGGTGCAATGAGTTCACCCGAAGCTTGTCCTGATCCGAAGGGCGTCCAAATTTTTTGCATTGCGAAGCCATTGATCGTTTCTTGGTAGAAAATGCGGCCGTCTTTCAGCTGCCAGAATTCTTGACCACGACCGGTTACAAACTTAGTTGCTTCGTGCAAAGCTCCTTCTGCAGGGTTGTTGTGTTTGCCTACTTCCTTGATTGTTTGAATAAGCAGAATGTTGTTTGGTATTGATTGGTCTAGCCCATGCTTTGGTGCCATCTTTTGAAGCGGCATTGATGCGCTTGTTTTGACCGATCCTTCGCTGGCATAGGTAGGCTCCATATTGCGATTTGATTGGTTCGATTCCGGGAGCGCCGGCATCCTGCCCAATACCATTAATTTAAGCTGCGCGTCTCTCATTGTATTTCCAGTATTTAAGGAC
>JAIEQI010000190.1 GCA_019747875.1 Candidatus Obscuribacterales bacterium
CCCATTTACTAGATCCCTTTTTAACAAGAAATCTACAATCTTGCGATCCTTGACAGGCTAGTTCTTGGACAGACTCATCTTGCCCGCCCATGAAAGTTTCGAGATACTCGGCTGAATTTAGATCCAAACTATAGAGCGTGACTGTATCAAGGCTTTTTTTTTGCTGTTTGGAACCTTGATTGGTGCGTGTCCCGTCCTTTGTAGGTAGAAGAATGGGAGAAGACATGTCGTCTATAGTAAATTTGCCACACGAATACTTGCCGATGGAAACTCAGCCAGTGAAGGAGATTCCGGTCGGTGACAACTGGCTGTACGAGCCAAAGTGGGATGGTTTCCGATGCATTGCGTTTTGCGACGGTGATGATATTGATCTCCGTTCAAAAAAGGGACAACCGTTGTCTCGATATTTTCCTGAAGTCGTCGAAGAGCTAAAGAAGCTCAATGCAGGTGATTTTGTACTTGATGGTGAGTTGATGATTTGGCAGGGAAAGACTCCGTCATTTGATGACTTGTTGCAGAGAATACATCCGGCAGCGACGAGAATTCGCAAGCTTGCGGAGGAGACACCGGCAACTTATGTTGTCTTTGATATGTTGGCGGAACCAGGAGCAAGAAGATCAAAGGTTCTGATCGAGGAAAACCTATTGACTCGCAGGCAGCGATTGGAAGACTTCGCAAAACAACACATCAAGCGGAACTCACGCATAGTGTTGTCACCTGCTACTGCTGATATAGATGTTGCGCGGGACTGGCTAAGCAGTGAAGGCGTCGAGCTCGATGGCGTGATCGGAAAAAGGACTGACTTACCTTATCAGTCTGGCAATAGAAAGGGCGCCGTCAAGATCAAAAGGATCAAGACGGCCGATTGCGTTATCGGTGGTTTTCGGTACGGCACAAACTCCAAACAAGTTGGCTCACTTCTGCTAGGAATGTACGACGACGAAGGCGAACTGCATCACGTAGGTTTCACGTCCGCTCTCTCTTCTAGTGAGAAAGCAAGTTTAACTAAAAAACTAGAGAAGCTTGCGACAGACGAATCGTTCACCCAAAGTATTCCGGGTGGACCAAGTCGCTGGAACCAAGGAAAAGAATCACCGTGGACGCCAATCGATCCATCACTTGTTGTTGAGGTCCAGTTCGATCATTTCACCAACGGCAGGTTTCGCCACGGCACCAAGATCTTGCGCTGGCGCCCCGACAAGAAACCCACACAATGTACATTCGAGCAACTAGGCTTAGAACCCGCGTCATGAAAATAGAGCTATGGTTTGCGAACTTTCTTTAAGATGAGGAGTGAGAGCAATAGAAGTCCAAGTGCAAAGACTCCAATTCCAAGCTTGAACGAGAGCGGATCGTACCTGAAAGTTACAACTGATTTGCCAGCTTGAACGGGAATGGCTTGGAAGTATTTGTTTGCACGAGCGGTTTTATGTTCGGATTCAGACCCGTTTTGTGATATTTGGGCTTTCCAGTGTGGTTCGAAAAATTCTGCTACGACAAGATTCATAGACTCTGGTGCGTCGACTTCTGCGCGAATAGTATTACAATCGGGGCGAGACCATTTGACAGGTATAATAGTTGAGTTTGATGCTGTTGCGTCGTTCTCTATTTCTTTTGTGAGATAGCAGAAGGGAAGCGCCTTCGTGTTTTCATAGACCCGAACATGGTTAGGAGCTTCGTCGACCAACTTGAATACTGAACGGTCTGACGCCGTTCGTGTTTCCACCTTCTTTATAATGTTGCTCGTGGTGTTGCCCGTTGCGTCAATTGCTGCGATTTGCAAAACTCCCGGCGTTTCCCCTTCTGCGTCAGCAAACGGCAGGAAGCGGAGCTGTTCCCAATCGAAGAGTTGAATCGCCAGGGTCATTTCGCCGGAGTATTTCGGAAAAGGCACCTTGAGTTTGTAATCGAAAGAATCAACTTTTGCAGGATCGTTTTTCGCAAACAAGTAGAGAATTCGATCCGAATCGCCGTACCAAATCGTGCCGCCCTTCTCGTCTCGAATCACTGCTTGTACGCCCACCTGCTTGGCTCTTTGCGCTGTACCTTTGAATCGAAGCGTACCCAGTATTTGTCTATTTGCAGGATCTGCAACGAGCGAGGCGCCTTCAAGCAACATTTCAGGTTCGCCTTGCCATTTCGCTCCTTCTTCTGGCGGAATTGCAACAGGACCAGGAAGGCTTTCGTTTGCGCTGAGCACCGGATGTGGTGAGACGACGTATTTGGTAGCGGATAGATCGATCGCAGGTGTTAAATCGTTGTCAAAAAATTGATTGACCCCCTCCGGCGTGATTCCGCACGAGCCCAAGTAAGTAAGGAAGCCTGATGGGTGGTATACGTTCACAGGTACGATATTGTTAATGCCGTAGACGAAATTGCTTGATGGGCAAAACGTGTGCCTGCCCATCGTCACAATTCGCTCATTCTGCTTTTGCAAGAACGGAAGCGGTTCAACTAAGTCGTATTGCAATCCGCCATTTACTGGCGCCGCATTTTTTGTTAGTGGTGCAATGCTCAGAATTGTGCAAACCGTTATGCCTGCTACCATTAGAATTGCTCGATAGCATGGGACGAAGCGCATAACGAAAGTGAAGACACAAAAGGTGGTTAATATAATGATGTCTCTGGTCCACTGTTTGTTTATCACCGCCATCTTTTCGAATGCTTCATCCTGGCGGATGCATTCCAGCAAAGCCGGTGCGAATTTTATTGCGATCAAGGCGGCGAGAACAACAAGGCTGGCCCCTATAATGCTGATGCAGACCTGTTTCCAATTGTTGTTGATTTTGTCTATAAGTTCTTGAACGCCAAAGCCGGCCAGAATGCACGAAACTACCAAGAGCGCAGGGAAACAATATTTTGGAACGAACCAGGAAAAAGAAGGAAGATTCATTATGAAATCCAGAGGACCGAGCTGGCTCATTACACAAATCAATAAGAGTGCTGAGACAAGGAAGCTTCTGAAGTAGTGGTTCTGTTTGAATGAGCCTACCGCCGCTGTTACGCATAAGGGGATCGTGAGGATGCCCAAGAATGGGCTACATCTGTCATAAGCCGGGTGCACGAAGTTGACTAGTATGGAGTTTAGTGGGACGCCAACGCGGTGATCGGTTAGACCCAGTTTGTAGCAATCGGAACTTTTTAGAAGTTCCGCGAATGGTATTAGCAGCGGTGCTGAGAACGCGAAGGCAAATGCTCCGATTTGGGCGATATCGAAAAGAGCAAATAGTAGGATTCGAAGTTTCTGGAGTAACGGATTGGTGCCAGTAGATTTAGAAGCCGGCTGGAAGCCGGCGCTCCCGGGCTCGCTGCGCTCGTTAGAAGCCGGCTGGAAGCCGGCGCTCCCGGGCTCGCTGCGCTCGTTAGAAGCCGGCTGGAAGCCGGCGCTCCCGGGCTCGCTGCGCTCGTCAGAAGCCGGCTGGAAGCCGGCGCTCCCGGGCTCGCTGCGCTCGTCAGAAGCCGGCTGGAAGCCGGCGCTCCCGGGCTCGCTGCGCTCAGATGCCGGCGGAAGGCTGGCGGTTCCAGTCCCGCCCGCATCTGCCGTTTTACGATCGAGCAGTCTGAAGAGTATATAGGCTAATGATGCGGCTGAGATTCCGAAGAATGATGGTTCTGGATGACCTGACACAATCATGAGTGCACACGCTGCTCCAGCGAGCGCTTTTGAAAGCAATGTGCCGTTCTTCTCAACCCAGATGAAGCTTGCGATTACCAGTGGAATCCACGAAGACGACGATCCGATTAACTCAGAGTGGAAGATCATAAACGGGCAAAATGCACAAATCAATGCAGCAAATATCGCGGCGAATCTCCGCAATCCAGCCAATGTTCCAAGCAAGAATGTGCCTAGTGAAAATGTCACCAAGTTCAGCACAATAAGCAGATTCCACGAGCGAATAGGTTCCATCCAAATTAGCGCGGCCCGAAGCGGCCAAAACGTTGCTGTTTCTATATCTGCCATGAATGGCTCG
This sequence comes from Candidatus Obscuribacterales bacterium, assembly GCA_019747875.1. Taxonomy (GTDB): domain Bacteria; phylum Cyanobacteriota; class Vampirovibrionia; order Obscuribacterales; family Obscuribacteraceae; genus JAIEPM01. Next base: position 3,972 of record JAIEQI010000190.1, read on the forward strand.
CCGCAGCCGACAAGCGGATTCCACAATGGTACGATTCCTTGCCGCAAATTCCTTACAAGAAAGTGGTGGCACGGAACAAAATACTGATAGACAGATGCGTCATAACCTTCGCGAATTGGTGTGAAGTATTTCGCAAAAAGCGTGTCGCGTTGACCGAGCTGATAAAGGCGAGAAATTGGTGCGCCTTGAAATACGGTCTTGGAAAAACAGCAGCAAACGATAACAGCTAGAATCGCTGCAGTCAGCACATTCAAAAGCACTTGTTTTGACGAACCCGCCCCCGATTTTGGTGCCGGGCTTGGGCTCAAATTAGTATCTTCCAGAGAGTGGTTTGGCAGGGACATAATTGGACATTTGGTGACGGTCCCAGAGTATCATGCGTTTTCTTAGAAGATATTAGTTTTCTGTACTCTGACGAGCTTCTTCAGGCCGCGCTGTTATCTTCAGAAGACACATCAATTATATACGTTTGAATTAGACCCAATTAAGCCGAGGGTGAGAATATCACCATGGCATGACAAGTACCCCGATGTTACCATCCATGGGTGTTCTGGATGCGCCCATGCGCCTGAGGAATGGAGCTCAGCATTGATCTTCAGTAGCTTCCAATACATGATTTTTTTGCCGGTAGTGCTTTTGCTCTACTGGAAGTTGAAGGGCTTTCCGCGACTGCTTTTAGTCGTGGCTTCCAGCTATTTCTTTTACATGAGCTGGATTCCAGCTTTCGGGCTGCTTTTGTTCTTGCTCTCAACCGCCTCTTGGGGCTTGGGCCTTGCGATTGCAAAGCAAAAGGGAAAATCGCCTGCTGCTGCGAAAGGTCTATTGATTGCCGGAATCGTAATGAATCTGGCGTGCCTTTGTTACTACAAGTACAGCAATTTCTTCCTGCAGAACGTATTTGCGGCGCTAGGTTGGGTCGGTGTTCAAATGCACGATGCCACTCTTGCTGCACTCAAGGCCCCAGTTCTTGATGTGATTTTGCCACTCGGCATTTCATTCTTTGTGTTCGAGTTCATCCATTACCTTGTTGATGTTTACAAAGGCAGTCCTGCTGTTAAATCGTGGATGGAATTTTCCGCTTTCGCTGCATTTTTTCCATCACAGATTGCTGGTCCAATTAAGCGCTATCAGGAATTTGAAAGCAGCTTGCGAAATCCGCTGCCCTGGTCAGCGTCACTATTTTACGAAGGCATGACACTTATTGTTCAAGGGCTCTTCAAGAAAATTGCAATTGCCGATCCGATTGGCTGGATCATTGCACCGGCGTATGCGGCAGCTGCTCCAATCTCGGCGCTGGATGCGTGGGTTGCGTTTATTGGTTTTTCAATTCAGATTTTTTGCGATTTCTCCGGCTACACGGATATCGGTCGCGGTTCGGCGTTGCTCATGGGTATTCGTTTGCCTTTGAATTTCCAAATTCCGTATTTAGCTCAAGACATAGCAGCATTCTGGCGTCGCTGGCATATCTCGTTGTCCACATGGATTCGTGACTATGTCTACATTCCGATGGGCGGCTCACGTTGTACGCATGTGGAAGGGCTTCGCAACTTGTTCCTGACGATGACAATTTGTGGACTTTGGCACGGAGCTGCCTGGCAATTTATTGCATGGGGCAGCTTGCACGGGCTTGCCTTGATCGTGAATCGCGAGTGGAAGCGCTTCTTGGATAAAGTTGCGCCAGGTCATTCGTCGGATAAAGCCGATACGGCAGATGCTGGAATGCTCAGCAGTTTGCCTGTCAAAATTTTCAATGTCTGTCTCACATTCCTCTTTGTTGCCGCTTGCTTCGTGATGTTCCGCGCGCCCGACCTGCCGCACACGATGAACATTTTTGGAAGCTTGTTCAATTTCAATTTGGAATCGGCTTCTCCTGAACTTCTCGTCAAATCAGGTATGACCGTATTTGCTTTGGTTTACTTAGGCTTTTGGGTCTTGACTGATCAGCTCAAGATCAAGCTTGGTCGGGCGATGCCTTCGCAACTTATCTATAGCCTGCCAGTTCGATTAGCCGCATGGACGGCGACAATTCTCTTCATTATTGCTGCTAAACCGACGCAAGCAACTCCGTTTATCTACTTTCAGTTCTAGAGGAATCCGTGAGCACGACGATCAAAGAGCGCGAAATAACGAATGAGCAACGTGTGGGGTTGCCGGCGAAGAAGCGCGATTCTTGGCCGGTTTTGCTCGGGAAGATTCTTGTCTGGCAAGTTCTAGCTATCTTGTTTGTTGAGTTGGCCTTGTTTGCCGCAGGCTTAGGTGAAGAAGAGATCTTTAAATTAGATCCTCAAGTCGGTTTCAAGCACATGTCTAATAAGCGCATCACCTGGCGCTCAGAAGGATTGGCGACGTCGTATCTGGACCAGCATGGATTGCGTGAACCGAACGTGACTCTGGCTAAGCCGGCGGGAACTTACCGCATTGCGCTGCTAGGCGATTCACTGACTGAGAGTTTGCAAGTCCCATGGGAGCAAAGTTTCTCTTACGGTATTCAGAAGAATCTTCAGGATCGCTTGGGCAAGCCGGTTCAAGTTCTTAATTTCGGAACTTCAGGATATGCAACTGCGCAAGAGTATCTTCAACTTAAGAGTGACGTTCTCGCTTTCAAACCGGACCTCGTTCTGCTCTGCTACAACACTCGCGATTGTTTCGAGAACTGGTCTCCGCCTGATGAAGTGTTGACTAACGTGCGCCCCGCCGCTCTTCATTTGCCTGGTGGCAAATTGGTTGTTGATACATCGCCGGTGACTTTATGGATGCGTAGCCCGCGTGCGCGTATGCTCAAGAATTTTGAGTTCTTCCGCCAGCATAGCCGCCTCTGGGGCTTGCTCGCTGCCGCTGAACTTGATCTCAGTATGCACAACGAAACGTATAAAAGAGTTCTGTTCTTCCTTACAAAGCCGGGCAAAGCATTGCGTCAGGCAGGCAATGAAATCAACGCCTGGATCAAGGCGAACGTAAATGCACCTGCGCAAAGTGGAACCAAGCTAGCTGCTGAAGCAAAGTCCGCTGCGGAAGTGAAGCCTGTCGCACGGGCGGAGTCTTCTGTTGAAGCAAATTCCGTAGAAAAGAAACCGGCTGTAGAAGCGAAGCCGCTGGCTGAAGCCGAGTCGGCGGCGGCGGTAAAACCCGCTGCAACTGCGGCTAACGATGGCGCTTCGACCTATCGCGCCCTCGTCGAGCGCACTCTCGGTTCCTTGCTTCTAGAAATGAAAAACGAAAGCGCCAAAACTGGTGCCAAATTCGGCGTGGTTGCTTTACCGGTTCGCTCCGCACTTTCCATCCGCCAGGGAATGGAAGACAAGTTCTGCGACATGAGCTATGCAGATGAATTGAATATGCTCAACAAAGTTTCTCAACCAAACAATATCCCGGTCATCAACCTTCAAGATCCAGCAAAACAATTGTCGGATCAAGAGAAGGATTATCTGTTCTATCTGGTTCACTTGACTCCACGCGGTCACAAATTCGTAGCATCACAACTAACACCTGCTGTCGAGCGCATCGTCACAGGAAAGGAGACACCATGAGCGCGCCACGGACGAATAACCAAAAATCGCCCTGGTTTCATAGCCCCTATGTTCTGATTGTGCTATTCCTGATAGCGGCTATGGCAGTGGCTTTACTTGTGCCCCCGAAATTACTTGATGCCGCCGATGGTGTCGAGAGCAAGTATCGTGTTCTTGTGTCGAAGCTTTCCAACTTTCTCACTTCGTCAGAAAATCCTGACGTTGTTGTGATGGGGTCATCACTGGTGCTGATGCCGTCTGTGCGCTGCGATGAGAAGGCTGAGGGCAAGAAGCCTTGCTATGACACGTGGGTTTATGAGCGTCTCGTGCCTGAATATACAAAGGCGGATTACTTTGCCAAACAGTTGCAAGAACAACTCGGTTTTAATCTGTCAGTGAAAAATCTTGGTGTCGCGTCTTCGATCATGTCTGACCACCAGGGTATTTTCGAGACGATGTTGGGTGTTGGAAAGAAGCCACGCTTGGTTATTCTTGGGATTGCACCGCGCGACTTCTTGGACAACACTATCTCGAAGCCGATGAATACTCCAACGCGAAGCTTTCTGACGGAGTTCCATGACACCAGTATTTTGCCGGAGAGCTTCACGGCTGAAGGTCTGCAAAAGTATCCGACAAAGCTGGAGCATCGCTTTAAGAAGGTAATGGCTTATATAAAGACGCATGCCATTGACGTTGCTTGTAACGTAAGCAAGCATCCGGCCAGCGCAGACTATGTCACCACTGGTGGTGATGGCTCTGAACGTCCAAACAAACTTGCCGATTTGGACCGTTATAAGAATCTCTATAACCCGCCAAACTACGAGATGCTGAATACGCAAGTTGGTTATTTGCGCGACTTCCTCATCTCAGCCGAACACAATGGAGTGAATGTCCTGATCGTCAATATGCCGTTGACTCGCCAGAATTTGGCTGCTCTCAATCCCGATGCTTTGAAGGAGTATAAGCGCCAGGTCAACCATCTTGCGATGAATTACAAGGCTACATTTCTTGATCTCGGGTCGACAAGCACCTATTCGCTGAACGATTTCGAAGACTGCTGCCATCTGAATTCCAAGGGTGGACACAAGTTCTTCGACGATCTGATCGTGGCAGTAAAATCCGACAGCGGCTTAAACGACTACCTCGCAACCGTCAGCCGCAGCAAGAAGGGGCTGGATGTAGCTGCCGTCGGCACAGAAATGAAGAAACCAATGTAGTTCCGTATGGAGCGCGGACGTCCCGATGCTGCTGGCGATCTCATTTTCATTTTCTTTCATTTTCCATTTATTGGGACTTTTGA
>JAIEQI010000204.1 GCA_019747875.1 Candidatus Obscuribacterales bacterium
AGCGCGGACGTCCCGTCCGCCCATAGGCAGATTCTACTATCTACGCTACAGCTTTAGGGAGACTATACCTCTTGCGAAACTCCGAATGCTTAGCTGCAACGCGCTTCGCGCTTATGGGCGGACAAGATGTCCGCGCTCCATACTAGCTGCAAAAATCTGCACTAGACCAAGCTGAGATGAGATCGCCAACAGCATCAAGATGCCGGCGCTCCCGGGATCGAACCGAGCACCAAGAATCGCTCTCAAGAGAGGCTTATCTCGTTTCGCGTACCGAGGAACAAATGGCTAGCGTTTTGCGTATTCGAAAAGAACATCGCTTAGAACTGTGCGCAGAGGGTCGAATCCTTGTTGCAGCATTTCCTGGTAGGCTTGCTCTACTGTCCATGACTCTATTTTCATGCGATAGGCAGCCAGCATGAAGCCAGTACGTTCGCGTCCATGCAGACAATGCACGTACATTGGTTGATTTTCGGGATCTGAAAACAGCTGCACAAACTTATCGATATCAGCAAAAGTGGGTGCTGTCACACCATCAAGAGAAATGTTCAAGAAGCGCAAACCAAGCCGCTCGGCAATCTCTTGCTCTTCTTCGATCTCATCGTCATCCCCACGCCGGAAGAAACTGTAGGAGGACGCCGGCTTCGGAGAGCTTTTGGCATGGTGTCTCAAATTCACCACCAGCTTCACTCCGCCCCGCTTCAGAAGTTCCAACCCCTCCTCGTCAGGTTGTCCACCACGAAGCACCACTGGCGACACTACCTGAAAATTCACAAGTAAGTCTTCCATCTCCTGCAAAAGATTTTTGTCCAATTGATTCATGAGTCCTCTGCAATCTGAAAGGCAAGCGCGCGGTCCCTAAAATTTATTCCCAGGACAGAGTTAGTTGTACCAGTTCAAAAGCTCAACCGAAACCATGGTTCCTTGCTGCAGAAACTCGGCATCTTGAGGAAATACAATCAAACCATTTGCCATGGAGAGTCCACCCAACATGTGGGAATCCTGCCCTGCGGTTGGATGAGCACAGAGTTCACCTCCGGCGGTTGATATAACCGCACGGACAAACTCGGTCCTGCCGGATGGTTTTCGCAAATCCCTACTCAGCCTAGCCTTCACGTTGCAGACGGAATTTCCGAAGACCGGATTTTCCTGTCCCATGAGCTTTAGAATCGCTGGCTTAACCAACTGATTGAAGGTGACCAGAGCGGATACGGGATTGCCTGGTAATCCAAAAGCGTACTGCACTTTATGTTTGCGCCTGTGCATGCTGGTCCCGAAATAGACGGGTTTGCCGGGCTTCATCGCTATTTTGTAAAACAGTGTTTTTACACCCAATTCTTCGTAGACGTCCTTCACAAAATCATAGTCGCCGGCAGAGACACCACCGGTGGTGATAACAATGTCCGCAAAGTCTAAACCGAGCCCCAATACCTTTCTTGTTTCATCTAGATCTTCCCTGCAGTGAAGCGGAAGATAATCCTCTATTCCAAGAGCATCACATGCGGCACGCAACGCAAAACTATTCGAATCAAAAATTTTGCCGGGCGAAAGACTTTTTCCTGGCTTCACAAGTTCACTGCCGGTGACTATGATCGCAACTGTTGGCTTCTTATGCACCATAAATGAAGCCTGGCCCAGAGATGCCAGCAAACCGATCAAAGCAGGATTTACCCGCACTCCCTCAGGTAGAATTTCCTGCCCTCGCAAGAATTCTTCGCCTCGACGCCGAATGTTCTCGCCAGCTTTCGGTTCTTTTCTTATGCGAACAATGTTGCCTTCCTCGATGCAATTCTCTCGCATCACAACAGCATCCACACCGACCGGCACCGGAGCGCCTGTCATTATCCTGAATGCGCTGGCACTCGGCAGAGCTTCTGGCGGTGCATCTCCGGCACGGATCTCACCGGCAACAGGTAACGATTTTGGAACAGCATCGCTAGACCCCCTGACATCAGACAGCGAGATACCATAGCCATCAACAGCCGAGTTATCGAAAAGTGGTAAATCATGACTGGCTAAAACCGATTCGCCAAGAACCATTCCCAGCAACCGCTCAACTCGAACTCTAGTTTTAGGCAAGGGCTGCACGTTCGAGAGAATTATCGAGCGCGCTTCGTCGTATGAAATCATAAATCCTCAACCGCCAATCTCTACCATTGCCCTGTTGGACATCGTTGCGAGTTCTTCCATCGGAGGATGCGCTTCGGGCTTTTTGCCTAAAGCATAGACTATAAGATGTTCGATTTGTTCATCTGAGCAACCACTTCGCAACTGCTCCCGAAGATTAATCTCAGGCTCATAGAAAAGACATGACTTAATGGAGCCGTCGGCTGTCATGCGCAGGCGATTACAGCTTGAACAGAAGCTGTCAGTCATTGAGCTGATGAAGCTTACCACGCCCTTTCCACCCAATAGCTTGAAGTCCTTTGCAACATCGGAGGGGTGCCCTGAAAGTGCTTCCAACTGGAACTCTTGTTGAATAACCTGGGTCATTTCTTTGTAAGAATAAACGGCTTCTAGATCCCAACAATTATCCTTGAATGGCATGTACTCAATGAAGCGGACATTCAAGTTTCGCTCGTAAACCAAACGCACAAAATCCAAAACTTCGTCATGATTTCTGCCCTTCATGACCACGACATTCAGCTTAATCGGGTTGAATCCAGCTTTCTCGGCAGCTTCAATACCTGCCATTACGCGCGAAAAGTCGTCACGTAAAGTGATTTCCTTGAAGCGATCTGCGTGTAGAGAATCGATGCTTATATTCAAAGATTGCAAACCGGCTTTCTTCAGTGCCTCAGCCTTATCGGCCAATAACACTGCATTTGTGGTCATAGCTAAGTGTTTCAATCCGGGAAGCTTCGCTATCTCCGCAATCAAATCTTCCAAATTTTTCCGCACCAACGGCTCACCGCCAGTGATGCGAATCTTCTCTATACCTGAAGCCACAAAAATGCGCGCTACACGAGCAATCTCTTCGAAGCTGAGCAGCTCATCTTTCTTCTTGAGTTGAATTCCTTCGGCCGGCATACAGTACTGGCAGCGCAAGTTACAGCGGTCCGTCACTGAGATGCGCAGATAGCTATGTTTTCTTCCAAATGAATCAACTAGATCGATCATCACTGTCCCTTCGAGATCATCATAGCGAACTGTCCACAGTTACTTTCGCGGCATGAGCATGTGAAGCGCATTCGGCGCAATTGACCCAATTGATCGTTCCATCTTCATAGTGCTCTTTCTTCCAGATAGGAACCTCAGCTTTTATATGATCGATGGTAAATCGACAGGCATCAAACGCTTCCGCTCTGTGCGCCGATAGCACGCCGACCCACACAGCCAAATCGCCAATCTGCAATTCACCGGTGCGATGAATGCACACAACTTCAATTATCGGAAAACGAACTTTGGCGTTCTCTAGTATTTGCGCACCAGCCTTCAAAGCCAATTGCTCATATGCCTCATATTCCAATTTAAGGACTTTCTTTCCTTCGTTCGAGTTTCGTACACGTCCTTCAAAAACGACAAGTGCACCGGCACCATCGTCTTCCATGGCTCTCCTCAATGATTCCGCATCCAAGGGTTTGGTCGAGAGTCTAAACACTTACCCTCCAGCTACCGGTGGAATAAAGACAATGCGATCGCCCGCTTTTAGCGCGCATTCCCACTGGCAAAACTCGTCGTTCAGCGCAGCTCGCAAAGAGTTCTTTGGAAGTGTAAAACGGTGCCGCTTTTGCAGCTCCTCATAGAGTTGCCCGACCGTGTCAGCTCCGGTCTCCACCGTTTCCTCAGCCAAACCGCGCTGCTCTCTAAACAGTGCAAAATAATTAATCTGTACGGTCTTTTTCATACTTTTAAGAGATCTACTCACAAGCTACATATTATGTCTGATCGACGCGATACATGCATCTATTCGACAGGCAAACCGAACCATTCTCAAAGCATTCTCACAAAAGACAGCTTCTAGGATAAACTGTTTGCGCTTGGGAAACGCATGGCATCGCCATCGTGAGATCATACGCAGTCGCGTTATTTGGACTTCTGCTGCCAAGCCATAGAAGCTCCCAGGAGATTAAGAGGCGCGACATGGCATCCAACTACATGTCATACACAACACAAAGGAGTTCGAACGTGCCTAGTTCGATTAGCGGGCGAAATAAGCTCAAGGGTAAAGTCGTCGAAGTTCAGCTGGGAGACATTATGGCACTTATTTCAGTCCAAGTAGGTGAACACATCGTCGACTCGGTAATTACCAGAAAGTCCGCAGAACAGCTAAATCTCAAGCAAGGCGACGAGGTCTACGCGCTTGTAAAAGCAACCGAAGTCATGATTGTGAAAGATTGAATTAACGCTCTTTCTTTTTTTCACGCGTTCTACTGGACTTCTTACGAGTCCTGTTACTGGGACTTGTCTTTGCTTTTGCACTGCGCCCTCTCACTCGAGCACGCGCACGTTTTGGTTTTTCGCATCCCACCTTCGGAAATTCGCAAAGCGGAACACTTGGATTGGGCTCAGCAAGCATTTCAGCAATGGTCGTTTCCGAAAACACCTTCTCAAATGATGCGATGGCGGCGTCCATTCTTTTGTGAAGTGGACAAAGATTGATGCCGTGCTGAGCCAGTCCCAAAGGACAAGTTTCTATTCTATCGATACTATCAACCACGCTGACAATGTCTAAGGCAGATATTTTGTCAGCGCTTTTTGCCAGGACAAATCCGCCACCAAGACCGCGCTGAGAAGCAACAACACCACTCTTTGCGAGCTTCTGCAAAACTTTGCAGAGATAACTTGCCGGCACCTTAGTCTTTATTGAAATCTCGTCGGTTGTATGAGAGCCCGGATGCATAGCCAGATACACAACCGCTCTCAAGGCATACTCGACCGTCTGAGAGATCATGCAAAGGAGACCCTGAAAACCAACAAGGTCCATTCTATACAAAGACGATTGTCAGCGGCAACTTATAATCGGATTTTTTAAATTCGAAGGTCATCCTCAAAAGCCCGGCTGGCGAGCTTCTTTCGTCTCAGAACATTTTCACCAAATGCCACCTAAAAGTGTCTATTAGTTTCCAAGGTAAGCAATTCAGAAATTCAGCCTTTTCGCTTATGTGGACCCACCTTTTCTAGATCAACCATGCGATGCGAACTGCGCATTAAGGCTGCGGTTTCTCCTGAAGACGTTGTCACTACAGTATCCACTACAGTGACCCCACCTCTCCTGATCACCGTCGATTCAGCTGTCAAAGGACCAACTGGATCGTTAGTGAGTAAGTTCACACTCAGTTGAATAGAGTAAGGAAATTTCTTTCCCTTTGGCATCACAGCCGTACCAGACTCACCATGAATCGCAGCCGAGGCAACCTCATCAGCAAGGGTGACAATCGCACCGGCGTGAAAAACCTGCGTTGGTTGTTGGACGGTCTCAGATAGAGGAAGTATGCCTCTGGCATAACCATCCCTCACTTCCAGCATCTCTCCACCAATCGCCGAAAGCATCGTCCATTTATGTTTGCTCATCTCCGCCCGAAGTTCCTTCCGCTGTGTTCATCAGCATTTTGTTCTTTCTATAGCCTAGCGTACCAACCAGAAATGGTGTCAGCAGTGGCAGGAAAAATGCAGTCATCAAGATAAACAGATCCTGCGTAAAGACGGTTGGTGCATACTGATAGATGCCCCAAATAGCTGAAGTAATCGTAAACAACGCACCATACAGGAAGTACGCAATCGGATTATTACGACCACAGTGCTTCACCCATAGATAAGCCAGGATCAGCACTCCAAAATAATAGACAGCTTCAAGAACAAACGATTGCCAATATTTTACGGTGCTCGTCAAAATGAGCGAAAAGATTAGTGCGACTACACAATAAACCTTGAATGAACGAATATATTTGAGATAAAGCCCTCGAACAGACGGAGCAATACTTACGAAAAGAAATCCGACAATTAGAGCATCAAGAAGCTTGCCGAAACCAAAAGTGAAAGTGCCGGTCAAGTCACTTACAAAAGATAGCTGTGCAGTAAGAACGTCCGGCGAGAATCGCGCTTCACACCACATCAGAACCTGGTACAAAGCCGCTAGCCCAGCCAAACCGACGTAAGCTGCTAAAGCCCCATCGAACCAAAGCACCCTTGTTTCACGCGCATGTTCGCGATAAGGGCGGAACACCGTATGGTACAAACTGAGCAGCGAGACGCCTGGAAACAGCAGGCGAAACGCAGCGTGTCCAATCGCAAAGATAAGGGCATATCCAGCACCATACATGATGGCAGAGATCAATGTGCGCACAAATGCCGACGTCAGAAATGACCCAAAGGGTACGTCTGTTTCGTAGCCCGCAACTTGAGCAGGAAAACCGTTTACTTCGTTCAGCAGAACAACCAGGGCCGTAACGACGCCGGCAATCAATGCGGGACGCCAGTGAATCGCCTGCGAGCGGAAGAGTCCTACCACCCAATAGATGCCCGCCGCAAATACCACCACGCCAAGCACGCCCATCGCGCCCCATGATATCAAATCCTTCAATGTTTGCTTGTTGCGTTCGAAAGTCCAAGATTCTGGAATATCCCAGCGCAACTGCGGAAATGACACCAGGTTACCGACGGTTCCAATATTGACGAGGAACCTTGCATCGCCCATTTTTAGCGACGGCACCTCATATGTGAGCGAGTAATCAACCCGGTTAGGTTTATCTTGTTTTGTAATCGAATCAAACACTACGGGCTGAAGTTCAGGTCTTTGGATCTTTAAGAACTTCTCGACCATATCGCGAACAGCAGCCTCGCTGGGCGAGCCACCGGACGCTTCCTCTTCCTCGTCGACGCGCATGGCCAGCACACGTCCGGTTCCAGATAGGATCACTGCATACTCACGTTGCTGTTTTTCCTTGAACAAGCGCACCCAATACAGCACGGGTTCTCGCGCGAGCTTCATCTTATCTCGCATGCGATTATGCCCTTCTTTTTCAAAGCCGTATTGCGATTCTTCCTCTCCGAGATTTCGATAAAGACTTACGGAGGTTCGCCAGTCAGTTTCGCTAACTCCATGCTCCCTTAAATATCGCAGCGCTATGTCTTCAGCTTGACCCTTATTGATGCGAATTTGAGCCCAGTCACCAATCATCGGAACCTGCACGAATGCAGAGACAAGCAGTGAGACGAAACAAACCGATATTAGCGCGGTGCGGAACTTTGCTCCAAGCGGGCGATGTTGAAGATGAACTTCTTCTTCCTCTTCCTTTTCGACCTTGAGATTAGAAATGTAATTCTCATTCTTAAGTTCGTCGTCAGATGGAATCGTTGTACCATCCCTTCGTTTCATCAGACCTATGGCAAGAGCGATGAACGGTGGGGAACATGCGACAAGTCCGGAGGCTGCAAGAAGTGGTGACCCCGACAACAGCAACGACGTGACACCGAGAAATGCATCATATACAAAATGCGAAATGATCCCAGTGACGACACCGTATCGTTTAAAAATCCAACCATAAAATAAACCAACAATCGTCAGCTCGACTCCACGCGCATAAGCCGGTTCCTGTGGATAATCACTGTGCATGAATGCCCAGCCCACTGCTTGAATGAAGTTGGCAACCCAAAAGTTTTTGAACAACATTTGCGCCAACACGAAGCAGAAAACACGATACATAAGCTCTTCACTGATAGATGCATTCACACCTACACTGAAGGCTGAGTACGCCGGAACCACGCTCGACAAAGTGCTAACTTCGCGAACTTCCAGTGGAGACCATATTCCAGCTGAATTGCCTACCAAATAGAAGGCGGCTACGTATCCCAGATGGATGCCGAAAATAAATATACCGGCAACGATAGAATCGAGAATCGTCTTGTTAGAAAGTGCGCGCGCGCTGAGGAAGTTCTCGACTGCAGGCATTTTCGGAAATTTAGTTCTGTAAACAGCTTCGATACCGCCCACAACGACAGCTGAGAGCAGACCGGCCTGGCAGCAACTGAGTATTGAACTTATTATTTGCTGGCTTAGGAATCCTTGTAAGCTCTTGCTTGTGTCGTATTGCTGCAAGACAGAGGGCAAGTAGTTCCAGTAATCGAAGAATTCCAACAGGAATGAACCGATCGCTGCGAAGAACACAAGCCGCCAGCGTAAGCGCCCAGTCGAAAGTGCCCAGACAAAGGCGAACACGGTTCCCGCAGAGACAATCGCAAACAACACAGAGGAAATTAGTTTGAGGAGATCATTGTATGAGCGAATCTCTGCATATTTGCGATCGAAACTCTCAGGGACATGAAATTCACTGCTGAATTCGCTGACCTTGTTTCCAGAGACATAGACCGTATAGCGCTGTTTGCCGCCCTTGTAGTCGTTTTTTTCATCTTCGAATGTGAAGTAATGATCAGTGCGAGCGGCTTGTTTTACAGACCCATCACGAATAATCTTGATGCCATCATTTAGTCGAATGCTTGACTTTGGACTAACACCACCAAACACAGAGCCGGGATTATTTTGCTCTGCAAATGGAGCTACTGCGCTTGCAAGCTCAGGCTGATTAGTAGTGCCCTCTCGCGCATTCTCAATCAATTTGGACTTATCGTCCTTATAGACAACATTCTCTGTATTTGTTTTGTCGGAAGCTTTGACGTCTTGTAGATTTGCATTCTCATCTTTGTTCTGCTTACCAGCATCCTTTTGGTCAGCGACAACGACATTCTGCTGAATAGTAAGATTGCTCGCTGGATGGTTCGATCCCGGGAGCGCCGACGTTTTTTCAGCCTTTGGTAGTTCCGGTTTGCTAAGGTTCGATCCCGCTAGCGCCGACGATTTTTCAGCCTTTGGTAGTT
>JAIEQI010000025.1 GCA_019747875.1 Candidatus Obscuribacterales bacterium
AATTCCTCCTTCTGACATTTTAAGTCACGAAGGTGGATTTATCACGTCAAGTGTCCACTCTTTGGGGTCCAGTCCAAGTAAGCAATAATCCACTCCAATATTGCTTAGCAGCAATAAAAAAGGGGTGTCAAATATTGCTGAGAAGCAATAACGTGGATGTCAGAGGATTTCCCCTGCCAGTGCAGTCTGCATAAACAGCTTTAGCCAAAAACAGTGGGGCGTGGAAAAGCTGTGATTCCAAGAAACTATAGTGTGGGCACGCGGCTGTTCAGGCGAAACTTGATGTTATGCATGTTTTCGCCTTGCATTGCGCCGTCCAATTTGCTTTCGTTGAGGATTGTGATCCAGCCGGCCTTGACCGCTTTCTGAAGCAGTTCAAATGAGGTGCTTTCTCTCATGCTGGCATTCCACTCTCCCCCGTGGCTGCGAATTCTTTTCAGCATGTCGAATAACATGGTACGTGAATTCGCTCGATAATCCGGGTGCACGAACGCGTCGTTTACAGCACGATTTACTGTATCCAAAACATAACCGCCAATCACCCCGCTGCCACGCGCTTCCATCACCCTATGCAGATCTCCACCTGTAACAAAGCGCCAGTTACTCGGATAAACAAGCTCCATTATGCTTTTGAGAGAAGGTAGATCCGCGTCGGAGGCTCCGCGCATCCAGACAGTTTTTGCAGGTTCATTTTTCTTTGCGATTTCTTTGTTTGAGCTAAGTAGTACTTGAGACTTAGCATCTGTGTAGCCCGCATAGTCAAAAGGCAAGGATAAATGCTCCTCCTTTGCAATCTGCTTCCAGCGTCCTAGTGCAGTCACTCCTACTCCAGCATGGAGGCCGACGCCCACGGTGATGGTGTGATATCGTTTATTGAGGTCGGCTGCCGCAGCGTCGTAGATATCGGCAACTTTCTTTGCCCTTTCACCCAAACCTTTCCCTTCAATGCTGTCGAAGACTAATCCGCCATTGTCTGCTTCCCAAGCGACCGATTGGGCAACAATATCCTTCTTCTTGTTCTCGACTACGAAGAAACCGGCAATCGGTGATTCCTGTCCGAGCCAAGCTGCAGCAGCTCCGGCTCCGCCATTTACGTGTTGGCAGCAATCAGTGTGGCTGCCTAGAAACACTCCGCGTGCATCGTTCCGCGGTAAAAACCTTCCAGTTAAATCTTCATTGGTCCAGCTCTTATTTAGAGGGAATGGCATCGGTGTTTCCTGTGAACGCAAGAATCGATTTTCTATCGCAGGGTAATTACGCTCCGAGACTCCCCAGCGAGATGCTTCGATGGCGAACTCTCGGCTTTTACTGTTTTCATATCTAGTAGTGGCAGCGGCTGCTACTATCGATTTGTAGCTACCTTTTCGTTCTTCCTGTGTCAGCCGAGACCATTTCTGCGCAACCACAGCTAGTTGTCGTTGCGGCCGATCATGGAAACGCATCAAGAATTCACCGAGGGATTGTGAGTGAGTCTTTGGCGTCAAAGCAAGCCAGACTGTTGCATCGTGTGCATTATTTCCAAGTGCTTGCTGCGCTTCGAGCCAGCCCGGCTGGTTATTGACAGAACGCCAGCGCGCCCCAAATGTCGTTAGAAGTTTGGCTGCCGAATCCGCCTCCCAATTGCGGCGAGCGACGGCGTCTGTGACGAACTTGGAATGCATTGCTTCGAATTGATTCATACTTCCGAGAGCCTCGACGAAACTCTTTCCTGCTTGGCTCATTCTGCTCAAGGCCTCTTCGAACTCACGTGGATTTATGCGTGGCATATAATCTAATGCGTTCTGTTGGGCTTCCAAGGCGCTTGCGATTAGCTCGACTATGGGGCGCTCCGCATTTGGGTGCGAATTGCCAATAATGCGTCGCACATCATTTGATTCTGCCAGAAGTTGATTTCGTCCTGCCTTGAGAACTTCATAATAGCGCTCATCAAGAGCATTGCGGAAGGCTGAGCCGTTTACCGCTTTGTTGAATTCTGCAGGCGCAGGCGTTTTACCATCGAAGGTATTCTTCAACTCGCTTTCCCACGCTTTTAAGAAAGCCAGTTGCTGCCAGGGCTTTAGGTCGGCCAAAGTGTTAGTTATTGAATTTGGGATTCTTGCTCCGGGCTGTACGGTTTGGAATGTCTGCGCTTTGCGCAGATCTGATATGAGTTCCGATTTGTTCATGAGCTGAAAAGGCTCAAGACCGCGTTCCGCCCTGGAGAAGTGTTCCCAGTTCGCTATGATCTTGAACAAAGCTTTTAGCTGATAACGGGAGTCATTCGTGAGGTCTCCCGCGTATTTATCGAACCATGCTGCAAATTGTTTTTTGTCTTTGGCTGGGAGGCGATCCAATACCCCGAGCATAGTCTTGATCTCTGATTTCAATTCCGTCAGATTAGTTGCGACCATTAGCATCTTGTCGGAGTGGCGGTTTATCCGCGTCATGAGCGGCTCGAATTTGAGTAGCGACACAGCTTCTTTGCCTGATAGCTCGAGATCCTCTCTCAGCTTTGCCACGTTTCGGACTTCCCCTGAATTAATACGAAGCTCGGACGGAAGATCCGGCCACAATTGGCTGACCGCTTTCAATGTGTCAACTGACAGCCCCCGCATCTCGGGCTGATATTCGGGCCATTGTTCCAAAATTGTTTGAAATTGCTTTCGCGTCGTTTCGTTCCTCAGTATGTGGAGGTCCGCGGAGCCTATGTTTGCATTGAACCATGTTTCAAAGGACGGATTCTTGGCTAGTATCTCTGCCTGCTTTGGATCCAGTTCCATCGCTTTGGCAATCGATACCGTATGTAGTATTTGCTTTATCGGTTTATCAATGTTGGTTTCCTTTAAGGACTTCCAGTAGGAACCAATGTCTAAAGCTTGTTCGAGGGTCAGAGTCTGTCTTTCTCCCTTTGGTAAAGCTGGCCACATGTCTAATAACTTTGCGGCTTCGCTACGCTGAAGCACTACTTTGTATTGTTCAGCTTCGCGTGCTTTAAACCAGTTGAGAAAGTCCGGGGCTCGTTCCAGATTCGCAAACCCAGACTTATCCAAGTAGATTGATTTTTGTGCTGACGCAAGTGCGCTTAGCTCTGCGATTTCTGCTTTCTTCTGTTTGGGTGTAAGGGAACTCCATATTTCAGATATAGGCAGCATCGTTTGCAAGTTGGAATTTTTCAAATCCTGCCGCAGCTCAGCCCAATTCATCAGAATTGCTCTTATCTTAAGACTGTTAACCGACAAGACTTCGCTGAAGTCGTACCTGCTTAACGAATTTCTTCCGATTCGTAATTTGTCTGGATGTGCAAACCCTGTTTTCCTTTGATACCATTCCACAAAGCCGGTAGCTTTTTCGATCATTGCTGAATCGGCTGCTGTAAGGTGAACGTCGTGGATAATTGTGGCTGTTTTCAGAAGTTCATTTAGAGGAAGCTTTTGTTGCGTGGGCGTGAGTTTATCCCACGATCCACCGATTATCATTAACTCGCGGTCGCCTGCCTTCTTTATGTGTTCTGGAATGATCGACCAATTCTCCAATAGTTTTGATCCATCGAATGAAATTGAGCGGTCGTGCCATCGTGACTGAAGCCCACGATACACACTTACAAAATCGGGACTGCGGTCGAGCATTTTTGCCAGTTCAAATGCATAGGAAAAATCGTCAAGTACTCTTGCGTAGGATATGAGCTCAGGTCCTGATAGTTCTTTCTGCCTTGGGGTCATGGCCTTCCATGATCGCATGATGGATGCAGCATCTTCGATTTTTAGCGTTCGAGCTGATGTCGGCAATTCGTTCCAAATATTTGCCAGCTCAGGCAAGTTATGTTGGGCATATGCGAATTTCCCGCTATTGAGGCTCTTCTGGTTCTTCTCGACCCATGCTACGAAATCTGCAGACTGATTAAGGCTGCGAGCATATTGTGCGTCAATCTCTTTGGTGGTCGGCCGAATAACTCTCTGGTGGTACTCCCAGTCACTTGTGTAGGGGCGCCATGTTGCATCCATTTCTTTCTCCGCGGCGCTTCGATTCCTTTTGTCTGCGATGTGATTGATTTTTGAAAGAGCTGAACCAACGAACATCATTGAAACAATGTTCTCTTTTATTTCGTGAGCTTCTGGCAGTGCCTTTCCATTTTTGAGTGCTCCGATTTCGGCATTAACCAGCCCTATCGGAATACCAGAAATTGCGCCGGTTAGAATAGGGCCGCGTAAAGCATGAACCAAGTGGCTTTGAACCTTCGGCAAGAAGTCGTGCAATGGCAAGTTATGTTCGTATGAACGCACGCTTTCGGTTATTGATTTTGTGTCAAGATTGTCAACTTTCTTAGCGACTGTGGACAACCCAAATCCGATGTATGGGCTCATCGCTCCGATTGCACCGAATGCCAGACCGTCATAGGCGGCATTTTTTAGCCGCTCAAAAGCGAAGGCGCCGGTGCCCTTCAGCACAGTTTCATCGCTGGCGGGGACAAAGGTCAGACCGTAAATGAAGCCGCTACTCCCGGTTATTATGGACTCTGCCTTGGCTGCTTGCCATAACGCTCTTCCGCCAGACTCTCGTGTTAGGATGTGAGCCGTACTGAGCGATGATTCGCCAAGCGTACTGTTGACACCAGCTCGGACTGCGCCGCGCGCAACTAAATATGGTGCCATCATTCCGACGGCTGCTCCAAATTGCTGTGCGAACCACTTTGCGGTGCCAAATTCTGAAGCCGTGTTTTCTAGTCCATAGAAGCTAGCGCTCTCCGCTATCTCTGTCGCAGATCTGCTACCCAGTATCTTGTCACTAACTTGTGCTATGGCGCGAGTCGGATCCACGAGTCCGGCTTTGACTGCCGATATTGCAGCTTCGGTCAGTACATGGCGGCTGCTATCGGATTGTAAAAGCGATGCTTCGGTAAATTTGGGTGTAATTTCTTTCCGGTCGGAATGCATGGCGGAAGTCCGGGTTGGCAAAACCGCAACCACGCAACATGAACATACTAGCGGATAGTTTTTCGTTTTGGGTGGGGCAATTACTAAAACTTTGTCTGATGGGCTAATTTCGGTGTATTCATTCACGATAAACTGAATGAGTCTGTATCGATTTCAGATCCGAATCACTTAATTGTGCAATCGAGGTGTTTGTTCATGCAGTGAGCACTGTGTGTTAATGCCGGTACTAAAATTTCACATCTTTCGTGTTCGTTTGCTTTACACGACTAGACGTTTAACTGTGGCATGTTTTGCCTTTTCTCCCTGGCGAGCTGCAGGTCTCATCGCGGTTTACAAAAGTAGTAGGATGCCTTGATCGATAAACAATAGCTACGAACGGGTCTTCGTCATTTCGTCAGCAATATCGCTTGCCTGGAGCGTCTTGCGAAAAATACTTGTCTGGCCGATTGCTGGTAGTGAAATTGTAAATGTGGTGCCGACCCCGACCTCGCTCTGCACCGTAACATTGCCGTGGTGCGATTCGGCGATTGCGCGGACAATGGACAAACCGAGGCCAGAGCCACCCTTTGCACGAGTGCGGGATTCGTCGACGCGGTAGAAGCGGTCGAAAATCTTTTCCAGCGATTCAGGCGGAATTCCAATTCCGGTGTCTGCAACTCTTAAAACTAGGCCGCTGCCGACTGCTGTTAGCGACACCGTGATCGTGCCGCCACTGTTGGTGTAGTTGGACGCGTTCTCCAGCAGATTTGCGATCATTCTGTGCAAAGCATCTTTATCACCATGCATCCGTCCTACGGCGATATCATCGGCTTTCAGTTCGATACCTTTGTCTTCGCATAGATCGCTAAATTCTCCGAGCACCTCGCGCAGTAGCATGTCGAATCGCATAGGCACCATTTGTAGTGTCAGCTGCGCCCGCTCGGATTTTGTCAAAAGCAGTAGATCAGAAACAAGACGCTGCATCCGATCCGCAGAACGCCTGATCACATCGACGCGTTCTAGTGCTGAGCTGTTTTCTTCCAGGTCGGCTCCAAGATTGTCGCAGGTTGCATGTATCACCGCAATTGGTGTCTTGAGTTCGTGTCCTGCGTCGGACATGAATTGTTTTAATACTGCAAATGTTTCTTCCATTGGCTTGATCGCTTTGCCCGAAAGCCAGTAGCCTGTCCCGCCAAGCGCTAAGATGAGAAAGGGTGCCGCTATTCCGATCGCTTGTAGAAATTCAGTCAATGCTCGATCGCGATGAAGTGTCGACAGCTCGATCTGGATGTGACCGATTGCATTGCCATCCATTTTTATCGGGCGCGACAACGCGCGTAAGCGCGTATTTTGAAACGCGACCTCGTCGCCCGTGTACAAGAATCGTTCCGAACCCTTTGGACCTGCAGTGGAAACTATATGCATGGACGTGTCGAACAAGGTTACCGTAGGTGTTGCATGGTAGATGCTTACCTTCAGAGGTGAGGCTGGATCGCTAAAGAACAGTTTGCCATTCTCGTATTTGACCAGGGGGATGGTCCCTGTTGCGATTTCCGCGAGCTGCTCGTCAAGTGCTTCGGTCAACCCATTGTAGAACGCCAATGCCGCAATCCCTGAAATGAACAGGAATACCGTCACGGATAGAATGAAGAACGCCACCGTAAGATTGATGCGAATCTTTTGGAACATTTAGCAGCACTCCACCATGTTAGGGCAATGCCACCTGATGTGAGGTTGACACGGTTTGCGGTCGTTTTGTCGAAGGAATTCCAAAGCTCGATGTCACTATCAGGGGAGGGGAGATTGTCAAAAGAATTCGACTGGACGTCTGGACTCTTGAATAATGGGTCCGCAAGTCTTCGTACCTATCCTGACGATTTAGCTGTCCTCAAGCCTGTAGCCCAGGCCGTGGACCGTTGTGATGTGCGAAGTTTCGCCGGCGTTGTCCAACTTTTTGCGCAGCGCTTTTATATAGGTTCGTATCGAATCAGGCGATACTGAAGTATCTGACTCCCAAACGCGGTCTAGTAATGCGTCGGCGCTGAACACAATATTTCGATTGCGCATCAGGAATTCAAGCAAGGAGAATTCCTTCGGCTCCAATTTAACATCGGCACCGCCTTTGGTGACACGTCTTGCCGACGGATCCAAGCTTATATCCTTCAGGTGCAACACATTAGTACCTGTTGTGGCAATGGAGCTGCGCCGGATTAGTGCTCGCACTCTGGCCGAAAGCTCCTTCAAGTGGAAAGGCTTGCAGAGATAATCATCAGCACCGGCGTCCAATCCCTTTTCGCGATCATCAATTGCACTGCGCGCCGTTAGCATCAAAACAGGCGACTTGCCACCAGTGGACCGATATTGCTTGCATATGTCTATACCGCTCATGCCGGGAAGCTGCCAATCAAGAATGATCAAGTCGTACTTAGACACCCTCAATTGGTGGTACGCCATTTCTCCATTCTCTTGTGTTTCAACAAGATAATGTTCTCGTGTAAGCCAATCTCGAATTTGATTCGATAAATCCAGCTCGTCCTCTACTAAAAGTATTTTGCTCATATTTCGGATAGCTTCTGGGTGCGTTGGTGATATTCGTCCCCTATTCTACAAAAAATAGTGTCAGTTTGATATCCCAAAATTTCGTTGCAGCAAAGATCGCAAGAGACAGTACAATATTTAGCGTTGTCTGAGTTCGACTTGGAGTCCGCTGAACCTTATGCCGGTTAAAACTGGGGCTGAGGCTCGTAGGAAGAAGAAATTACCGCCGGGGCAGCGGCTGCTCAGGTTTTTGTCTGTCGCCATGGCAATTGTTTGCTCGATTTCTGTATATGTGCCAGCGGGTACAAATGAGACAGAGATTGATATGAATCCGCCATGCGTCGCCCCGCAGCTTCCTGCCCCTTTTGAGAAGCGGGAAGAACTTTCTGATCTTTCCGAATCGATCAAAAAGATTTCTGACAAGCCAAAGCTGAAGGCCGGCTTGTTTGCCGTTGAGCCCGCAAGCGGTCGCTACTTGAGCCTTTCCGGCGACGACTCTTTTTCGGCTGCGTCGATGATTAAGGTGCCGGTACTCGTCAAGTTGCTCGACTCCATCGACAAGGGTGATGTTGATGCAAAGGAAATTTTGACCTTGCGAAAGGATCTAATCGGCGGCGGCAGTGGCTATTTGCAATGGCGCCCAGCTGGGTCAAAGGTTAGTTTGAAGGAAGCGATGGAGTCGATGATCATCTTTTCCGATAACACTGCCACGAATTTGATCATCGACCGGGTCGGTGGCAAAGATATTTGCAACCGGGATTTCATTATCTGGGGACTGCGCAAGACCTACATTAACGATTGGTTGCCCGACTTGCCAGGAACCAATAAAACAAGTCCTCAAGATCTCGTCCATCTGCTCGCCAGGGTAGATAAGGGGCATCTATTGACGCCGGCCAGTCGCCAGCGAATGTTGGCAATCATGGAGAGAACCAGGACGAGAACCCTTCTGCCGCCAGGTTTACCGCCGGGCGCAAAAATATCTCACAAAACAGGTGACATCGGATCCCTCGTCGGGGACTGTGGTATCATCACCAGCCCAACCGGTAAGCGGTACATTGTTGCGGTTCAAGTGGCTCGCCCACACAATGATCGCCGCGCTAATGAGATGATCCGGCAGATCTCCAAGAACCTTTATGTAGGAATGGTCAATGACGGAAGCGAAGCACTCGCAGGAACAGGCATGTCAGGAACTCCTGCCGGCACCCATACCGTCGCCCACCACAGGCATTCCAGGCATCACTCGCGCATCTCGCACAGGCATCGCTATCACAGCAACATGTAAGAGCGCGTTGTTTGTTCTTTGTGTGTTATCAGTCAATCTTGCAAGCGCTTTTGCATCAAATGATCTTGCGGACGCGAATAGCTCTTCAGGGGAGCGATGCAAGGCGTCGTCCCTGCAGAAAGTACCTGCGCCAAGCGTCACCAGTGGAAGGGCGAATAGCGATCAAAAGATCGGAGCCGGCAGGATGCCGGCGCTCAAGGGATCGAATGGAGCGAAGAATTCTGTGAGGTCATGGGCGGACGGGACGTCCGCGCTCGATACGAGAGCGAGTCACCAGCAGAAGTTAGAAGCCGGCAGGATGCCGGCGCTCAAGGGATCGAATGGAGCGAAGAATTCTGTGAGGTCATGGGCGGACGGGACGTCCG
>JAIEQI010000046.1 GCA_019747875.1 Candidatus Obscuribacterales bacterium
TCTTGAGATAGGCTCGTCCGCGTATGGAGCGCGATTCGCTCTTGAGATAGGCTCGTCCGCGTATGGAGCGCGATTCGATCTTGAGATAGGCTCGTCCGCGTATGGAGCGCGATTCGCTCTTGAGATAGATTCGTCCGCGTATGGAGCGCGGTTCGCTCTCGTGATAGGTGCGTCCTCGTATGGAGCGCGGACGTCCCGTCCGCCCATAGCCTCACTGAGTGACTCGTTATTATGGCGGCGGGATGCTGGCGGTCCCAGCACTCCGTCCGTTGATCTTGAGAGTGCGCTGTCATTCGATGTTGACGGAGCTCCGCTCATTGAGTTCGGTTCGATCCCGGGAGCGCCGGCATCTTGCCGGTTTCTAACTTCATCAAGCGCTCCGCTCTTTGGTGCTCGGTTCGATCCCGGGAGCGCCGGCATCCTGCCGGCTTCTAAATTTCTTGAGAGCGATTCGCTCTGGTTAATTAGCTTTTGACTACTTCCCATTTGTGTTTCTGCCTGGGCAGGTTGTTCATTGCACTTGTCGTTTTGGGAGTATTCCGTTTTCGCTATCGGTTTGAGATATGCAGGCACCTTCGGCGTTTCAATCTTTAGCTCGCCGACGCTTAGCTCTGGATAGCGCAAGGACAAACGTATTGATCTTTTGTTCGGAATTGGGTCTGCTAGCTCATTGTTTTCTGGTGCTGTTGCTTTGTACTCCTCCAGAACTGCATGTGCGTTTACGCCTCCAAAGCCGAATGCACTTACGGCGGCGCGGCGAGGAGACTTGCCTGCGTGGTGATCCCACTCCTTGGCTGTGGAGTTGATGTAGCACGGCGATTTTGACCACGCGATTTGCGTGTTCGCTGTTGTTACGTTCAGCGTTGGTGGCAATTTCTTGAAGTAGAGGGCGAGCGCTGTTTTGATCAAACCGGCCATACCGCTTGCTGCTTGCGTGTGTCCAATCATTGATTTCACCGAGCCGATAGCACACCATGGCGCGTCAACATTCTCTTCGCCTGCAAAAACTTTCTCAATCGCTTTGATTTCAGCCAGGTCGCCAGCTCTTGTTCCTGTGCCGTGCGCTTCCAAAAGCTCAACTGTGCGGGGAGATACTCCTGCCATTTCGTACGCGCGCCGCATTGCTAGCGCCTCACCCTCAACGTTCGGTGCGAGGGAACTTCCCGTGCGTCCATCACTTGAGCAGCCAATGCCGGTTAGTATTGCGTAAATGCGGTTGCCGTCGCGTTCGGCATCCTCCAGGCGCTTCAGCACGACCATACCGACGCCCTCACCAAGTATGGTGCCATCGGCTTGATCATCAAATGGGCGAATGGTGCCGTCGTTTGATAAGGCTCCCAGCCCGCAAAACATTTGGTAGAAGTATGGACTTGAATTGATATGCAGCCCGCCGGCGATCGCTATATCGCTTTGTCCATTCAGTAGACCCTGAACCGCGATTTCTACAGCAATTAAAGATGAGGCGCAGGCTGCGTCCAAGATCAGATTGCGACCGCGAAATCCGAGTTTGGCGGCGATGCGACCAGAGATGATGTTGGGCATTACGGCCGGGATTGTGTCGGCGTTGCATTGTTGTAGACTTTCATGCAAACCGGCTTCGATCTTGTCCAGATCCTTCTTCGAAAGCTGCGGTGAGATTGCTTTCAAAACATTGAGCACTTGTTCAACAGTTTGTCCATGTTGGATCAGATTCATTGATCCAATTCCAGGTGCAGCTGTCCGTCCAAGGATCATGTCGGCTTTTGATCCATCGAATGTTTTGTGATTGTATCCGGCGTCCTGGAGCGCCTCGGCTGCTGCACGTAGCGCCAGGAATTGATCGGGATCAGATCCTTTCAACCCTGCAGGCATAATTCCAAATTCAAGTGGATCGAAATCTGCGAACTCGGAGATGAAACCACCTCTAGTGCAATAGATTCTTCCGAAGAAATCTGCGTTTTTTCGCTTGTAATGATTCGCATCCCATTCGTCGGGACCTGCTTCTCTGATCGAATCAACACTGTTGATGATGTTCTGCCAAAACGATTTAAGCGAAGGCGCTCCAGGGAAGATGCACGACATACCAACGATAGCTATTGCGTGCTTCCGTTGTTTATCAGATTCGCTTGATTTTTTCATGCTACTGGTTCCGATTCGCGGGAGGATAATCGGTTTAGTGCTTTGCTTCCGATGCCCTTCAGTCCTTCGATTGAAAGGACCAGCTCGTTATCTTCAGAGTAAATGCCCAAATCGCATTTGATTTCCAGACCCTTCGTTTCAGGTGAAATCATTACCAACGAATTGAAGTTCTTTCCATTCAGCGGTCCGTGGATTTTCAGTTGTTTGAATCCAGCAGGTAGCACTGTCACGTCCATGTTTTGTCGTGCCCAAATCCCAGCCAATTGCATTGAACTGTCCAGCAATGTGGGGTTCAGTATCCAATCGCTGCTGCCAGGATTGGCAAGTAATTGCGCAGCTTGGATCGGAGTTACAGCTCCGGCAATTCCATTTGTTCCCATTGTGCTTACGGCTGTGATTCCCTGGAAGAGGGGTCCGTGAAACATATAGCTTTGATAGATGTCAGCGGCAGTCGGCAGTTCAGACGGACTTTGTGGCTCGAGAATTTGGACTCCTCTGAAATTTGGTGGTAGCGACGCTACTCCCTTTTGTTTCCCAGTGCTTGGTAGTGGGACTGTGTTCGGAGTCAGAACGATCGTTGCACGGAAGTGTGTTCTTCGCAGTTTTCCACTGGTCTGTACGGATACTTTGGCAGTAGTGCTGCTTTCCGTATGTTCAATGGTTTCAGTTAAAACATGAATGTCAGTACTCTTTGATTCAAAGACAATACCGGCCAATATCTCCAAATCTTTGACTTCTGTCACTTTGCAGGCTTGGTAAACCGTCGTAGCTGCTTCGAGCATTAGTTCCATGGCTACGGCCATCGGCATGACTGGAACTCCGTCGAAAAGATGATCATCCATGAAACGATCTTCTTCGCGAGACATAGTTATTGTGAAAAGCGTTGCGTTTTCCGATGCTTTCTCTATCTTCGCGGAGTGGAGTCTTGCACCACATGCGGTGGAGTTTGAATCTTTCTTTGTCTTTGACGATCCGTTCGAACCATTTCCAGATGTGTGCGGTGCTTCAGCACTGTTTCCATTCTTCGGAGTTGTCGAACTTGCATCAAGGAGTGAGGCTGAATTTGCTGCTTTTTCGCTAGTTGTCGTTTTTTCAGCTTGCGGGGTCATGGTTCCGTTTGCACCGAACTCAGTGCGTATCCAGTCCATGATTCCCTGCAAAGTTTTTACGGTTGCTAATTGTTCGATGCCTGACTCAAGTGACAGTTGGCTTGAGTCAGGGAGCATTTTTCTGAAGCCGTTCAGGATTTCAACTCGTTTAATGGAGTCGATGCCGAGGTCCGCCTCGAGGTCGAGGCTGGGTTCCAACATTTCGGGCGGATATCCAGTTCTTTGGCTGACTATGTCTATGAGTGCTGCGATGAGTTCTTCTGGATTTGTAGAGGCTGTTGCATCACTTGTCGCATTTGATGTCGATGATTGCTGTTGTGACGGAGTGGTTATTTGGGAGCCATTTGTCGGTTGGGCAATCTCTTGCTGTCTGTTTGTTGCAGAGGCTTGTTGCTGAGCTTGCAGCGCGGCTTGTTGCTGAGCTTGCAGCGAGGCTTGTTGCTGAGCTTGCAGCGCGGCTTGTTGCTGAGCTTGCAGCGCGGCTTGTTGCTGAGCTTGCAGCGAGGCTTGTTGCTGAGCTTGCAGCGCGGCTTGTTGCTGAGCTTGCAGCGAGGCTTGTTGCTGAGCTTGCAGAGCAGCTTGTTGCTGAGCTTGCATCGCGGCTTGTTGCTGAGCTTGCATCGCGGCCTGTTGCTGAGCTTGCATCGCGGCTTGTTGCTGCTCAGTCAAGTATCCATTTTGAAACTGCGTCGGATTTTGCAGATTCGAAAGTTGTTGGCTTAACTGATTCTCAAGTAAAGGATAGCTGACAGCATTGTCCGACGACCCGTACAGGGCTGTGCCCGTCAAGTAAGCCATCATGACGCGCTGTTGACTTTCCAAGAACCCTAAAGTCAGCGCTAATGAGGTTCTTTGGAATTCAAGCATGACTCGTTCGCGAGAACTCAGTGGTGGATTGGCTTTTGGGTTTAAGGACATAAGTATGGCGCCCGGCGGATGGTACAAGCGGTGTCAAGTATAGCTTCCATCACGCGTCTTACTATTTAACGGATCTTAAGCTGAAGCCGGAACGGCTTATGCCCCCTTTGCTCCGGGCGTTCCTGGGGGATAAAACTGTTTACAAATCAATTAATGGCAAGCTGGAGGTCCAAATGTGTGTCTCTTGGTCCCCTGCTCTCACAGTTTCTTGCTTGCCAAGTTGATTCTTTGCTCCAGGCTCGAATCGCCGGCTTGCTTAGCCAAGTCTTGGAGTAGTTTGGCAGATTCAGCTTTTGATGCGTCGTAAATGGTTTTTTGCTGGTTTGATTGGGGTTCAGCGCAGATAGCTAGAAACTCGTTTGCTACTTTTGTCAGTTCTGACTTCTTGAGTTTGACGGATTTACTTCGATTCAGAATTAGAAACTGCTCCAGTGCCTTTGTGCGAAAAGCCAAAGGAATCTCCGTGTCAGACTTTGCTGCATCCCAAATGGCATCCAGTATAGGTGCTCCGTCTGCGAAGTAATCCATATTGGCACGAAGCAAATCAGCCGTCGATAAGCCTTGAGCCATCATGATGGTTTTGAATCTATTGTTCGGAAAACTTTCGTTGAACATGTCGGCATAGTTCCGTGAATACTGCTGCACCTCCCGGTGGGGCTTTTTCAAAACTACCGCAGTTGTCATCAATGAACTATATACGGTGCTCATTATGTCACTTGCTGTGGCGCCGACAGATTTGGCCACCTTCAGTGTCTCGTTGTCTATTTCAATTGAGCGTTGATATTCGCCTTTAGATTTACAAGCGAATGATTCTGAAATTAATACAGACATGAGCATTCTGAGTTCGTCATCTTTGGTTTCTCGAAAAATCCGTTTGAACTCTGCAGAAGCATTGAGACATTTGTCGTATTTACCTTTTTGGGAATAAATAACCGAGGCATTCATGAGAAAATCTAGTTTCCGTTTCGCTTTCTTTTGGTCGCTTATTGGCGCGTTTGCATATGTAGCGCTATTCAATAGCTGTTCCGTTTCGATGAGATATGGTTCGGCGTCTCCTAGCTGGCCGGTTAGCACTGACTGGGTCAACATAATCAATGTCTTTAGCCGCCACTCCATGAGAGATGGTTTTTCTTGTGTTATTTGCAGCGCTTTCTTGCAAAGGTCAGCTGCTGTTTTGTAGTCGCCGACTCTGATCGCCTCTTTTGCTTCGTCAATAAGGTCAGCTAGGCGCGCTGAATCCTTTGCTGCTTGGAGCTGTCTGCCAATCTTTTTTGTTTGCTTTTTTGCGGTCGCTTGATTTTGTACACTCTGTTGATTTGAAATCACACCGAGTATGCCAATAGCGACGATTGCAACGGAGGCGCAGGCGATTGCTGCGTAAAGGATTTTTTTGCTGCCCTTGGCCTGTGTGTTTGAGAGCTTTTGACTTGTTATTATTCCGGCTCTCAATTCTTCTTCTATTTGTTGTAGCTCTTCCAATATTTTGGGAATTGATTGTGGTCGTTTGTCCGGATCTTTTTGCAACAGTTCGTTGAGCAGTTGTAGCATCGCAGGCGGGCAGATTCCGCTAAGTTCATTGATGGCTGGAACAGCGCTCTGGCTGGCGTGCTGGTGAATAAGCTGCATTGCATTAGTAGCTTCGAAAAGTTTTTTTCCGGCGATGCACTCATATGCTATGCATCCCAGTGCGTAGAAATCGGAGCGTGTGTCAGCTTTTCTTCCTTCGCATTGTTCAGGGCTCATGTAGTCGGCAGTTCCAACTAAATCACCTGTAAGTGTAAGTTGTTGTGCGTCGCGTTTATCCGTGATTGATTCTTTTGACAAACCGAAATCGAGGACTTTGACCCAATCGGGTTCAGGCTTATCCAGGAGCATGATGTTTTCAGGTTTGAGATCTCGGTGAATGATTCCCGCATTATGTGCAGCTTGTATGGCTGAACATATTTGCCTTAGTATCTTGACTGTGCGCTGCATTTCGAGCTTTCCACCGTCCTGGCAGGCTTTTCTGAGAGTGATGCCGCATAGATATTCGAACGCTGCATACGGTTGCCCGTCATCTGAGACAGCCGCGTTGTAGAACGTGATGATATGTTCGTTTGATAGTTTCGATAGGTTGCTGCATTCTCGGATGAAGCGTTTTTTGAATTCATCATTTTCGACAAGCGAAGGATGCAATAGTTTCAGCGCAATTTTTCGATCGGCGTCAGTTTGTTCAGCCAAATAGATCGAACCCATTCCGCCTTCGCCAAGCTTCCGCAGAATGAGATAACGTCCTTGAAAAACCGTAGATTCGCTAAGCGAGATTCCAGACATTTGCCGCCTACCTTGCTTGGACAAGATTATAGCAGATCTCAAAGCCTAGCGACGCGGGCTATTGATGCACCGATTGAACCAATTTTTGAACCACGTGCCGGCGAAAATAAAGTTTTCCTGAAGGTTCGCTTCTGTGACAGTTCCTTCCACAGCAATTCCACAAGAGTTGCTTAACCTTGATAATAGGTTTTTGGGGACCACGAATCAATGACAATTCCGCAGAGCCAGTACAGGGAAGCGTGCGACGCACTCGTCAAACGCAAACGGCAATTAATTAAACGGCGTAATCCGAAAGAAGTTGAGGTGCAAGAACTTGGCGTTCAACGCACTCCGGTAGCTTTGTCGCCGGAGCTTCCTGCTTTGCTGGCAACGACGGACATTTCCCCCTGTGCGGATGTTTTGGATGTCCTGGGAAGCACTGCTGAAGGTTGTGTCGAGTTTTTGGAAATTGGAATTGAGCTTCTTGAGATTTTTGCGGTGTGAAGTGAAATGGCTATTTTTTCTGCTTCAAACGGATTGAGATATTCATGGTCAGCTTCTCGTCTTTCTTAACGGGAGTATCGGGGGTGAGTTGGACTTCGAGTTGGGGAATCGCCGCGAGTGATCTTCGCACAGCTTCCTCTCTTGACGATAACGATGGCGGAATGAAGCTTGGAATCCGCATGCTGGAAAATTCTGTGTAAATAGCTGGTCGCTCGAGTTTAAGTATTGGTGCCCAAGCATTAGGGCCATGTTTCAAAATCGTTTCGGTAAGTTTTTGTTCAACAGTCGGTAGCACTTCTTTCGACACATACTCTTCATCGCTAATTCGTCGCTTTTCGTTCTTGTTTACGCGAATGCATTCAAAGGCGGCAACTGAAAGTTTTGAGAGGTTCGCTGGTGGGGTCAGGTCAAGGTCGCGTCCCGTGGACGAAACATGATTACTCCGCTCAGTAGCAAGCTCTTTTAGGAGGGCGGACTGGGCAGCGCTTGCTACTCTAGTTCCGGTATTCTCGTTCTTCATAAATTGGTTCAGTTCTTCAAACGATAGCTCGTCTTTTGAATTTATTCCAGGGAAGGCATCGTTGCACTTTTTAAGAAACTCTTGTTCCAGACTCATAGAAGCTCCTTTTATTTCTTTGTTTTAGCCGTATTGATATGAAGTGCAGTCTAGCTGAACAGGTCTTGATTATCGCTTGATGCTGTCGTCTTAAGTTAGGGCAACCTCTAAGATCCGGCGGTGAATGTGGGCTACTTTGGACTTTTGAGTCTAATGGAAATATCGTAGCTGGAGCTGCCCTGATGCGTGAAAGTATTGTCTTCACGGATGGCAGTTTCGGTACCGGGCAGCTTGCTAAGAAGTGACTGAACTGCCGCTTCTCGAGGAGTCAGAGGTGGTGGTAGCCATTGAGGTAGTGATCCTTCTTTCATGGATGGCTTCCCTTCAATTTTTAGAATTGGGACCCATGATTCTTTGCCACCCTTCAAGATTGCTTCTGCTAATTTATCTTCTGCAGTGCTAACGATTTTTACAATGTTCTCTTCCTCAGCTCTTCTGGCTGGCGCATTTTTATGAAGTTGTCTGCATTCGCTTGCTATAGCTGCGAGCTTAGGGAGTGTTGCCGGCTCATAATATCCAAAGTCCTTTAACAATTCATTCTGCAATTTATTTCGACTGTGCCCAATCAAGCTACTGTGTAAGTCGAGAAGAGAATATTCGTCTTCCTTGAATATGTTAGAAAAGGACTCTTTGCATTTGTCGAGAATTTCTTGCTCACTCATGTGTATTTCTCCAATTGAGGCGACTAGCGTAATCGAATTAACAGCTGAGGACAATGTTGTTAGCACCACAACTTTTGGCGTTTCTGCCAACTTGCAGCCAACACGAATGAAGAACTGCAGCTCTACGGGGGCGGAGCTGCAGTTCAGGCGGAGACGTGCTCAATAATCCAGAAGCAGCTGGACTATTGTCTTCGTGCTCTACGCATCTTCATTGTCTCGTTGGCTTTGCAAGAGACGTATGGATTCTCGTCGTCGGAGAGTCCGGACAGAATTTCTTCTGGTGTGTCCGGATTCTCTGCGACAGCGAATCGAACGGTTGCTTGCTCATCCTGAGCTAATTGTTCTAATACTGAATAAGATACTATTGGGTTGAGCGCTACGTTTAGTCGTACATCCCAGTGTCCGTCTTGGGACAACATTTGTAGTATCGAATCCGGTGTGTGTGGATTGCCGGCTACCTGACGTCTAATCATCGGGTCGGAGGCTGAGGCAAGCCGCTCCAGCACCTTTGATGGGGTGTGGGGGTTGCTAGCAATGACGTAATAGACATCTGACATTTTATTTCTCCTAGTTTTCTTCTGCCTTGTGATTTCGTGGTGTGAGTATTGCCAAAGATGACTCACTGAAAGTTATTCGGTTTTATTGCTGTAATGATTGTGTGTGTTGTTCTGGTTAGTTAGTTAGTTAGTTAGTTAGTTAGTTAGTTAGTTAGTTAGTTAGTTAGTTAGTTGCGAGCTGTTTTGAATTATTAGTTTATTGCTCTCACTTCCTCCCTCTCATTTCTTGCTCCCTTGAATCTCGCCTCTGGAGCGAAAGAATGTTGCTCCCTATTCGTTCGCTCCAATTGCGAGCTTTCTTTTCGTACCTTCTTCCTTGAATCTCGCCTCTGGAGCGAAAGAATGTTGCTCCCTGTTCGTTCGCTCCAATTGCGAGCTTTCTTTTCGTACCTTCTTCCTTGAATCTCGCCTCTGGAGCGAAAGAATGTTGCT
>JAIEQI010000103.1 GCA_019747875.1 Candidatus Obscuribacterales bacterium
TTCCTTGAATTGGAAGGGTGTATTGAGCAACATTTGCGGTGAATACTTCCTTGTTTCAGCATAGGAAGAACCCATGAAGTCAAAATGGGCATCGGCTCCGAACTTTATGGACTGGCAGTCCGCAAGCAGATCTCGCAAAGACTGCGCGGAGCGTTTGCTGAATATTTCTTTTCGAACATCGCCATCGACGACATGCTCTTCGTCCACAATGATGACTCCAATAACTTCAAATGCTTCAATTGCCTCAGTTCGTGCTTTCTCTGCCGCGCGAAGAAGAGCCTCTTTCTTCTCCTTGGCTTGATTTTGATAGCGCGTGATCAGTCGATCTTGCATATCAACTATGGCGTCGACTGTTTCGATGAGGGCACTATTCAGAAAGGCAGCCACAATACTGTATTTCTTTTCGTCGTCAAATCGACGCAACGACCAAACATCTTGCTGGTAGCCCCAGGTTGAGAGCAATTGCCTGGTTGGAAGAGGAACATTCTTCAGAATTTCTGCTTCACATCCTAATGACTGCAGTTGTGTCAACCTCGCCGTTAGCTCGTTCATAGACCGTGTAGATTCACGCTTGGCCGGCTTCCTTAGTTCTTCCAATTGCGAGTGGCCGCCATCAGCGCGTTCCTGATTTGCTTCCAAAAGCTGATCGATCATTTTCTTCTGATCAATCGTCAATCCTTCGCTTATGAGCCTGTACACTCTGTCCATACCAGCGATTTTGGCTTCTGTGATTATATCCTGCAGCGTTCTGTTAGCCGGACGAACAATCTTCTGTTCATATAGCCACTCACACGCAACATCAATCAAATCAGCAGTGCGAGGGAGATTTATGACTTGATCCGTGAGGTGATTGAGCAAGCGTAGCCGTTGAAGCTCGTCACATTTTTGAAAACCGAGATAGCCTCTTATTCGCTCCGGATGACCAGTTCTGGTATTTTCACTCTGTGGATACTCTGACAAATCGACCGGTCCAATAATTTCAAGTTGTTGCATCACTCGCTCAACGATAGTTGGTGGCACATTGCGCAAATCCGGCAATAAGTAGCCAAACCAGCGTAAAGAGCAAAGTTGGATAGAGAAGCCTAACTTGTTTATGGCACCACGACATTCTTGAATTTCAGCCTGGTCGGATGAAGACAGCAGGAAGTATTTACTGAGCTCTTCGAGATCTAGCTCCTCTGGTAATTGCGCTCTACTACTTATTCGTTCGGAACCATCCACAGATGTTAATACCTCAATAGGTTGATGGCTCGACGCTTATCATCAGGGTCTACATCCAAATAGGCCTGCAGATCGCTCAGGCTGGCGTGTCCTGAAATTTCTTGTATCGTCCTTAGTGGAACGCCAGATCTGCTCATGTTAGTCAAGCAAGTGCGGCGCATGGAGTGTGTTGATGCATCCTCAAGACCAAGTGATTCAAATGCTTTAGTCAAGATATTGTGAGCGGCTGCCCTGGTCAAGTGCCCAGAGGCTGCCGCTTCTGAAGGAAACAGCCATATATCAAATTCGGCGTGTTCATAGTAATCAGCGAGTATCTTTTTGAGCTTTTCATGCACAGGGATGTCGCTGTAGACTGTGTTTTTCTTCTTCTTGCGTTTTACTTTCAGAACATGCCTGACATTGCCGGACTCAGTGAAAAGCTGATTGGCTCTAAGTGTCACTATCTCACTCACCCGGAGTCCAGTGTAAATACCCAAGGCAAACATGGCTTTATCTCGTGGTGTCGCAAGCATCCTGAAGATGTCTTTGATTTCTTTCGGGCTTAAAATTCGAGCTTGTCCGGCCATTGCTTACGCTTGACGACTCCTCTCCCAGTGCAGCTTTCGTCAAGCATAACGGTGTAAAAAAATAAGAGCAAGCCCGAAACGCTCATATGCCTTGATTCCAACCTTGACAGAATCCCGCTTTTGTCAAGTTGTCAAATAGCTTAGGAGAGGTTTTAGTGTTTATGTGGCTAATACGTGCCCTAGTCCCACCAAAGACGTACAAGCTTTTCGTGCTTTAACACTTCGGCCAATTCATCTTCGTTCAGGTCTCCTTGACTTAGATCCTCACAATATTGAAACAGCTCTTTTGCAAATCGTTTTGTATCGGATGGAGGATGTGCCAGCTCAAACGACAGACTATCAGCTTCTGCATGAATTACATCAATGCCATACTCAGTATCAAACTGAATCAATGGCCTGATCAAATCTTCAGTCTGTAAATCGTAATTTGGAGCCGAAGTATTGGCTAGCCGGATTATGTCAAACTGCGAAACTCCAGGTCCAATAGCAATCTCTATGCCTTCCGACACCTTCGAAGTTATCCACTGCGTGGTGCCGATATACGCAACAAAATTGGCAGGGATAGACCCGCGAATCTGATGTAGATATCTTGTAGCTATTGCAAACAGTTCATCTCCTTTGCCGTTGGCTGGCAAAATAACCGAAATGGCATCTTTCTGAAGTTCGCGACCATGGTCGTTAAATCCATTTTGTATAACCGAACAACTGGTTATTTCTTTAAGTATCAACGAAAGCTCACTCTTCCAAAACTCCATATTTGCTCCTTACTTCATTGCAATTGCACTTGATGCGCACCAGATTAAGTGCATCTATTGGTTTTTGTCTTGATTTCTTGACAACGCTGATTCGGTGTCTGACCTTCCAAAAATGACATAATTATCCTTATCAGCCGCTCATTGGTGGCACCAAATACAGTATCAAACAAAAGTAATTTTTTTCGAGCTTGATTCTTGACAACCTTGCGTACGCGGAAACAGTACTGTAGTTTGGTGACGGAAAAATGAACAACCACCTTTCTGGGGTCTGAGGTGTACCGAATTGCCCGAGTGCCAGCCGCATAGGTCAGGACAAGCTACGTCTCCTGGCTTTCTGCGGGCGGTGAAGGCGCTGGAAGAAAAAATTTCTTCCACCATGGTCTGTTTAGCTGTTCAACCGTGGCTGACAGTGTTCTTAGTTGCTCCCTAACGGCCGTCACTTGGGCTTCTTTTTCTTCTTTTAAACGCTCAAGTTCCTCTTGTGACTGCCGCTTCAGTTCTTCGATCCTTCCCTTCGATTCTTCAACCTCACGTTTTTCTCTCGCCAAAATTTCTAATTGTCTTTGAGACGCCGCAAGCTTTTCCTCTGTTTGTAGGCGTTCCTGTTCAAGCTGATGCTGGAGCTCCGGAATGATTTCTTTTTCTATTTTGTTCAGACGCTCAATTTCCATCTGGTCTTTTTCCTGAATGGCCGAGATTTGTTTCCGCAAAGCTTCGGCTTCCAGCTCCCTAAGTTCAGCTGCCTGACGTTCTTCCTCAGCCGCTTTGCGCTCGTTCTCAGCCTGCTTCTGTAAATCCGGCAGCAGTCTTAACTGTCTGCTTTGATCATCGATTATCTTTTCTTGTTCGCGAAGTGCAATGGCTTGCGCCTCAAGTCGTTCAGTCAAAGGTTTCACGAGCTTCTCTGCCAGGAGTTCAAGGCGCTCCATCTCAATCTGCCGCCAGTTCGCTGGCTCTCCAGGAGCTGTATCATCGAACGCGTTGTACGAAATTTCTTCAGCCTCGAAAGTCTCCTCGTTCGGCGCAAAGTTGATCGGATCTCTTATCTCTCCACGCTTGACAGACAAAGCTTCAGCAATCTCCTTGGTGGGCCATACTCTCCATTCAGCGACACCATATTGATTCTTGGTTCGAGTACCTTTCAAATCGCCATTCTGTAGCTTGTACTGAACCGCTCTTGGGCTAACCCCAAGAGCCTCGGCAGCTTCTTTCACAGAAATAGTTTTCACTGAATGCCTCTATATGTGGTGTTGGTTTAATGCATATATCGCGCGAGAACTACGTTAGATTATAAGGTGTCATTGATCAATTGAGACCTCTCAAGGTTCCATTGCTTGACCATTGACCAGAGCTACGAAAAACGATGAATGTTTGTTCGTCGCCTGCGAAGTAAGCTTTTTGCCTCGCAGAAACTTGTGATCGACCTGAGCAAAACAAAATTTATCGGCTACCGCGAAGTAGGCTGCGAAGAGCGGTGAATCGCCATCTTATGGATATGCGACCGGTTTCGTTGCTTCGTTGCTGGTCTTCGCCACCAGCGAAACCAAGGCGACGAAAACGGCGAAAGATTTCGTCGCTCGCCAGCGAAGCTGCGAAAATGGCGACGAAGTCTTTCGCCACTACTTCGCCGGGCGGCGCAAAAAGGTCTTTCATCGGTTCGTCGGTGTGACGAAGAGACGCGTCGAATCTCTCATAAAAACAAGCCTTGGCGGCTTTAGTGTCCTGCCTTCTTCACTCGCGTCCGATAACCCTTACTGCCCTGAGCCGCGAAGCTTGAGGAAAGATCACTTCGCTGCTCCTTCGCCGCATACGAAGCGAACAATATCCAGTCCTTTGCTGATTTAGGTTTGACCGCATGGAAAGACAGTTGTAGCAGGTGGCGAAGCACCGGCGAAATTTCGCTGGGCGGCGAAAAAAGCGACGATCTGTGCTTCTGTAGATCTAAAGTATTGATCGATTCTGCGGCACCTTATATAGTGGCATCAGCACTTGGCAGGTTTGCCGGTGTAGATCAATTAGACGGATACGGAGCCGCCGGCTCCCTGGAAAGGAAATCAAAAATAGAAGACCGATAACAAAAGACATCGCTTAGGCACGATGTCTTCTTCGAGATCTTTTCGGACCTCTTTATTCAGTTGTCGCCGGGTTTGTTGATTTCCCGAAGTGACTTTAGGATAAACGAACCGTCCGGATAGATCAACACATCCATTTAAGAAAGGATGACGACTATTTTCGGACAGGCTCAGGCGCGCTCTCAAACGAAGAGCGGGTCAACTAAATTTGCTCGCCATGACCACTATCCTCAAGGATGGCAGGAGATCGCAGCGCAGTTCCTGAACCTTTTTCACCGATACGGATACATCTATAAGCCGTTGCCAGATGGCACTTGGTTCTCTGCCGACGAGAAGTGGAAGCTTACAGACTCGGAGATTTTAAAAGCGGTCGCCGGAGTTCATCCGAAGTTTATTCTTGGTTCCCGAGCAGGTAAGACTACCCGATTTGCCGTTATCGATATCGATAACGGTAGCAAATACCACAATCGAACATATCTTGAGAAACTGCTGCAGCTCTTAGCGAATGCCGGTCTTGAACGTAATGCCTTATACCGGTCGAGCTACAGTGGTGGCTGGCATCTCTATTTATTCTTCGAAGAACCTATAAATAGCGCCGATCTCAGAAAACAACTCCTCAAGCTCTTGGTACTTAATGACTTTCTCGTGGCAAAAGGGCAGCTCGAAATCTTCCCGCATCCAGGCAGCAACGGTTCACAGGGCTTAGGCTTGCGTCTCCCTCTGCAACCTGGTTTCGCCTGGCTCGATAAAAGAACACTCGATATTGACCTTGAGCGTCATGAAGTAAGCGCAACTAAAGCTCTAGAACTGTTCATCGATGTGCTGGATTCAGATGCTAATCCGTATGCAGCCTTCAAGCAACTAAAGGAATATATTCGGGCGTTAGAGCTCCGTCGAGAAGCTGCCACTATAATTGGTGCCAGCCGAGTTCCAGACAATGTTGTCTCAATCAGGCGAGAACAGCGAGACGGAGAAGGTGACCATATCACTTTCGTTCAAGCTGTTTTTCATAAACTCCCGCCTGGCATTATCGCGGACAACTGGTATAAGGGACGGCTTTATCACCTCAACGGATTGACAGCACCATCTCAGCGTGCCGAATGTATAGAGTGTGTGGGCCATTACTTCTTTTACGGCGATCCCAGCCGCGACCTTCCAGCACTTGGTTACGGCTACGAGCAAGAGCGGGAATGGGCGATCCGTGAGTTTCTCTCCGCGCACCACAACGGACAAAGCAAAGACATAAATCGTGGTCGCGCCGATGCAATGGCTCAAGTGCAACGAGCCACGAACTGGCGTCCGGCGCATAGACCAGCCGGCGACTCCGCAAAATACAGGCCGCAGCGTCCCGTCTCTTGGATCCGAGAGAACGTGAATCGAAAACGTGATGCACGCACACGAATAGCCGGTGCTCTGGGGGAAATCAAAAAACGTCAGCGCTCATTCTCGACAGTTGAACTGCAGCAGGCCGCCGGGTGCTCCAGGACGACATTGTATAAGCACGCCGATATTTGGCGACAAGACTATGAAGACTTGGCTGAAGACTTCTTTGCAATCTGTACACACGAATATAACGTTGTGGTGGGGGCTGGTTCATCAGAAACCGAGCCCCCTTCCACCTCCTTACAACTAAATATGCCGCTCGAACGCTTGGCAGCCAGGCAAATTGCTTCTGAACTTGCTATGCGCAATCAACGCGGAGAGAAACGAGCGCGGAAAGTAATTCAGAAGGCGCTGGATGCTTCTGAAAAGGACTGGCAGGATAAGGTGAGAGCGCTAGCCAAGGCAGCCGCAGTAGAGCCTGATTTTAAAAAGCTAAAGGCTTTTATCGTGATGCTTGTCTCCTATCTATCGACAGCACCCAATGAAGAACTTCAGTCCGAGTTGCAAGTGTGCCTGAGGTCGCTCAAGGAAAAGGCCTCGAACAGTGCTCTGGAATTGGTTCCAGAGACGCGGCGTCCACCGCCGTCATGAAACAGTACAGGCATTATCTTCACCTTGACTTCTCTGAATCACGATTGACGTTTTGAAGCAAAGATCCTGAGCTTATTCGCTGGAGGATAGTTTCTTAAGTACATAATGAGTTCCTCTGCCTTCTCCAACTCGGTCGAGCACTCCATACTCAACTAACTTGCTCAGATCTCGGTTAGCCGTATCAGTCGAACACTTTGTCATCTTCGCGTATTTGCCCGAATTGAGATTGCCATAGAAAATTCCATCCAGAAGAGTATTCAATATTTTCCCCTGACGCTCATTGATCTCATACTTGTTCAAATGCTGCCAAACACGAGCCTTTTGCAGAATGTCGTGTAATACGGTTTCAGCATTTTTGATTGCACGTATCAGGCACTCCAAAAACCAGACCAGCCAGTTCGTTATATCGAGAGTGGCTTTTTGTGTCGCTTCCAGCGTGTCATAATATTCTTTCTTGTCAATTTTTATTTGGGCCGACATACTGTAATATCGTTGCTTCATTTTGTCTGCACGAGCTAACTCCATGTCGGCAATTGCTCTAGCGATCCGCCCATTTCCATCATCAAAGGGATGCAACGTGACAAAGTATAAGTGGGCTATGCCTGCTTTCACCAACAGATCAATGTGGTCTGTCCCTTCAAACCACGCGAAGAACTTTTCCATTTCTGACACCAATCTCAGATGAGCTGGCGCCTCAAAATGTATTTTGCGATTGCCATACGGTCCAGACACAACTTGCATTGGTCCATCTCGATCGTCTCGCCACTGCGCTACCAGAATCTTATGTGTGCCGCTGTATCCAGTTGGAAATAAAGCTGCATGCCAACCACACAGCCGTTTCTCCGTGAGAGCCAGTTCGCATTTTTGTGTGGCTTCTAATACCACGTCAACGATCCCCTCGACGTTATGATCGTCTCTTTGCAGACCGCCTTCAGCCAACCCTAGCTTGCGGGCAATAGATGATCGAACATGTGCAGGATCTAAAATTTCACCCTCGATCTCACTTGTGCGGACCACTTCTTCTGTAAGGGTACGCAGCGAAGCTTCGTTCTGCTCCTCAAAGCCTAACTTCGAAAGCTCCAAATTGAACACCTTAAGACGCTCATGAGTCTCAACGAGAAGCGGTGATACGACCTCATTGTTCCAACGGAAGTTGGGCCATTCTTTCAAATCGTGGATATACATGACGGATGCACACCAAATCGTATGCGGCGATTGTAACATTTTACGCCGCATCGTGGACCGATTAATACTACAGATTATACTAGATAAGCAGCTAGAATCCTTTATTTGCCTTCCTTACACCATTTTTGATATAATTAGTGATGGATAAATGAATCATATGGGTGATGGTAAAATGCCTTCAAAACGGACGGGTGAAGCCAACGAAAAATTCAAAAATCTGACGCTCCGGTTTCCTGATGCATACCATCGAGAGCTTGTACTTCAGTCCTCGCGCCGTGGACTTACTTTGAATGGACTACTCATAGACATCGTTTATCGCCATTTGCTTGAATCCGGTTTTGCGCCCGACGTCATTAAATCGTTATCGGGAAGACTTTTCGAAATTGCTATAGAACCAATTCCAAACGAACTTTTAGGTTACTTTTGCTCACGCTTTGATGTCTATGAAAATCATCCGCTCTACACAAAACGCCGTGCGCACTATGTTATTGGCGTTGACGAAGATTTAGTTGAAAAAATTGATCCATACGGTGTTGTGAAGGAAGTTGGACTAGGCTTGCTGAATTTCTACAATAGACAAGGATTAGAAATTGACCAACTTGCTTGGCAAACTAGAGAAAGTGACCCTCCTTCTCCAAGCCCAACGATGAAGGACAATTGGCGTTATATAGGTCAATCGTCAACAAGAAACATAAGCGAGTTCTTGATCGCTTTAGCTCGAAATCATTGGAAAGACGAGCTAGTTGTAGCTACCGGACGGAGTCAAGACATTCGCTGTAATTTAAGAACAGAGCGCGACTTGTACCGGTAGCCCCGTTCACAACAAGTTGTCGTTCTTTCGTCGATTCGAACAATGCTGAAAAGGACCGATTTCGGCATTGTATAATTGTCCATCCCTGGAACCATCAGTATCCCCACCATGCCAAATCGCGATCGCCAATCATCATTTTCGGCAAAGTCCAAAAAAAAGAAACAAAATCTGCCTCCGACTAAACCGAAAAACCACGACGTCCGCAAACGAGAATACCTGACCACGACCGAAGTGAAGCAACTCCGCGATGCCGCTAAGCACAGCCGCAACGGCTTCCGCGACTACTGGCTCATCACCATGCTATACCGGCACGGCCTTCGAGTTTCCGAAGCTATAGATCTCAAATGGGAGCAGGTCGACTTCCGGCACGCCCGTCTGCACGTGAGCCGCCTGAAGAACGGAGACGACTCTGTGCATTTCATCGAAGGCGACGAACTCCGGGCCATGCGTAGACTGAAACGCGAAAACCCCGATTCCGATTTTATATTCACCTCCGAGCGCGGCTCACCCCTTTCACCCCGCGCAGTCCATGCAATTGTCGCTCGCGCCGGCGACAACGCCGGCATCACTTTCCCCTGCCACCCGCACATGCTACGGCACTCGCGCGGCTTCAAGCTGGCCTCTCGCGGCGAAGACACCCGCGCCATCCAGGCTTATCTGGGGCATAAAAACATCCAGCACACGGTCCTATACACTAAGCTCGACCCGAAGAGGTTCAAAGGGTTTAGTAGTGACTGAGTAATTCTGGAGATACTCTGTCACCTAGTGTTTTGATTTATCGCTCTTTCCAAGACGAGACAGTAACTCAGCGTTTT
>JAIEQI010000222.1 GCA_019747875.1 Candidatus Obscuribacterales bacterium
CCAGAACCAGAACCAGAACCAGAACCAGAACCAGAACCAGAACCAGAACCAGAACCAGAACCAGAACCAGAACCAGAGCCAGAACCAGAACCAGAGCCAGAACCAGAACCAGAACCAGAACCAGAGCCAGAACCAGAGCCAGAACCAGAGCCAGAACCAGAACCAGAACCAGAGCCAGAACCAGAACCAAAACCAGAACCAGAACCAGAACCAGAACCAAAACCAGATCCTGAGCCAGATCCAGGGACAGTGCCAGATCCAGAGCCACCAGATCCTGGCCCACCGTCTGAAGAACCGGGTTTGGGATTTTCCTTTAGGCGTC
The DNA here is from genome assembly GCA_019747875.1 of Candidatus Obscuribacterales bacterium. Taxonomy (GTDB): domain Bacteria; phylum Cyanobacteriota; class Vampirovibrionia; order Obscuribacterales; family Obscuribacteraceae; genus JAIEPM01. The sequence continues at coordinate 323 of JAIEQI010000222.1, forward strand.
CATCTGGTCCGAACACTACAATTTCAGAGTGTCCGGCTAAGGGGATCTTCAGTTTGTGTCCGGCTATGTTGATTTCCTGTCCAGGCGTGCCATAAACGACGCTAGGCCAGGTGTCGTTATTCTTATAGAAAATCCGTGTGGGATCAAAAGGCGAAACATGAACCGGATTAGCAACGAATGAGTGGTCCTTGAGTGGCGAATAGACTGACGTACCATAGAGGGTTATTGACTCGCCGTTAACAACGATAGTCTTGCTTTCGCCGGCTGCTGGAGCCTGATAGAGCCGGCCCGCAATACTCAGAATGTCAAAAGCCTTCGCATAAATCGCTGTTGGAAGTTTGTCGTGACCGCGTCCGTAGATAACGTTGAGTCTCGAAGGATCGTGGGGAAATGTTGGAACTCCGTTTAGATATTTGCCTGCAGCAGGACTAATTACTGTTGCTGCAGGTACTAGCTTGTCGGGGTGCTGAAACTTATTGGGGTCGAAATGAGCCCAGTCGCTGGGATTGCTGCCATTGGCCGATTCAACTGCTTTTGCGGGCGAGCAAAGACACCAGAAAAATATTTGAGCAGATAGATACTGGCAAAGGAGAAGAAAAGCCCTGAATTTCAAGTTAGATCCTTGCTCTTTGTGTGATGGAAGTCTGTTCAAAAGCAATTGGGACAAGAATCTTATCCGCTTGACCCCACCATCGAGATTAAAGGAGCCTTAGTTCTGTTAGTATGGTAATAGTACGATAAAGTATCGTAGCATTTATTAAAACGAAGAAAGACGGTAAAACGTTCTTGGAAGAACGCCTTACCGCTTTCTCCGGACACCGCAAGCAGGTGATGAACCGGCTACTTACCGATTCACCACTGCTTTACGGCATCAGGTTTCGAAACGCCAGTCGCTCTTCAGGCGATCGCTGACGACCTTGCAGGCGGGGCAGGTGCCCTCGGCGGAGGCGGGGTCGCCGCCGGTGCCGAGCTTGATTGCCCGCGCCCAATGGAAGTCGACGATGCAGAGAAGGTGGAAGCGGAAGGTCGCAAGCGTTTGTGCACGCTCGTGACCGTCCGGCTTGCCTGCCTTGACTGTCGCACTGAAGGAGAACAAGCGCTGCTGAATCTTCGGCTGCTTCACATGCTTGAAGATACCGAAGTCGAAGCTCGGCACGATTCCGCCGATTGAGCGGCCCGGCACGTGCGGCTGGTACAGATCGGAGAGACTTACCACCGTCGTACCGAGCTGGAGCTCCACCACGCTGACCTCGCTACCGCCCGCCTCGATGACGAGGGTTGCCGGACGGTCGCACTGAAGCCAGAGTTCGCTCTTCTCACCGTGGGGAACCGCCACCAGCGTTGTGTTGTGGTGACAGAACTCCATGTAAGGGAGCTTGTTGCTCGGGTTGCGGATTTCTGCAGATATCATTGATCCTCCTGCCCTATGGGGCAATGTGTTCTCAACTCCGACTCGAGAGTCGGAGAAAGTGACGCATCCGATGGAGTAGTGCGGAGCGTAACTTTCAGGCCCATGTATGAGCCGTCAGCGGCAGGCAAACAGCGCCTGGATTGCTCCAGACGCTGCTGCCGTGCTTGGCTGATGCGGCGCCGATGCCGGAATTACTTCTGGCCGGCCGCGCGGCGCTCCTGCATGCGCTTGAGGATGTCCTCACGCGAACGCTGCGCCTTCGCCTCCTCGAGCTTGCGCTCGGCCTCGGAACCCTGCGAGTCCTCGAAGCGCGCCTTCGCCTGCTCGTACTTCTCGTCGATCTTGTCGAGGTCGCGACCGATCTCGGAGGTGGCGTTGCCGACGTCCTTGGTCTCCTGCAGGATCCGGCCGGCGGTGTCGAGGATCTTGGTCGCCGACTCGCGGACTTCCTTGGCCGCCACGGTGCGGGCGAGCTTCTGGACTTCCTTGGCCGCCTTGGCGATCGCCAGACGGGTCTCGTCGGCCGCCTTCTGCAGCACCTCGATGTTCACCTTCTCTTCCGCGACCGCGGTCTCGGCAGCGGCGACCTTGTCGAGCATGTCGTTCTCGACTTCGGTGCCGAGCTTGCGATCGACGGCCAGGGCGTAGTCGGCTTCGGCTTCCGTCAGCTCCTTCTCGAGGCGCTTCAGGATGTTGTTCTTGTGGTGGTTGACGGTGCCGCGCATGTCGGACGCCGTGCGCTGCCCCTCGGCGATCTCCGCCTGGAGGACGGCGAGCCGGCGCTTGGCGCGCTGGAGCTCGGTCGTCATGCCGTCGAGCAGACCGAAGGTCAGGATCGAGAGCGTCTCGCGGATCTTGTCGCGGAACGGGTTCGGGATGATCGCGCCCGCGGCGACGAGGGCGATGACGGAAACGGTGCCGTAGGCGATGAGGTCAAAACCGGTCATGTTCATTCTCCTTAGTTGGACCAGATGGTCCTGGAATCTGAAGTTGTGTCCTGGTGAGACAGGCAACGGTCGGACGTGTCCGCTGCCTCAGAAGAAACAAGTTGCTTGTGCAACGGCGCCTTCAAGCAGGGAGCAAGCTTGCGCTTGTCCCTGCCGAAGGCGGCACGTTGTTTGGTGCTGCTGAGAGCTGAGTCTCAGCAGTCACCAGAGGCGGTGCGGAGCTGGAAGCCGAACGAGGCTTACTTGCCGCCGTTCTTGGCGCGCTCTTCCATCCGGCGACGGATGTCCTCGCGCTGCTTCTTCTCCTTCTCCTCCTCGATCTTGCGATCGGTCTCGGAGCCCTGGGCGTCCTCGAAGCGCTGCTTCGCCTGCTCGTACTTCTCGTCGATCTTGTCGAGATCGTGGCCGATGTCGCTGGTCAGGTTCGAGAAGTCCTTGGTCGCCTTCAGGATGCCGGACGCCATGTTCAGCGCGCCGGTGGCCTGGTCGCGGACGGCCGCGGTCTTGACCTTGGACTGCAGCTTCTTCAGCTCCTTCGCCGACTTCACGACCGCCAGACGCACCGCGTCGGCCGCCTTGGAGATGTCGTCGACCGCCTGCTGCTGCGTGGTGACCTCGGTCTCGGCGTCGCCGACCTTGTCGGTCAGCTCGTCGATGTCCTTCTGGGTCCACTTGCCCGACTTGTCGGCCATCGCGGTCGCGAGGTTGTCCTCGGCGGCGCTGAGGGCGCGCTTCAGGTCGGCGAGCTTCGCCTTCTGGTGGTTGGCGGAGCCGGTGATCTTGGAGGCCTGCGCCTCGTTGGCAGCCAGCTCGGCGGCGAGCGCGCGGACGCGGGCCTCGGCGCGCTGGATCTCGGTGGTGGCGCCGTTGATCAGACCGAAGGTCAGGATCGACAGCGTGTCACGGATCTTGTCCCGGAACGGGTTCGGGATGATGGCGCCGGCGGCGACCAGGGCGATGACGGACACGGAGCCATAGGCGATGAGATCGAAACCAGTCATGTGAATTCTCCTTGAATGCGCATGTTGCGCGGTTTTGCCGGTTAGTTGTTAACACCGGCGGGTTAGGTACGCTTTTTCCGGGCGCATCACTGCACTCGGATACAACGAGATAAGCTGTAGGGGCAGAACCAAGCTTTCGCCCAATTCTGCCCCTACATATGTAGGAAGAGTTTCGCTGGGCTGTTGCCCCTCTCAACTCCTCCGGGAGGTCAGCGCCGACTAGATGTCGGTGCCGCCGGACGGGGGCGGGCTCGAATCGAACCCACCGGACGGCGGGGAGGGATCGAAGCCACCGGACGGAGGCCGGTTGCGGTCCTCCTCTTCACGGCGACGACGATCCTCTTCCTCCTGACGCCGCCGCTCCTCGTCACGCCTGCGCTGTTCCTCCTGGCGCTGGCGCTCCTTCTCGGCCTCGATTTCCTGCCACTTCCGGATCTGCTCCTGAATGGCGAGTGCGAGCTGCTGGTTAGCCCACTGCTCTGCGGAGTCGGCAGCCGAGTCGGCGCGACGGATGTACTCGCGCGCGCCTTCGTAGTTGCGCTGACGCAGCTCGCCGTTCGCCTGACGAACATAGGAGTTCGCCGTGCTCAGGTCGAGCTGAATCGGGATGGTGAGCACCTGCGAGTAACCACCCCAAGAGGCGGTCTGGAACCAGCTGCGGGTGCGGAGGCTCTCGATGCGCGTCTCGACCGTGTCGATTTCCGAACGCACCTCGCGAGCGAGGCGGCGGTCGGCTTCGGCGAGGCTCTTCGCCTCGTTGGCCACGGTCAGCTTGCTGTCAGCCTGGCTGGCAAGAGCCTTCCAGTCCGACTTGGCGACGCGATAGCTCGCCTTCAGCTCAGCCAACACCTGGCGGGCGTCGTTGAGCTTGCTGCGAGCCGGCTGGCGCACATCGTCGTGTTCGACGACACGCGCAGCCTCATCGATCGCAGCCGAGACAGCGTCGATACGCCGGCCGGCATGCGCGTAGGCTTGCTTCTCGTTGTCGATGGCGGTGTCGACCGACTTGAGGTCGGCGGCCATCTTGTCGGCGGCTTGAGCAGCCACCGGCCAGTCGGTGATGTCCTTGGCGACATCGGCCTTCTGGGCGTTCAGCGTCGGAACCAGAGCCGCGTAGGCGCGGTCGGTCGCCGCCGAGGTGGTGAACTTCTCGGTCTCGAGCTTGCTCTTCAGCGTGCCGGCGTTCGTGCTGTTCTCCGCGGTCACGCGCTTGGCGTGCTCACGCAGATTCCGCAGTTCCCGCAGACGCGCATGGATCTCGGCCAGACCGTTGCGAGCGTACTGGACCGATGCGTTGGCGGCATCGATCTGCTCCTTTGCCGAGACGAAGTCCTGCTTGAAGTAGGCAACCTGCACGGCGTCGAACTTGGCGGGGGTCGCCTTGTCCGTCGTCGTCGCGGTGGTCACCTTCGCCGGTTGCCCAGCGTAGTTCTTCTCGAGGAACTCCTTCTTCAGCGCCGTGACGCTGTCTTCCGCGCCCGGAATTTCGGTACCGAGCGACTTGTAGTTGGCGCGCGCCGTCGGCACGAAGCCTTCGACGTACTTCTTGGCCGCGAGCACCTTCTCGACCACAGCCTTGGCGGCAGCGGCAGCTTCGGATGCACGCGACTTCTCTTCCTGCGCCTCGGCCAGACGTCCAGCCGTGACAGCAGTGTGGGCCTTGCCGAGGTGCTCGCGCGCCTTGGCGGTGTTGTCGTCCGGGTTGTTGCCGCTCTCGGTCAGGAGGAACTTCTCCTTCGCGTCGGCGGGAACCTCGACGGTCTTGCCCTTCTCGGCTGCCGGATAGGCATAGCCGGTCTTCTGACCGCGGACTTCGACGATACGCGCTTCCGCGCTCTCGATCTCGTCCTCGGTGCCGACCAGCTGCGCCTTGATTTCGATCGCCTTCTCCATGTCGGCGCAGAGCGCCTCGATGTCGCGCTCGACCTTCTCGGTGCCTTCGAAGGCAGCGAGCGGATCGGCGTCCACCTTGGCGAGCGCGTCGTCACGTTCCTTGGCGATCACGTCGTAGCGCGTCTGGTAGGGGTCGAAGGTGAGCTTGCTCTCGGGCAGCTTCGCCTTGAGCTCGTCGACCTTCTTCAGAAGTTCGACGATGTCCTTGCGGTTCTGCTCGGAGCCTTCCATCGCCTTCTTGATCTTGGCCAGAGCGGTGTTCGTCTTCTTGAACAGCTCTTCCATGTTGGCCAGGAGGTCGGCCGGCGCGTACTTCTTCTCCTCGACGAGGCCCTTGAACAGGTCGGCCTCTTCGATGCTCAGGACCTTGTCGGAGACGGTCACTTCCTCGGTGGAGAGGATGGCTACCGCCTTGTCCAGACCGCTCCACATGGGCCAGCGGGCGCCATTGAACTCGGTCTCCGCGCGCGCGAACATGTCGGCGGCGGCGAGCTTGCGGGTCGTGAGCTCGGCGTACCATTTGATGGCCTCGCCGAATTCCTTCGCCGTCTTGCCCTTCGGGTCGAAGCGCTTCTGCCAGTCGGTCTGCCGCTTCAAGAAGCCGAGATAGGCCTCTTCCAGCTGCACATACCAGTGACCGGCGTTCTGCAGTTCCGTCCGACGTGTCTCGAGGATTTCCTTGGCCGCCGCCTTCTTGCGACGGAAGGTGAAGGTCAGGAAGATGAGCAGCCCGATGACGAGCGCGCTCGGGATGCCGACCATCGCGTAGAACTGCATCTGCTTGGCGTTCTCGGCGTCTTCGATCGCGCGCTGCTGGGCAGCGATGCGGTCGCGTTCGGCCTGCTCCGCGTTGGCGATGCGGTCACGCTCGGCCTGTTCGGCGCGAGCGACACGGTCACGTTCGGCCTGTTCGGCACGGGCGACACGGTCACGTTCGGCTTGCGCTCGCGAAGCAATCGTCTGGTCGATGCGACCGTTGACGTTCTTCACGATCTGGACGAGACCGCCATACGGATTGCCCGGCATGTGCTGCCTGGCGCCCGTGACGAGCGGACCGCTCGGGCTGGTCCACGCATTGTGGTCGAAGCCGTAGCTGACGAGCTTGGAGCCCGAGTAGGCTGCGACCGACATCTTCTGCGTGTTGTCCGTGTTCCGCACCCAGACGATGATGAGGGCGTCGTTGTGCGGGAAGCCGGGACGGCCAGACCAGGAAGCCTGAACCGAGTTGACATAAGTCGGCGCCGGACCGGGCCGATTGATGTCATAGGGCGACTGCGTGGCGACGATGTAGACCTGAAGGCCGTGAGCCTTCTGAAGGTCCTTGATGTCGTCCGACAGACCGCGGAAGTCGATCGGAGCAGTCGGATGATTTTTCAACGCCGGGTCCACGTAGACGTGGGTCGAGGCGTCGAAGGCAGGAAGCCAGGTCGGCTGTTGCGCCTGGGCAACTCCGGGCATTGCGAGCACTGCCAGCATGAGCAGTGCAAGCATGCCCGAAAGGACACGATGCAAATTGTGGAACATGCTTGTCTGTCTCCAGTCAGGGTTACGTTTGGCAGCGCGGTTAGCGCACTACCACCCAGTGGAAGTTAGCCAGCCCTCCGAGGACTGACTGACGAAGAATCCAACGCACACACACAGCCGCAGAGCAACTTGCTCTTAGCTTTGGGATGGTTTTTGTTTGGAATGCTTGGTGCGGAGGTGCTTTTGCGGATGTGTGTAGAGAGTTGAGAACGCTTTACACCCTACCGGGCCAGAGGTGCTTGTAAGAAAGTAAAGTATCGTTAGCTGTTACGCCCGTTTACTCTCTTTAGCGCGAGGGGAGCAGGGGGGCTGCACGCGTAAAAACCCAAGTCCGGCCTGTGGTTCTTGGTGTTTTTGGGGTACTCAGCTGTGCGCTCTTGGAATCTGGAACAAAAGGTTAATGTGCGGGGTTTTATCTCCTCTTGACTAGCGCCGTTAGCGCGGCCTAAACCTAGCGCGATTTCGGGAGGCGGAAGCGCGAGGATTTGCAACAGTAAGTTAGATGATCAAAACTTGGAACGACGCAGCTGCTCGACGATCCATATAACGAATCCGCTAGCAATTCCGGTCCGAATTTCCTATATAAGAACGTTCGCCAACAACCCCAATATCCTATTTGGGATCGTCTTTCATTAGTTGCTTGCGCACAAACTCCACCGTTGCAGGATTGCAGCAGCTCATGCATCGTCTTTCCCGAACGCAGAACAGGTGCTTTTTCGCAACGCACATATCTAATAGGAATCTAGTTCCTGCCGCAGGGTTTGTACAAATGATTGAAATGTCGTCGACAATGATGCCGTGAGCACTTTCGACGTATCCGCAAGTGCACCTCTTAAACACTTCGCGGATCCAATAGGAATAATCATCGGTCATAGGCATCGGGCGAGGTTCGCAGCTATGGCAAACCATCAAACGCAGGGTCTTCCATAATCCCGTCCGAGTAATAACGTTGCCATTGCTCGCTTCATGTTCGACTTGAACAATATCAATGCCTTCTCGGCTGGAGAAAGACTCAAGCCTGGCGTCCTGGCTGGAGATGAACAACTGATCGCGTGTCGGCATGCGGACATAGCCAATCACACGCGTATCACGGATCATGCTTTCGTTGGTGCCTTTAACCATCGCTGCCTCGCTTGCAGGTGCTATAGAGATTTCGATCGTATACGCACTAATAATACCCTCCTGAAAAGTTACAACTGTTAAGCGCGGGCGTGAATTAGTTTGGCTTAGTTGCGCTAGCTTATCAGCTTTTGTTTACTTTCTCCAAATGCGCATGACGACAAGTGGTTCGGAGCACCTTCAACTTTTGTATGTTTTTCCAGGCAAGTTTTTCGTTCATTAGTATGCTGATTTAGGTCCATTTAAGCCGGCTCGGCTTGTACAAAGTGGCGTATTTTTCCTAAAGTGCGTTGCCTATTTTTATTTCCTGTCAATCCGAAGATCCCCACTCAAAATCCCGCCGTCAACGCTAGTTTCGCTCGCCAACCTGCTAATCCTGTACCTTTGCGTACAGCAAGTTGAAGAGCTGCTGCGTTCGGTTTGATTTTGGACTAGTAAGAAGGTGACGTTCGTTACCTAGTGAAAAGCGACGCAATTTTCTGCGTCGAACAGCGTGCATTGTGTCCGGCGCAATGTTCGCTCTCTACCCAGGAGGTTTTGCCATGAGCCAACAATCCCGGTCGAAACGTCGGTCTCGTGCGGTTCAAACCGAATCTCACGACGCCCAGCTGCAGGCCAACAAGCCTGAGTTTCTTTTTGCAGCCCGCATGGGCCGCGAATCCATCGAGGACATCCAGACGGATCTCGTCCTCATCCCCGTGCTTTCTGGCATGAAGGTTCCGCGTGATTTGCGGGCCGACAGCGAGGAAGTCGGGGAGTTGATCAAGCAAGCCATCAAGGACAACAATTTCGCTGGCAAGCGCGGTGAGACGCTGCTTGTCGAAACGTCGCTTCCCTCGTCTACCGGCGAAGGCAGCCGCAAGCTCTTGCTTGCCGGCTTGGGCCGCGCCGACAAGTTCTGTGCCCGTGCCGCCGAGGGTGTCTTCGGTGCACTGGTCGATGAGGCGTGCCGGCTCAATGCTGCCCGCGTCACCATTCCATTCATCCCGAATCGGGGAACAGGCGCTTGCCTGAACATGAAGGGGATGGCGCATCGCATGAACATCGCTCTCAACAAGCGATTGGCGCAGAAGGGCGATGAGGAGGTTTCGTTGACGGAGGTGCAGATCTTCTGCACACCGCAAGCAAAGCCACACATCGAACAGGGTCTGTCGATCCCGGTGAAGCTGGCCGATAGCAGCGACGACTGCTAAGAAGCGAAGATGATGTGATTAGGACGACGCAGCCCGTGAACGGAAATCGCGGGCTGCGTCGTGTCCTTCTTACCGTTTTTTCTTTTCGCGAGATACGATGAGCACTAGTACGAACATTGAAGTAGTAGTGTAAATCGCACTTTCGGCGGGAGTATGTCCCAAATCTAGTTGAAACAAATGAAAGCCCCCTCTGCAGGCTGAACCTGATAAGTTTCAGGTCGATCAG
>JAIEQI010000125.1 GCA_019747875.1 Candidatus Obscuribacterales bacterium
ACCTGGCTTTGCGCCTTTTCTTGAGGCCTGTCGGTAGCTATAAGCTGGGCGATTACTCCGACTTTTTCAGCGTCCGGAACCACACGAAGAATTATTAGTTCAGCGCCTGAGCTGAGAGCGTGCTTGGCAGCGACTGTCAGAACCGGTGCTGATCGTTTTGGACTGCTAAATGCGACCATGTATTTCATGTCTTGCCCTCGGTCCCTCTAATTAATTATCCATGCCAGACCAATTTCAAAACGAAGTAACTAATGGCAGCAAAAAGCGCTGCCACAGGAAGTGTTAAGACCCAGGCGAGTACTATAAGATACATAGTTTGTTTGTTGAGTTTTTCAGCCCCATAAACCGGAATAGTTCCGCCTGCAACTGCTGAACTCAGAGTGTGTGTGGTGCTGATTGGTGCTCCCAGTTGAGACGCGATCAAAATTATGATTGCCGTGCTCATGGATGCTCCGAAGCCTTGTGAATGACTCAGTCGTTCTCTGCTGATCTTTGTTCCGACAGTGCGAATAACCTTCCAGCCGCCGATCATCGTGCCCATTGCTATTGCCAGTGCCGCTGAAAACATCACCCACAAAGGCACGGATTGGTTTGTGAAACCATAACTGGCAAAATGTGTCGCTAGTATCAGTGTAATGATGCCCATCGTTTTCTGGCCGTCGTTACTTCCATGGCTAAAGCTCACTGAAGCACTCGAGAGAATATGCAACCATCGCATGATATTTGGATGTGGCTGACTCGAGCTGCCTGGATTCTCTTTCTCTCCGGAGAGGTTCAGTGCCGCCCAGGTCATAATGCCGCCAGCTATAAAACCAATTATTGGAGAAATCAGCAGACCAAGTCCCACTTTCTCCAACTCATGCCAACTGACCCCATGAAAGTCATTTGCGGCAACTCCGGCGCCTGTTAACGCTCCAATCAAGCAATGAGAGGAGCTAACGGGGAGACCCTTCCACCAGGTCAAAAGATTCCACATAACGGCAGAAATGAGAACGCTGACCACAAGTGGCAACGTTACTTTATCGGCGGGAATGATTTTTGTGATCACCATTGCAACAGCGGTGCCGACCATAACGCAACCCAAGAAGTTGAGTAGACCACTCATTACGATTGCTACTGTTGGTTTTAGGGCTTTCGTGTAGATAACGGTAGCGACTGCGTTAGCCGTATCGTGGAAGCCATTAACAAAATCAAATCCGAGAGCCAGAATGATTGCTAGAACTGCTACGACTGTGTCAACTTGCATCCGTTTGATCGACTCCAACTTTCTAAACCGACTATAGACCCGAATCGGTTAAGGAGTTGCTAGCGTTATCTGCCTTCTTAAGTTTTGTGGCTGTCAGGTACAAGTGTATTGGCAGCTTTATACGTGAGCGAAACTGACAGCTTCCACAGGCTGTACGGAGAATCCTTCCGCATAAACCCAGAGATCGCCCTGGCGCCAGGGTAATGGCTTCTTGAGTAAATACTTATAAACCAGCAGCTGCTGGATGATTCGCTGGGCGCTCGGATTAGTCTCTCCGCGCCGATCGTTTGCCAGCCTCGTTCTCAGCTGAATGGCCTCGCGTTTCGTCCAGCAATATGCCGGTCCGGGATTGTTGCCGCGTGAGCGACAAAGAACAGCCACTTTCCCCGTCGGTTGGGGCAACCCTAATACAAAAAATCCGTCGTCAGCCATAAACCTTAGATTGGGATTAGATGAACCTGCGCTACACTTCGGCGAAATATATTCGTACGCGAGAAGCTCGGTCCATTATCATATGATTGTGCGGCGTTGGCAAATGAACTGCCTATAGCGTCAATATATTAGAGGGAGTCAAGTTTTGATATTGCACCACATGTGGTGAGTATTTATTGGCCGGTAGTGATGGATCCATTGCGTATAGATAGTGAAATTTCATGGATAAAATAGTTATTTTTCACGCAGCTGCAATTGGCGATGCCGTGATGGCCACGCCGGTTAGCGCCGCATTGAGGAAAACGTATCCTCAAGCAAAGATCGTTTGCATAACCCATGAAAGTTTATTGACACTACTAGCCAGAGTGCCAACCATAGACGAATGCGTCGCCTTTGATAAATCTGAGTTAACCGGACCGATCAGGCAGCAGATACAGGCGCTGAAACCGAATCTTATAGTGGATTTGTCCGGATCCAGCAAAAGTTTCTGGCAAACAACCTTGTTGGCGAAAAAGATTGTCCGATATAAGAAGCAGGACCCGAAGGAAAAAAATACCAAGCACGCGGTTGCAAATTTTTTGGAGACTTTGAAGCCGTTGGGAATCGAATTGGATATTCCTCCCTTTCCAACTCTCTTTCCGGCGCAATCCGACAAAGATTCAGTCAGACGCCAGCTCGTCAAAGAAGGGCGCCGTCTTGTAGCATTGGTTCCGGGAGTAGGTAGTGCTAGACCGCATAGAGCTTGGCCTGAAAGTCAGTGGGTTGCGCTTGCAAAAGCAGTTCTCTGGCAGGAACAGCATGCTGTTCTTTTGATCGGCGGCAGTGATGAGCGAACAATGTGTTCACGAATTGCTGAGCAAGCCGGAAAAGGGTGCTACAACTTAGCCGGCAAATTGAGCTTGCCAGAAACGGCTGGCGCGCTAAGCATTTGTGATGCCATCGTATCTGGTGACACGGGTCCAGCACATTTGGGGATTGCAGTTGGAACACCAGTAGTTGGTATCTATGGTCCAACTAAGCTTGAACGGAGCGGTCCTTATGATATGCAGAACCACTGTATTTCCGTTTCGGATCAATGCAAATGTTTGCATCTTAAAAGCTGCCCTCTCTCATCCGAGTCATCTGGAGCTTGCATGCAACAGATACCCTACAAGGTGGTTTATGAGAAGCTGGAACCATTGATTCGCGTGCAGGATGAGGACGTCGAAAGCACCGTCCGCCAAGACGATTGGGGTCACCTCGATCTCGATCAAGAAATCGACATCGAAACTATGTTGAGCGACGAACGTGATCGCGCTAACGACGATATGTGATCGTCTAGATCCGGTTTTTCTTCAGTTTAAGCTAGGTAAGGCTGTTTCGCCGTTCTTTGCATTGACCAATGAACTCAGCTACATAGCTGTGATGGTTCCTGGTGAAATCTTGCAGTGCCATGTTGCGAACAACAAATTGTGGGAGCTGAAGCGTGAATTCTTGCCTACCACCGTGGCGTCTGAAAAGGAAACGGGCTGTTCTACCGCGATTCGATTCATAAGAGGCAATGGTTGTCCAACAGTTGTCCAAGCAAGCCTCAAGTGAAATCACAAACGATGCGCGATCTGTGGACGATTCCCTTGTAGTAATGCGTATTGATTCATTAATTTGAACAAGTTGTCCATGAGATTCCTTCTGAGTCAGATCAGTGAAAGTATCGACTTGAGGATCTGGATCAGCGACAATGTGTTCATTGCGACCGGTATTATTTGCCGCCGCACACTCCCTCATTTTTTTGAGCATGTCGCTTATATTAGCTGCTGGTTCTACCGACGGTTTTTGAGTAGCAATGTTTTGCTGTTCAAAAATCCGCGATAACATATCAAACGAATTGTTAGCCTCCATCCTTATATTCTCCGCCGTTGTTGGATTCTCTACCCCTGAGTTAATTTCAAATTCTTGTTTCGACGAGTCAATGATCAAAAGCTCCGGCAGGTCCTGTGCTATTTGTGCCCGCTGACCTGTATGTCTGATGGCATGCAGAACCGAATACAGGTTCTTCGTTCCTTCTAATTTCTGGGACGAGGATTCTATAGATTGCTGAGATTGAGATTTTCGAGTAACCCTGCGGATTCTCTTCGGTTTTGGTAATTCGGTAAGATCTTCTAGAAAGGAACTATATTGTTCGAATTTTTGCTCAACTCTAAGCGCAAGACTCTCTTCGGATTTTTCAAAAGTGTTGTCTGCAATTGCTGATCGCAGATCCGTTCTTGCAGCTGCAAATGCATTGTCTGAATCATCAGACTCTCGAGGTGTGCTGAGAAGTGAGGTCTCGGGCTCTGCACTGAGCTGTTTGGAGTTCTTCTCCGTAAAGAAAAGCGTTCGATGTACTTTCATCTCGGCCGTGGTCGGAAGCCAGAGGCTTTGCCCAACCCGAAGAACTACCTTTCGAATGGAGCCTTCGTACTTGTAGTGTAGATTGCCGCGATTGATCATTTCCAGAAGAAGGGCGAAGCGCTCGTCAAACAAATGGATTCGAGCAATGCTCTGCAGCGTATCTCCGGGGCGCACGGCGTATTTTTTGCGCACTTCTGGATCTGTATTGTTTTTGCGATCGGTGCGCTTCGTTTCATTTGGCTTCTCTTCGCGTCGTTTCTTGCTTCCAACTACAATAATTGTAGTTTTCTCTGAATTAAGATCGTCCTTCTTGTCCGCTACATCTTTGTGCGATGGGCCGGATTTTGCAGAACGCGTGCCACCTTTTTCTGCGTGTTCGTTTGTCAAAGGTATGGGGTGAGATTCTAGCTGCTTGCCACCAGGTCCCAGGAGCCTGTCAACCAACCCATTCAACCCGTTGCTATTTGGCTCTCGAATTCCTCTGGAATTTGGACTTAGGTTCGCGTCTAGACGTCCATTCTTATGATCAATCAAAGCTTGATTGCCGAGTTCGGAAGGCGGAACCTTCAAACCTTTGTGGTAGTCCGCATCAAACAATGCGTTGTGTCCTGATGGAAGCCCGGCTTGTTTGAGGATATCGCCATGTTTGATCATGTCTGCAGCCGATTTTTGCGCATCCGGATTGGATTTTAGATTCAGGTCTGCTAATTTGACCGGTCCGGCAAGCTGACGTTCTGTAGCCTGTTTTACTCCATCAATTTGACGCGGCGCGATGTGCACGGCATCTATTGTTGCTCTGTTGAAAGAGGTACCAGCCGATACTATATGTGATGACAGTGCTCCCTGGTCGCGCAAGTTTCTTGCTGGGTTCGAATCAACTTGCCTGTCCGCTACCCGCTGTGATTCAACCGTACCTTGCGCGCCCCGTGCATCGGATTGTGATCGGTTATCAGATTGCCCACGATTCTCTATCTGACGCTGAGCTGATTCAAGCTCTGGTGAGGCAAAATTTTTCGTCACTCGCTCGGGGCTTCGATCAGTTTGTCTTGGCTCTAAGATTACTCGTGGGTCCGTACTAGCGTTTCTGTCCGCAACTTGCTCACTTTGCTGGACGCGCGTGTTGTTGAACAGATCTTGCAGCATGGGCAAGATGCTTTCTCTAAAAGATGTAGGTTTTGGCGTCTCGAGGACTTCTTGCCTGTTGATCAGCTGCTGAAGCTGATTGCCGAGATTTTCTTGCCTCGTCTCGGCGCGCTGCTGAGAGACAGCTGGTAAAGATGAAGTGTTGTCTAGCGAGCGTTGCGGATTAGTGATACCACCGTTCATGTTTCCAATCGAAATGTCAGTGCCAGATCGACGATTGTCCTGGTTCGGTGGGGTACCAATAGCCGCACCAATCACATTCGAAAGCCCACTGCCAATCTGTGTAGACAACTTGTCGTCTGGTCTTGGCTGCGGTGAAGGTATGACAGCTGGAATCGATCTGTCGCCACCACCGGGATGCTTGCTTGGTGTGGAGCCCTCGTTGTTTATAGGCTTTTCTTTGCGTCCGCCTATTATGGACGGAAGGAGATTTGCTGGAATCTCTGGAGAGCCACTGTCATTTCGATTCGGTTTCGGCTGTTTGCCTTTGTCGTCAGCGCAGCCTGTCGGGCAGTTACTGAGCAATTTGTCGATAAGCGAGCCAATTCCTGGTTTTGGTTTTTCACCACTGTTGTGGTTTCCATCGGATGGCGTCTTTTCTGTTGGTGATGGTGGCTTCTCGGATGGTGATCGCGGCTTTTCGGCTGTACCGGGTGAATTCGAGTCGGTCGATTCCGGCTTCTTCCGCGGAAAAATAGTGTAGAACTTCTGCGGTTCCAGTCCCCGCTCTTTCGGTGCCGGGTTGTCGAAACTATCAGTTGGCGAGCCTTCTTGTTTTGGATCTTTGCCCGGTTTCTCTGGAAGTCGCATACGTCCGGCCAACATGTATGCCGGGGTACTTATCGGAACTGTTGTTGCGCCGTTAATGCTTTCCTTTGGTGCCATTCTATCGAAAGATACTAACCCAGCATCCAACTCAATCTGATCGGTGCCAGCGCGCTCAGGCTTCGAAGTGATTTTATGGACTTGCTCGAGCATGGACGAAATGTGCTTTTCGCTTGTCGACTGTTGTTCTGCTCGCTCGCGAAATTCGGCAACGGAGGAATATCTTCGAGCTGGTCCTGATGAAATGCTTGGCAGGTTCGTTTGGCGATCGCCGTTCTCAGCTCCGTCGCTAATGTGAAGTCGCGGAAGTGAGTTCTCTACCGGACTTCGCCCTTGAGCGTCAAAAGTTGTATTGCCGGAATCATGCTCGCGAGGCTTGTTGTCATAACTCTTCGTTCTTTGCTGTTCAGAATCTTCACTGTCAGAGTCGTTTGCGCTGTGCGGGCGAGAATATGCCAGCTCTCTCGCCTGAGAAAGCGGCGGTGATTGCTGGGCTTCTTGCGACGAGGCTTCTTCGATGAGATGGCTATTCTCACCGCGCTCGTCTGAGCTAGTAAAATTGGATATGTCTTTGACCATTTCCAGTTCCGCACGACAACTTGAGGCGCGTCGATAACACCCTTGCTGGAAGAGCTAGTAAGCTGAATTACTCAGACAGCAAATTTGTTAACGACACACCGACTCGCTAGCCGTGTTTATCCGTAGTTGTATTGGATTTGACAAAGACTCAGATTAAATTTGCCCCTAATCCGGGGAGCTGTGGAGGGACAATTTTGGGCTGGTCTATATGTCACAATATCTTGAAGCTGATTCGAATAGCTACGAGTATTGCTGTAGAGTCTCACGACAAAATCACGGAGTACGACCTGTGCAATTAGGCAAGAAAGAAAGTTCCGCACCAAATTTGATGTCGATAGCAATTTTACTTTCGGCACTAATTCTCTCCCTGCTTTTGCCCTTACACGCAGGCGCCCGCTCCGATGGGCGCTTCCCGGGGAAGGGCAGCTACAATGCCTGGACCAATGCAAACACTTTGATGGGATTTGGAAATAAGAGTGCTTCCGAGGGGAACCTCGATCAGGCTCTCGACTACTACAAAAAAGCCATCCATACTTATGGTTTTGATAGCAGCTATTATTTGAATCTCGGGAATGCGCTTGCGATGAAAGGAAATTTCCACTTGGCGGAACAGGCATTTGCCAAAGCCGCTGACATGGATTCTGGCTATTATCAGGCCTGGTTGAACCTGGCGCACATGTCGGTGAAATTGAACAAGCCAGATGAAGCCATAAGCGCTTTCAAGAAAGCAGCAAAGCTTACAAAAGATCAGCAAGAACGGGAAGGCATAGAGCAGCAAATCCAAAGTCTAAAACAGCATGAGCAGCCGCCGAAAGCAAAGAAGAAGAAAGAAAAAAATCGCTAGTTGATTTCTATTCTCTCAGCGCACCCCTAATTCCCTGTCGCTTTTCGTATTCCTTAAGTGAGCAAACGGCGAGAGGGGAAAAGCCATGTCAGTTCAGGAAACTAGCTTTGAGAAGCAAGAAAATATCCAAGTTCAGTCGGACAATCGTAGCGAAGAAGCTCTTTCTCAAGCTCAAGACGGAATGAGAGACCTCTCCCAGCAGGGCAAGTTGTCGGATCTCGATAAAGGCAAGACCAGTTCAATGCCTGCCGAATTTGGTGGTTTTGAGTTGACGGATGGCTCGAAACTTCTTCAAGACATGGGCTCGAAGTTAAACGAAGTCAAGGATCAGATCAAAGAAGCTGCGTCTAAAGCTGTTGATCTCGGAAGCAAGTTTGGCGAGGCTGTAGTGTGCAAAGCGACTGCTACTCCAATTGAAGCACCAAAAGAAGAAGCACCAAATAAAGCAGCGGATGACTATAAAGGTGAGGCTGGTATCAAGCGCGATGTTCCACTGGAAACACATACAGTCAAAAATGGTGATACGCTCGAATCAATTGCCCGTAAGCACCTTGGACCAGATGCCAGCGTTGCTGAAGTTGCGGCGCACGCAAAAGAGATTGCTAAGGTCAATGGTGTCGAGAATCCAAGAATGCTTCATGCTGGTGACAAGCTGCAAGTTCCGGGACACACCAAAGATGGTGGCTTCATCACCAAAGACGAGCAAGGCAACAAGCACACACAATGGCCAGATGGCTCCTACAGATTTGAAGAAAAGAACGGCAAGTTCGGTGTCGACCGCGTTCCGGACGGAAAGGGTGGCTACTACGAACAGGGCTGGGGAAAGAACGCTGACGACAATTACAAGATTGCTCGCGACAAAGATGGTCAGTACCACATGCTTGATTCCGATGGAAACAAGAGACGCCCTCAGTATTCTCACGAAGAACAGCTCTTGAAGCGCATTCGTGAAAGAGATATCGCAAGCGAAAAGACTCGCGAGAAAAAGATCTAGTTGAAGGTCTTCGACTAGATTCGATCTGTGCGCGATAAAAAAATGAGGAGGGAATTTTCTTCCCTCCTCAAATTCGTTTTCGTTGAACCAGCTTTGCTGGGTTCGATTACTCGATGATGGTTGCGACGACGCCTGCGCCGACGGTACGACCGCCTTCGCGAATAGCGAAACGCATTCCTTCTTCAACTGCCACAGGTGCAATCAGTTCTACTTCCATGCTGACGTTATCGCCAGGCATGACCATTTCAACACCGGCCGGCAATGTGATTGAACCGGTTACGTCTGTTGTACGGATGTAGAATTGCGGTCTGTAGCCTGGGAAGAATGGGGTGTGACGTCCACCTTCTTCCTTGCTCAATACGTAGACTTCGGACTTGAACTTGGTGTGCGGCTTGATGCTGCCTGGCTTAGCCAGAACTTGTCCACGTTCGATGTCTTTCTTTTCAATACCTCTTACGAGGATGCCGACGTTGTCGCCTGCCATACCTTCGTCGAGGGTCTTTTGATACATTTCAACGCCTGTGACAACGGTCTTGCGGGTTTCGCCGAGACCGATGATTTCGACTTCTTCACCAACTTTGATCTTGCCGCGCTCAATTCTGCCGGTGGCGACGGTGCCGCGACCTGTGATTGAGAATACGTCTTCAACAGCTAGCAAGAACGGTTTGTCGATTTCGCGAACTGGTGTCGGAATGTAGCTGTCTACGTTCTTCATCAGTTCGAGAATCTTTTCTTTTGCTGCTGCATCGCCTTCGAGAACTTTTACAGCTGATCCGCGGACGAACGGAATGTCGTCGCCAGGGAAGTTGTATTTGCTGAGGAGCTCACGAACTTCCATTTCAACGAGGTCGAGCAATTCTGGATCGTCGACCATGTCGCACTTGTTCAGCCATACTGTGATGTAAGGAACACCTACCTGACGGGCAAGCAGGATGTGCTCACGAGTCTGGGGCATCGGTCCATCGGCTGCAGACACTACGAGGATAGCTCCGTCCATTTGGGCGGCGCCGGTAATCATGTTCTTGATGTAGTCGGCGTGACCAGGGCAGTCAACGTGGCTGTAGTGGCGGTTTTCTGTTTCGTATTCGACGTGTGCGGTATTAATCGTGATACCACGTGCTTTTTCTTCTGGAGCAGCGTCGATTTCATCGTAAGCTTTGAATTTAGCTTTTCCTTGCTCGGCAAGAACCTTTGTTATCGCAGCGGTCAGCGAGGTTTTGCCGTGGTCAACGTGTCCGATTGTACCGACGTTGACGTTTGGTTTGTTGCGCTCAAACTTCTGGCGGGCCATCTTCTTTCAACTCTCCTTGTAGTTTCCTTATCCCTATGGACGTGAGAACTTTCGCTCTCTGGGTTTCTTTGGCGCGTTTGCCGAACCGGTCCAGGTTTCGCCGACTTTTGTTGCGTTTCCGCTCCTTAAGTCACTTGAAAAATGGAGCCCATGACGAGGCTCGAACTCGTGACCTCCCCCTTACCAAGGGGGTGCACTACCACTGTGCTACA
>JAIEQI010000051.1 GCA_019747875.1 Candidatus Obscuribacterales bacterium
AAAATGACGAAAAGCGCCAGTAACTGCTTGCTCCTGGACACTTCTCGTGGCGACCTGTGGTCGCCGAATACTTACGAAAAAAGAACGAGAGCCAGGAGCTTGCGCTTCTGTGCTCTCGTTCCGGTACGTTATGTACCTGGACTACGAAGCGGCTGAAACAGCCTTACTTCGAGTCCTTGCCCTCCTTGGCCGAGGCCGCGGAGATGTTCTGGAACGCATGCAAGCCGGCGATGATGCCGAGGAATCCGACCCAGCCGACGTGCTCGATGCCCTGGTGGGTGTACCAGGCGAAGCCGGCGGCGGCCGCGATCAGAATGCTGGCGATGGCGGCGGTCATGTTGCGCTTGGACGCTTCGATCGTGTTCAGGTGGCTGATCGAGCCGCAGAACGCGATGAAGAGGATCCAGCCGGAGCCGACAGCCGGTGCGGTGTAGCACCAGGCGGCGATGGCGGCGAGCGAAACGATGGTGCCGAGGATGGTGGCAGGGGTACCGGTGAACGATTTCATAGTGATGCTCTTTCCAGATGTGATGGAGTGTGATGACCCTTCGGAGGATGCCGGCTTGTTTAGAGCCAGCACCCTCCCTGAACGCTTGCCATTGGGCCGGTAGGCAAGCGTGACCGAATTAGTCGGTCGGCGTGAGGCGGGCGCTCTTGGTGGTATTGCCCGCGATGCGCATCGCGATGCGCGTGACGGCAGCGCGGACCAGCGAGCCGAGCTCGTCGTTCCTGCCGTAGCGCGGCGCATGAACGGCCGTGACGCGATTTCCGGCGATGAACTCGTCGAAAGCGCGCTGGGCCGATGCCGGCTTTTCCGGATTGAAGATCCCGAAGGCGTAGCCGCCACGGGAGCGAACCAGCGAGAAGCAGGCGATGTCTGTGAGTCCGTCGCCGAAATAGATCATGTTCTCGAAGGGGATCGGACGCTCGCCTTCCGGCATCGCGCTGTTCACCATGTAGGGATTCGCATCGGCTTGCGCCTGCGTGATGCCCTTGTTGATCTCGAACAGGATCCTCGGCTTTTCCGAGAAGGTAACGGCCCGCTTGACGCGGCTGATGACGCCCGTCTTCGGATTGACGTCGAATTCGTTGGCGTAGATGGCATTGAAGTTGCGACGGAGAATGTCGCTGCCATCAAGGACGTGCTTGATGCCGCCGGAAACGACGTACATCTCGACTTCGATGGTCGGGTCGATTGCCGCTGCGATCGCTTGCAGGTCGGCGCGCAGCCCATCGACACCCGGGTAGATGGTGGGGTCGATGCTTGCGCCGAACTTGCGCAGCGCCTCGAGCGTGAGCATGCCCATGGGCTTGCCCTTGCCGGAGAGGTCGCAGATCTTGTGCAGATATGCCAGCGTCGGGTCCGAACCGGTGGTGATCAGGGAGCGAATGGTCTTGCCCCAGAACTCATCGGGATCGATGCCGAAGGAGCTGACGAGTTGCGTTGACGTATCCGGAGACAGCGTGTCATCCATGTCGAACGCGAGTCCGATTTTCTTGCTCATGTCAATAATCCCCTTGTGCGGGTTGATTTGCAGGGAAGCCTGCACGAACAAAGATCCGCGCAGCACTGGAGGTGCTGCGCGGTAGTGCTGTGAACGGCTCGAAGTCCGTTCGAGAGCGGGCGCGGACGCCCGTCTCAGGTTCAGAGCTCAGCAGCGAGTCGGGCGTTACTGCGCCCACTCGCCTTTGCGCATGACCGGCTCGATCGTGCCGTCGGCATGGATGCCGTCGACGTCGATTTCACCGGAGCCGATCATCCAGTCAACGTGAATGTTGCTCTGGTTGGCGCCGCGCGCGACGAAGTCGTCCTGCACAAGACCCTTCCAGTTGCGGAAGGCCTTGCGGTAGGATTGTCCGAGCGCGATGTGGCTGGCTGCGTTCTCGTCGTAGAGCGTCTCCAGAAAAAGGATGCCGCTCTGCGAAATCGGCGAGGAATGCGGCACCAGTGCCACTTCGCCCAGCCGGCAGGAGCCGTCGTCGGTGCCGATCATCTTCTGGAGGACATGGTCGCCCTTGAGCGCCGAAGCGCTTACGATGCGACCGCCTTCAAAGCGCACCTGGATGCCTTGCAGCAGCGAGCCCGCGTGATTGAGCGGCTTCGTGCTGGTGACATAGCCGTCGACCCGGAACGCGTGAGGCGTGGTGAACACCTCCTCGGTCGGGATGTTGGCATTGCACGTGATGCCGGACTGTGACGTCGCAGCACCACCGCACCAGGCGTGTCCATCAGCGAGTCCAACCGTCAGGTCGGTACCCGGACCGTAGTAGCGCAGCGAGTGGAAGTTCTTGGCGTTCAGCCAGTCGCGGCGCTTTGCCAGTTCGGCGTTGTGCGCCTTCCATGCTGCGATCGGGTCGTCGCCGTCCACGCGCGATGCCTTAAAGATGGCATCGAAGAGCTTGGCTTGAGCCGTCTTCGGATGAAGGTCCGGGAAGACAGCCTTCGCCCAGCCGGTCGTCGCGTAGGAGACGATGTTCCAGTTGGTTCTGAACTGCGTAATCGCGTCGCTCACAGGCTTGTAGGCCTTGGCGCGAGCGCTGTTGACGCGACCGACCTTTTCCGGGTCGACTGCATCGAGCAGTTTCGGGTTGTCGCCGCAGATGGCCAGGCGCGCCGCTCCGTCATTCAGGGCGTTCGCCATGCCTTCGAAGAGCCAACCGGTGGCGCTTTCGAAGGCGGCGTCCTGCCCATGGCGGAAGCGCGACAGAACCGTCTGCTCGTCGGAGAAGAGCGTGGTGACGAGGCTGGCACCGGCGCCGTAGGCGTGATCGGTGATCCTCCGCACCAGCGGCAGCGACTCGACGTTGGCAGTCATGATCAGCTGCTGACCGGGCTGGATGTTGGCGCCGACTTTGACGGCAACCATCGCCAGACGGTCGAGCCTCTGGCCGTGCGTTAGAGGACGCGCAGCCAAACGTGCTTTACGGGACATGTGTTTGTCTCCGGTGTTCTTGATTTTCTATGCGAGAAACTTGGCGCACGTCTGGTAGGCAGACGGACCCCGCGGTGGAATCCGCCTGCCTCCAGACTTTTAATCAGTGTCTGGCTGACACTTACATGTCAACCATCTGATTCTGGCGCTCGTTACTTGATCGCCTTGAACTCGGCGATCTTCTTCGACCAGGCATCGATCGCCTTCTGAACGACGGCCGGATCGTTGAGATCCACGCCCGCCTTCTTCAGGAGCTCGACGCTGTTCTCGCTGCTGCCGGACGCCAGGAACTGGCGGTAGCGCTTGACGGCAGGCTCACCTTCGGTGAGGATCTGCTCGACCAGCGCGGTGGCGGCGGCGATACCAGTTGCGTACTGGTAGACGTAGAACGCACCGTAGAAGTGCGGGATGCGAGCCCATTCGGCGCCGACGAGCTTGTCCAGCTTGACGCCCTTGCCGAAGTACTTCGCATTGAGCCCGAGGTAGGTCTCGGAGAGCACGTCGCTGGTGAGCGGCACGCCCTTCTCCTCCATCTCGTGCACGACCTTCTCGAACTCGGCAAACATGGTCTGCCGGAAGAGCGTCGCACGGAAGTCTTCGATCTGGCGACCGAGGATGAACTTCCGCACAGCCGGGTCGCTGTTGGTCTTGAGCAGGTGATGCGCGAACAGCCCCTCGTTGACCGTGCTCGCCACCTCCGCCACGAAGATCGTGTAGTTCGCGTAGGTGTACGGCTGGGTCGTCCGAGTGAAGTACGAGTGCATCGAGTGCCCGTACTCGTGAGCCGAAGTGAACGCCGAACGCAGGCTGTTCGTCCAGTTCAGCAGCACATACGGCGGGGTGCCGTAGTTGCCCGAGCTGAAGGCGCCGGAGCGCTTGCCCTTGTTCTCGTGGACGTCGACCCAGCGGGCGGCGATGCCGTCGCGCAGGATCTGGACGTAGTCGTCACCGAGGACGGCGACGGCCTTGAGGATCTCCTCGTTGGCCTGCTCGTAGCTCAGCTCGAACTTCACGTCGCCGGTGATCGGCACGTAGAGGTCCCAGAAGTTGAGCTCCTTCACGCCGAGCGACCGCTTGCGCAGAGCCAGGTAGTCGTGAAGGCGAGGCAGGTTGGCGTTGACCGTGTCGACCAGGTTGTCGTAGATGGCGACGGGGATGCCGTTGCCATAGAGCGACATGGCGCGCGCGCCGGCGTAGCCGCGAAGCTTCGCCGAGCAGGTGTTGGTGCGCACCGCCGACAGGTACATGTTGGAGATCGGGTTGATCCAGTGCTGGAACGTGCCGAGCACCGCCTTGAAGGCGTTCTTGCGCAGGACGCGGTCCTTGCTCTCGAGCAGCTCGCCGTAGGTGGCGTGCGTGACCGAGTGCTTCTTGCCCTTGCTGTCGACGACATCCGGGAAAGTGACCGTGCTGTTGAACGCCGAGAACACGCCCGAGCCGCCGCCGATCGCCTTGCCCATGATGGCCAGGGCGTCTTCGACTTCAGCCGAAAGGACGTGCTTGCGCCCGTCGATGATGTCCTCGAAGTCCTTGCGGTAGAGAGCCAGCGCGGGAACTTCTGCGATGAACTGCTCGACGCGCTCGGCCGTGACGGCGTCGCTCAGCTCCGGCGTGAACCAGGACATCGCCTGGGAATACTTCACGCCGACGTTGCTCAGCTCGCCGCCGAGCTTCTTGAACGCCACGTCGTTGCTGTCGGCCGCCAGGTGCAGGTGCACGTAGATGCCGAGCTTGCCGAAGATCTTGCCGATTTCCTCGCTCTTCTCGAGCGCGGCCAGCAAGGTGGCTCCGGATTCGGACAGCTTGCCCTTGAAGGCTGCCATCTCGGGGATGAGGGCGCTGACACGCTCGAGGTCAGCGCGCCAGAGGTCGACCGTCGCATAGACGAGCGACAGGTCCCAGGTCTTTTCGACCGCGATTTCCGCGCGCAGCGGAAGCGCTTTTGCTGCTTTCTTAGCCATAGTAATACCCTTTTCAGAGTTGGAACTAAGTGAGAAACGAGCGCACCAAATGCGGTGCGCTCATGTAATTCGGCGGCGGTCCGGGATTGGACCGCCGCCAGCTTGTCGTTTAGTGCTTCGCCTGCACGCCGTCGAGGTACTCTTCCGGCGTGAGGATGGCGTAGCTGCCCTTGCCGTCGAGCTCCAGGACATGGTCATGGAGTTTCGCCAGCTGCGGACGGTGACCGACGCTCAGGAAGGCAGTGCCGGTAGCCTTGAGGGCCTCGTACACGATCGCCTCGTTCTTCACGTCGAGAGCGCTGGTCGCCTCGTCCAAAATCGCGATCTTCGGCCGGTTGAAGATGAGGCGGGCAAGCGCCAGGCGCTGCTGCTCACCACCGGAGAAGATTTCGGCCCACGGCAACTCGGACGCGAAGACGTCCTCGTCGCTGATCGTGGCCGGGTCGCAATCCTGCACTTTGGCGAGTGCCGCACGCACGTGATCCACGGAGTTACCCAGGTTCACCGTCTCCAGAATCTTCCGAAGCTCCGCCGCGGACGGATGAGCATCGACGTTCGGATAGGTGATCTGCTCGCGCAGGCTGCCCAGAGTCATGTAGGCTTTCTGCGAAAGGAAGAACACGTTGTTCATGCCGGCGCGCTGCTCCGGGCGCTCGATCGTGCCGATGCCGTTGTTCCACAGCCCGGCGATCACGCGCAGAATGGAGCTCTTGCCACCACCGGACGGACCGGCGATCAGCACCGACTCTCCGGGACCAACTCGGAAGCTCAGGTCACGCACCAGGGTCCGCGCTCCATCCGGAGTGTTGACCTGGACGCCCTTGAACTCGATGTCGTTGTCCCCGAAGACCGTGACGATCTTCGTTTCCGCTTCCTTCTCGATCGGCTTGTCGAGAGCTTCGACGAAGGAGCCGATACGGTGGACGTTAGCGGAGAACTTCGCAATCGAGGTGAACTCCGAGATGATGACCTCGAGCGAACGCAGCACCATGCGGAAGGCGAAGGTCGCCTTCGTGATCGCGCCGACGTCGATCTGACCCTTGAAGTAGAGCGGAGCCAGAACCAGCGACGGAATGATGATGACCACGTAGTCGAAGCCCACCGTGAAGTAGGTGAGGTTACGCTGAGAACCGATCAGGCGACGGTAGTTCTGATACAGGAACGCAAAGCGGCTCTTCGCCTTCTTCAGCTCCTTCTCTTCACCACCGTAGAACGCGATCGACTCGGCATTCTCGCGGACGCGAGTGAGCGAGAAGCGGAAGTTCGCTTCATGCTTCAGCTGCAAGCCGTTGAGGAAGGCAAGCCGCCGGCCGAGCCAGAGCGTGATCAAGGTACCCACGAAGGAGTAGCCGATGACCATCCAGGTGAGGTCCTGGCTCATGCCCCACAGTTCGCCCGAGAAGGCGACCAGCGTGATGAGCGCTCCGAGTACCGAGATAAGCAGCGCGAGGGCGGCGTCGCAGAAGTTGCGAACGTCCTCGTGCACGCGCTCGTCCGGGTTGTCGATGTCCTGACGCCCGGTGATGTGGTAGTAAGCGCGAGTCGCCTGGTTGAGGAACTTCTCACCCAGGTAGAAGGTCGTCCAACGACGCCAGTGCGCCGCAAGCACCTGCTTGACCCAGCCGTTCGTGCCCGAGAAGGGAATCGCGATCACGAAGACCATGCCGTACAGGTAGAGCCACTTGTAGTACTCGAGCTCATTCTTGCTGTTCAGCGCATTGGTGAAGATCTGCGAGACGTTCGCGATCACCACGTTCATCACGTTGATGATCACGATGAAGAACATCACCGTAGCCAGCAGCGACCAACCGGTCACGCGGGCGTACTTGTTGTTCTCCGTGGCCAGTGCCGGCGAGTCGACGTTCAGTCGGCGGCCGACGTACCAGCAGAGCGCGATCACCGCAACGATGCCGGCGATGATGCCGTAGCCGTAGTTGGCCCAGGAACCTTCGATGAAGGCAACCGTGGCCTGCGGGTCGAGCTCATGCAGGAGTCCCTTGACCGACTTGTCGGGCGTGCCGAGCAGGAAGGTCTTGCCGTAGGAGACGCCGGCGTTGAGTGCGTAGACGACGCCGAAGACGACCGTAAGGGCGAACGCCCCGATGGCACCGCCGCGCACCTTGGCGCGAATTCCGGCGGTGAAGCCGACGAGGTCGCAGTAATCGCCGAGGCGATTGATCACCGCGAGGTAGACCGCGGAGGCGCGCTTGTCGTTGACGCCGAAGAGGCCAGCCGTCCAGACGCAAAGCGAATGGAGGTAGGAACGCTCATCGGTGCCGAACCAGTAGGCGCCACCGACCAGCATGAGCCGGCCGAAGAACGACTGGTTTCCGAAGCAAGAACGGACCCAGGCGATGGGATTGACCCAGAGCCAGAGTACCAGGAGCCCGGGAAGGCTCGTGACGAAGCGAACGATGTCCGCTCCCGAAGGGAAGTTAGTCATTGTCGAACCCCTTTGTTAATGGGTTGCAAGAAGAAGCTCCCGGCCGCTACGGGCAGTCGGGAAGTTTGCTGTTGTCTTTCGTGTTTTTCTAATTCAGCAAGCTGAGAGGCAATTCCGCCGGGATGAAACGTTGGTATTAAATTGGCGGTGGCTAACCTCTGGACTTGCTGAAGAAAAATCTGTTGACAACCCACCGTAGAACAAAGAAGAGATCAGTAAGAAATAAAAGGGCGCTAAGCTAGCTTCAAGGCCAATTGTTACGAGGTTCGGGAGCGCTTGGCTAGTGCGCGTCCCTGGATGCTGCATGCGCCGCTTGACATTCCCTTAGTCACACTTAACCCTGTTACCCGTGGGCGCAGGGGGCGCTACATTGTCGCGGCTAGCGCAGCGCCACTTGACGACTTGGAGAAAATTTGGAGAAGTTCTCGCGCTAGCATGCGGAGTCATGAGTAAAACTGGTCCAAAAATCGAGCTAAGGAGGAGCCCGGCGTTCGGCTGTTATGCTCTATGATCTTCGCGCAGCTGCACTGTCTGTGCTTGGAATCTTGGCGCTGCCCGTCACGCGCCGAATTCTGAGTCGTTGTTTCGATGTTTTGGGGGCAAGATGAGCTTTAGATATTTGTTGTCGGTTTCTTTGAGTTTGCCGATCTGCTTGTCGTTCACATTGGCAGCTACGGAGTTGGGGTATGCGCCCACATCAGCTAGTTCGCACATTAGTCTTCAATCGCCAATGGTTACAGGCAATGGTTTCGGTTATGCCGTTCTTTCACCAGAAGGTCGAATTACAAAGCTCTATGCACATCCCTATCGCTTTGAGCGGCCCAATCCTGATGAGAGCAAGGATGGCTTTGAAACTACCAATTTTTTGCAGAGTCTCCGGCTGGACTTAGAATCAGTAGGGTTCACGCATCGCAGCCAAGATCCCGGCATAAATCGTAAGGACAATTGCACATACCTAAGAGAGTCGAACATTCTGTCGGTGGCACGGAACGACTTTCAAGAAATCTATTTCATGCCATTTGGTCTCCATGAAAACGTATTTGTCGCTGGTATAACTGGTGCTGCAGGAACGTCAGGCGGAAAGCACGTGCTATACCCTAAGTGGAAGCACGCTTTAGTTAGCGATGAATTGAGGCATACATTACCTGGACGAAAGGGCAGGTTGCTGCACTTCAAGGGTGTCAAAGAATCACTTCTTGCAGTACCACTCGATCGTTCGACGGATTTGGCTCGCTCAAGTGCAACAGAGTTGCCTGGGGCAGCGTGGGCTTTCATTACTTTGGAGAATGCTAAAGATGCTGATCTGGCAGTCGAGCGTTTGAACGCCTGGCAAGGCAAGCTCAGTCTCGATGCGCTAATTGAAAGGGAAATCGCAGAGCACGAAAAATGGCGGGTGAAGCCGAATGTGACTTTCCGGTCCGATGACGAAAAGAAGCTGTGGCGGCAGAACGAGACATTCTTGCGTATGTCGCAGATCCAGGAAGCGAATACAGCCAAACGGTTCAGTAATGGTTTGATTCTCGCCAGTTTGCCTGACGGAATGTGGTTCACGCCCTGGGTTCGCGATATGGCATATGCGGTTGTCGGGCTGATCAAGATGGGGCACTTGGAAGAAGCCAAAAAGGGGTTACTGTCTTGGTTCAACTCGCGACCGGTCGGTAAGTGGAAGCGTGAGACTCGTAATTTGGATTACCAGATCTCGGTAACCCGTTACTTCGGTGATGGCTCAGAAGAAGCTGATTATTCGGGACTCAAAACGCCGAACGTCGAATTCGATGATTGGGGTTTGGCACTATGGGCAGTGGCGGAGTATTTCGAGAAAACAAAAGATTTCGACTTCCTGAATACCAAAACATATCGCGGCTGCACCGTTTATGAGTGTATGAAGGACTTCATAGTTACTCCATTGTTTGGCAATCTCGACAAGTTTGACGACGGGCTGATCGTGACTGCGGATTCTTCTTTGTGGGAGGAACATCAGGAAAACAAGAAGCACTTTGCTTTCTCGACATTTTCAAACATCAAGGGCTTGCGTGGGTTTCTAAAAATCGCTGAGGCAATGAAGGACCGAGACGAAGTAAAACGTGTTTCCGAGAAACTGGCATTGATCGAAAAAGGTTTTCAAAGCGCTTTTGTTCATGACGGAGTCGTTTGGGGCGTCGCGGTGGAGCCTTGTCCGAAAAGTGAAATCGATGGCTCCTTGTTGGAAGCTTTCAACATGGGCATTGTGACGGATCCGGCTGTGCGTGATAAGACTTTGCAGAAAATGGAGCTTTTGAAAACTGCCTCTGGAGGCTATCGACGGCTGCTTGGTCCCAGTGATTATGAAAAACAAGAATTCGTTTTTATCGATTTTCACATGGCGCGCGTGCTGCAGTCGATCGGAAGGAAGGTTGAAGCGCAACAAATGATCGACCGCATCGTGAACAAATCACTACAAGATCACGGACTGATTGCCGAATGCTACGTCTCTGAAAAGAGCAACGACTTCAAAGGCGAAATAGGAGACCCTACCGGGTCGATTCCAATGATAGGTTATGGCGCAGGCATCTATGCTATGACGTTGGCCGAGAGAGAAGCGCTAGCTTCGCAATAGTTGATCGTACCTGAGACTACGAGTCAGTAATTGATCTTCAAATCTTAATTTCTCTAGGGTTCAGGCATTTCTCCCCTTCAGCAACCCATCGAAAAAAACAGCAAATCCAAGATCGATGATAATCCCATAGCGGCGCTCAGATGTGGAAGCAGAATATTTTGCTTCGGGATCCAAGTGTCTAGCGTCAAGCCTTTTTGCCGCTGACGACAGTTTAAATCTTCCGCTTGCCGACGGGGGTAGATCACGGAAT
>JAIEQI010000106.1 GCA_019747875.1 Candidatus Obscuribacterales bacterium
GTGATTTGTTCTAGATTGGAGTTGGGTTCGATTCCGGGAGCGCCGGCATCTTGCCGGCTTCTAATCTTTTGAGAGTGGACAAGATGTCCGCTCTATGCTGCGCATCTAGCTAAGATCAGATGCTCTAGTGCAATGCTTGTTAAGCAGTGATCTTGTCTTTCTCTACCGCTTTTAACGCAGGCGGTGAGGTTGGTGTTGGTGGAACTTCATCCACGCGCGAAATGAAGGTTCTCAGATTCTTGCCGGAGTCGAGCAATGCATGTACTGTTGGCATGATTGCCTTTCCGAAATTTCTGATGGCAGCCAGCGTGTCATCATGGAACGACGCTTGAGGCAACTCATTCATTTCTGGTACTAAAGCTGGTGCCCCAATTGAGTGCTCAGGTGTTTGCGCTGATTGAGCGACACCAACAACTGTTCCAAGGAAATTGTTGAGAAGTTCTGTGTCAACTTGCGATTCGGCGATGATTGTGACAATCAAATCACCTCTATGATCTTTTGACTTGCTCGCAAAGAAGTCCGTAATCTCAGATGGTAGCGGTAGCTGTATCTCCTGACGGCTTCGCAGTTCGATTATACGCTTGCCTTCATCGTAGTGCTGGATTATGTTGGTTGCATTGATGTCAGCTATTAGCCAGGCCACATCACTATCGTTGAAATAATCTTCGGCAATGCTAATTAGGCTCTCATTGGGCTGCACAAGGTGCAATGGTCTCTTAAATAGATTTGCAGTTGGCACTGATTGGCGTGCAAGTGTTGAATCCTTCGTGCTCTTTGTGTCCTTCTGCTCTTGTCCGTCGTTTTCTTTGTCTCCAAGCAACTCACTAAGTTGCCCTTGCGCTAAATCCTCATCATTCAATTGGTCTTCTGGTCGTTTCTTCGCGATCGCTGCTGCTGCAAGCGCTGCTGCTAGTGCAATCTCAACGCCTGTCAGGTAGCGCTTTCCGCCAGATGAAAAATCGAGTCGCCCGTTCTTAAATGTGAGGCTGCGATCCGTCAGTTTAGTCGTACTGCCGATACCTAGTGGTCCGACAAGAGGATCGAATCCTGAACCCCGGACACCTCTTGGATCGGAGCCTGGAACCCTGCTGCCCAACGCACCAACGCGTCCGTCGAATCGGACTCGCCCACCTTGAGAAACGTTATTATTGAATCCGTCAGTACCTATACCTCTGAATGTGCGATTGTCCCCGAAGAGACCCTTTCCGTTTGTTAGAGCGCTAAACTGTCCTGGATTTCCGAGCAATCGACCGTCAGCCCCAACGCGGTTTATTTGACCATGCAGGGCGCTCAGACCGAGAATGCCTTCAGTACCTTTAGCTGATAGCGTGCTCATCGAGACTGCTCCAGCAAGTCTGTCTGTTATCGCCTTTGCACCATCCACCGTGCTGCGCGCAAGTTCTCCAGGAGTTCCTACGACTGATCCCGTGGAGTTTCGTGCCAGTGCTATATTGCTACCCTGTGGGAAGCTAGATTTGCCATTTTGATTGTCACTAACACTTACTTGCCCTGGAGACTTTGGAGCGTCCATCGAGACGAAGGCTTGCGCCATCCGGGCCAGGTTCTCGATGCGTTGCATCCTCTCTTGCTGAGTTGTGTTAGAACCTTCGTTGGATTCCTTACCTGTTGATGCCACCACATTTGGTCTGTTATTTGCATCTGATGCAAGCGCTTGCGCTGAGCGCTCTGCAACATTCTTTTCTAGTGTCGGCGTCGCAAAGTTACTCTTGTCTGAGCTTTCTGTCGCTTTACTTGCTATGTCGCCAGATTTTATGTCGGACTTGTTGGTATCACCAGCGGTGATCGCTGAGCCATTGTTCGAATTTGGTTTGTCGTAATTTTGTGAACTCGTGGGTTCGTGTGAGGCTGTCGCGTTGTGATTGCTTGCAAGATCTGTAGATGGTCGACTGAAAGTACTCTCGACATCACTGCCATTTTGTCCTGCGGCGCTCCGGGAGCCGGACTCACCGCCGGCAGTGCCTGTGCTTGTACCACCATGAGAGTCGGAAAGAGAGGCTAGTTCCCCACCCTGTGTCTCGCCTGGTCTGCCTGAGGATAGTCCATCGGCGTGTGCTCCGTCACTAGGCGTCGGTCCTCCATGGGTGGAGCCGGACTCAGCCAGAGCATGGTCCCCATATGACGTGCCAGATGCGCCGTGTCCACCTTGTTCCGCCATTGGGGTCGGGTCCATCAAGTTGTAGCCAGGATCTTTGCCTCCGAATCCATGCTCACCAGTGGGTCCGTAATCTGTTGTTGGATGTGTATCCAGTGTGGTGACATTTTGGCTTAACGGTTCATTATGTGGAGTAAAGCCTCCTGAGCTGGGACCATCGTTGCCGAGGCTGGGTCCTCCGACTTGTTCGTGATAGCTTTCTGTGCTTACTGGTCTTGCCTCCATAGTGCCTGGTCCGGCGGAACCAGCACCCGATTGGTCAAAGCCATTTTGACTCTGGCTTTCTAATGGCGTTGGATTGAAGAACAGATCGTTGTTGCCACCAGCGCTGCCTGTGGGTCCTTGTTGGTGAGCGTCGTGCGACTGCGGTCCTCCTCCTGAAAGTGGGGTGGACTGTTCAGCTATAGGTGTGGAGTCGAAGAATGCGCTATTAGTTTGCGCACTACCATTTGGTCCTTGCTGCTCGGTACTACCTGAATTTGATGATTGGAGTTCGTGGTGCTGTTGGGCAACTGGCTGCGGATTGAACATGAGATCATTCATCGGCGCTTGTTGCTGCTGTGGCTGCACTGAGGTGTTGTCACCTGCGTTCTGTGGCGAAGTGGTATCGCCAGTGGTTGTTTGCGGCAACCTGTCGTTTGCGTTAACGGTGTTTACTGTCGTGATTGGAACATCCCGTTGCGATTCCGGCGTGGGCTGGAAGGTATTGGATTGGACGATTGGAGTACTGCCGGGAATGTCGCCTTGAACTTGCGTAGTGATCCGCTCCGTTCTCACGACAGTTGGTGTGATGGGTTGATTAGTCTGCTCCGGCGCTGTTTGCGTGCCACCATTGGTAGTGTCCTTTGGTGGGGCTTGTGTCTCTGGTCGTTGTAGAGTTTGAGGTGATGTTGCAAGCGACTCGGGAGAGAACAACCCTGCAAAATTTTGATCCCTGGGTGGATTTGTCTGGTTCGCTGTAGGCCGTTCGCCTTGTGGTGTTGTCTGATCGCCTTGTGGTGTTGTCTGATCGCCTTGTGGTGTTGTCTGATCGCCTTGTGGTGTTGTCTGATCGCCTTGTGGCTTTGTCTGATCACCTTGTGGCTTTGTCTGATCACCTTGTGGTGTTGTCTGATCGCCTTGTGGTGTTGCCTGATCGCCTTGTGGCTTTGTCTGATCGCCTTGTGGTGTTGTCTGATCGCCCTGTGGTGCTGTCAGTTCAGCCTTGGGCGCTGTGGGTCCGTCCTGCCGTGAAGCCGTGCGATCACCTTGCGGTTGAGCTGTAGCTGGTCGTTCATTCGTATTGACCGTCCTGACGTTCTGCACTTCAGGCAAAGGACGACCGGCTGTGAACGAATTGGTACTGAGGTTTGGCCGACTATCAAATGAAGAAGTCGGGTTTGCGGTTATGTTTCTCTCTGGCGAGGGGTTCGGCGAGGTGAATGTATTGAATGATCTTGTGGCGTTGTTTGCTGCCACGGGGGTAACCGGTTGAGCATCTTTGGGTGGATTGTTCGTTGAATTGACGGTAGTGGTATCGCCGGGTGTTGCTTGTTGCGGATCTTTCGGAGCGTCAGCCGAATCGGTGACAGTGGCGTCGCCGGGTGTTGCTTGTTTTGGATCTTTAGGAGCGTCAGCCGAGTTTGTGACTGTGGAGTCGCCGGGTGTTACTTGCTGCGGATCTTTTGGAGCGTCAGCCGAGTTGGTGACTGTGGTATCGCCGGGTGTTACTTGCTGCGGATCCTTTGGAGCATCAGCCGAGTTGGTGACTGTGGAGTCGCCGGGTGCTACTTGCTGCGGATCTTTAGGAGCGTCAGCCGAGTTTGTGACGGTGGAGTCGCCGGGTTTTGCTTGATGCGGATCTTTAGGAGCGTCAGCCGAGTTGGTGATGGTGGGGTCGCCGGGTGTTGCTTGTTTCGGATCTTTAGGAGCGTCAGCCGGGTTTGTGACGGTGGAGTCGCCGGGTTTTGCTTGATGCGGATCTTTTGGAGCGTCAGCCGAGTTGGTGACTGTGGAGTCGCCGGGTTTTACTTGATGCGAATCTTTTGGAGCGTCAGCCGAGGCGGTGACTGTGGGATCGCCGGCTGTTACCTGCTGCGGATCTTTTGGAGCGTCAGCTGAGTTGGTGACCGTGGAGTCCCCGGGTGTTGCTTGTTTCGGATCTTTTGGAGCGTCTACCGAGTTCGAGTCTCTGGCATCGCCTGGTGTCCCAGGCTGTTTATCTTTAGGTGCGCTTGTAGTATCCCCGGTTGTCCCTGGCTGTTGTTCGGGAGCCGCTGGATCCGTAATCTTTCCTGTTTGAAGGTCTAGTTGACGAGTGTCTCGCTTGCCGCTCTTTTGGTTAGGCTTTTCGGCTGTCTTGGGATCCTTTGCCTCTGCCTCGGCTGGTGCAGCTGTATCTTCGGCCTTGTCCTTCGAGTCAGCGTTGCCGTCGTCGACCTTGCCTGTAACAGTGTCGATTTTTCCCTCTTGCGGTTCGGTTGGGCGTTTTATTTCGCCTGTTTTCCGCTGGGCCTCTATGTCGCGCTCGTCATTTACTTCTTTTTGAAACTCGCCTTTGGCACCGACTTTCGCCTGGATTTCTTTGTCGGCGCGATCCTGCTCCGGGGACTTCTCCTCGGGGCGTTCTTGTCCGGTCTGCTCCGGCGGATCAGACTTCTTAGACCTTACGTCATCGTTATCGCCGTCACCGGCCATTTAGTCGCCCCGGAAATGTTAAGTGCCCTTCATAATCTTTGTACCCATTCCGGCCCACTTTCCCTGCCCCACACCGCTCGGCGCTGGGATCAGGGGATCTCGCACCTGTCAAGGGTTCTGGGGCTCTCGTCGCCTATTGGTCTCCGGCACGATCTCGCATTTAATCTGCAAAAAACTTGTCTATCGGGCGTTTTTCGTCACGAAGATCCGCTTTTTGACCCTGGTTACTCTTGCTAAGTGCGAGTTATATTTACAGTACATAGGTATGGCAGAAGTGCTACCAGCTTCTCTTCTCTCTTCGGAAGCTTTGGCGGCGCGAATTTTACTGTGAGCATTAAATGAGAACATCTAAGAAATCAAACACAGTACTTTTGGACGAATCGTATATCTCATACGGTTCTGATTCAGACGACTTCAGTTTTGGAAACATTGAAGCATTTGCAGAAGACGTTGACGATTCCGATGAATCGCTCGATTCTGAGACACAGGAAGAACCCTCTGAATTGGTAGGTCCGGAAGACTCTACCAAAGCTTATCTCAAGGAGATCGGTAAATTTCGCTTGCTTACAGGCAAGGAAGAAATCGAATTATCGCGCGCCATTCAACATGGTGACCGGAGCGCAAAACGAAAGCTCATTCAAGCGAACTTACGACTGGTTGTGAGCATTGCTAAAAGATATAAGAACACCGATCTCGGGTTCCAAGATCTAATTCAAGAAGGCAGTCTCGGGCTAATTCGCGCGGCCGAGAAATTCGACCCTGAGCGCGGATACAAGTTCTCAACTTATGCAACCTGGTGGATTCGGCAAGCGATCATGCGCGCGCTTGCAGACAAATCCCGGGCCGTTCGAGTGCCTGTACATATTACTGAAGCTCTTGCTCGTGTGCGTAAAACTGTGCGCATACTAGTTACTGAGCTAAATAGAAAACCGACCATTGAGGAGATTGCCAAATCTTCGGGTATGAGCGTCAAGAAAATAACTGAAATTCTTGCCGCTGACAAAAAACTGGTATCACTGGATGCCCATGTTGGAAATGATATAGACAACACTATTTCGGATTTTGTAAAAGATGAAAACACTCCTGCACCTGATGAAGCAATTCGTGGACAACTTCTTGCCGAACGCGTTGCAACCGCGCTTGGCCGTTTGTCGCCTCATGAAAGAGAAGTATTACGGCTAAGATATGGTTTCGATGGTGGTGTCACCATGACTTACGAACAAACGGGACAAAAACTCGGCGTTAGTCGTGAACGAGCCAGGCAAATCGAAGCAAAAGCAATCAAGAAATTGCGCAACCACTATGAACTAGCAGGGTTGACGGAAGATCTCGAATAACTCAGAAAGGCGGTCATTGACCGCCTTTCGTCTAAGGAGTTATGTTTTTGGAAAAAGTTTTCGAAAATTTCGAGCGCCATGAAGTACTCTGACCACAACGAGATCAGGACCAACCATTCGGTAGGCAATAACGTAATTTCCAACGGTCCAGAAAAGATAGCGTTTGTCTGTCACGTCCAATCTGGAATGGCCAATTCCTGGAAAGCGAGCTAATAAATTAACTGTTTCATGGATTCGCTGATCGAGTCGAGATGCAGCGTCAGGATTGGATTTTGCAATGTATTCGAAAAAATCTCTTCTAGGTCTGCATTGGCCCTTTTGGAAAGTCGATAAGTCATTCTTGATTTAAGCGGCGATTTTTTCTTGCCAAAAAGGCTTCTTCTCCGTCGAGAGTTCCTTCGGTTGTAATACTTTGTTCGCCTTCGGCAAGATAGAAATCAAGTTCTCCTGGCTCGAAATCACAAGCCCATTCCTGCTGTTGCATTGTCATTAATGCTGCAGCAATAACATCTTCGGGACGAGAAAATTGACCGGACTTTATCCGTTCATCAATTAATCGTTGGACCTCTGGATCAAGCGAAATGTTCACTAAGCAATCTCCATGCTGATTAGAATTTAGCATATTTTTGAATGCACGCCAAGCTGCTTCATTCGGAGAGGAACTGCCAATGCTTATTCATTGTCCTAGCAATAGGAGAACGTAAAATGTCAGTTGATGCTCTACGAATTGGTACCAGTGGATGGGCTTATAAGCACTGGGAAAAAGGTGTGTTTTATCCAGTCGGCTTAGCCACAAAGGACGAACTCGCGTTTTATGCCAGACACTACGACACGGCTGAAGTGAATTATTCATTCTATCGCCTGCCGCAAGCTAAGACCTACGAGAATTGGAAAGAGGGAACACCAGAAGATTTCCTTTTCTCGGTAAAGGCAAGTCGATTTATTACTCACATTAAACGGCTGCGCGATGTGGATGAGGCGTGGCCTCGATTCATTGAAAATGCTCTTCTTCTTGAGGAGAAGTTGGCGCCAGTTTTATTTCAATTTCCTCAGAACTTCGTATACGATCTTGATCGACTGCGAAATTTTTTGACATTAGCCGAACAGACGAATAGAAGTCGGGAAAATCCGGTGCGATTTGCATTCGAATTTCGGCATGAATCCTGGTTTCAGACAGATGTCTATAAACTGCTCAACGAACACAATTCGGCCTTGTGTATTGCCGATGGACCCAAGTATCCGCGTGTCGAGGAGCTTACGGCAGATTTCTCTTATATTCGATATCATGGAAAGAAATTGACGCCGAATTACTCAAAAAAGGATCTCGTGCGCGAAGCTAGATTTATCGAAAAGCTGCTCCAAAAGGAATCTCAGCTCTTCGTTTACTTCAACAATGATACCGGTGGATACGCTATTAAAAACGCGGATTATTTGAAAGAACTTTTGGCAACTTAGCGGAGTGTTGTTATGTCGAGTTTTGCAAACAGACTAAGTGTAAATTCTGAAGTGCAAATAAGCACAGGAGATGCCCTTTTGGAAGGCAACCTTCGCATCCCACAGAATGCTCGTGCAATGGTCATTTTTGTGCACGGAAGTGGGAGTGGAAGGCATAGCGCCCGCAACAAGTTCGTTGCTAAGTCGCTGAATGACTTTGGGCTTGGAACCTTGTTATTCGATTTGATGACCGGCGAGGAAGAGCTCATCGACATGCGTGGTGGTACTTTGCGATTTGACATTGCTTTCCTGACAAAGAGGGTGCTCGCTGCTACTGAATGGTTGCAGAATGAGGAAAACACAAAAGATCTCAGTATGGGCTATTTCGGCGCGAGCACTGGCGCTGCAGCCGCTCTCTGTGCGGCGGGGGAACAACCGGGAGTGATATCGGCAGTAGTGTCACGCGGCGGGCGGCCGGATTTGGCTGGAAAAAACAATTTAAAGCGCGTTTCTTGCCCCACTCTGTTTTTGGTCGGCTCCAGAGACGAAGCGGTGATAGGATTTAATCAAGACGCAATTAAGCACATGTCCGTGCAGAAAGAACTTAGAATAATTCCCGGTGCAGGTCATCTCTTTGAAGAACTAGGACGCTTAGAGATTGTTTCGGAATTTGCTTGTCGATGGTTTGGGCTGCATCTTCGTAAGTAGCTTTCTTATGAGCTAGGGATTGCATCAGGCAACGTCGCCTGCGGTTTGTAATATTTGGGTAGGAAGACGTGCAGTGATTGTTCCTTTATCTCAATGTAGCCGCCATGTTGCTCAACTATCTTGCGAGCTATTGGTAGGGCTAACTGCTGCTTCGCATCGCTGGGCAGTGCGATCTCCGGTTCCCCTGTTTCTGCTTGGATAGACGTACTGATAAATTCCAAAAGGACACCTCTCTCGTTCGCTAAGGTTGATAATTTCGGCTTTAATGAGTCCGCGCTGTTGTCCTTTGTAATGAATCTGGATATGTTCGTAAATGCCTGCAGAAGCCGCTCTTGATCCGCATAAATAGAGAGCTCGGATAGGTCGGCTCTTACTTCTGCTAGCTCAATTTGAGGAATTGAGGAAATGCCAGCGATTAACTCTTGCGCTGGTAGCTCCTTCAATAGGAACTGCATTTTCCCTGCTTCTAGTTTTTCAATGTCTAGCAAATCGTTGATTAGCTCCAACAAATCGGTCCCGCTATTCACAATCTGTTCCAGCGATTTCTTGTTCTCAGCAGAGATGGGACCTAGCACGTTCGCGATAGCTAGTTTTGCCACGCCTAAGATTGATGTGAGAGGTGTTCTGAGATCATGGCTGACCATTGCCAGAAACTCTTGCTTTAGGATTTCCATTTCTTTCTTTTGCGAAATGTCATGCATCACGCAGTAAAAATCGCTTTCTGATCCGGTCGTCGAGACCGAGAAATTGAAGTATTTGGTTTTCCCGAATTTGTCAGTCATAGCGGAGTCGAAGTGATCGGAACCGATTGAAAGCTTCCGGAGGCGTCCCTGTACCTCTTGCAAATCGTCGGGAGCTAGAAACTCGATCAGTTTGCGGTTGACCAGTTCGCTCTGGGAAAAGTTAAGTATGCGGACGATGGCTTGGTTCACTTTCGTAAATTCAAAATCGCGAGAGAATGAACAAATAATGTCTCGGGCGTTGTCGAAAATCGCACTCTCTTTCTTTTGCGCTTCGACTAATTCGGCAGCTGTTCGATGAAAAGATTC
The DNA here is from genome assembly GCA_019747875.1 of Candidatus Obscuribacterales bacterium. Classification (GTDB taxonomy): domain Bacteria; phylum Cyanobacteriota; class Vampirovibrionia; order Obscuribacterales; family Obscuribacteraceae; genus JAIEPM01. The sequence goes on from JAIEQI010000106.1 coordinate 9,378, forward strand.
GTCGAGTTCAGCGATCTCGTCTTTGCCTTGGATCATGTCATTCAGTGGGCGATCGCTGCTCAATCTGACAGTATTGTCAGCCAGAATTTGCAATCTACTTGTAAGGTCCCTACTGAAATATAGAGCTAACAATATTGAACCAATGATATTCAGACCGAGTCCCAGCATCAATATTTGTGATTGCTTTGCTCTAATTTCTCGTCGCTTTTCAGGTATGACGAACTCTTTCTTCTCCGCAGTCTCAAGCAATTTCTGTAGCTTTCTCGACATGCCGACTACGGATGGCACAAGCTTTTCACGTCCACCCATTGCTTTTGTAGCATTAGCGACGGTGGCGTCGCGTTCCATAATTCGATTGCCATTCGCAATGAATGCGGAAATCTTTTGGCTCTGTTTTTCCATTGCGTTCATAATCGTTCTGGCGTCTCGATCTCGCTTGACCAGCTCTTTTAGCTCATTTTGTACTCTTTCAATAGATTCATAAGTCTGACTGGTAAGGAACCATCGATCGGGAGTATGTTCGCCAATCATCAATGCACTCATTACAAAATAAAGGTTGATTATTTCCGATGCGTGGAGTGCCGTATTTCTTTGAATTAGCTCTTCCTGCCTTTCTTTATCTGCCGAATATAGGAGGGTTGCGAGTGAGCCGACCAGAACCAATTCGAAAACGAGAGGAGTGCCGATCAGGATCAAACCTTTGCCGCCAAGCCTCAAACTTCCAGCACCTACCTTCGTTATTTTTTGAGGGCGGGCGCCGCCTCGCGGAGCCCCTACGTTCGCTGGGAGATGTTCTTCCGCGCCTGCAGTGACCATGTTGCTGTCAGGTTCGATCCCGGGAGCGCCGGCATCCTGCCGGCTCATAGATTTTGGTTCGATCCCGGGAGCGCCGGCATCCTGCCGGCTC
>JAIEQI010000171.1 GCA_019747875.1 Candidatus Obscuribacterales bacterium
GCCCTGGAGATTTTGCGTGCTAAGATTGCCGCAGTCTCCAGAGCTCTTTCAGTTTCAACTGAGTTTGGGACATTCCCCAAAGCCGGAAGAAGCAGGCGCTCCTCCCGGCTCGGGCGCTACTACAGACAGTACCACTCCGCCTTGCAAACAAAGCAAAGTAGTCCTAGCAGCAGCCTGTCCTTACTACCGTCGTCTGCGGAAAGCCCGGCTTCGCCGGTTATTGAGCAGGAGCAGCAGCAGCAGACAGAGAAGCACAACCTTCATAGACACCTCCGAGGCACCGGAAACGGATCCAGCCTGTAAGGGCGCAATGCAAGCACCCGAACTAGCACTTGTTGTTACTTGTTGCTGAGCAGCTCGAGCAGGCGCAGCGCGTCGAAGAAGAAGTTGATGAAGTCGAGGTAGATCGACATCGTCGCCTGCACCGCGTGTTCCCACGTGTTGGTCACGCGCGTCACACGGAAGAAGTCGTAGATGAAGTAGCCGGAGAAGACGATCATGCTGGCGATGGACTCGGCGATGGCAGCCTGCCGGCCAAGCCGCACGAAGAGCATCACCAGGCCCACCAGCAGGAGAACGGAGAGCGCGAAGAACAGGATGCCGCCCAGGAACGTGAAGTCGATCCCGGAGTAGGCACCAAACATACCCAGACCCAACATCACTCCTGCCGAGCTGAAGAACACCCAAGCCACCGTTTCCCAGCCGAGCCGCTCGCGGTAGTGCCGCAGCGAGGGTCCACTGAAGAGCCCCGAGATGAAGGTCCAGCCGGCCAGCGACACGATACCGACCAGCGGCGAAACACCGGAGGCGTACCAGACGACGAAGACGCCGACCAGCATGGCGAGCGCGAGCCCGATCATGGTGCCGAGCGAGCGGATGTTGCGACCGACATAGGCACCGAGTCCACCACAGGAGAGGCAGCCGGCGAGGAGGAGGAAGACCTTGGTCATGAGAGTGGTTTCGATCATTGAAATCTCCTTTGTTGAAAATTTCGCAACAAGAAACTGAGCAGCAAAACACTGCTCTTCGCCCACCCATCTCCCATACGAAGCAAACAATCAGCTTCCCACGCGACATTGAGCAGTCAGAGAAACTCTGATTACTTACTCAAATGTTTTTGTGCTAGATGGATGCTGTGCTTTGCTTTGGACGAATGGAAATTGGGGAGAGTTGATATGTCGATGCTAGCGCTTCTCGACATAGCCAAAACAAGGACCTTGCCTGCAATTGTTTCGGAAAATCACTAGGAAACCCATAATCTCTGACCCTGGCCAAACTAGCGATACGCTAACTGCACCCACGATTCATTTCACAACCCAGTAACTCGACCCTCATTAGACTCAACTCACAAAGGTCATGGAGGAAGCGCAGATGGAAGATTGGTGCAACAGGGGCAGCGAGAAAAATAGCGAAAACAATTCACGGCTCACAGCTGCCAGCTGCTTGGTCGAAGGCGGTGCAAGTGATTGTTATCTCCAAAGACTAAATCAAGATTTTTCCAAACAATCCAATAGTTCACTGGGGCTCCCTGAACTACAACTAGATACTGCCTTGAATTTCAAGCCGGCTGAAAAGGGCAGCAAAGCCTATTCCGACTGGCAAGAAAGGGCAAAGGAAAGAAGCAGTGCAGCACTGGATCCAAACTGCAAAAACGAAACGACAGTTCAAAAAGGCGATTCTCTTTGGGGCGTAGCAGAACGCAGCATGAAGGAGAAGGGCGGTGATTTCACAAAGAAAGATGTTCTTGCAGAAATGAACAAAATCATCGCAGCAAACAAGGATCAATATCCCTGGCTGGAAAAGAATCCCAACTTTCTAAAAGAGGGAATGCAACTCAAACTGCCAGAGACAAAAGCCGCTCAAGAAGACTCTAATAAGGGCAGAGCAAGCTCCAACGCTGCTGAAGAGCTCAGCAATATGGCAAAGAAATTAGACAGCAACGGCAAGGGCAGAACAAGCTCCAACGCCGCTGAAGAACTCAGCTTTATAGCAAAAAACTTAGACAGCAACAGCAAGGGCAGAACAAGCTCCAACGCCGCTGAAGAACTCAGCAATCTCGCCAAAACTAAAGCACCAGACGCCGGCAGAAGAAGCTCTAACACTCTCACACATAACTTTGGCAACAGCGATATCGGCTCTATCGATTCTCAGTTTGACCAAGAAGGAAACACAATAGCGAGCACACCGAGACTGCCAAGACGCTGATTTCGCGCAGACGGCAGCAGGAAAACCGCTGGCAGAAATGGAAAGTCAAGAATTATTCAAGTAGCAGAGTTGCTAGACTACTCCCGTCAGGGAGCTCAGGCAATGAAGCCAAATTTTCTTAAATCCTCAGGCACTGCCGGCCTGCTTTCCATCATCCTATTGCCCAGCTTGTTGAGCTGCTCAAGTCCTTCAGACTTTCAACCAGCTGGAAAACCGGAACTAACGCTCAAGAGAATCGAGGTGATTAGCCAGTCGAAAGAGATCACCGATCAAGCGATAGAAGAGGTTCAGGCAGGCAAAATCTCCGAAGCCGAGGCTTTGTTCAAGAAAGCCCTTAAGCTCGCGCTTCCAAACAAAGAACTGAAGCTCGCTTACGACTGCTACCTAAACATCGGCAGATGCGAAGAAATAAAAGAGAATCTGGACGAGGCAGAAAACTACTTCAAACAAACACTGGCGTTCGCTCAAAAACATTTCCCCAATGACAAGAGCAAACTATCCGATGCGATTGCATCCTTAGGTGTCGTTCTAGCCAAAAAAGGAGATGCCAAAGGAGCAGAGAAGCTCTTGCGAAAAGCAGTGGAAATGCGGAAGTCACAAGAAAACTGGAGCATGGCCCTCGATCATACCTTGAAATTAAAGTGGTTCTACGAACACACAAAACAGCCAGCAAAACTTGTTGACACTTACGAAGACCTTATCTCCCTTCACATGATTAGCGGTGCCAAAGACCCACTTGTACTGGCCAGATTTCATATCGACCAAGCAAAAACTGAGCTACTTTTACGACGCGATGACAATGCCTTCCGTTCGTTGAAAGAAGCTCAACAAGCTTTGCAGAAGGAAGCAAGCATAGAATCAGCCAAACTACAAATTGAGCTGGCGGAATCATTTCGAGAATTGGGCAAAACAGCTGAGTCCAACCGCGTTCTTGCCGCTAGCGAAAGAATTCTAAAAGAGAACAAGCAGAAAAAAAATAGTGAGCTCAGCAAGGAAACTCCTGCTAAGCGAGAGTCGCATGCAAACGGCAAAGCCGCAGCTCAAGGAGCCAACTAACTAGATGAGAATAGCCCAAAAAGGATTACTTCTTGTTGCTGTTCCGCTCCTCTTTGAACTTGCTTTTGTCGGCGCGCTTGTTTATTTACTTCGGCAGGCAGAAGATCAGACTATCAAGCTGATGCAGGCACGAAATGTGATCGTCCGCACAGATGCGCTTGCTCGCAAGATGCAGAATGCAGCGCTGGCTATGGCAGGTTATGCCGTTACTAACGACCGCAATACGCTTACAACTTGCCAGGCGATTTTAGATCAACTTCCTTCTGATTTTGCAAAAGTGGAAGAAGCCGCAAGAGGAAACCAGCAAGAAATAGACGTCTTAAAACAAGTTGCCAATCAAATTGAGCACTATGGGTCGCTGCTCAAGGAAATCCGCGTTGCAATCGAGACACGAGATCATCTCGATGTAAGCGAAGAACTCTTCAAGCAGGTCAGAGAATCATCCGTCGAAGTCAACAACATGGTCCAAAGCATCTCAAAAGCAGATAAAGCTCTTGAAAAAGACTTACTCATTCAACAGGTAAGGACTCGCAACACAGTAGTTTCAATACTTGCTGCCGGCGTAATGGCTAACATTTTCATAGCAGTTTGGCTTGCGTATTTTTATAGCCGCAATTTCGTCGACCGCCTTAGAATTCTGAAAACTAACAGTGAGCTCTTCGGCAAACGGCAAGATTTTCTTCCAGCAGTCGGCGGCAATGACGAAATCTCGGAGGTAGATCATACCTTCAGAGAAATGGCTGAAACGGTGAAGCAATTAGAGCAAAGGAAGCGCGAGTTTGTATCCATGATCTCACATGACCTGCGTTCTCCGCTTATGTCCATTGAAATGACCCTTGCCCTCTTCAATGAAGGACTTCTCGGCCAAGTGAATAGTAACGGACAGAAAAGACTGACCGCAGCTCGAAATAACATCGGCAGATTAATGAATCTGATAAGAGAGTTGATCGACGTAGAGGCAATGGAAACGGGCAATTTGAACCTCGAGCTCACAAGCTCATGCATAGATGACATTTTTCAATATTCGTTCCAATCAATCCAATCGTTGGCTGAGAACAAGAACATTGCGATTGAATTCAAAGAGAGCAATTTGTATGTAAATGCTGATGCTGACCGCATCGTACAAGTAGTTACCAACCTCTGTTCAAATGCGATCAAATTTTCCCCTGACGGCAGCAAGATAACTCTGCTAGCTAAAGATGAGGGCGAATGGGCGAGAATATCGGTTCAAGATCAAGGACGAGGAATCCCCGAAGCCTTACAAGCAAATATCTTTGACCGATTCAAACAAGTGGAGAAGGCCGACCGAACAGAAAAACAAGGCTCCGGACTAGGGCTTGCTATTTGCAAATCGATTGTAGAAGCACACGGCGGAACAATTGGATTGATCAGCAAAGAGAATGAGGGAACCGAATTCTGGTTCACCTTACCATCAAGCGAGCCTGCGTTCTAAGATCTTCTAAACCGGCGTTTTACCAGTCTCCAGGCTCAGAGTGTATCCCAAGTTTTTGTCAAAACGGACAAGGGAATCACCGCCAGCTGCTATGAGCGCATCGCGCAACCGTTTCACAGACTGCCTCACTCCTTCCATCGAAGGCTCTCCATCACCTGCCCAGACTCTGCTTATCAGATCGCGCGCGCTGAAATGCTGATTGGCGTGTTTCGCCAAAAATTGCAACAACGAGAACTCACGATTTCGCAACTTAATTGGCTCATCCGAAAAACTGGCCTGCATAGCGTTGCAATCCAGACGTAAAGGACCAATTTCAATGATCTCGCCAGGCGCAGACGGATAGCGCCTGAGCATTGCTCTTATCCTTCCCAGCAAATCAACCTTATCAAAGGGCTTAGTAATGTAATCATCAGCACCGGCATCAAGTCCGGCAACAATGTCTTTAATCTTGTTGTTTCCCGTAACCATAATAATTGGAGTTTGACCGCCATTTGCGCGGAACTGCCGACACACATCTACGCCGGACGTATTTGGCATATTCCAATCAAGCAAGATAATGTCATATACAAAAATATTGAGCAGCTCAAGGGCGACTCGCCCATCCTCAGCACGCTCACTAGTATGCCTTTCTGCTGATACACAGTCTCTAACGTTCTCCGCTACGCTGTTTTCGTCTTCGACTATTAGTATTTTTGCCATTATTAATCCTGAAAAGCGCTAAACAGACCGAGGTCTGGACTCTAATAAGAAGGTGGCTAGCCACTGACAAATTGAATCACAATTATATCTTCCACAAACTTGTAACTCACCCGCTCATATTATCTGAACATCAGCAAAGGCGAGGATGAAGGCGATGGGATTTGCAGAAAACAATGAAATCGACAATATCAACCGTGAAACTCGCGAAAGCGAACTGCAAATGTCAGCTGACAGCTGGACCCATAACGCAATCATGGAAGCATGGTCACCGAATTCCGCCTCAGGCTTGGATTACTCAAAGTCAGATACGGACAACATGAACCGCTCAACTCAGCAGTTGCAGGCTGAACTGAATAATGCGTTGATGCTCAATCCGTACCAGAACAGCCGCAAAGAATAATTTTCTTCCGACAACCCGCCTGAATCAAGAAGGAAGCTGGCCCCTCCCAGCTTCCTTTTTAGTTGGCACTACAGGCGGTACTGTAAACGAGATTATTCACCAAGTGGAATAAGTTCAGGCTGACCCTGCTAATTCGTTTTCAAAGATCGAAGCCAGCTAGATGGCATGCGCCCCGCGATTTCACCAAGCGCCCTGCAATGGAATCTAGGAAGCAATTAGAACCCTGGTACGCACTACAAGCCGTACGCTGATCTTTGTTCTTTCCTCCAACCATTCATCTACGCCGAAAGCCCTGGCGGTAAGCTCAACCCGGCCTGATGCAGATTTCACAGTCCATGTTTCTGCAAGTTTGTTGAACGTTCTTGCGGCCATCTGCCTGGCATAACTGCTGTCGAGAGATTTATTGATGTAGTACTCAATGCGTCGCTGGACGGACTTTGCCGGAAGCCCTTGCATCGCCAGCACTTGAAACACCTCGAAAGCAGTTTTACCGACACAGCAAGCCTGATCGCTCAGTTGTCTGACTGGTCTGACGTTCAAGTTTTGCGAATCGCTATTGAAGACTTTAGTTTGAGCAGATGCAGCCTCGGCGGAAACTGGGGCATGCAGAAGCTCTGCCAAACCAACTCCAAGCAGGTGATAAAGATCCATTTTTTTTCTCCCCAGATAAATCCCAAATTCATCCCGATGGAGAAATCATATGGAAAGGTTTGGGCATTCTCGGGTCATTTCGTAGACATTTGTCGGAATCTTTGAAACCCTTATCTACACCAGATCAAAAACAATTTGTATTATCAGCTAAGACCTTCGCTTAGCTGCGCTAGAGCCGGGTATATAGGCGGGAGAGCGGACCTCGGAATCCACAAGTTCAAAACCCGGAAAGGCTGATATATGACCCAGGCAGATATGTTATCCATCAACACCGTCGCGGCAAAATTAGGGCTGTCGGTGCACCAATTAAGAAGGTGGGAGCTGATGTTCGGCCTGGAGATAAAACGCGGAAGAGGTCAGCAGCGACAATACAGACCCGAAGATTTAACAGTTCTGGAGCGAATAAAAGAGCTTGTCGAACAAGGGTGGCCAACCTCGCAAATTCGGCCGCAGTTGGAAGCTGAGGGGCTGATAACACCGAAACTAATTGGAGTGCCACAACAGCCAGGTAATCCTGAAATGCTAATGGAGGCGATTATCGGACTCCGAAGCTTTTCCGAACGGCGCTTTATCGAAATCTCAAAACAAATCGATGAATTGAGACAGTTGATGATATCCATTACTTTGCGCAACGAACTCAAGAATGAAATGTCGTCACCCTGGCAGCCTGTTGAAGAAGAGTTCGCTCCACTTCCTGCCGCTGCTAATTTACCACCCCAGGAAATTTCAATTGGTCCTTCCGTCGATTTAGCGATGCCGAATCCGACACCGCAGACAGTGGCACCGCCAGCCAGCTATAGCTTGCCAAAAACGACTTACACAACTGCCGCAGCAAGCCAAATCGATGCAGAAGAGGATTTTGACGAAGAAGATCTTGGCGATGAAGAGGTCGATGAAAGCGAAGAGCTAGCCGAACTACCAGGCAGCACACCAGCGACAGCTCCATTCCAGGCAGCCCCCCATTCAGTTCAAGCGGTCGAAACAGCAAAGCCAGCACCGGCGCCGACAGCAGCACAGCCGGTAGCCGCAGTTCAAGCGGCGGCGGCCTCGGCTCCGGCAGCTGCAGCAACATCTTCCGCTCCCCGTCACGGACTGGGAGAAGTAACCGATCAGAATTATTTGACAGTGCTCGGGAAAGCTTTGGACATGATTGGTTGGAGTGATGAACAAGCCGACCAATACTCACAAAACACTTTTGGTGTCTCGCACTGGGACGAACTAGGTCGCAGTCAGGCAGAGAAACTGATCTCACATCTGATCGAGCAGATGTAAGACAGAAAAACGTCTGAAAACGACGTATATAGCAATCGATCCATAATCGAACAGCCTGTCTAGATTTGGAGCGCATCGCTCTAAAAAATTAGAAGCCGGCAAGATGCCGGCGCTCCCGGAACCGAACCGAGCGTCACAGTACCAATTGCCACAGTACCAATTGCGCGGAAATCTCAGCTAGTTAGCCGCGTGGCACCGAGCTGTGCTAGCCCCGTATGGTTATCAAGAAAGATTGCAGATCCGCAATCTACCCCCTTAATAAGCCGAAACCAAGCCAGGCATCGCTTACAGGACAAGCGATTTACGCTATTAGATCTCAAACAGATCTGATCATGGCCTGGTTGAGGACGAGATCAGAAACTAGTAAATTCCAAATACACTTTCTCTTCAGTTTCTGAACTTAAATCGCGCCAATAGCCAACGACACGCTCCATCCTCTGCCCAGGCACCCCAGCCTCGGCTTGAGACCGGTCGTAAGCGCGCAGGAACGAACAGACGAACAGTTCGGTTTTGGAGCAACCGAGCGCCAAAACAGGCACAAGCTGCCATGACCATCAAACTGGTGCTTCTCTTCCTGCTGATTGGCTCGATTTTGCTGGCGGCTCATTTCGGTGAGCGTCCCAATCGAGATTCGGCACAAGAGATACAAGAACGGTGATCGCGCTGCATGCGCGCTTGCCATGACGAAAGTCAGAGCGCGTCTGCATTCGGTCTTCACCGACTACGCGATCAACCGTGCGGAAATTCATCCGCCTGGTCCCTTTTCACACGAACTTATGGGACGTGTCATGAAATTCACGAACCCGCTACAAGGTCTCTCCTGGAGGACCATTGTGAAGGTTTGGAAGCCTTTCTGGACTTCCGACCAGCGCAACAAGAATCTCCTCCTGCTGGGAGCCATCATCCTTCTGCTCATCACTTCCGTCGGCGTCAACTGGGCGTCGCAGAAGTTGACGGCAGAGCTGTGGACAGCCATTGAGACCAAGTCCTCCGCGGACACCAACTACTGGCTGCTCATCTCGGTTGCAGTGATTGCACCGTTTACCCTCGTGCAGGTGTATTACGGGATGCTGCGCACCAAGCTCGGTCTTGCCTGGCGAGACTGGCTGACAGCGTCACTGCTCACCGGTTACTACAACGAGAAGACCCAGGCTGCCAGCAAGATCAACGGCAATGCCGAGATCGACAATCCTGACTCCCGCATCACGGGCGAACTGGATTCGTTCTGCAATCAGTCAGTCTGGCTGCCGATCTCCTTCCTGGAGAACCTGGTGACCATCATCACCTTTGGTGGCACGCTCATCTACCTCACCTGGCAGCTTGGCGTCGGCGCAATTCTTTGTGCCTTCATCATGTCCGTCGGCGTGGTCTGGCTTGGGCAACGCCTCGTTCCGCTGGCAAACCAGCAGAACAAAACCGAAGGTGACCTCCGTTACTGGCAAGCGAGCGTTCGCGAGCAGACGGAAAACGTCAGCTTCTATCGCGGCGAGAAGGTCGCGTTCCAGGTTGCTCGCAACCGCTTGAGTGCGGTGATTGCAACCCTGACGGACGTCATGTACGTCAACCGGAACATCTCCTTCTTCACGACCAGTTTCAACATGCTGGTTGTACTTGTGCCGCTCTATCTGGTCGTCGGCCTCTACTTCGACGGTGCCATCAAGTTCGGTGCCATCTCGCAGGCAACCGGCGCATTCGCTGCCGTTTACGGTGGCTTGTGCTGGATCGCCAATCAGTTCGGCGGTCTGAGCTCGTACGCGAACGTGGTGAAGCGGCTTGCCGCTTTCATGGACGCTATCGAAGCTGCTGGTGTGGACACCTTGCCCCCGGAAAAGCGGATTCAGGTGACCGAAGCCGACGAGATTGACCTGAACAAGGTGACGGTGATGACGCCCGACCTGCAGAAGACGCTCGTCGTGGACTTGACGGTCAACGTCAAGCCCGGCGCGAACCTGCTTCTGACCGGTCCGGACGGCTCCGGCAAAACTGCAATCCTGCGAGTGATCGCCGGCTTGTGGATGGCTGGTTCAGGTTCGATGAAACGTCCCGCCATGTCTGAGGTCATGTACTTGAGCCAAGCGCCGTTCCTGCCTCAGACCAGCCTTCGCACCGTGCTGACTTATCCGATGGCAGCGCCCGTCACCGACGACGCTCGCCTGATGGAAGTGTTGAAGCTGGTTGGCCTGACCGAACTTCTCGAGCGGGCCAGCGGCTTGGACACGGAGCAGAACTGGAGGCAGATGCTTTCCCCGAGCGAGCAACAGCGACTCGGACTTGCCCGTATCATTCTTTGCAAGCCGAAGTACGTCATCGTCGATGACGCGACTGCGGCGCTGGAGAACGAGACCGAGCAACTGCTCTACACCGTGCTCACGACGATCGGAGCGACAGTGGTCACCGCCGGCAATGGCGCGGCCCTGGTGAAGTACCACCAGCAGGTGCTCGAACTGAAGGGCGACGGCACGTGGTCGCTGCAAGATGCCGCCTCGTACAAGCCCAAGAAGTTCTTCAACCTTCTGGCAATCTTCGGCAAGACGCCGGAGTAAAAACTAAATCCAACTCGGAAGAGGAGAGGCAAGCCGGAAACGGTTTGCTTTCTCCTCTTCCACACTTTTCATGTTCAACAATTCTATTTTTTGCGGG
>JAIEQI010000043.1 GCA_019747875.1 Candidatus Obscuribacterales bacterium
CGGCGATGGAGAAACTGCTGAATTTTCGATTGCCGCCGCAAAGAAATCTGCTGATTTTTAATTTGCGAAAAACATTCTGCACCAAAACGAGGCAAAGATGATGGTAAAACTGACAAAACAATTCATCGAAACAGAACTTGATGCACCGGCAATTGGTCAGCGTTTCTATCGTGACGAAGACATTAAAGGGTTTGCAGTTCGTGTTACGCCAAAATCCAAATCTTACATTTTGGAAAAGCGTGTGGATGGTTCAAACAAGCGATACACCATTGGTAAGTGCCACCAAATGTCATTTGAAGCTGCACGAAAAGAAGCCTGCATGATGATCGGCGATATAGCCAGGGGCGTTGATCCAAAGACCGGTCAGCGCATCAATGTCCTTCAAGACATCACGCTTCGGGAAGTATTTCAGAAATTTATTGAAATAAAACCGATACGACGAGCGACGCAACGAAATTATCAATCAACAATTAATCGTCACTTTCATGATTGGCTCGACTTACCCATCACTTCCATTACGAAGGATATGGTTGAGCAACGCCATCAAGAGTTGACTGTTGGACCGAACAGGCTTGGAACTCCCTGAAAGTGAGCCATTGATTCGAACGAATCCTGTCTTGAGGTTATCTCGCAACCGCTCATGGCACCGTATCCATCCACGACAAGATATTATTCCAGACCACAAACTCACGATTTGGTATGGAGCCATTTGCTCACTTCCGCAGGAAGTTATACGCGACTTCCTAATAGTCCTTCTCCTGACCGGGCTACGCGTGGGTGAGGCAAAACGACTAACCTGGAGCCAGGTCGATTTTGAAAACGGAATCTTGATTATCCCGCGTGAACAAACAAAAAGTGACCGCGAGCATCGATTACCTCTAAGCGACTTTTTAGTTGCATTGGAACGCTTACGTTGCATTGCTTAAGAAGCGATACTTGTACGGAAAAAACTCTCAATGGGTTTTCCAATCCAGTAAACACAAAAACAAACCTCTTGGCGGAGGGGTCGGCATGCTACGTAGATTGCGCGCAAAGAGCCAAATTCACTTTTCCTTCCATTCCCTACGCCGGACCTTCATGAGTACAGGTGGGAAGCTGAAAATTCCTGAGTATGTGCTCAAGAGGCTGGCCAACCACAGTGTTGCAAATGACATGACGGGGCGATATGTTGTCTTAGACATCGAACTCCTCCGCTCATACATGACCCAAATTACGAACACGTTTCTTCCTCTGCTCGGCATTGACGAATGCAAGAAGCTGGAATGGCAAGCCGATCTGTCATCAGCTCCAACAGCATTTACTCAGCTGCAAATTCCGCTAAAGAGCACTTCTATAATGTAGGCACTACAGTCGCCTACGTAATTTCTACACAGTCGCTCGCAAATCTACGCCCGTTCTTGCTCTCCCACAGGGAGCTGGCGTTAGCTTCTACAAACTTGCCTACAGCCCCTCCGAAACGTTCGGTATACTCGATTGTGTGAGTTCCAGTACAAATGACCTTTTGTTGGCTCGCTGCTTTATCGCCTCTAATTTTGCATGCAGAGCTGTTGACTTAGGCAGGATTTCACACTTTTGCAATCGAGTTTCTAACAAGAGAATGCCTTTTGGCGAAACACGCGTGTTTCTCAAATCGAGAAACCTTAACGACGTAACTGCGACGAGCTTTGGTAGAAAAGTATCGTCTACCGAAGTCCTTGCCAGTCGAAGATGTTCCAGATTCTTGATGTTTGAAATCGAGGACAGCGCTGAGCCAGTAATATTGGTGGAACTGAGATCTAGAAAGCGAACCGGAGTGTCCTTCAATTTCGCGATGTACTTGTCATTGCAGCATGTACCAACGAGCGAGAGATACTCTAAAGTTGGAAAGTCTTGGTAAGTGAGAAACTTTCCTGTTGTGTGAACATCGTCTAGACTTAGCCAACGAAGCTCCGTTTGATTTCGTAGAAATTCCAATTGCTTATCAGAAACATCTACAGAATCAAGGTTCGGGGAAAGAGATAAGTACTGAAGTTTTCGCAGATTCGCCAAAGTACTTAGTTGGTCAAGGCAGCTAGAATCGAAAATCCATCTTACGGCTCTAGTATCTACATCACTCAATTTCGAAATGTCTTTATGATCAGTTATCCTGACAAAAGGCTTAGCTACAAACAATACAGGAGGAGGAGGAGGACTGGGCGACGGAAAACTCATAAATCGAAGAAGGCATATTACAATTTCATGCTCTCTTCTCCGAGAGAGTTCAACTGCTAGCTCCTCGATGCTTTCTTCGGATAATTTACCATAATAACCGCACGTACTGCTGAATTTTGGAGTGAAGTACAGGTTGTCCAAAGTTTCCATAAACTTAGATGGCGATTCTTTCTTATGAAGAAGGATCAAGGTCTGCGCTTGGTCGCTGGTACTTTGCGCTACCAAGTTGTCCAATTTATCAGGACGAACAGAAAGTGTCTTCTGGAGGACCGTGTTTTTATTAGAAGTTCGCCCTGCATAGGTCCCTGTTGACCGTCTCACGTGCGTTTGGCAGCCGCCTAACAGAAGCAGTCCAACCAAACATTGAAGAACTTGAGCTCGCCACTTCATCGCAGTTCTGAACACCAAAATAGACGTTTTACAAAAAAACATACCATAACCGGCATCATTTGTAACCATGAGTTATTCAGCATTCTTGAGAATAGTTGCGTGTAATTTTCTTCGAGTGTAGTGGATTCGGGAGCGGACTGTGCCCATGTTCATTTTTAGTACTGACGCGATTTGCTCGTATGTTTTCTCCTCAAATCATGGCAACATCAACCTTGAATCAAATAGAGAGAATGGAGTCATTCAACTCAATGGAAATACAAAAATTGAGACCTTCACACCGCAATCCTTCCAAGTACCTATAATTATGGGTCCCTTAGTGCGGTATGAAGATTGCTCTTCTCACCATGTTTGGGCACGCAAAGACGAAGAGGAAGTTAGCAAAATAGTATTTGCAAAAGAATGGATGTCTATGCGAACTGAGACTTGCGAAATGGAAATCGCTAAAGGCTGCCTGTTTCAACTAGTGAACGCTCCTGAATGGTCCATCGTAAGAAACATCAGCGACGGTCACAAACGATCGCTCAGAGTTATTCACAAAGCGGGGGAATCTTGTATTGAGCCTGGACAACAAATTTTGATCTACAAAAGAAATTCGCCTCAAACTTTTGCCAGCAAGATAGCAAAGCGTTACGAGAAAAGCAGCCTAGTTGACGGCACTGCGGTAAGTGTTGCGGACATCTCTATACCTTGGCTCTTGCAAAATGATAAAGGCTTCAAATCGATAATGGCAGGTAAGAAGCCCATCGAGAAAAAGGTTGCTGGCATAATATTGAAAATGGCTGTGGCCTTGACTTTAGTTACGCAGCATCGCGGCTCCTTACGGAAATCCGAATTGAAGAATTAGAGAGTCGCCCCTGTACCAATCGGGCAGTGGATCAAAATGCAATAGTCTTAGTTTTCCGCACATCTCCTGGTGAATACTGTGATCCGACGAGGACCATGCGATGACCTCTGTGGGAGTTCCATCCCTCTGGATGCACATTCTCAAAGTAAACGGCTCCCTGATTTCGCCAACCATTGGTGCGATTTGCTGTTTCATTCTTAATTTATAAGCTCTGATGTCGCCCATTCCAGAATGCGGCGTCGAGATTTTGCTAGACGACGAAGGAAGCTCAAAACTAAAATTCGTATTTCGTTCCTGCCATTGTCGTTGTAGAGCAGGGGCATCTTCAAAGAGTTTCAAAGCCTGGGCTTTCGAACACGATGCTGAGCTTATAGAAGAATCAAAAGTGAAGTTGTGACTTTGATTTTTGGACAAGATTCTGACGTCCCTCGTTTGTGGGTCGCGGAAAGCAATCACGTCAATACCTTCAATTGGCATGTAGGGGAACCGAGCTCCATCTACGCTGATAATTGCAGATACAAAGACGGGTTTTTCAAGAATTAAAGGGATATGCTTAAACATTACTGCGTTCCTAGAGAAGGCCTTCTTATGCGAGAGATCAGAGCTCAATTCATGGATAAGAACGTTACCCCGTTTCGTGATTTCCAAACGCATCTGAATCATACCGGATGAATCGAAAGCTTTTTTCGAAATACCAATCAATTGTCCAGCGATTTTTTGTAGGACATCAGGATCAGTCTTATCCTCGGTAGAAACTGCGACACCAAAGATAAGAAGCCGAGATGCATTTGTTTGTACAGTGATTTGAGGAACATGCGTGCTTTCCATGGATGATGCACCAATTGAATTTAAGGACCAAACAGTTATGAATCCTAGGAGCGAGATCTTTAACTTCATATTTTCCCCCAACAGACTTATCTGTTCGTGCTATTAAGCCGCCTAAGAGAATGAGCTTTCTTAGTCCAATATACCAGCAGCGGAATGAATGAAGACAGCTTCAGCTCCAGTTTTCTGTTCCATTTGGTCTAGCTGTCTACCTCAACTGGCTTCTCCGCCTTCCTCCATAGATTTTCTGGCGGAGTAGATTGCATTTGCTAGTGCTATTCTGAAAGTGATTGGGACATTACTCAGTCTGAGTTTAGTTTGAATCAGGACCTACGAAGAATGAAGCCGTTTTTGTCTTTGACAATTATTCTTGGTGTTAATCTCAACGCCCTACCAGTGTGGGCCGACGAGAGGGATTTTGAACCACGGATGAATAGTTACTCAGTCAAGCGCGCATCAGACATAGACATAGTCTCACGAGACGATGTCGCAGAGCTTCGTATGAAAGCCTTGTTTCGCGAGGAATTTAAGAAGCACGTGTTATCGACAATGGCAGAATGTATAGAGAATGACCCGATTGTCAGGAAAAACAGAACCAACTCAGACATAAGAATCTTCTATCAAATTCTAAGTGATGGAAATAGCTCATTCGACTATCGAAGTTCAGTAAACAATCAAAATATCTTGAAATTGTTTAGAAGGCTAAACAATTTGTTGAACAAGGGTTCTTTTTGTCAAATACCAGAATCACAGGGAGAAGCATTCGGCGGATGGGTTTCATTACCCGAACTGTTGCAAGGACAACGGGAAGTCAGAATATTACCAAAGGATTTTTTTGTAAAGTCAATGGGAGTCGCAAAACCAAAACAGGGCCTAAAGATGGTGCGTCCAGCTGACCACATGGCAGCTCCAATCTTTTGAAATGAAGCTTTGCAGAACTATCCTAATCTGGCAGAGCATCCAAAAAAAGCGAAATGTTCAATGACATCAAAATAGCAAGCACCTGTACAAGAAAGCTAAGAAAGCGTAGACAAGGAGTTTTGAAGGAAAAAAATAGCAGCCGAAGCAAGATTTGCTCAGGCTGCTATCTCTACGATTAGAACAAGTGTTCGTACGATTCCCGCAATGAAACAAGCTCTTTGTGGGTGACAATCAGATGATCAAGCAGCTTTATTCCAAGAATATTACCAGCCTTGACCAATTGGACCGTAGTCTGGAGATCGTGATCGCTGGGGACATTGCTTCCTCCTGGATGGTTGTGTGCAACAACGATAGAGTTCGCATTTGACAGCAGAGCGCCCTTAAAGACTTCTCTGGGATGAACCAGGCTGGCAGATACTGTGCCATGCGAGATCTCAGCATAACCAATAACACGATTATGTACGTCTAAATGGAAAGCTATGAAATACTCCTCGGCAGCCGTTCGCAAAGGTAGCAAGAACGGTTCGAGATCAGTTGGAATAACTATTGGAACAGGCTCCATGTCATTCTCCCTGATCAAGGCCAGCTTAATTCGAGGAACAAGATAGGTCATGTGTTCTTTCAACTCGGCTCGATTCATACAAATCTCCTTCTGGATAATTAAAATCACGGAAATGAACTGGTATCAGCGCATGGCTACTGATGCCGGCAGACAGAAGCGGCATATCTGGCAAGGCTTGAGTTCTTGTGGGTTACTTTCAAGAGGCAGCGCACCAAGGACCTGTGGACAGATCGTTAGTCCTGCTAAATCAACAGGCGCGACATGGCGTCCGGCTCTGTGCTTTGGAAAACAAATGGCATTGGCACTGATGCCGTGCTCTTGGAATTTCCGAATCATTTCCGGTGGAAGGTGCTCCGCCTCATCTTGGAGGATCGCAAGATTCCAAACTGAAGGCTTGCTCAAATACGCATCAATTGCCGCTTGATGGTTGTCTTTGTCAATACTGATGAATCCCTTACAATTGGGTAGGCTTGCCAGCTCCGTTAGCGACTGAAAGATTTCTGTGCTCAAAAAGGACCGGGTATAGAACCAGGCTTGGCAATAAGGACGAAGGCTGAGCGCGAGCGTCCATGCCTTAACGTAATCAGATGAGTGAAAATCGCCGACATCATGAATGCGAAGAGTCCAAGTAGCCTGTGCCTGGATAAACTTTGCAGCTACCCAATTGAATGGTTTTGCCTTGTCGATAATATCTACAAGATTTTCAGCAAGAGCTTCGATGCCGCCAGCTGACAGTAGAAACTCAACAGTTTGGTAGTTTTGGTTTCGTTTGCTGCGCTGTCCAGAGGATTGGTAGCGAAAGCCGTTTCCGTAACAAGCCGCTTCACAGGTCGGCGTCTTATTAATGCACGTGAAAGCTCGTGCAAGACTAAAAGCAGGTCCAGTTTTGCTGTTCTCCGTCAAACTGAGCCCATAGGTTTTTTTATTGTTCATACTATAGCTCCAGATCCGGCGACCACCGCCGGGTAAAGGAGCTACAGAGGACCGCGGCAGAGCTGTCGCGGACAGTTAAACAGTGAAGAGATGCTCGACAGCTCTGTTGCGCTTCCTCTACCATGGAGCGCCCGGCGCAATCGAAATCTACGAATAATTTGGTCAAGCATAAAAAAAGGTGAGTGGCCGATATCAGCACTCACCTTTCAGTTGAAGTTAGGCTTTTTTTCTAACTTGTTTAGTCCAAGGAGAAACTTGAACTCCGCTCAACAGGTCTCCAAAGCTTGAAAGCAAAAGCTTTGAGCAGGCGCTCTCAAAACGGCTCCAATCTATCGTCTTAACTGTAGATGCTTTGCCTTGCATAAGTTTTGATATCTGCCAGGCGTAGTGCACTTGAAGAAATAGCTGCAGTATCAGCCGTGATTCTGGATGATAATAATTAGCCTTTGTGATTGCTTCAAACTCAGCTCGTGACAGAATCTCCAGTTTTTGCCCTTTGAGAACAAAAGCTCTCTCAATAGGTATTTTTATTTCAACGTGCTTACGTTTCTTCATGCTAGCACCTCGGCATTGTTACCAACGCTCAATACACCTGAAGGAACAGTCAAATCTACTGAGGAAGCAATGCTGCGTCCTGCTCGAAAACACTCCATGTAAAAGCGCATAGACTCTCTGAGTAGTTCAGATCGGCTCATATACTTATGCTTGGCTATCTTGTCGAAGTCATCGAGCATGGCTTCCTTAAACGCAACAAGGATGCGCTTGGTCTTCGTTCTGCTAACTTCTCTTGTCATGGTCAAGTCCTCATTTATGTTATTGAGTGCTCCCGAGAGCACGCGAACGGTTGCTCATGGTCCGGGCCGCGGCGTCAATGACCATGCTGTAATTTGGCGAATTAAATTGCGGCTTTTTTGGCTAATTGTTTTGCGTTTATTGGCTAATTGCCTTGCGTCATCATTGCAGAGCCTGAGTTTCCGGATTCTGCTAGCGCAAAATAATGTGCCAAACCACGCAAAATAAATAACCAAGTCACACGTTTTCAGGCCCGAATCGATCAAAGACAAATAGGCGTCCGTGTCGGGATCGCTGTAAAAAGACACTTGCCGTTTGTTTGTAACCACGCCATCTTTTGCAGTTCGAAGGTAGGGTTAGAGGCGACAACGATTCGTGCGTGGGCCACTTGACTCTTGATATCACACCTTAAGCCTTGCTAGGGTTTGATTAGCAGAAGCGGAAATCGCTCTGAGAAATTTTGACGCGCCGGCCAGGGAACCGCCCGAACAGAAGCTGAAGCCAAGTCCGCCCTTGCAATGTAGTGGTTCCGGCTGGAACTTAGCCACAGACTGCGGTTTGCCACCTTGACTTGTATCAAAAAGGCGTTAAAGTGTTATAAATCGAGATTTTTGGGCACTTTTCGGGTATAAAGATGTCTAGAAGAATATAGAAGAAAGCAAAGAAACGGAATTATGGCTGTTATCGATAGAGTGAAGAAAGGGACCGACTGGTATGACGTCGTCTGCCAGGAGCTGGATGACCTGCGTGAAGAACTGAAAACTTGTGCCGAAGACGAAGATCAGCTAGTAGCGCCGCCTGGCGGACTGTTTGAGCATGTTAAGAAGGACCTGGAGAATATCAGGCAAGTTACGGGATTTGCCAAAGGAGTGCCTGTGCCTTTTGTTTGGCTTGGACCAGAAGGGCAAATCGGATTGACCTGGAAGTTCGAGAGCGCCAGTATCGATCTGGTTTATGGTCGGAAGTTTTTTGCCAGAAAGACAGCAGGCAACGTTCAGGAAGTATTTGATCCAAGGCAGATAGCGTCTGTTTTGGCTAGTTTAGCCGCGGCGTAATGGTTGATGAAATTGTGCCGGATGACGATGAGGATCTCATCCGGGTTTACGCAAGATACAAGAAGCAAACGCGCACGCATCGGGAGAAAGTGCCTCGAGACTTTGCTCGGAGCATGACTCGCCACTCAGGCATTTCTGTCTGGCAGCTGTCGCTGAGAACAAGACAGGATGCTAAGCATGCCCTCCATGTTCCAGAGAACAAGGCAAAAGGAACCCTTATCATCAAGGCAAAGCAGCTGAAAGAGTTGGGTCTGAGGTTTGTGGACTCACCCGGAAACGGTCATATCGCGATGCGCTGCGTCGACTGCAATATGGAAAAGACTAAGGACGACAAGCGCTGCCAGCCAGTTGGAGATAAAGGATGTGGATTGGATTTAGAAGCTGAAAGTTCTATCTGTTCGATTCTGACAAGTATGTTCCAGATAGATGAGCCAATTGAATGATGGCGCGATGCCTTCGGACCGTCGGACTAGCCAGAGCAAGCGTGACCGACGGTAAGGATTCTGGCTTGATTGGCCATGTCCACTTGAGGACACCGCCCCTGGTGGCATAAAGAAAATTCTCAAAACCCTTATCAGATCTTGATTTCTTGGGATTGCTAGTGAGAAGTGTATTGAGAAGACACAACCCGGCGATAGTAGAATGTAATTTGGCGAATTAAATTGCGGCTTTTTTGGCTAATTGTTTTGCGTTTATTGGCTAATTGCCTAACGTCATCATTGCAGAGCCTGAGTTTCCGGATTCTGCTAGCGCAAAATAATGTGCCAAACCACGCAAAATAAATAACCAAGTCACAGAAGTGGCTTTGTTTGCTCGCTCTGGGCGGCAATGCTTATTGATGTGTTTTTGCCATTGCTTCTAAATATTCCAGGAATTGGCTCCTGTTTTCAGCGGCCTGTGCTGCCTCATAGATGGCCTCCACGGCCGACTCATACGGATCGCTTTCACCCGCGTATGACATTGCGTGGAGGGCACAAGCCTGCGTAAAAAACGGCATGTAGGTCTCCTTGTTTTGCGGATCAGCCTCATAGAGCGGAAAATATTGAGCGTCCATAGCATCGGCTAGATCTTCAATTTTACTGCGTATCTTATCTGGTAATTTTCCTGTCTCAATCAAACAAGCTCTTGCTTCAGAAAGCAGTTTGTTTTCTTCACCAGTGAACTTGAGGATTGGAAAGACGTAGTCGCACGCAGCAATTCTCAATGCGGTCAACTTAGCCGAATCCGCATTGCGCAGCATTTGAAAGAGCCCAGGAGCAATTACTTCAAGTCGGTTCATTTGTTTTTTTTCTCCGATTTAAGCGGTGTTGCAAAGCTAGTGCCGGTCGGTATGAGTGCTGGTTCACAGATATCCTCGCAGATAGGGCGCGTTGCACCTATCGAGACAAAATTGAGCTTTCGTTGTTCGGCGTATTTCTGTATTTTGATCTCTGCGTGTCCTTCTCCCGCGCCTTGAACCAGCGTTTCGCCCTGGTTCAAGCTAACACCACGTCGCAGTTTTTCACCTGGTTCGTGCTGGAACTCACACAGCCCCGATTCAATAAGGTTTAACAAGCCTCTGTAGGAACGATTGTAGTCCTACAAGGATCCCAAAGTCCATAGGGAATGAGAAAGCACCTGACTATCGCGGGATTTGGGCTTTTATCCATGGTTCTGTTGTAGATATTTTGTAGGCTCAGCTTCAACCAGTCAATAAATCTTGGATAACAATTTGAACTCTTTGCTAGGTTTCGCCGACTAGTACATTGGGGCGCCGTTGACCTGCAGCAATAGCTGCGCCGTCGGCGGTACTCGTTCTGCACCAAAACGAGGCAAAGATGATGGTAAAACTGACAAAACAATTCATCGAAACAGAACTTGATGCACCGGCAATTGGTCAGCGTTTCTATCGTGACGAAGACATTAAAGGGTTTGCAGTTCGTGTTACGCCAAAATCCAAATCTTACATTTTGGAAAAGCGTGTGGATGGTTCAAACAAGCGATACACCATTGGTAAGTGCCACCAAATGTCATTTGAAGCTGCACGAAAAGAAGCCTGCATGATGATCGGCGATATAGCCAGGGGCGTTGATCCAAAGACCGGTCAGCGCATCAATGTCCTTCAAGACATCACGCTTCGGGAAGTATTTCAGAAATTTATTGAAATAAAACCGATACGACGAGCGACGCAACGAAATTATCAATCAACAATTAATCGTCACTTTCATGATTGGCTCGACTTACCCATCACTTCCATTACGAAGGATATGGTTGAGCAACGCCATCAAGAGTTGACTGTTGGACCGAACAGGCTTGGAACTCCCTGAAAGTGAGCCATTGATTCGAACGAATCCTGTCTTGAGGTTATCTCGCAACCGCTCATGGCACCGTATCCATCCACGACAAGATATTATTCCAGACCACAAACTCACGATTTGGTATGGAGCCATTTGCTCACTTCCGCAGGAAGTTATACGCGACTTCCTAATAGTCCTTCTCCTGACCGGGCTACGCGTGGGTGAGGCAAAACGACTAACCTGGAGCCAGGTCGATTTTGAAAACGGAATCTTGATTATCCCGCGTGAACAAACAAAAAGTGACCGCGAGCATCGATTACCTCTAAGCGACTT
>JAIEQI010000064.1 GCA_019747875.1 Candidatus Obscuribacterales bacterium
TTGACAGCACCGAAGGCTCTACAATTTCCTCTCGTCAGGCAACAGATTATCGCTGCGCCCTACATACAATCTTTTTGAGATCTCTGCCGCACTTTTTTGGATCTTGGCTGGCTTTTGCTCCTTATTTGACTTTTAAACGACAAAAGCTTGCTTTATACCTGTTGAAAACGACTGCCAACGATTGACGCACAGTCTTGATGTTGCTATCTTGCAGAGTTCCAGAGAGTAACTTTCCGCGTCGAATTGCGAGAGGAAGATCATGTTCGTAGCCGGTGATATAGGCGGTACCAAAAGTAACCTGGCATTCTTCGAGCTGCATGCTCCAGGCATGAAGCCGATCTTTGAACGAACACTTCCCAGTCGCGACTATACCAAGTTCGAAGACCTCATAAATGACTTTCTAGGTTCGACCGATATAAAAGCTCGTCGTGCTTTTTTGAGCATTGCTGGTCCGGTTCAAAAAGGAGTTTGCGTGACGACCAATTTGCCCTGGACTGTGGACCGCGACCATCTTGAGACGAAAACCGGATTGGTTCAGGTCGAACTCGTCAATGACCTTCTGGCCAATGCAAATGGAATCTCGATGCTCGCGGAGACAGACTTTGTGACACTAAATGCTGGCGAGCCGTCTCCCGGCACAGCTGCCGTAATCTCAGCCGGAACCGGATTAGGACAGGCGGGGCTTTACTGGGATGGGCAGCGCCACCACGCATTTCCTAGCGAAGGCGGACATAGCAGCTTCAGCCCCAACAGCCCGATACAGTCAGAATTACTGGAGTTCATGAGAGAACGCTTGGGCAAAGAATACAACACAAAAGTTGCGCACGTGAGCGTGGAACGGGTGCTATCTGGGATGGGCTTGCATAACATCTACGACTTCTTGAAACATAAGGGTGAGCTCAAAGAACCAGACTGGCTTGCTGAAGAACTCAAAATCTCAGATGACATTCCTGCTGCAATCTCACGCGCGGCGTTCGAAAAAAACGTTGAGATTTGCGTGGAGGCTTTGAACATGCTCGCCACCATATATGGTTCCGAAGCAGGCAACCTGGCATTGAAGTTATTAGCCACGGCCGGTGTATTCATTGGCGGCGGAATCGCACCAAAAATCCTTCCGAAGCTCAAAGAGCCACATTTCATGAACGCCTTTGTCGAGAAAGGAAGAATGAAGCCGCTTTTGCAAAAGATTCCGATCAAAGTAATCACAAACAGCAAGACAGCACTAATTGGGGCTGCAAAAGCCGGGCGCGAACAATTCTCCCGACTGGAAGCAAGCATCCGCTGAAATAAGCATTCGCATAACACCTGCCTCCCTAGTTTTTTCCTACATTGATATAGTCGACCGGTCGTCTATATCAATGTAAAAAAGAAGGCAAGCGAATTAGCTCACCCCTTTTTTAGCGCCGAAATAGACTTAGATACAGCGATTGTAGCGACTTAGCTTTTTCTCGAGTTCGTCCGTTAGCTCACGCACTAGCCCGATAGCCTCCAGAGCAGCCTGCAGATAAAGCGATTCTTGCTTCGCCGAATCCCTAAATCTCCTTGCCTTATTCAGTGAACTTATCGCGCCGTCCAGGTCGTGCACTGCAATCGATCCCAAGCTGGAAATAAGGCAAGCGCCGATCTTTTGATTGAGAGTCAAACGTGAATCCGCACTGCCGCTTTCCTTTCGAAGCGTTTCTTCCAGTAGCGCCAAATCACTCTTTCTTTTGAGCACCAGCCAGGCGTTTGCATTCTCCGGAACTTGCGTTGCGAGATCAGCAAGTTCGCTCAAGAGCGTGTTTTCGCTGGTCACGTTTCCATCCAATGCATCGCTTGGCGATTCAACTCGCCCTAACAGCTTCGGCATCTGGCTTGGCATCAATGGTCTTACAAGCATTAGATCCTCCTTCTTCTGGTGTTTTCCTTCAGGCAAAAGCAAAATTGCGTAATTGCCTTTCTTCATCGCCGCATCCGGAGCCAAAGCTCTGTAATCAGGCAGCATCCGCAAACGACCGTAGTTGTCGTAAAACGCATAGCAATGCAGGCTATCGATCCAGTACGCGGTTACCGGCTGCGTTAGATAACGAACAGCGGCGCGAGTGCCGACCTGCACACGAACCCAATCTTTTTTGCTCGCGTCCCATTTCCACCCGTAGACGGGCTCGGACACACAGACAGCCTGAGTTACAAGGATCTTGATTGGTGGATGGGTCTTACAAGCGTACTCAGAGAGCATCGCATCGTTTTCAGACGGCACCGCCGGTGGTTTCTCATCAGGACCAACTGATTGCACTGGAATCTGTGGATTCTTGACAGTATGCCAGTCCGGAGCGCCTTCTCCGATATGAGGAATCTGTATTGCAGCCAACAAGAAAGTAATTGCAACAAACAATGTCGCAAGGGCTATCTGAGTTGTTCTTGCCATTTATTCTCCTTTTTCTTTGATGAACAGAGTAAGTCCGCTCTATGCGACTGCTAAACGAAATCCCATGGAAACGGACCACCAAAGCGCGGGTAGTCTTCGGTGAATCGCTTAGGTGGTGGATTACGCGGCGGCTCATCGCCCCAGCTGTCATCGATCGGGCGACCAGGACGAGAAGGGCGAAAGTCGAGAATTTCACAGCCGTCCGATGCCGAGCAATCTGGAGCCCCTTGAGAGGAGTCTGGCCGCCCGGCTTCAATCACGGTGTCGTCAGTGTCTTCACAAGGAAGTTCCACAGATTTTCCGCGCTGAATAAAGGCCGCGATTTCTTGACGCAGAACATCTGCCAAGTAGTTCGCGAATCCGGACACCCCGACATTGCCAGCTTCAAGCTCAGGATGAGCCTTCAGTGAAGGCACCGGATCCGATTCTCTGCCTGAATTGTTGTTATTCTCGAATGAAGAATTTTCCATCTGAAACTCCCTGCCTAAAAGGCAATATGCGAAAGCACGCGCCAAGGCAGCTCCCGAAGAACCCCCTCTGGAGCTTTCTTTGAGAACTGCAATAGCTAGTGCCTTCGCTGGCTTGCTATATTTTCCAAAAAAAATGAATACGATTTACAAGAACAGCTTTATCCAAACCTTAGGCTCAGTTCAATCAGAACGGGGCGAAACCCCAGCTAGAAGCAATTACGAACTTCGCGCTAGCATGCTTGCCGCCGCCAAGCGGGAGCTAGCGCTATAATGGGCGTCTTCGGGCTGCTGCGGTGAGGTTGAAATGGGACTCAAAGTTAAGGCGCTTTTCCTTCTGACGGCTCTAGCGTTCTCGTGTAGCGCCGGTGTCTTGGCGGAGAACTCCGGCTCTCCGCACGCTGCCAAGATCCAGTTGAATCGCTTCGAGGATTCGATAAAAGCTTACGAAGAACAAGATAAGAAAAACATGCCAGCCCCAGCTGGTACCGAATTTATTGGAAGCTCCACAATTGCGCTCTGGACAAGCATTGATGAGGATCTGAAGGAACTAAATGCATTCGGAAGGGGATTTGGCGGCTCGACTATTCCGGAGGCAACCTATTACGTTGATCGCATCGTCACAAAATACAAGCCAGCCAAAGTCGTCCTCTATTCAGGCACCAATGACATTGCGGACGGGCAGTCGGGCAAACAGGTTTTTGCAAGCTTCGTTCAATTTGCTAATAAGGTCCGCTCACAGCTTCCCAAAACACAGATCTATTTCATCTCCATGAGCATGGCGCCAAGCCGCGTCCAATGGGAATCCCAGTTCAAAGAGGGGAACCGCTTAGTCGAAAACTATTGCAAGAAGACAGCAGGTTTGCACTACATCAATCTGCTGCCGGCAATGCAAGATAAAGACGGAAAGCCAATCGAGGCGCTATTCGGACCAGATCGCCTGCATATGAAGCGCGCTGGATATGAGATCTGGATTCGCGAACTGAAGAAAGCAATTCCAGGAAACTAAACGTCCTTGAAAATTTGATTTCTGTATCGGATCCCCTTTACGTGCATCACAGGCTAACTTTCAAAAAGTATTCTGCGTGTGCGGGTTCGTATTGTTTTGAGAATCCGATGGCGACGGTCTTTTATAGATTAGAACACCATTCGCTCCTTCATCATGGACTTCGACTGGACGGTCCAACATTTCGACAACGATTCTGTCTTCCTCCATTGCCTTTGTAGTGTCTCCATTCTTTCGGTAGAAATGTGCAAGTTGCTCATGAAATACAAGATTGTCTTTTTCAGGGAAGAAAGCTTTTATCAACTGATGTTCAAGCTCATAATATCTAATGATTTCAGACGTTTTCGTTGTAGGCACCTTCGCCGCTGTACTGAGTAAAGCCATCATATCTCGCGCGATTTTCTGATCTCTGCAGGCATCGCTCCAGTAAAGTTCTATAGCAAAGGCGCAAATGCTTTTAGCCTTTTCGCTATCTGAAACAGATGTCAGCCCTGGCTTCTGAATAAACTTTTGAATTGACTGACATGTCATTCTTATATTCATAAGTTTTTCGCTTGGAGTAACTTTGTTCAAGTAATCGCCTTTGATCAGAGTCTCAAAAGCTCCGATGTCTCGCCTGGCAACAGCAGCGTCCATTTGCCTGTCCTCTTGTTCGGACCCGATGCACATGGGGGCGCAAGCAAAGCTAACGGCGATAATTCCCAAATGAATCAACAACCTCATTACGACTCCTTGAACGCTCTCTTTATGATTACCACGATTGTTGGGATAGATAAGCAGACTCGACGCGTCACGACATGGCGTAGTATCATTTTTCTTCAAAAAAAAAGAAAGAAGGAGGACAGGCGGATCATTAGTTTGATCCGCCTGCCTCCCCGCTACTTAGACCACCTTTCTAAGCGGCGTTTCCTTCTTGTGGCGATCAGCTACTAACGTGCTGACCTTACTTGTCGTCGGCGACCGGCTGGGGATCGTTGACGACGCTGGCGAACAGGATGGTGTTCGTGTGGTCGTCGCTGATCACCGAGATGAACGGCCGGTTGATGCGCATGTTCCACGAGATCTTGCGCGGATCGAAGCTGGTCGACTCGAAGCCGATGCTGGTGACAGCGGCGGCCTCGGCCCCTTCCTCGGTGACCTTCTTGAACGTCTTGTGCTTCACCTCCGAGATGAACATGCTGCTGTGGATGCCGGAGAAGTTGGCCTGCGGCGAGAACGCCTCACCCATGCCGAGCTTCTCGAGGCTCTGGTTGAGCGTGATGTCGTCCTCCATCTGGTAGCGCGGCAGCCAGAGATGACCGTCGCAGGAAACGAGCGAACGGTAGCTGCTGATGAAACCGGCGCCGGTGAGCGTGTCGAGCACGTCACCGACGTCCTTGCCGGCGTCGGGCAGGATGAAGGTCATCTTCACGCGGCCGCTCTTGCCGAAAGGCAAGCTGACCATCTGGTAGTCGTCCGCCTGCGCGTAGAGCATGTCGCCACCGCGGAACATGAGCGGCACCTGGTTGGTGCCGGCGATGCCGCTGAAGTCGTGCAGGTCGGTGAGCTTCTTGTCGAACGTCACCGTCCACGGTGCCTTGAAATAGGTCGCCTGGAGCAGCATCAGCACGGCGGCCGGGCTCAGCTGGTCGACGATCTTCGTGATCCGGTTCTTGGTCTTCTTGGCACACCAGCCGTTGATGTCGTCCACCGTCTGGCGCGCGCCGAAATCGGCGACGTTGACCTCGGAGTTGAAGACGGAACGGTTCGTGGACAAGAAGTCCGCATTGATCTTGACGCCCTTGCGCGCCCAGACGGCACTGGCAAGGCTGAGCTCGACATCGAGGGCGCTGCCGGTGAGGTCGCGCACGAGGTTGCCGAAGGACTGGTTGATCAGCTTGGCGTCGCCGTAGTTCGGCATGCGAAGCGTCTTGAGGATGGCGGCACGCGTCTTGCCGCGGGCACCGGGGAGAGCGCTGCCGAGGCAGAGGGCGACGCTGGCCGGCGATACGAGCACATTCTGCCCCGGACGGGCTTTGTACTCCTCGCGGAGGAGAGCGAAGCCGAAGTCGGAGGTGGGGGCAAGAAGGCGAATACTGGTCATAAATGTGTCCTCGTTTCGATTGGTTAGGCCGCTGCCATTCCGCGCTTCACCATAAAGCAACATCCACTCGCACAGTTTCGATAATCAAGATGCACTGCTGTAAGACAGGCACCGCGCCTGCACTACATCAGTCATTGCGAGGCAATGCGCAGCAAACCACAACACACAAAGTGCGTTGCAGAATCGATGCGGCTTCTTAGATTTGGTTAGGTGTGCGCGTAGATGTTTAGGTGGAATGACAGAGAACGCCGAAAACTAACAAAACAAGCAGGGAGTTTTCCGGAAAATTCTTCCCGACTTAACCAAGAATCTTTCAAACCTGCGCTAACAACTGAAAGCAGTCGACTCCACTGTGTGCTGAAGAGTTTTTCCCGGCAAGCACTTCAAGGAAATCTAAAAGAAATGTTGAAAACATTTTCTTTGTTTTCTTGAACGCAATTTCAACTATTCACTTGCAACAAACTTACGCATTTGTAACTCATTGATATATTGAAAGGCGCTTCGGAAGCTTGCGCGAAGGTCTGAATCACGCGATCGTATATACAAAGTAAATACCAAAATCGTATTTGCGCTTATCGTGCGTCAAGAACTTCAATGCACTCGACTGGCATCTTCGCAAGTGGAAACGGCTTCATTGGCTCGTCAGGCACTTCCCCAGGATGAGAACTTTTGTGCGGCGGGTCAAGCGCCGTTTTCTTCATCCAATCATCCAGTTCTTCACCGCAGCCATCACCTTCCGGCGGAGGCTCCTGTTCAACGCACTTTTCACCTGGCGGGCAGATAAGGCGAACATGTATGTGATCATCATGTCCTTCCCAGGGGCGCAAGCGTCGCAGCCAGGCCGTATCCGATCCATCAGCCGCCTTACAGCTGCAGAGGGCTTTCTTGATTGATGGAGTTACAAAAATGCGAGCCACATTATCGTCTTGCGCAGCCGCTTTTACAAACGCTGCATGTTGCGGCGTCCACTTCTGCGCATCCAGTTCTGCCGAATCCAGCTTCAGGACAGAGCCTGCCTCCAGGGTTTCGCGTTCCTTCAAGCTAAGCTGCTTGGCAGGTCCAGGCTGCAACCAGATATCGACATCAGTTCCACGCTGATGGCTTGCGTGCCCGCTGGGCATCGGTCCACCTCTCGGCATGTTTAAATCGCCAATGAGCAATGATTCCCAACCAACATCATGCGCGCGTTTTGCAAACTTCTCTATGTAAGTGAGCATGGAGGGATGTCCATAGTAACGATTGCGAGACGGACGCATAACCTGCCAATAAGGACCATTCAGCGCGAGCTTCTTAGCACCCGCAATGCAACCACAAGTTGCGGTTCCAATCGACAAGGTGGGAAGACTTGCTGGTTTCTTTTTAGCTCCGAATAACTTTCGCGCATCCTCATTCATGCGAGGATCCACTGCAGCGGTAGATCCAGTAGGAGTTTTCTGATCAATTGCGGCAGTTCCCGGCTCAGAGTTCGCTGTTGAACTTGAAGCTGTATTAGCATCGGGAGCAGCGAAAGAGACAGTAGCTACGAAAGCGTCCACAAAAGCAAGCGACACCGCACTTAATACCACCATCCTCCATTTAGGATGGCGACCATTAATTGAGTACGACGACATTGAATTAACTCCTAAAAGAAACACAGCGATTAAAGAGCTTCGCGCTGGAAGCGGTTCGATCCCGGGAGCGCCGGCATCCTGCCGGCTTCTGAGTCTGAGAATCACTAACTAACAGGATAAGAACGGACTTCAAGAAACCAAATCTAATACGCAACTGCAAACAAGGCTTTCTGCGTAGCCGGCTGCCCAGTGTAAAAGCACTTGCCAGTTCCTGCTTCTTGATTGAATGGAATGGCACGAATAGTGGCTTTGGTTTCCTCTTTGATTTTGAGCTCATCCTCGCTAGAACCAGCCCAATAAGCCATGACGAAACCGCCCTTGTCGGCTAACTGCTTCTTGAATTGATCGTAAGAATCAACAGTGGCTGTGTTCTCTGTGCGCATAGTTAGCGCTCTCTCAAAGATTGCCTTTTGCACTGTCTTCAAGAGTTCATCAACCTTTGCAGGTAGGTTCTCTGTGGAATAATCACGCATTTTTTCGCCGGTGTCGCGACGGACAACTTCCACCACATTCTTTTGAACGTCCTTGGGACCGATGTTGAATCGCACAGGAACGCCGCGTTTCTCCCAATGGTTGAATTTGAATCCAGGCGTATAGTTGTCCCGATCATCGATGTGAACACGAACAGTAGGTTTCAGCTCAGCAAACAACTGGTTGCAGCGTTCCATTACCACTGCTTTTTCTTCATCAGTTTTGTAGATAGGAACAATAACAACTTGAATAGGAGCAATGCGAGGCGGCAGTATCAAGCCTTTCTCATCGCCATGTCCCATCACCACAGCTCCAACCAGACGCGTGGAAACACCCCAGCTGGTTTGATAAGCGAACTCAAGATCGCCTGCCTGATTCTGGAATTGAATTCCAAAAGCCTTCGCAAAATTTTGACCAAGATAGTGCGAAGTGCCTGCTTGCAAGGCCTTACCGTCGCGCATCATCGCTTCGATGCAATATGTTCTAACAGCACCGCGGAATCTTTCATTATCCGTCTTTTGACCAGTGATAACGGGGAGAGCCAGCCACTCTTCGGCGAGTTGACGATATACGTCCAACATTTTCGCTGCTTCTTCTTCAGCTTCTTTTTCGGAAGCGTGCGCAGTGTGCCCTTCTTGCCACAGAAACTCAGTGGTGCGAAGGAAGAGACGTGTACGCATTTCCCAACGAACAACGTTTGCCCATTGATTGATAAGAAGCGGCAGATCGCGCCATGACTGTACCCATTTTGCAAACATGTGATTGATGATTGTCTCGGAGGTTGGGCGCACAATCAACGGCTCTTCAAGCTTCTTGCCACCACCATGGGTGACAACAGCACATTCGGGGGCGAAGCCTTCGACGTGCTCCTTTTCTTTATTCAGGAAAGATTCCGGAATAAACATAGGGAAGTAAGCATTCTGGTGTCCGGTGTCTTTGATCATCTGATCAAGCGGTTTCCAGATGTTCTCCCAAAGTGCATATCCATACGGACGAATCACCATGCAGCCCTTTACCGGCGAATAGTCTGCCAATTCCGCTTGTTGGATGACATCGGTATACCATTTTGCACGCTCGGCATCTTTGCCTTTTTCTTCGTCCTGAACTACTTGCATGTCCTGAGCTACAGCCTCCCTGCCGTTAAGAAGGTCACAGTATATATCATTTGACTACTTCGGAGATTCATCAGGAGCCAGAGAACAAAGCCCAGGAAACGCCATTGCATAGCTGCGCTAGCGCACACAGAGCAATTAAAGTGATAAACACGTTTTCATATCGCGTGACAAAGATCCGCGTAACGCCGGGAGCGTAAGAGATTCAGACCAGATTCTCTTTCTTGAAAATATTATGGGCTATGACACTTTTATCTTTTCTTCCTCGAAAACACCCCCAGGGACCTTATAGCCTACCTGCGTTTCCGTCCTGTCTTACCGCCCTTGTTGCAATAACCCAAAAACCAAAAGCTTCCTAGCTCTAGTTTTTAAAAGCCTCAATTGCTGAGGTCGGGTTGTTACACGTGGACGGTTGGCAGGCTTTCTGGAGAACGTAGATTTCCTTGGGAGACCACCATGAAAACTCTCGTCGTTATCGAGATCCCCGGTGCGATTCTCAGCTTGCCGCTGTCGGATCTCACCTCGGTCCCCTCTGAGGGCCGTTTCTATGTTTTCGAAGGCGTGCGCTACGAAGTGAAGGAGGTTACCGAGTTTCTCGGCTTTCGCGGTCGCGATGGCAAAGAAATCGGTGCCAACACCAAATTGCTGGAATTGCTCACCGCCGTTTACGGCGACGCAATGAAGGCAATGGCGATGATGGCCAAGCTGAAGAATATCGGCTCGGCCGACCTCGAAGTCAGCGCCACCAGTGCCGGTGGCATCATCATGCCGGGACATTCCCCGGTCAAGACCGACTTCGACACCGCGCTCTTCGTTCGCGCTCTACCCGTCAAGAGTGACGCCATCGTTCCGCCGATCAAGCTTTCCTCTCTCGCCGCTACCGGTGACAGCGACCAACTGACACCTGATGGCGACGCGAAGGAAGGCGCCGGCATCGAAGGCTAGCTCTTCGTTCTGTGTCAATGAAAAACACGACGCTTATGCGTCAAAGGAGCAATTTCCATGCAGAATCTGTTCGAATCCGAGCAGCCTCGCTGGCAGTTGATTTGCGGGACCGCGATGACAGCGCCCGACAACCGATGCAAGAACCCGATTTGCTCGCGTTCGTGCAACACGTCGAGGGACGGCTACTGCGCCGGCTGTTCTCGCAACCGCAACAACCCGCTGAAAGACTGTGGCTTCCAAGCCATCAAGCTGACAGCTGCCGCCATGGTGCCGCCGGTCGTTTCGACCGCCGCATCACAATAGATCCCCGAGTTCCCCGCAGGAACTCGTACAAGTGTCCGGGAGAATGAAATGAAGAAACGCCGCTGCAAGTCAAACCCGGGCAACGTATTCGTCAATCTGGACAGGCCGTTGCCAGCCCACTTGAAACTCAAGCTCGGGCAAAATATCGCCATAGTCCGGGATGTCAGCTCGGCTGGGGAGAACATCGTTCGCAGTTTGATCATGTCGGACCCGCTTGTGCAGGACGACAAAGTCAGCTCCGGACTGCATATCCCCGGGCAACCAGCCGACACTTTCGTCGTCGGTTTGGGAGCAGCGCTGAAGGAGGGAAGCGGCGAAATCACCATTCGCCTTGGACCTCCCAGCAACAAGCTGTTACGCCTTTCGTTCAGCGTTTGCTGTTCCTGATCTTCTGGAATAGCGCGCGAGTTAGAGGCGGCGAAGCGGTTCGGACCCTAAAAAGTCCGAACCGCTTTCGTTCCCTTTTTGCTTTTTGAGATCTCCATTTCCACCAAATCTGTGCCTTTCCGTTCGCTTTTTGACTTTTAAACCAAGCCCTTCTGTTCCACAGTTTCTTTACCGAGCCTTCGTATTCTCCACACTGAAGACGGAGGAAATCCATTATGAGCATTCAGACAGAACGACCAGACATGATCGAAAGCCCCTCTCCAACGGCGCCGGAAACCACACCTTTGATCAACGGCTTAGACATGTCGCAATTTTCTCGCAGCCAGCCCGACACCAGCCACGGTGCCTTACCAAATATCGACTTAGCTCTGGTTGAACGTTGTGTTGAACTTGGCTCTTCCGCTGCCGCATGCGTTAAGTCCATCAGACGGCGAGGATTGTCCTAGATAATAGTGGCTATTTTTCTTCGCCCCGACTGCTAACCCTGGTAGTACTTAATCATTCGTAGAGCACAAAAAAGAAGGAAAAGCGCGTGCTCAAACATGTTAGACGCCACGAACCTTTGCCGTATATAGGGTGGTTATGCGCCAAGTAATCTTGCCGAAAAAAAGAAATCCGC
>JAIEQI010000131.1 GCA_019747875.1 Candidatus Obscuribacterales bacterium
ATTAAACGATCTCCACGAGCCATTCCCAGGCTGAAAAAGAGCGCTCTACGGTCGCCGGTAATGCATAATCCAAGTTGTCGCACGCTGCGACGTGGCATAGTATGCACCCTTTGTATACCTGAATTAAAAGGACAGAGATGCATGAGAAGCTGGCTAACTACGATTGGATACTCCTACGAAAAACGCCTTATGCCCTGACCAATGTTTGCCAAACCAATACTCCTAATATTTGGAGACAACCGAACGCCTAACAACACAAAGAGAGCCATACGCACACGATAGTGCTTATGGCTCTCTTTGCTCACGCCACTATATACGGTGCAAGCTGCGCGAATGAAAAAGTGCTCGAATCACAAAATCGCCTCTGCAAATACTTGCACTGATTCCTTGGCATTGGAGCGCTTTTTGAATTTTAAATCGCCTTTCCTATTTAAAAAAGGTTTTCGGGGCGATCGAATGCTAGGAGCTTTTCGTCCACAGTCATCGCACCTAGCGTTGGCTTGAAAAACAGCAACCAACTGCTATACAAAGACTTCATTTCGGGCATACGAATACTCCCTCGATGATTCGTATGCTCAGCCAATAACACTGCTCCTTCGAGGTATTGGCATGAAAAAAATTCGCGCTCTGAAACAAGCAAACAACATCAAGAAGGCGCTTACCATTTTAGCTCTGGGGGCGCTTAGTATCTCTCCGGCACTGGCGCAACAAGCAAATTTCCAGCCAAACGATCCACAACTGCAAAATTGCTGGCATCTAGGAGAAATGCGCGTACCACAGGGCTGGAATGTAAGCTCTTCTGGTGCTCCCAATTTGGGGCGAAGAAATATCGCTGTTATTGTCGACCAATCAGTAGGCTCTGGTAA
Organism: Candidatus Obscuribacterales bacterium; assembly: GCA_019747875.1. Lineage (GTDB taxonomy): Bacteria > Cyanobacteriota > Vampirovibrionia > Obscuribacterales > Obscuribacteraceae > JAIEPM01. The sequence continues at coordinate 867 of JAIEQI010000131.1, forward strand.
TACCGACTTTCGCATTCTACCAAGCACCTTCCAGCAGATTAATGGTTATGGCAGACCAGCAACCTACGATACCACTAAGATGCTGACTGCCGGATTTGCACAAGCCGACAATGGATTTGCAACAGCTGGCATCGCGCCGTCAGCTCGAGTCCAACTGTACACCGTGAACCCCCTAAAGGACGAAGATCGCCAGGCTGACGATGCCGGTTTAGCACGAGCAGTTGACGCCGCTCGAAATAATCCGCACGTGAGATTAATTGCCGTTTGTGTTGACAGACCTACGATGAAACACGATGCAAATTCAAGAGTAATTCCGAGCGACAACTATCGATTAGTTTCCAACCCAGACCGCTACCCCAGATTTCATGATGCGGCAAAACGCTTCTATGATGCCGGCGGCCTGCTCGTTGTTAACACGGGCGCCACAGGAGGGTTGCCCGAAAACACCCCGCGAGTTCCATACATGATGAGCATTACCGGTATCAACCAGTCCCACCAGTACCCAGCTTGGAGCACAGGCATTGGCAAGAATGTTTGGTTCGCCCTGCCTGGCGACGGAGTTTTCTGCTCTGACGAAGGCGGCAATGTGGTGCAAGCAACAACATCAAAGGTCGCCACAACAATGGCGGCAGGCGTCTTCGCCTTAGTTTGGAATGCAAATCCGCAACTAACCAACATCCAAGTTCAAGATGTAGTCGCAAGAACAGCTACACGACTTGCATCGCCGGTTACATGGACACCAGACGCTTATGGCTATGGCATCCCCAACTGCGAGGCAGCCTGCAATCTTGCAACAATATACAACTTACGCCTGCCTCCTCAACCACGTCCTTTTGGTCTTCCGTCACGCCGGCCCCTCCCTTAAGACTGCAGCGAAAGCGATTCGATGAGGATAGGTCTATGAAAAATGCACTATCTATGCCTATCAGTTGACAAAATTAATGCGGCTACTATGCAATAACAACAAATCCAAATGCCTAACCAACAAGGAGAGCCATACGCACCACTGACAGTGTATATGGCTTTCTTTGCTTATGATTAATCCGCAGCAAATCAGCCAATATCTAAGACCTTTTCGGCGCTCCAACCACGTATTTCTCAAGCCATTGAGTCATTTCGTAGAACATATGCAGAATTGACTCACGGGCGCGATAACCGTGTGTTTCAGCAGGCAGCACAACCCACCTGACTGTGCCTCCAAGCCCCTTTATCGCTTCGAAAAGACGCTCGCTCTGGACGGGGTAAGTACCAGGGTTGTCGTCTACTTCACCGTGGATCAAAAGAAGCGGTTCATCCACTTTATCGGCATGGCTAAACGGAGACATTACGTTGTATGTATCACGAGCTTGCCAGAAATTACGCTCCTCAGACTGAAAGCCGAAAGGTGTTAGCGTGCGATTGAATGCGCCACTACGAGCGATTCCAGCGCGAAACAGATTCGAATGTGCCAGTAGATTGACAGTTGTAAATGCACCGTATGAATGCCCACCGATGGCAATGCGGTCCTTATCGGCTACACCGAGATCGACGACCTCTTTGACTGCAGCCTCAGCACCAGCAACCAATTGTTCGACATAGGTATCGTTGGGCTCAACCTTTCCCTCTCCAACAATTGGAAATTTCGGATCGTCCAGCACTGCAACATTTAACAACAGCGCAAAGAGCGGTCCCATGAAGCTTACTCGAACGAATCTGTAGGGTGAACCATCTACCTGCCCGGCAGCATCTTTGGTTTTATACTCCGTAGGATAGGCCCACATTAGCATGGGCAGGGGCTTCGATTTGCCGGCCACAAATCCAGGAGGAACATACAACATCCCAGACAGCTTAACGCCGTCGGAGCGCTTGTACTGAAGCAATTTTTTCTCAACTTTTGCAAGCGATGGGTTCGGGTTAGGAAAATTCGTAATACGACGTTCGGTCTTTGAGGAAAATGTTTTGAGGTAATACTGCGGTTGCTCTGCAACCGATTCCTTACGGGTCAAAACCTGGTTGCCATCTTGATCGAGGACTTTCGCCACATATTCGTAATAGGGAGCTTGGGAACGCCAGATCCGTCTGGTCGTCAATTTCTGCAAATCCAATTCATCCAAGAACGGACGATCACCCTCATCAGACGCACCGTTACCATCTAATAACAAGTTCCCTTTTGTTGTTTTATGCAAAACATGAGTAGCTCTAGCCGTGGTATCAAGAACGGGATCACCGGGATCACCGTAACGATCTTCTGAAGAGCGATCCCACAATACTCTGGGTTTCTTCGCTAAATCATCCGGCGCAATAATGAAGGTTCTTGTCTTACGATCTGACCACCACCATTCATTCAGCAACGCCAGCTGGCCTGTGCCCCAAGTTATGCCACCGAACCTCAAACTCAATTGAGCAAGACGAGTCGGGCTCGTATCAAACGGCGCGGCAAGCATGAACACCTCATCACGCACATCAGCCTTTACTTTTGGATCACCCCCATCGCGCGCCTCGACCCACGAAACAGTCGCATCGGCATCATCTCTCCATCTGAAGGACCTCGGTCCAGTTGGAACAGCAGCAAAGTCGATTGGTACCTCTTCAGCTAAAGGATTGTCGGTCAACTGCTTCTCCAGCGTGCCGGATGGTAGCGACCACACTTGAACTCGCGCAGGAAAACGCCCATAGGCAACTTTGTAGGAATAAGGACGGTGAACGTTCTTCACTAAAAGGTGCTTGCCGTCGGGCGATGCGTCAATGCTATAGTACAGATTTGGCTCACCTATTTTCTCAACTTTGCCGCTCAAATCCACACGCACAAGTTGTGATCTCAAATAGTACTCAAAGAGACGCTCGTCATGCGGGTCTTTCAGTAAATCTGGATTTGTGCGTGCCGGTCTTTTCTTGCCCATATTTTCTTGCACCAAAGGACCTTTCGGTACAGTGTCTTTTACTGGAACTTCGCCCCTCCCCTCAGGAACCAAACTCGCGATCAGAGTTCCATCAGAAACCCAGATGTAGGGATGAAAAAACGCTGCATTTATCGGAGCGTCAATCAACTTCTTGGCACTATAGGTAGCGGGCTCAATTAGCCACAAGCTAATGTCTTTGTCACCGTGCACAGTGGCAGCAGCATACTTTCCATCCGGCGACCACGAGAAGTGTCCTATCCTGGCGCCAGCCGGGAAACCCTGCACCAGCTTGGGAGTGGCATCCTTCTTCTTATAATCGTAAACGTGCAATTTTGAAAAATAACCTTCACGACTCAGTCCGTTATTTCGGGGGTTGATTCTGATTCCGGCCAGACGCAATTCCGGTTGGGAGATCTCAGCGATAGAAGGCAGGGTCGGTTGCTCAAGTAGCATCATAATGTGCTTATCGAACGGCAAGCTGGGATGCGGGGTAGGCGGCGTGTCCACTAGATCTGCAATCACTTTCGGTGGCATTTGATAGTGAAGCTCATCCGCATTTACTCTTGCAGATGAAAGAAAAATCGCAGCACAAGCAAGGCAAACAGTCAACTCTCTTCCAAATCTCATTGCTTCCTCAATTTATTGGATGTGGATTATATCAACCTTTAGCGCTTATGTTTCACAAAGCTTAAGCCCTTTAAGCAGACTGGCAATTCGCATCCGCCTTGACGACATGAGTAGTTGATGCAATAAGTACTGTTTCCTGCTCCAGAGATTCTTTGAAACCCAGCCTCACCCGGAGTGACCAAATTGTTGAAATCTACAAGAAACGCTCGCAATACAGTTTCTCTGTTCATTCTAATGAGCATGCTTTGCAGCATTACCTGTTTGCCTTCCTTCACTCAGAATGAAGAGAAAAAAGAGCCGCCGGCTGCCGTCATAGTAAAAGGCAAAAGGTTGTTCGCTGTTTTTACTTCTCACGAATCGTTGAACCCAAAGCAGCGCGTTGAAAATGCAAGCAATATTCTCCGCCAACTTGCAAGCGATCCAAATTTCGATGTCGCATCCATAAAAACCGCAGAGAGCGCGGATGGAACGAGCATACTTGCCGGAGATAAACTTGTGGTCACCGTAACAAATGCTGACGCAAAGGCTGCCGGTGATCGCAGTTCATCGCAGCTTGCGCGCGATTATGCTGCAAAGATAAGATTAGCTCTTGCAGAACGGATTCAAGAAACATCCTCTCAGTCAATAGCCCAGGGACTTGCAATGAGTGCCGGTCTAACTGTACTGCTTGTTTTGTGCTTTGCAGTAATAGCAAGATCTGGATCATACCTTTGCCAACGCGTCCGCAACTGGGAAGGAGTCAGACTAAAGGGGATTAGGATTCAGAAAGCCGAGTTATTGGGACCAAAATCAATGACCGAACTAGTCCTATCCGGCATCAAGCTTTTCCAGTTCATACTGTTCGTCCTGTTAATACTTTGCTATTCTTTTCAGATTTTGTTGCAGTTTCCGACCACACAAGGAACCGCGAAGGCTATCGTGGCCAACGCTCTGGTACCTCTTTCTGATATTGGCGAAGAAGTACTTGCTTACTCACCATCACTGCTTGTGCTACTGTTTATTTTCGTGGCTTCGTATGCTCTTGTTTCCTTTTCGGCATTTTTCTTTAGCGCAGTTTCGGATCGATCGATCACGTTAGCAGATTTCGATCCCGACTGGGGCGAACCCACATACAAAATTGTGCGATTCCTAATTATCGCACTAGGCATGATGATAGCGTTACCATACGTGCCTGGTTGGGAATCACCAGCATTCAAACAGATTGGCTTGATACTAGGAATTCTAATTTCCCTGGGATCAACTGGGGCAGTATCACATGTCATAGCCGGAACCGTTTTGACATATACGAATGCGTTCAAGATTGGAGAACGAGTGAGAATTGGTGACGTTACAGGCGATGTGGTTGAAAAAACCCTGTTCGTGACCCGTTTAAGCACTCCCAAGAATGAGATCGTATCCATTCCAAACAACAATGTGTTGAGTGCACATATTACAAACTACTCTCATCAAGGTAAGCGTGGAAACCTGATCCTCTACACTAGCGTGACTATCGGCTACGACGTTCCATCGAAGCAGGTAGATGAGCTCTTAAGATCGGCGGCAGAAGAATGCAGTTATGTGTTAAAGGAACCGGCACCATTTGTGCTGCAAACCGCACTAAATGACTTTCATGTTAGTTACGAACTAAATGCATTCACAAATGACGCGCAGAGAATTCCGAAAACTTACTCTGAAATTCATGAGAAAATCAGAGACAAATTCGATGCCGCAAATGTCGAAATAATGTCTCCACACTACACCAGTTTGCGTGATGGAAATCGAATCACCATCCCATTAGATTATTTGCCGAAAGATTATTCACCAGAAGGTTTCAAGGTCGAAGTCAAAAAGGTTTGATTGAGCTGCACCGCAAAAAGTCGAATGATATTTGCTTTTAAAATAGCGAAAGCGTAAGAAAACAGCGCATAAAGAGCCAATACTGCTGTCGAAGCGAAGTCCGAAATCGCAAAGAGTGATCAGATCCCAAAAAGCGCATGAAAAGTGGGTTATCTTCCCCTACTTTTTGCTTTAAAAGACAAAATTTGAACAAAAATTGACAGGATTGGCGCCCTCATGGAAGTCGAAAAAGAAAAAGTAGACGAGACAGCGTAATTTAAAATAAAAAAAGCAAGAGCGGTCTCAGCAGCAGGATATTGGCCAGCACTAAGGCGACCAACATCACTACTGCTGAGACCCGCATCGAAGCCGTGGAGAGAAAGCCTAGGCTTCTTGATCAGAGGCGTCCGTAAACATCCTCCAGCCTGCGCTTCAACTTACGCACCTCGGCATGCCTCAGCGGGACATGTTCGAGCGCATTCAAGTTGCAACGCAAGAACTCCTGCGCTCCCCAACCGAAAGTCTGGTTGAGGAGTACGTACTCGTCGGACGCAGTCGTTCCGGTCAGCAAAGTGCCATCGAGATCGATGCTCACCTTACGTCCATCACGGTACATCCGGTCGATCGGGTGCCGCTCGGCACTGGCAGCCACATGAGTCACCAGATTGCTGGTGAAACAGACGGTGCACAGCTTGTTGCGCGGGTCGCCCTGAACGCCGTGACCGAGTTCCGTGCAACCAATCGCGTCGAGCGCATCATGGTCGGCATCGGTAATCGGCTTGGCTTCGCCGATGTGGCAGGAGCACTGCTTGCCGGCAGCGACGACGCGCTTGGCTTGCTTTGCCCACCACGGCAACACGCCCGGGAACTTGGACTCGTCGCCGGCCAGATCGAACGTGCTCACCATCGGATTGCGAATCACCGCGTCGGCAAGATGCCGACCGAGGCGACCGTTCTCGTGACGGAGCGCGCAGATGACCAGGCGCACGGGGAACGGCGCTTCGCTGACCGCCTGCTGCAACGGGTCGATGACCTGCTGCAACTTGAGCCCTTCGCGACGGTGCAGTTGCGGCGCAAAGCGCAGCTTCAGGAAGATCATCCCGTCTTCGACCGCAGCATCGATACGCTGCTTGCAGGTCGTGTAGAGGTCATCCTGCGTCTGCAGCGTCGGCAGCACCTGGTCCCAGAGAATCTCGAGGTAGTTGGTCAGCGATTCACTGGCATGCGCGTTCAGCCACTTCTGGTATTCAGCAGCAGCAAACGCGCGCTTGAGCGAGTCGTTGCCTGCCTCCAGCCAGAGCTTCTTGAACTGATCGGGCACGTTGAAACCGCGGGCGGTACCAACACCGAGCACATGATCAGGGGCGATCGAGCAGTCGTAGTGTTCGTGGAGAACGATTTTCGGAAGCGTCCGAGCCTGCTCCACAGTCAGGCTGCCTTTGGAAATTTTCGCCATAATATCCTTTCCTCGGATGAGTTCAGCAGGGCATGCGACAATCACAAGCCCTTGAGTCAAAGAAGAGATAAAGCCGGAGCGGCAGGGTGGACCGAAACACTTCGATCCACCCCACCCTCACAGCACCGCAGGCAGTATCAGTCGTCGTCCTTCCCGAAAGTCGGGAGTACGGACGGAATCGTGACACCCTGCGGCTGAACGTCGACCGGCAACGAGTTCTCGTCGTCGCCGCCGGGGCAACCCGGGTTCGGCTCCTTGCCGACCTGGTACTGACCTTCGCAGAAGACGAGCTGTCCCTGCGTCTCGGCGTGGTCGCCGAAGGCGCGCGTGATCAGCGGGTTGGCGTAGAAGCGACGCACCTGGTAGAGCTTGAACTGACGCGACAGGTTCTTGAAGAACCAGCCGTCAATTCGCGAGCCCATCGACTGCGTCGGCGTCTTGTCGTTCGGCGCCAGCATCGTGAAGCCGTTCTTCAGAAGCGGGTCGCCGTCGGTCAGCGTCTTGTCGGTGAGGATGTAGTTCATGTCACCGAAGACGAAGCCCTTGTAGTTCGGACCGAGCAGCTTCTGCAGGATGTCGAGCTGCTTGTAGCGGATCGCCGAGGTAGCCTGGGGACCGCCGCGCATGCTCTTCAGATGGACAACCGTCACGGAGAACTCTTCCCCTGTCGTCTTGTCGCGCAGATCGAGACGGTACGCAGGACGCAGGTCAGGAACGCCCTGAACCGTGCCAACCTGCATGTACTCGATCGGACCCTTCACCACTTCCAGCCGCGGATGGACCAGGAAGCCGACGGCCTGCGAACGCGTGTTGGCGGTCGAGGTGAACGCCTTGTAGCCGACATAGCCGGCGACCTCGTTCACCCAGCCAGCGTCCACCTCGATACAGCCCAGCACGTGAACGTGACTGGCGATCTCGATGTAGCTGTCCTTGAAGTAGCGGGCCTTGCTGGAATCGCCGAACTCGGCGTTGAACTCACCGAGAACCAGATTCCCCTTCATGCCCACCGGCGGAAGTCCCTGGTAGTACTTCCGGATCTCCGTCAACACGGTCTGAGGGTTTGGCAGCTTCGGCTGCTTGTTGCCGCCGCCTCCGCCTTTTCCCTTGCCGCGCATTGCGCGTTGCGCCAGACCGAGCGCATTGCTGATGAACCCAGCCGGATTCACCTGGAATTCGGCATCCTCACCCTCGAAATCGATGCTGTTCGGGTCGGGATAAACGATGCGAGAGCGGTTCACCTCTTCGGTGTACGCCTTGCTGGCACGAATTACCCTTTCCAGATGAGCAGGATGCAAATCCTGCCCGGGCACCACGCAGAGCGGATGCTTTTCTTTCTTGGCCATTGATTCTTTCTCCTTTCATTCAGGCAAAAGAAAACGCAGCACCTACGAGGTACTGCGCCGCATTGGTGTTTCACTCCGGTTAAGCGGAGCAAATCAAGTACGCCTCATCCAAACAGCTGCGTCGCGCCCAATGCCCCATGCCGATGCCATTCCGCCCGAGCAATTTCGGGAGGAGTTACTAGCGTGGAGCGGATAAATAGTGAGCTTGGGAGCGGTAACGAACAGGTGGGTTGAGATGCAATGACGCCAAAACCTATTACCCCGAGAGCTCCCAATACAAGGCACAGGGGTGTAATAGATTCTCATGAGAACCTTAATCGCACGCACAGCTAGCGCAACGTCCGGACAAACAAGACCCTAACTGTAGACATCACATCCCTAGCGTTAGCCCCGCTATGCACTTCCCATGGTGCTTCCACTGATGCAGGCGGGCGCTGCCACCTTAGCACTCTCACATCAACCCAAGCGCTTCTCTGGGAAGCCTGCCGCAGCCTGGCTCCGGCGGCGCAGGCCCGGGACTGGTCGAGTCTTGGAGCCACGACACGCCAGTCGTTAATGTGAGAGCGTATTTTCATCTTCAATCCAACGTTTAGTTCCGCCCACAACCAATCTCCGCCTCCATATCCATCGCTTATTTCCAGGCCCCCAGGTCTGGAGATGAACACGGTTATGGCGGCGAAGCGTGATTGAGAGCGCACTGATAGTCGGCCGTTTGGCCAACCCTTGCAAGCTCCAGCAGGACTTGCAAACACAGCGTGTCATGTCGACCCGCTGACTTTTTTCAACCCGCAACAAGAAGAGGGACCGAAAGAATGAAGCGTATCAACTCCAAGAACAGCAACCAACCGAAAAACAAGCGCACCTCTCGCAAGAGCGGTGGCAAGGGACAGTCCAGCATGCGCAACGCGCCTGCCGTGTCCATCGTTCGTGCCGTCGGCCGTCATGCCATCGAACTTGTTGGCACCGACTTCGACCTCACGACCAGCGACGCCTTCTGGGCTTACTACGTCCCGACCATCGAGACCGAGGTTCCGCGCATTGCTCGCCTGATCGGCGAGACGGACCTGGATGTTGTCTCTCGCGAGATCGGTCGCGTCGTCAACGAAGCCGGCACCCACGAGTTTCCGTGGTTCCTGGAAGTGAGCAACATTCGTCAGCGCTTTCAGGGCAGCGCGAAGGAGTTCCGCGAGGTCATCGTGCAGCCCTTCTGGGCGACGATGGAGCGCAATAAAATGCGCTACTCGCAGGCATACCCCTTCGTCAAGGAGACGTTGATGGCTCTTCGCGACGCCGGCATCCCCGTCGTGTTCGTCTCCGACGGACCGATGTACCAGGTGCTGACGCGAGCCAAGCAGACCGGGCTCGACGAGCTCGTCTCGAAGATCTACGCGCTGGACACGGTGGAACCCACCGGGCTCAGCGACGAAGATCTCGAGCACGGACGCAAGATGGTCGCCCAGCTGATGGGGACCAGCGTCAAGTGCCCATTCGAAGTGCTGCCGAAGCACTTCGAGAAGCCGAATCCGGGCGGGCTGCAAAAGGCCATGTCCGACTTCGGCATCAAGGACGGGTCACGCGTCCTCTTCGTGGGCGACTCGCTCAAGAAGGACGGAGGCGTGGCTCAAGCGGTTGGCGCCGGATTCGTCTGGGCGACTTACGGGCTCTACAGCCTCAGCCCGCGCGCGCGCGTGCTGGTCGACCAGAAGATGAACCCGGTCGGTTCCGCACCGAAGATGGTGAATCAGAAGGGCGGTCCCTTCATGCCCACCGTCTACCCACCCAGGCTTGCGGATGCCGGACACTTCGGCGAGGTGCTCAATCACCTCGGTCGACCGGCAATCGTGAGCTCGGGCACCATCCTGCCGCCGTCGGCTTCGGCGACTGCAGTGGTCAACACCGTCGGTCATTGAGCCAAGGCTGGGGCGCCCAAATCTGCTTGCAGAGATGGGCGTCCCAGTTCAGCTTTCGACACGCATCACCGAAAGGAAGTGCCATGGGCAAACCCAGCAACTACCAGGTCGGACGGTCCAAATCGGACCGCGCCCGCGATCGCAACACGATCGCCTTGAGCGCAGCTGAGCTTTCCCGCATCGACGCCGGCGCTCGACGCCAGGCGATCATCGATTCGGGCTTGCACAACGCGCACAAGACCCGCGCGCTCGAACCAAGCAAGCACAACCTCGTCAAGCGAGGACGCGCTGATTGGAAGAAGCAAAAACAACGTGGTGACTGGTAATGTCGCCGCAACAGGACTTCGAGGGGAGCGCAATGCAGCATCGCTTTCTGCTGCATCGCCTCCCCTTGAAGCTTTCAATGCAGTAATTTTTCGGAGTAAATCATGAAGAAAGCAATTCTTGTTTTCGTTTTGACGTTTCTCTGCCTGCCGTTTGTCAGCGCTCACGCTGCACAAGTGCAGGATCTGACCTGGACCCAGCTGCAAGCACAAATGCGCGGCAACCCAAGTCAAAGCGTCGTCATCGAGTTCTACAGCAGCAAGGCTGACGGTCTTGATTGCGACAAATGCATGCAGCAATCCGCCGTTTTTTCCGACGTGGCTCGTCGCTACGGCAATGATGTCGCCTTCGTGCGCATCGATGTGGCCAGCGTTCCATTCCTCATCGAGATCGGCACCGTGCGGATTCATCCCACACACCTTTTCGTTCGTCACGATGTTCCAGATGGACATGAAATGGTGGCAAGAACAATTCGCGGATTTCTCACGGCGGATCAATTCGAAGAGTTGATTGCCGGATTTTTCGAAGTAAAGCCATAATTAGTTAAACGGGACCGCGCAGGATAAGAGTACTCAACCGACCTGCGCCGTTTCTAATACCGACATTCTGAATGTTTTTTTGCAACTCTTTTCGTTTTACTTGGATTAGTCATCCATATAGTATAGCGCTTGAAATCCAGTGATAAGAAGGCTCTAGGGAATTCCACTTCCCTTG
>JAIEQI010000027.1 GCA_019747875.1 Candidatus Obscuribacterales bacterium
CTACCGGTGCATCCTTCTGTTCCGGATCCTTCTTCTCTGGCGCTACCGGTGCATCCTTCTGTTCCGGATCCTTCTTTTCTGCCGCTGCCGATGCATCAACCGGCACATCTCTTTGAACTTGCGCACTCTTACCAATACCGCGGATCTTCATCTCGGGATTAGACGGAGCCGTCAGCTCGCCCTGCTGTCCATTTCCAGGCGAATGCGCATCGTTAGCTTTTTCAGCACTCTTATCCTTATTATCTGCAAAACCTGCAATTACATCTTTAGGATTCTGCCCGTTGCCTGATTCCGCCTTCATTTCAGCCGAAACTTTGCCCGAATTCATATCGAGCTGATCCTTCATTGAGTAAGTTACGGATTTTCCATCCCTATCTAACGTAATACTCGAATCTTTGGTATCGACTTTGATACCACTATCTTTCAGCTTTTCGCCAAGTTTGTCGCCAAAGTCTTTGAATTTCGAGGTATCACCCTTCGCGTCTTCAAAGGCACTCTTAACGCCCTTCTCAAGTCCAGCTGCGTCACCGCTCTTAACTGCAGCGGCAGTATCAATGACAGACTTTTCGCGAGCACCCTGCTCTTCAGTGCGTTCGGAAGCTTGCGCGCTCTCGCTCTTCTCCGAGTGAGTATCTCTGTCTTTGAAAAGGTCTTCGGTACGTTCCGACTGAAATGCATTCGACTCTTCACGAGCGCCTACGCTATTTTTTTCCGCACCAGAATCCGAAGGTCGTTGGACCTCAGTATTATCATCAGGCATGTGCGTTCCCCTATCTACGAAAAAAAGATGAACCGAACCGAGCCCAGATCAAACTGGAACACGCCGACGCCAAAGTCTTGGATAGTAACTGCGACTCTCGCTACAATGCAGCAATAGTCGTTCGCGCTGCTAACGCAACGCTCCCCAGCAAGTGAGTTAACGATATCTCAGAATAGGACGGTTGTCAACTATACGAGTGAAAGTCTGCATGAATATGCAGTATTAAACAGAACGCCGAAAAGCCCGCACTGCAAACAAAGAATGCCTAGTTTCGACCAGCCTTTCGCCAGTTATGTTCATGGCGAACGAACTCAGCGGACCCAAGCGAATTACATCGGTGGAGTACCGGTTCCAGCGATTGAAGAGTTGCCTACCTCACTGCCAGCATTTGAGTTTACGCCATGTGTGACTGTGCTTGCTCGCACAGAGCGTTCGACCGATGGTGCGCTGGCACTTGTGACAACAGATGCCGGGATATTGAGCACCTGCTTTTTAGGTTCCTTAGAGACCTTGAGCGGCACATTGCTGTCCAGACTCAGATCGACATATTCAATGTTCTCTTTAGTGAGATTTGCAAGGATCGGCAACACTGACGGCAAGCGGGCCAAACGCTTGGAGAGCAGCGAATCAGCACTCCCCAGACGCAAATGCAAATCACCGCAATGAACCTGTATATCAGAGGGCTTTCGCAAATCAACATAATCAACGGCCGTCGCTGTTTGAGTCGATATGAAGTTAACCCAGTTCGCCCACAAAGCGACCTCATTTTCACTGAAATGCGTGTGCGAAGTTCCATAAATCTTTAACGCGGGTTGCGGCACAGAAGGAAACTGGGCAATGGGCACCATTCGCCCTGTTTGCGAGATAACAGCCGTCGCGGGCTGATCGGGCGCAGGAGAGAATGTCGCCCAGGGGAACTCCTCCATCACATCAACCACAAGATGCGGTCGAGGAAAGAGATAGCGTCTCACAAAAGCCTTTTGCACATCAGGCAAAGTTTGCAATTTTGCTTCGAGCGCCTTTGGATCGAGATTGTAAATAGGTTTGTGCAAGAACGGCAATAACGAATGCCGAACCTGTTTAGCTGTAACAACACTGTTGCCGAAGACTTTTATGTCCGTCTCCGGATCAACTACGCTCCAGGACACGCGAATGAATCCGGCAATACCAATGAACATCAAACTGACCAAAAATCCGTATCGCAGAACTTGCCTGCGAGTACGCGCAACACGTGCATGCTTACGCTTCTCACGGCGCCCTTTTATCCTGCCTTCGCGTTGATCAAGATATTCTCTCATCAGGATTGGCCCTCCTGATGGTAGCGCGAATCTTTCGGCAGTGGCAGACTTAGCGAGCGAAGATCAATTCGACCTTCAAACACAATGGCCGCCGGTCCTGTAATGCGAACATGTTCGTCGCCTTCGTTCCACTCAATTTGCAAACTTCCACCCGGAAGTTCGACCGTGGCGTTTCTTTCTGATTTCTTCTCGAGCACAGATGCAACAAGCGTGGCCGCTGCGCCACTTGCACATGCGAGAGTTCTTCCACAGCCTCTCTCCCACACTGTCACTTTTAAATGAGTATCGGAAATCACTTTCACAAACTCGACATTGACACCTTGCGGAAAGAAAGGATTCGATTGCACTTCGCCGGCAATAGTCGCCAGAAGCTCTTCATTGCTCAGATCATCTACATATATGATGCAGTGCGGATTGCCCATATTCACACAGGTGATCTTAAGGTCGCCGCCAGCATTTGTTTTTATAGTTTGCGAGATAACAGGCTTTTCGCAATCTAGACTGCCGTCCGTCTTTGTAGGAATCCATCTTGCCTTGAGAATAGGCACACCAAGATCGCTGGTGATCTTCTCTGGACTTTCAAAATCAATCTCGACGTCCCCGGCTCCTGTTTCCACAATGAAATGATCTGCCGTTGTCCAGCCGGTTCGCCGCAGCCACAGGCCCAGGCAGCGCACACCGTTGCCACACATGAGAGATGACGAGCCATCACTATTGATGTATGTCCATGAGAATTGATTTTCGGCGCGGTCGCTGCGTCGCACCACGATGAATCCATCGGCGCCGACAGAAAAATGTCTATCGCATATCTTCCGGGCCAAGCTTGAAAGGAAATTGTTGTTAATCTCAAAACCACAAGCGCGTGCGATGACGTTCAGCTCATCTTCGGAAACGACAACAAAATCATTACCGAGCCCATGCATTTTGCTGAAGCGCATCGTAAATCTATCTGTGGAGCCCTGTGATTCAGAGCTTAACTCTGGATCAACCATGAGCATACAAATACCTCAGCTTGAAAAACAATCGAGAACCCGCCAACGCCTTGATAAAGATAATCGTTCTACTAAAACGCTCCGAAAGTTCGCTGGGCTATCGCCCTTCTCACCTTCTCCGCTAAATTAACGCTCCGAGAGTTCGCTGGGCTGTCGCCCCTCTGACCTTCTCCGCGTATTCAACGCTCAAAAGATTATAACCGCGCATGCGCCGCCGCGACCAAACCTTGACATTTATTCACCTGTCGCGGCCCCAGTAAAATCCGTATGGATTGGGATTTCTCCCATCTGATATAGAATAATGCCGTCGCTCAAAATTTTTTTTCTCCAAGCATTATCAGATCGGAAACATAGCCATGAAGATATACATCTCGGCAGACCTCGAAGGTGTTAACGGAATAGTTCATTCCTCACAAACTCAGCCGGGTGAGCCAGGTTATGAACGAGCTGTCCTTTTGATGCATAAAGAGATATCCGCAGTCGTCGGAGGGCTCGCGAGCTCTGGCGTGACAGATATTTGTATTGCCGATGCTCACTGGGATGCACGGAACTTACGACCAGAGCTGCTTCCACAAGGTGTAAAACTTATATCTGGGTGGCAGCGGCCTTTTTCGATGGTATCTGGAGTATCGGGCCAAATCGGCGCGAAGATGCTCGTCGACCACGGGTTTGATGGAATATTTCTGCTGGGCTATCATGCCAGATCCGGCGTGGCATGCGGCGTTCTGAGCCATACTTACAGAGCACAAGTATACTTCGATGTAAAACTCAACGGTGTCTCAGTTGGTGAAACGGGACTGAATGCGGCGTTGGCGGGCTTCCATGGAGTCCCTGTGGCGTTTATCTCCGGGGACGACGCAGCCTGCAATGAGGCAAGGAACCTGATTGGCAGCCTTACTTGCGTCGCCGTGAAGAAAGCGATTTCGCGTTATTCGGCTGTCTTTTCCCCCGAAATCGAAGTTTTGGACGCATTGAAGCAAGGCGCGAAGGAAGCAATTGATAAACGTGACTATTGGAACGTCTTTTGTCCACCAAAGCCGTCAACGCTGACGATTACCATGTTCGACCCCGCAATGGCAGACGGAGCCGAGCTTATTCCGGATGTTAAGCGAATTGACGACCGGACGGTCGAGTTTTCGCACGAGGACTTCAGTGTACTTTTCCGCGTCTTTCTAGCTATTGGCGTCCTGGCTTCAAACAGAAAAGATCAATATTTCTGATTAAAATTTCCGTTTTGACCTCTTGACATGAATACATGGGCTTTTCGGCGGGTATTAAGACTTTGTCGAGGAAATTACGCAACTGTGGCTCCTGTAGCCGTAGGACGGGTTAGAGTCTATGCCAAGCCAACCAATGGACGAAGGTCAAACATTCCCCTCTTCTTCTCAGCAACTCTCGCTGAAGCAGCAGGTGATTGCCCTTAGTCAATCGTATCCATGCCCCCGCTGCACGCCGGGCGTCTTAGAACCATACGGACACACCGAAACCATGATGTGCGCCAGCTGCAAACGCAGTTTTGTGCCATTGCGCGGTGGACGATTGTTGTATCCAGCCAATTCGATGGGATTCAAAATCGCCCCGACATTCTGGTGGGATGGCTATCGCTGGCACTGGGGCGGCACAACCGCCACTGCCAAGCAACTTTGCGTCATTGTTCTCCTTAGTCTTATGCCTGTATTCGGCATCTTGCTTGCTTCGAAAGTATCGACCTTCGAACCATTCTTCAAGCAGTGCTATCCAGCTTTGCTGGCACCGCTTGTCGGACTTCTTACCATGCAACTAATTTACGCCTGCTGCTGGGACTTCGAGTTCTGCTCGACCAAGCGCACGAAGCGTCAACGGACGACCTGATCGTCAACTCTAGAATGGCTGGGTAGTAGAGACCCGCGCGGTTTGCGCGGGTCTCGATCTTTTTAGATCGCTTCGAAGTTCGTCGGGCGTCGCCTGTCTCGCCGCCTCCGCGTATCGATCCGCTTGTCGCTGGGCTGCCGGTCCTTCCGACACTGGACATCTGAGGCGATACACAGGATTCAATCTGAGACCCTCAATCGAGAATGTCCAATGGCAACAATATACGATTTATAGCGTGATACTCTTTACGCCGACACAGGCAGTTGTTCAAGGTAAGCAACTAATAGCCGGATCTTAGTTCTTGCCAAGCCTCTAGCCTAAATGCGCTCGATGCGTGCAATAATCAACGCGGAACGCCGGAACAGGACTAGCTCACATTTCGGAACAGTTTATACATCAGTCGGTTATGCTGCCCGAAGTCATCGAGCAGCTAGCTCCTTCTGGCAACAAGATATACGTTGATGCTACTGCGGGTCTTGGCGGACATCTTTCTGAAATAGCGAAAAAACTCGGACCGGGTGGCACCGCCATCGGTATCGACCAAGATGAGCAAGCGTTAGTAATGTGCCGGCAACGGCTTACGCAACTTGGTTTTGACTTCAAGCATCCTCGTATAGAACTTGTTCAAGGAAATTTTTCGGATATACAACAGATATGCAAGCGGCTAGGTATTGACTCCATCGACGGTGGCATCCTCGCTGACATCGGTGTGTCGTCAATGCAACTCGACGATCTTACGCGTGGTTTTAGTTTCCTCCACGACGCACCGCTCGACATGCGGATGAACCAAGCTCCCTCAATACAAACCGCAGCAGATTTAGTGAACAATCTGTCAGAAAAAGATCTTGCAGATATCTTGTACAAATATGGTGAAGAGCGCTTAAGTAGACCAATAGCTCGGAGAATCGTGTCATCCCGTCCTATAAATACAACTGGAGAATTGGCGCAGATTGTCAGCTCCGTTATCGGACGCATCCAGGGATCCAAGCGCGGCGGCGATAAATCGCATCCAGCCACGCGCACGTTCCAGGCATTGCGAATCGCAGTTAATGACGAATTAGCTGTATTAGAAAATTTCCTGAATAGCTCAATTAGAATTCTTGCACCTGGAGCGCGGATCGTTGTCATAAGCTTCCACAGCCTTGAAGACAGGCTTATTAAGCAAATTTTCAAGGAGTACGAAACAAGTTGTATTTGTCCTCCAAAACACCCTATTTGCACGTGCTCCAAACGAAAGGAACTAAAAATAATCACGCGCAAACCTTTACAACCAAGCGAAAAAGAAACACTTGCCAATCCCCGGAGCCGTAGTGCTAAACTACGTGCAGGGGAAAGAGTAGTGGTACAGGAGGTCTAGATGCCAGCAGCGCAATCCGTACTAGACACCGAATCCTGGGGAGCAGGAAATTTGTCTGTTTCTCTACCACCAATGGTGGCATCACCAAAACCAGTTGAAAGTGTTCAATCTCGCGAATTGCCTGATTGGTCCCCACGCTTACATAGCCGTCATGTTCCTTTCATGGTCAAGATCAATCGCGTTTTGCGCGCTCTCTTGATCGGATGTTGCGGACTTGCGATTCTCGGATACGGACTGGACGTTGCATCCTCTGCAGAGGTAAGCAAACTGCAAGAACAAGCGCGCCGCCTTAGCGAGCAAAATACAGAGCTTTCGGCACAATTGCTACGCGCCATCTCTTTCCAGGGCATCCAAGCAAACGTCGTCGGAAGAGCAGGGCTGAGAGTTCCAGAGCGAGTAATTATCGCGAAAGAAGTTAAGCCACTACCTGTGACACCATACAAAGCCCGTAAACATTTCCTTCCTCTTATGTCTGGGTATTAACCCGCTGGTAGCGTCCGGATGTCCGTCAGAGTGCCTCCACAGCAGCAAACGAATAAGTATGCCGAGAAACGTCGGCAGCCGAGATCGCCATTGTGGCGCCTGCGCGTCTGGCAGTTGCTCATAGTTGTCGGCTTGTTGATGATTGCAGGAAGACTCTATTACTTGCAGATCATGATGGGTCCGGAACTGGCGAAGCGAGCAGCCGTTCAAAGAGAGAAGACAAATCTACTAATTCACCGCGGTGCAATTACAGATCGCCACGGGTTACCACTTGCAATTGATACCACTCGTTATGACGTTTTCGTTCACCCGTCCTTGCTAAAGGTTAGCCTTGAACAGGCAGTTTTGCAGTTCTCGGAAATCTGCCATCTTGATCCAAAGAAAGTTGAGCGATTGCTGACGAGTGATTGGCCGGTCGTCACACTGGCACGACATTTGAACCGCGAAGAAATCGACGAGTTGCAGCGACTGAATTGGACAGGCATAGATATTGTCCCGCGATCATTCCGCCATTATCCGGAAGCAAAATTGGCTTCACATATTCTCGGCTATGTGAACATGGATGCTGAGGGACAGGGTGGCGTCGAACAAGCACAGCAGAATTTGCTCGAGAACACCGGCGCGATCAAGCGCCCGCAACTCGACGGCAAAGGCAGAGAAATTCTCGTCGGGAACAAAACACCGGTTTTGGACATAACACCACCAATGGGGCGCGATGTCGAACTTACAATCGACAATTATTTGCAGCACCTTGCTGAAAAAGAATTGAGCGCAATGTGTATTCACTCGCAAGCCCAAAAGGGTTGCGCGATTTTGATGGACCCGACCAACGGCGAGATTCTGGCGTGGGCGAATTATCCCAATTACGACCCGAACGATTACACACACTACAAGTACGAACAGTTGAAGAACTGGGCGATGGTCGACGTGTACCAGCCGGGATCAACATTCAAGATTTTGACCGTCGCCTCAGCGCTCGATCTTGGAGTAATACACCCGAACAGCACGTTCGTAGATAATGGCACACTGGCAGTCGGCAATCGCGTATTGCATAACCACGAACCAGGCGGACACGGCGCAATCGATCTCCTGCATCTTTTCATTCACTCGAGTAACGTTGCATCCGCTCGCATCGGTATGGCAATGACACCACTTCAGTTTCACACAAAGCTTTCAGAGTTCGGACTCGGCAAGAAAACGGGAATTGAATTGTCCGGTGAATCAGCAGGACTGCTCTTAAATCACAAGTATTGGAAGCCTATTGACCAGGCCACCACTGGCTTCGGACAAGGCGCTATCGCCATGACGCCAATACAGCTAATCTCAGCAGTGAGCGCAGTTGCAAACGGCGGTGTACGGGTTCAGCCTCACTTAACTCGCAGAATTTATGACCCTCGAACTGGTGTTACAGAGAAATGGACAGAACCGACAAAGGTCAGAGTTCTACAACCGGAAACCGCAAAGCTCGTCGCATCATTACTCGGCAAGAACGTTTTTATGGGAACGCAGATGGCCGGCAAAGTACCAGGATACTCAGTCGGCGGTAAAACCGGAACCGCGCAAAAAGTGACCGCCAACGGGCGAGGCTATATAGCTGGAGCTACTATTGCCTCGTTCGTAGGGTTCCTGCCGGCCGATAATCCGCAATTGGTTTGCATTGTAGTTGTGGACAGCCCGCAAACAGATGGACGTTGGGGAAATACAATCGCGGGACCGGTGTTCAATGCGATTTGTATGGAAGCAGCTCGATACCTTGGAATTCCTCCATCTGATAGGATTGAAGTGAACAGCAAGAAATCCGGCGCCAATTCGTTCGTCCCACCGTCGGTAAAATATGCCGACGAAATCCAGGCAAGAGTCGCAAGTGGCGACAAACAAGAACAACGATAAGCAAGACGAGCAATCGCCACATTTAGTTGATGGTGAACCTATCTCCGAACTGTCCGGGTCGGAGCAGAATGCGGAGATTCAGGTAGACGATCTGGCGCAGCAAGACCAGAATACGCAGAAGATAGAGATCCCAATCTCAGATTCGGGAACTACAGACAAAAAGGAAAGTATAGGAAAAACATTCGGCATCGTCGCCATCCTCACGGTTCTCTCAAAAGTGATCGGACTGGTACGCGACATTGTTGTTGCTCATGCATACGGAACTGGAATCGTTGCTGACGCATACAACTATGCATACCAGTTTACCGGTAACATACTCATCCTCTTCGGAGGACTGGGCGGACCTTTTCACTCTTCCACCGTTGCTGTTCTCGGCGGCAAAAAGGACGACGATAATGCAGGCAAGTTAGTTACTCAAGTTTTCGCCGTCACGTTTGTTTCATTGACCTTAATATCAATAGTGGCATATTTGGTGGCGCCATACGTCGCAGATTTCATGTCCTCGAATTACAAAATCGCGGCGGAAGATTTACCGACCGCGCTAAAAGGCATGTCGGAAGCCGATCTCCACAAGCTCTACAGAGATCAGCTTCTCACCCAGTTCAACATCATGCTTCCTCTGATAGTTATTTCAGGACTGGTCGGGATCTCCTACGGAGTCCTCAATGTCTTTAACAAGATATTCTGGCCGTCGTTGTCGCCAGCGATTGCTAGCATAGCGATCATCGTTGCCATTTTAGGATTCGCGAACCCCGAAACGGCGCCCTACACTGGCATCCCGTTAGCGGTTGGAACTTTAATAGGCGCAATCGGCCAACTGGTCGCCCAGATTCCAGACACATTGAAAACCAAACTCAAATGGTCATTCACTACCACACCGCAACATGGATGCAACGAATATGCGGCAATGATGTGGCCTGCAATCTTTAGTACATCGGTTGGTCAACTTACAGTTTATGTAGACTGCTTGTTTACGAACACCATTGGACAAGGCGCATGGACGGCGGTTCTTATGTCGAACCGTTTAGTGCAACTTCCGCTCGGTGTACTGTTGACCGCAATGCTCGTTCCCATACTTCCACGATTCACGGAGCAAGCATCCTCCGATCGAATTGATGATCTTAAAGCGGAACTCAGACGCTCACTTAGATTTCTCTGGTT
Source organism: Candidatus Obscuribacterales bacterium (assembly GCA_019747875.1). Lineage (GTDB taxonomy): Bacteria > Cyanobacteriota > Vampirovibrionia > Obscuribacterales > Obscuribacteraceae > JAIEPM01. The sequence goes on from JAIEQI010000027.1 coordinate 9,793, forward strand.
CTTATCACTGCCGCTAGCCACACTCTTTCTCGTAATCCCAGAGCCAATCATTAAACTGCTTTTTCAACACGGAGAATTCAATCAAGAATCAACGCGACTCGTGACGCTCGCATTAGTATTCCTTGCACCTTCAATATTCTTCTACGTAGCGCGCGATCTGATGACGCGAGTATTTTATGCTTTCAAGGATTCGAATACGCCATTTCGAGTAGCATTGATAGCAATCGCAGTAAAAGCGCTTCTGGACTACAGCCTGGTCTACCACACCAATCTCGGCGTCGCTGCAATTTCACTTGCAAGCACCTTGATCACTCTAATGAATCTGTCACTGCTGACCTGGTTCCTCAAGAAGAAAATCGGCGGACTCGGCTTCTCAAAGTTACTGAAACCAGTCGGCATAATGCTGCTAGCTTCGGCACTCTGTGGCGCTGCGGCTTGGTTTGTATCCAACGCAATCGAAACACCATCATTTGAGCAAATTCTGACGCAAACACTACACTTCTCCAGAGAACTTACATTCATAGTCCAACATTTAATTTCCGTCGGACTATCAACAGCGGTAGCGGGAATAATCTATCTAGTAATTTGCGTCTCTTGCAAGCTAGAAGAGCCCGTCATGCTAGTCCAACGCGTCCCCGTACTCAAACGCATCGGACCAATCCGCAAAATCATCGAATCCCAAAAGAACTAAAAGAGAGCAGCACATTGGCAAAAGTAGCACGTTTCTGGAGACATGATGGCGATTCCGAAACGAATCTGGCTGCGTTCAATGGGGGCGCTCGTCACAAAGAAGATTCTCGAGGACGGTGAGCCAATCAGATTTGCAGAGAGAACAGAGCCCGACAATCCACAGGACAGCGGTTGGCTATTCACAGCGGGCACAGAAGACGACGATTACATGGCCGATACAGACAATATAGCCGTCGTTCCCATCGGTTGGATTTTGCAAAAGAAAGACCCAAAACTCGAAGACATTCTCAACGAACCAATCTACAGCGTATTCCGCCGAGAAGCCGACAGCTATGTTCTAGACGATGAGTAAAGGGCACACGAGCTGAACATGACTGATACCTGGCAAACGATTTCGCATAACCTCAACTAAGGTCCTGATGTTCACCAACGGCAGAAGTTGGGAATTCAATCGGAGTCGATTTGAAACTTAGGCTTTAACTCTGGCTTGGATACTGATAGACTAACGGTGTCGGTAGCAATGTTGCTTGAAGACGCGTCAGAAAAGAAGAGCGCCCCAAAAGATATGACTCTCTCATCGAAGCTATATACTGCGTACTTCTTCATTTCTTCCGCGATCTTGGTATGGATTTCTGCTGTGATTTGTTTGTTCACAGCACCGTTTGATCCCAATCGCAAACTGGTGCATATGTATTCGTGCTGGTGGGGATTCCACTACGTTGCGCTCAATCCGAGATGGAATTGCACATTCGAAGGTTTGGAGAACATTCGGAAAGATAAGACTTACGTGCTGGTGGCAAATCACCAGTCTTACTGGGACATAATGGTTCTCTACGGTTTGTACCGACCATATAAGTGGGTCTCAAAAGAAGACATTTTCAAAATGCCATTCATCGGCTGGAACATGTACTTCAATCAGTATGTCAAAATCTCGCGCGGCGAATTGAAAAGCATCAAGCAGATGATGGCTGACTGCAAAGCCTGGTTGAATAATGGCGCTTCGATAATGATTTTTCCGGAGGGTACCAGATCCGAAGATGGGGAATTGCAGCAATTCAGAGATGGTCCGTTTAAGCTCGCGTGTGATTGTAATGTTGAAGTTGTACCGATAGTTATCGATGGAACTCACAAGGTATTACCAAAAGGCTCACCCAATCTCGACTTTTCAACAAAGATTTCAGTGCGGGTTTTACCTGCTGTAAATCCAAACGATTTCGAAAAGAAACCGCGAGCGATTCGCGAACACGTTAAAGAGCAAATGGCGATCGCACTGAAAGAGCTTCGCAGTGCCTCAGCTGCGGAAAGCAAAGCACTGGCTTTACAAGACTAGCTTTAATCCTACGAGTCTGCGGATTTTAGAAGCCGGCAGGATGCCGGCGCTCCCGGGATCGAACCGTTCAATAACCGAGTCTAATTTAACAGTCTGCGGATTTTAGAAGCCGGCAGGATGCCGGCGCTCCCGGGATCGAACTGTTCAATAACCTGGTCTACTTTCTACAGCCTGCGGATTCTAGAGGCCGGCAGGATGCCGGCGCTCCCGGGATCGAACTGTTCAATAACCTGGTCTACTTTCTACAGCCTGCGGAGTCTAGAAGCCGGCAGGATGCCGGCGCTCCCGGGATCGAACTGTTCAATAACCTGGTCTACTTTCTACAGCCTGCGGATT
>JAIEQI010000206.1 GCA_019747875.1 Candidatus Obscuribacterales bacterium
AGCTCAGGTAAGCGGCGCTCCCGGGATCGAAGCAAGCTCAGGTAAGCGGCGCTCCCGGGATCGAAGCAAGCTCAGGTGGGCGGCGCTCCCGGGATCGAAGCAAGCTCGGGGGGTCGAAGCAACAAAGCTGACTAGCCCTCTAACTTATAGCCCAGACCGTGCAAAGTACGAAACACTGATTCTTGACCAGGACTGTCCAACCTCTTCCTCAAACGACTAACATGAACTTTGATCACATCAGGAGTAGCTTCAGAATCAGATGGCCATACGCGGTTTACGATTGCTTCGGCGTTGAAAACTTGACCTGGATGGCGCATAAAAAACTCAAGGACTTGCAACTCCTTTGGCAAGAGATAGATTTCTTTGCCATCGAGAAAGACACGCTTCTTATCTGTTTCCATCAACAGCCGGCCAACCTTCAATGTATTATCAGCAGCTATCCCAGCCGGTCTTCGCAACAGGGCTCTTATGCGCGCAGAAAGTTCGCGTGCAACAAATGGCTTTGCCAAATAATCGTCGCAACCAGCATCTAAGCCGGTAATGCGATCCTCAACATCTCGTTTCCCCGTCAACATAATTACAGGAGTTTTTCCACCAGAAGCGCGAAACTGTTTGCAGACATCAACGCCTGAAACTTTCGGCAGCTCCCAATCAAGAACTACCACATCATATTCATTCATCTTCAAATAGTAGAGCGCTTCGCCGCCGTCAACGGCGAGATCCACGGCGTAATTTTCGGCTATCAGCCAATCCTTAACTGAAGCTGCAATATCTGGGCTGTCTTCGACGACAAGAATTCGTGCCACTGGATCGCTCCTCCTTTGACAACGTAAAAGTGTATCATGAGTCCGATTGTGTTGAAGAACCTCACCACGCTAAAGCTGTCAACAAAAGGGATGATCCTTATGGGTATACCCTTGACAGTTCAGATTGTCTCCGTAGTCGTCATGAGCTTCTTGCTCGTGTCCGCACAGCGCGAAAGCGAGTCCATTGATCGCTCTCGCGACATTGCTGGTGAATCGCTTCGACTTGCCAAGCTGATCTACGATGCCGAGTACGAATTGTTTTCTTTCTTGGAACGAATGCGTCAAGGAGTGCCCTCTCCTCCAATTCTGACGCTGCGTTACAAAGAAAAGCACAAGGCAATTGAAGAACACCTTCATATTATTTGGAACCTTTCAAAAGATCGCCCAAAGGAAAGACCCTTAGTCGAAAAGTTTGTCAAAAAAACAAAGGCTTTGCTCCGTATGATGGATCGGATCAAGGAACGAATGGATGGACAAAATCTAGAGGGCGTTTTTACTCTCGGCATGATAATGAGCCAGAGTCAAGAATATCTTCCGGAACTTTCATATCTGGTAGAACAGCTAGCAATTATGGCCGAAGCAGAAGAACCGCAAGCACAAGTCGTAAAAGCTCTCAAGAATTACACTTTGATCGCTCTGCTGGCCAGCGTTGCTATTAACATTGTTGTTGTACTGATTTTGTTCATCCAATTCAATCGCGGAACAATTTCCAGATTGGGAATTTTGATGGACAATACAAAACGCCTGGCTAACCATCAAAAGTTGAATCCTGGACTTGAAGGCGACGACGAAATTGGTGAACTCGATCGAGTTTTCCATGAGGCAGCAGATGCATTAGAGACGGCACGGCAACGCGAGAGCGAGCTGATGGAATTGAAGAAGCAAATTATGTCAATGGTCAGTCATGATCTTCGCGCGCCGCTAATGTCATTGCAGATCTCGCTCGACATGCTTGAGAGCAACATGCTGGGCGAACTACCGCAGGCAGCGCACGACAAAATAGTAGCATCTGAGCAAAGCGTAGATCGCCTTGTGCGCATGATCAACGATCTCCTCGATGTCGAAAAATTGGAAGCGGGAATGATGGAAATTGACCTCCGAGATCTTCCGCTGCAGGTGATCATCGAACGTGCTGTCGAGGCAGTCAATGAGTTGGCGAAGAAAAAAGGCATCGCCATTGTTGCAAACGAATCGGAGATCGAAGTAAAAGGAGACGGAGATCGACTGATTCAAGTACTCGTCAACTTCCTTTCCAATGCAATCAAGTTCTCGCCTGAAAACTCAAAGATAGAAGTGAACAGCAGATTAAATAGCGAGTTTGCTGAAGTTCGCGTAAATGACAGAGGTCCTGGAATTCCAGAAGAAGCAAGGCAGCAAATTTTTGAACGATTCCGTCAGGTAAAAGGTCAATCTGGCAAAGGTGGCACCGGATTGGGTTTGGCGATCAGTAAACTAATAGTCGAAATGCACGGCGGCAAAATCGGAGTTGATGGCGCTGAAGGCGGTGGAAGTTCTTTCTGGTTCACGGTGCCTGCCGCAAAAGAGGTACTAGACGACGAGTAGTTTCCAGCAACTAGTCTTCAAGCGGAACTTATAAGTTCCACCCCACAAGCTCTTACCCGTTTTACCAAAAATACACCTTTCGTTTACAGGCTTGAAACCCTCTGAAATTACTATGTGCGCATAGATGTTTTGGAGGACGCAAGATGCTAGGAATATTCAATATGTTGATGGGACGCCCGGCGTGCGAAAGCGAAAAGGACGCAGTTTTAGGCCGGCTACAAAAGCAAACACAAAAATCGAACAATGCTGAAGGCAACAGGGATGAGATCTCTGACTTGGACGTGCTCAATCACAAACACAGAGCTGTTCTGCTCTCAAAAGATCTCGGCACAGAACGCGATCGTTGGCCAAAACTGAGAACCCAAGCAGCGATGAATACCGCAGCTCGCGGAGATGGCTTTTGGGACCGCGCCGTCAGCGGTCAAAATGGAGCGCAACAAACGAAAGCCCAAATCTTAGGCTCTATGAATGCGTCAAGAATGTACAGATAAGCTACGGAAGAACAATGGGCTAGACACCAGATAACTCACTTTGTTCGATCCCCTGAGTTCCCGTATGCTATCTCAAAAGTTGCATGAATACAAAGGACTGGTATAGTTAAGTCGGTAAGCCTTGGTGCGATTTGAGAACTTATATAGCAGCAACCGACATAGGATTTGGCGATGCAATAATTTGCCTTCCGGTGATCAGTGCCATCATCGACAAGTGTCCGAATGTTTACCTCGTAGCCAGATCCTTCCGGCAATCTGGCATTGCAGAAAGAATCAAAGGCATTAAAGGCGAAATAGCAGAATCCGAACTCAAATTGGAAGAAGGAGACCGATACATCAACCTGCGTGATCATCCATTGCAGCTAAACTACGTGTGGGGATCGCCAGAGTTCGAAAGTTTCTTCGGTCCTACTAAAATAGAAAAGATCGTCGAGGCAATAGCTAAGGATTTCGGTTTCGAAGTCGATTACAGCCATTTGCCGAAACTAGAACATACGATTCGCAAAGACCTGAGCAATTGCATAGCTTTCGTCCCCGGCACCGACTTATTCCATAAACACTGGCCGCACAGTTACTGGATGAGTGTCTATAAAGAACTCAGAAAAGCAGAACAGGAAGTAATTGTTTTAGGTCGCCCTGCAGAATCTCCGGCTGTTCAGCGCTTGCTAAACGAAGGTCTCAAATGGATTGAAACACCAAGCATTGCTGATTCCATCGATGTAATCAGCAGCTGCAGAGCTGTTTTAGCCATCGATACTGGACTGATGCACGTCGCGGTAACTCAAGGTATACCTACATTTGCGTTACTACATCCGGCTTACTATCACATGCGTTCAGCAAATAATTGCTTTAATCTGACCGGCTCGCATTGTGATCCGGACTGTTGCAGAGATTTGACCCCGCCGGCCGGTTTTATGGCCGCATCAAACCTGCAGGTGAAACACAAGTTCAATCGCCGGGAATGCACGTTGCCATTGGCTCAGAACTGCATGGCAAAAATTAAGCCCGAAGACGTTATAGAATTGATGAAGAAGCAAAACGTTTTTTCCCTTTCTGTCTAAATTCACGAATCCCTTTGTAGAACAGTAAACAAAAGAGGGTTTTTGCATGGCTAGTTCCAGTCGGAGGCTTTTCCATTTTGCTGCGCTGGCATTTTCCTTTTGCCTGACAACGTCGTTGAGCAGTCCCGGTTTAGCCGATCAAGCATCAACAAAGAATGCCTACGAAAAATACATCTCTGGTCATCGTTTGAATGAGAACGGCCGTTATCAGGATGCAATAAATATTCTTACACAAGCAATCAGTCAGGATCCGAAGCTTGCAGACGCATATATAAGCCGCGGATTTTCGTTCAGTAAATTAGGCAACTATCCGAGCGCGATTCTCGACTATCTTCGTGCTTTAGAAATTCAGCCACAGAGTGCATACGCACATAACAATCTAGGGTTCACATATCTGCGCAATGGAAATTACGAAAAAGCACTAGAAGAATTCAATACAGCGCTCAAGTTGATGAATGACTTCAACACGGCTGGAGTCTATGCAAACCGCGCAGAAGCGTATGTTCGCATCGGTGCATTCGACAGTGCAATAGCGGATGCTGATAAGGCAATCTTGCTAGACCCAAAAGATCACGATCCCTATGAAACGAGAGGCGAAGCATACCTTCATAAGGGCAACGAAGAGAAGGCGCTAGAAAGCTTTAAGCTGGCTCTCGATCAGAAGTACGATGAAGCTACTGGATTTCATTCTCAGGGTGAAACGCAATTTCTTCGCGCGAATATTTTGGATCAAATCGCCAATCGTGCTTACTCTCAGTCAAGAAATAGTGGTTATCCTGTTGAAACAGCTCGAATGCTACAAGGCTTGAAACAGTCAATCGCTTTTGCGGATAGCGATGATGAGCTGAAGAAATCAATCGATCAGCAGGTCGATGAGAACAACTACAAAGGTCTGACATATAAATTGGCTGCTCCCAATGTAATCCAAATAGACTTCGCAGAGCCGATTGATGCAAAAATCTTCTGTCGAAATATGGGCTGGAGCCAGGCATATGCTGTTTCCAGCGACCCACATCAAAATAGTTGGCGAATAATGACAGCCGAAAGAGCGGAGCTAGCACAGAAGGAAAACGCTGGAGGAAAACGGCGCATAAGTACCCAGTTTCCGCTTCTGGGCTCTTGGCGGCTGCAATGCGCTTTGGCACAACGACCACAGGGAGAACTTCCGGACACCGTGACAGGAGCTTCGCCTGCATACTTCCTTGGCACATATAAGGATGCGGTCAGCTCTATCTTGCTTCGCAAGGATGGCAAATGAGAAGTCATGAGATAGTATAATTTTCTCAGCTTCGCGGAGACGTCAAATGCCAAGGGTTCTCGTTGTTGAGGACGACAAAGACCTGTCCTTAATTGTTTGCGACAAGCTGCTCGCAGATAAGTTTGAGGTGGAGGCTGTTTACACAGGTACCGACGCCCAAGAGCGCCTGAAAAGGGATCCTCAATTTGACGTTTTAATCTTGGATTGGGACTTGCCTGGTGTTAAGGGTCCCGACATTGCAAAAGCTGTTCGCGCGGAGGGCAAGTCCGTAGCGATTCTCATGCTGACAGGGCGTGCAAACATTGAAGAAAAGGAACAGGGATTTGACGCTGGTGCCGATGATTATTTGACTAAGCCTTTCGCACTGAAAGAGCTTGGCATGCGTATCAAAGCGTTAGCGCGAAGATCAGAGCAGGCGGCTCCTCCGAAGCCCGAAAGGAAGCCTGGCACCGTCGAGCCCGGTCAATTGCTGGAAGGAAAATATCTGATTGGCGATTTGATCGGCGAAGGTGGAATGGGGCTGATTTATAGAGCTACCCATACGATCATGAACAGACCAGTTGTTATCAAAGTGATGCGCTCACATTTGATGGATGACGAAAAATCATTGGCTCGATTTGAGCAAGAGCAAAAGATTCTTGCGCAGATAGTTCATCCCAATGTGGTATCGGTTTTCGACGTTGGTTTACTCGACAACAAGGTTCCATTCATCGTGATGGAATATATCCACGGAGAATCTGTTTATTCGCTTATGTCGCGAGAGGGAATCCTCACGGTACAAGCAGCAGCAAGTATTCTCATCAACGTATGCAACGGCTTGCAAGCCGCGCACAGCCTCGGAATCGTACACAGGGATCTCAAACCAGAAAACATCCTTCTGCTAGCAGATCCAAACCGAACCGATTGGGTAAAAGTGGTTGATTTCGGAACGGCGATTCTCACAAGTGCGACGCATAGACTGACCGAAGCGAACTCAGTAATCGGCACCGCCGAATATATCTCGCCGGAACAATTGAAAGATCACCCAGTAGACGGTCGCGCCGACCTTTATGCACTGGGGATTATTCTCTATTACATGCTGACTAAGGATGCTCCATACAATGCGCAGAAAACCGAAGCGTTGCTGCTGAAGATAATTATGGAGGCGCCAGATCCGCTATCAGCTCGACGCAAAGACATAGCACCGGGCTCACCTGTAGAGAGAATAATTGACCGCGCATTGCAAAAGGATCCCAACGATCGATTTCAGAGCGCCGAAGAAATGCGTGCGGCCCTCGAAACCTTGCTTTAAGATGCCACGTAGACAGAGGCTAACGTAGATTCGCAGTATGGAGCACGGACGTCTCGTCCGCCCATAGAATGGCTAGCGGACGTCCCGTCCGCTCTTATCAATATCAGCTTTGAGGAACATGATCCTAAAATAGAAGGTCAATTCGTCTAATAAGAAACCCTACCCGATCTAGGAATGCACACCATATAAGGAACGAACCATGCATCTGAATGAAAAGCGCACCCCAAAGCAGCTTCTACCTCGAAGAAGGGTGCTTGTATCTGCTTTCAGCCTGTTAATGCTTGTGTTTACTGGAGGAACAATCGCTATGGCTGAGGGAGAGTTTCGGCAGATTCAAATACCGGAGAGAGAGAACGGCTACAGCATTTTTGATTCGCAGTCTATAACAACCAAACCAGAATTCGAAAAGTTCGTTAAGTCGATCGAAGACGCCGACAATTTCAACAACAAAGATGCGTTTCTATCCACGCTTCGAAATGCAAAAATTGAGTTCGGCAAAGATAGCCTGGTATTGTTACGCCACAGCGAAGGTTCTGGCTCCACAAAGGTAACGCTTAATCCACCACAGCTCAAAAACAAACAACTTATTTGCAAGTTGGAACGTAAAGCAGCGCAAATTGGCACTGCTGATATGGCTTACTACTGCTACGCATTTGCAGTGAGCAAATCAGCGATAAAAGAAGTAGTTTTTGACAATGGCAGACGAACACAGACGATCTCGACTGTTTCTGCGAAATAGGATCCCTGTTATCCGCCAAAGGCATGCGACGTTCTGTGACTTACTTCATTTCTGCCATTTCTTTTTGCATCGATTGAACTTGCGATTTGCAAAAGGAATCGGATGGATTAGTTTTCAGTGCAGTGATTGCTAATTCATAAGCCTGTTTGGCCTTGTCGAACTTTTTTGCATACTTGTACATACGCGCCATCTGGCTGTAGGCATTAGAGATCCCCAGTGCACTGGAGGGCGCCGTACCTAGAAGCGAAGCTTGTCTTCGATACAAAGTATCAGCAATCTGAAAGTGTTTAAGTTGCGTCTGATAATCAGATGCATTACGTAATGGCTCATAAACAGAATAGCTATCTTTTGTATCCGGAACAACAAGTTTGAATTCAGAGCTAGCTTGGGAAGGATTGTTTGTGATGTCGAAGAGCGTTCCCAATCTGACATGCATATCGTTTTTCTCCGCTGGCGACTCCGCGAGAGCAACGGCTTCCTTCAAATACTTAATCGCATCAGAGTAACTCTCTTGCATTTGCAAACAATATGCGAGATTCTTCAATGCTTCAAAATACTTCTTCTTTTCACCCTTAACAACTGGGAGATTTTGCAAATATTTTTTCTCTGCCAACGCGAAGCTTCCCTGCTCTTGATCCAGCTTGGCACTCTCTATCACTGCATCAGCAACTTGCACTTTGCTCGATCCCAACTCCTTCAAAAGATCAACTTTGCGCGCAGAGTACGGCAAGGCTTCGTTGAATCGGCGATTGCACATAAGCAAAGCGATCATCGAATCGTAATCTTTACTGAGATCGGATTTGCTCGAACCGCCCTTTTGGATCTTCCAGGCAATAACTCGATCCAACAATTCAGCGCCATCCATACTTCCCGAATAAATCTTTGGAGAATTCAATGTTCGCGTAACAAGTCCCATCAGCGCGATCTCCTCATCTTTCGACCGTTTCTCCTTCTGCAAAAGTTGGATCGCTTGATCATAATACGGATTGCGCGCTCCGTTCTCACCCCGCAGCTGCCTACTCAAGGCTTCATCAAGTCGGGATTTTAACTGGGCTCTATGTTCATCTGCGACATTCTTATTGCCGATAGCATCACAGCAAATCACAAAGTTGGTAAGCTGCTCGCTCGTCAACCGAAGAGGCTGAGACGCTCCACCCAGTTGATTTAGAGATCTTCTTCCAGGTTGCGACTGAGGACGACTTGCATCTACTTTCGGACGAGACTCCAGACGATTGTCACTTGGTTCCCCAGGCTCTAGCGGTCGCCCTGTCCCAAGCGGGTGTTCGGCATCAGTTGGTTGCAGCGACTTGATTTCCTTTGAGTAAATCGAGAAGGCCTTGTCATAGTTACTTTGTCCATCCATGGTGCAGTTACCCAACAATCGAACTGCCGCTGGATAACTAGGCGTACTTTCATAGCATCCGAAATCACGAACGCGGGTTTCGTTCCTCCCTTCCATATCACTAATAACAGCTTGAATTAACTTCGAGGCTGTATCGTAAGTTCCCGATTTTGCAGCGAAAACTGCTGCGTTGTACATCTCTTGATCAAATTGCTGACCACTTTGAGCAGGAAGCATTCTTGCGATCGTTTCGTGCCATGATTGCGCTTTTGACCATTGCCCTGTTTGCGTATAAATCGTGATCAAGTCACGCGCCTCAGGAGGTGCGTTATTCGGATCACGCCGTTCTATCTTTATTGCATCTTCAAGATACTCTGCAGCTTTCAGAAGGTCGCCACGGGACCGCGCAATGCGAGCGAGTTCCAATAATTCTGATCGCCGATCGGAAGCCACCGTTTCCGGAGTGCGCACATCAGTATTGGTGAGTTCCATTTTCCTTTTCAGAAGAGCTTCCTCTTCATCCGCCTTCTTCCAATTTGAGTACAAAGCTCTCGACATTTCGATGGTATTCAGAAGCTGCCTATTCTCCTTACCTGGGTGTAACTCAGAATATGCCAGCGCCGATTTGAAACAGGCTTCGGCATCCTTGTATTGCTGCGCCGCCATCAGATAAGTACCGGCATTCATTTGAAGGCGGTAAACTAGCTCCGGCTGTTTGTTTTTAGGTTCACTTTTCTGAGTTCTCTCCGCAATTGCGAGAGCTTGCTTGAAGAATTCACAGCACTTATCATCATCCTCTCTACCGATAGAGCGAGCCAAGTTTGCCATTGCAACAGCTCTGGGCATCGAGTCCTTCTTTGGAAGTTGAATCAGACATTCCTCGCATATAGCCTTAAGAACGGCTTTTGATTCCGGATTGTTGTCGATACCGACCATACGTTTTTCATTGCACTGATCGAGCTGACGTACAAGTCGATACCAATCTACTCCAGAGCCCCGCTGCTTTAACAATGCCAGAGAATTCTTCGCAGCGGCATGCTCATTTCTAAGAAGCTGGCTGAGCATTATGCCTGAGAGTGCTTCTGCAGCCTGGAAAGAGCTCTTCGGATCCGATTTAAGACTCTCCCAAGCTGATTCATATAGCCGCCTCGCCTGATCGAGACTCTGCTGCTGAAACAACAAATTACCGAGTCGTAGCTCTGTTGCGGGCAGCTCTGAACTTTTGCGTTCACTCGCTCTAGCTTCATCTAAAGCGGCTTCCAACGTTTTCTGGGCTTCCCAATTTTTTCCATAGTTGGCTTGTTTTTCTGCAGATTCAAGCAATTGGATCCAAACACCAGGATCTCCGATTGTTATCGGTAATTTCCTGGCCTTCTTTTCCGCATCTGGAAGTGCGGAAATTTTGCTGCGACATTCCTCCATACGCTGCACAGTTGCTTTTCTTGAATCATTCGCCTTCTCGTAAAGTGGAAGGGCATCTGCGAATTTGCTTTCTGCAAAAAAGCAGTTAGCCAGGTTGTAGTTCGCCATGCTTCTATGATCGCTGTCCTTAGTAAAGCGCGTAGCAATCAGTAATGCGGTGGTGTAGGGAAACTCAGCCTCTGCAAATTTTCGCTGGTAGAAAAGAACATTTGCAAAATCATTCAAAAGCGGAGCAGTGGCTGGGGAGAAATGTCCATGATACTTTTCTCTCAAACTAACTCGCTTCTTAAGCCATTGAGCACTGGATTCAAGATCGCCTTTGTTGGCACTGATCCAGGCTAGCTCATATAGCGAGATAATAGCCGCCCGCTCGAAATTCTCCTCTTCTGCGGATGCTTCCAGTGAACTCAGCGATTCTTTGAAGAGTGCTTCAGCTCGTTCATAATCCTCGGACATACGCGCAACTAAGGCGAGTCGCGCTTTAGATAGGGCTTTGTGTTGAGACGCAATCGGTTCCTTCTCTTTTGCCGCCGCTGCCAAAGATAGCTCGAACATCTTTTTTGCTTCTGGAACATCCTGCGCATCCAAAGCCAATTCGCCAGCAATGAAATCATACTTCCAGTTGGTCAACGGAATGAATTGAGGCGGCTCATTCGAAATGAAGTGATCGATCAGATGCGAACGACTGTTGCTTGCTGTGTACAAACTTTGATTGGGCAAGTCCTTGGTCGGATTGCGAATCCAATCCGCTTTGCTGGAACCGCCATGGTAATAACTTTGCCGGGGAGAATACTTACTCATCCCAGCTTGTTGAGAAACATCGGCTTGAATCGGGCTTCCGGACGTAACCCCCGAGCCTCCACCAAGATTATCGGCAGGCTCTCCATTGCTACCACTACAGGCAGAAAGTATGGTCAACGAAGCCAATGCAAGCAGCGTGCGTAATCTATCTTCCATGCGATTTCCGTTTATGTGAGCTGAGTACGATAAAAAGGCTAAGTTCAGGCAGGTATTAAAACGCGATGTTCCGATCGGTCTATGTACAGTTTACCCGGCTCGAAATCGGATCCTTCCTTTTGACCAGATCAGGGTAGCATCAGTCCCCTGGACCGGCTAGGACTGCCAGCTGCGCGATTTCCCTACTTTACCTAAACCGCCTCGAACTTAACCATTGCAGCCTTTTGGGGTTTTGCTTAGATACCTAATGGGCATCAAATTAATGGAGGACGGCTTATGAGTGGCGACGAAACTGAGTGGATTGCCGAGAAGACGGTCTCGCTCGGTGCGGCTGGCTTTTCTCAAGATGCTGCCGTGATGAATGCGGCCGAGGAGGAAGAAGACCTCACCGGCAAAATCCTTTGTGATAAGTTCGAATTGACGGCTTTCCTCGGAAGCGGTGGAATGAGCGAAGTTTACAAAGCTCGCCACATCGTCACGGGGAAGATTGTTGCAGTCAAAATCTTGCACCAAAAGCTAGCAAAAGAAGAGAATACGTCGAAGCGGCTGAAACAAGAAGCGCAGGCCGCAGGCGCACTCACGCACAGCAGCATTCTTTCGGTGCACGATTTCGGTGTTGATTCGGCCGGAACGCCTTTCCTGGTCATGGACTTTCTTGATGGCGTTTCCTTATCCGACATTCTAAAGAAAGAAGGTCCGCTTCCGCTCGATCGTTTTCTGACGATAATTCAGCAAGTAGCTTCTGCACTGGCACACGCACAGCAACAGAATGTTGTGCACCGTGATTTAAAGCCAAGCAATATCATGATCCTGAAGGAAGGAAAAGATCGCGCCAAGATTGTCGACTTCGGCATCGCGAAATTAGTTGATCCAAACAACGAAGCATCACAACGCCTCACACAAACCGGCGAACTTTTCGGCAGCCCGCTTTACATGAGCCCTGAGCAATGCACTGGTGCACCGGTGGACCCTCGCTCCGACATCTACGCACTGGGATGCGTTATGTTCGAAGCTCTCAGCGGAAAAACCCCTCACATGGGCGAGACCGTTTTCGATACCATCCATAGGCACATAAATAGCTCCCCGCCACCACTAATTGCAGCTCAACTTGAGCCGCAAGTTCGCGATCGATTGGAAGGCATCATTCTCAAATGCCTCGCAAAAAACCCGGCAGACCGCTATCAAAGCGCCGCATCGATTGAAGCTGAGTTACGCAAAATTGAACTTTCGGAAGCCTCCGGAATCATTTCTAGAATCGGAAGTGCCTGGAGCTTAGCGCAAGCGAAATACTTGGCGAAACGAAAGAACAATGTGCCCCTACTGGTGATAAGTCTATTCTCTGTTTCAGCACTTTCTGTAATCGCATCCATAATACTTTTATTCAGTCTAATAGACTACAATGAATCCGTAAGCATTCGATGAATACAGGTTGTGCTAAAGGAGAAATTATTTTCTAAAGTCTTGCCAAGACTGGCCATTTGA
>JAIEQI010000120.1 GCA_019747875.1 Candidatus Obscuribacterales bacterium
TGCGAAATTGGCTCGATTTTTAATGGTTTTTCCTACCAATCTAATTCCTTTTGGACATTTTAATTTCGCCTTTCTACCATTATGCGAAATAATTTTAGACTATATCCAGTGCATATCGAGGGTTTTCTAAAGAGGGTTTATGGTACAGCGTGTTGCAATCTATGCCAGGGTCAGCACGACTGACCAGTCCTGCCAGCGACAAATTGCTGAATTGCAGCAGTATGTAATTCGAAGTGGCCTTGAACTTGCCGGAGTGTTCACCGAAACTGCCAGTGGTGCTAAGAACAACCGAAAACAGCGCCAGACGGTAATCGATTTAGCTCGCCGCCGTGAAATTGACCTGGTTCTAGTTTCGGAATTATCGTGATGGGGCCGCAGCACTCCGGATTTGTGGATTTGTTGCAAACAATTCAAGACTTATCCAGCCGAGGAGTTGGCTTGCGAACCTTGAACGGTCCAGACCTTGACACTTCGACCACGCAGGGCGAGCTTATGCTTGGACTGCTTTCGGTAATTTCTCAATTTGAGCGCAGTCTATTGCGCGAAAGAATCAAATCTGGCATAGCTCACGCACGTTCTAAGGGCACAAAAACCGGAAAGTCTATAGGAAGACCGGCCAATTAACCAAAAAGCCCAAATAAGCCAGCTGCTTACCGAAGGTATGAGTATTCGTAGTATTGCTGCCAAGCTGAAAATCAGTAAAACGACAGTAATGAAGATAAAACGATCGATTGCACTTGACACATCTTCGAACGCGTAGGATAATCTTACCGGGGGGGGTAAGAAATGACTACCATCACGAAAGAGAGTTGTCTTGAAGCCGTAAAACAAGCTGTGGTCGATATTTTAACCAATTTCGATTTGCCGACGTCAGCCATTGGGCCCACAACAATCCCGCATAAAATTGCACAATTTGATAGCGATATCGGAATTTTTGGAACAGTTATGGCGTCACAGGCGACCAAAATAGAAGTTCCGCTAAACGAAAGTATTTTTAGCGATAAGAATCGTAGACCGCTAACAATTCAACAAGCAGCCGATCGGCTTTTTGAGCTTCACTCAAAACAATCACGATCTAAAAGGAGTCCAAATGGAGAAGTCGGAGTCGCTTCGTGAGCTAATAGCAACCCGAATAAAAGAAGCTAGAAAAATGGCCGGATTGAGCCAGGGTCAAGTGGCTTCGCTTATGAAAATGCAGAGACCATCAATTAGTGAAATCGAGGCAGGTAATCGAAAAGTGTCGGCGGAAGAACTGGCACAGTTCGCTTCGCTATTTGCCGTCAGTGCTTCGTGGTTGATGGGGGAAGGAGAAGACATCGTCGATTTGAAAAATACGCAACTGCAATTAGCTGCCAGAGAAATTCAAAAGTTGAAAGGAGACGATCTCGATAAGCTTTTAAGATTGCTTGCTGCTATTCCAAAAAATGATGCTCCATGACAAGGTTAACTGTTGTGCAAACAAATTCTGATCTGGCGCGAATGGCTCTTGCCGCCGCTTTAAAGATTCGCCAGCAAGCCAATATAAATTTGATTGAGCCCATCTCAATCTATGAGTTGTGCACCGCAATGGGAATCGAAGTGCAATTCGTCAACATCAGTATGGAAGGAAACTACATACCGGGAGCAACACCGCGTTTTTTAATATCCAGTCTCAGGCCAGCTGCGAGACGTGCTTTCACCTGCGCACACGAGCTTGGGCATCATGTCTTTGGACACGGATTTAGGCTTGACGAACTGATTGAAAATCGAGAGTGTGAGAACAAAACTCCCGAAGAGTTCGTTGCAGATTGTTTTGCTTCATCAATTCTGATGCCCGCCTTAGGGGTTAGAAAGTCCCTTACTCAAAGACAGTGGAAAGCGAGTGAATTGACTCCAGCACAGGTTTACACGATAGCTTGTGATTTTGGTGTTGGATATCAAACCATGGCAACGCATTTATCTGCAGGTATGCGACTCATTGAATACAGCCAAACGCAGGAACTCAAAAAGACCAAACTACCGGCCATCCGGCGTTCATTCGTGGGCGATCTGGAGATTCCTCACAGGCTTATTGTCATCGACCAACAATCATTGACTTCAACCATTGAGTGTGAAGTTGGTGACCACCTTCTTATTGATGCTGCCGTGACACCACAAAATGACAGCCTTCAAACACTTTCAGCAGTCAACGGTAAACAACTATTTTTAGCGGCCAGGCGTGGCGTCACGGCCCTAAAAACCGGCGACGGAACAATCTTCAAACACGTTCGGATAATGGCACATCAATACATTGGTTTAAGCCGTTACCTCTTCCTTTCAGACCCAGATGAGGACGATGAATAGTGCCGTTTCCAACCAATGTTCAAGAAAATGATCTTTCCACTGCCTGGCTGGAAGCTTTGAAAAAAGTTTTGGCTGCGCGCAAATATGAAGTGACACCGCTGGTAGTATCTATTAGTGGTTTCGGTGACAATTACTCTATTCCTGAAAACCTAGCTGTCAGAGACATTCTAGACAAATTCTTGGTCGAGCACGAAGAGCAGGAGTGCCACACAGTTGCTAATACAATTTTTCCAATTCGTATGTATCAACAGGCAAGATACGACAGAAAACAGCTCTTCACTGATTTCAATTTGATCTATGAGCGCATCCGGGAGGCGAACAAAAAGCTCAATAGCCGGGGCATTTATTTTGGTCGAATGACTTCTGGAAATGGTGGCGAGGCGGATAATCAGCTCGATTACATTATCGATAGATTTAACGATAGAGGTCCAAGCGGCTTACGGCGCAGTGCCCTGCAAGTCAGCATCTTTCGCCCGGCGGAAGACCATAAATCTGGTCACTATCTAGGTTTCCCGTGCTTGCAACATTTGAGCATCGTGCCTGATACGCAGAAAAATACTTTGATTTTAAATGCCTTTTACGCTCAGCAAGATATCGTGCGCAAAGCTTATGGAAACTATCTGGGCTTGTGTAATCTCGCCGCATTTTTAAGCCGGGAAATGTCCCTCAAAGTTGATACAGTCAACTGTTTCATCGGGACCGAAAAGATAGAAGCTAAAGACGTTACGGTCACTGAATTACGTGCTTTGGTTGCCAGTATTGAATCAGTGCTCACCGTTGCTTCCAATAACTGATGCGACTGCAACTTTGCCGATATGACTAAGGCTAACGAACCATTTGGTAATGCCCATGCTGTCTGCTATTTCTTTAGTTTTGCCTACGAGTGCCACGGACGGCGCACCGGCGTCATTATGAATCACTTCGATGTCGACGAAGCTTGCTCCTTCAGAAAACCCAGTGCCTATCGCTTTGAGGACAGCTTCTTTTACGGCAAACCAAGCAGAGAGCCGCTCGTTTGTATTGTACGAAGCCTCCAGTATTTCAGCCTTTACAAAGCAGCGCTTCAAAAATTCATCTCCTCCTTTGTCTATCAGTTTGGAGAACCGCTCAACATCTACAACGTCTATCCCATGAGCAACAATGCACATAATCACCTCAACACAATGCAAACAAAATTATCTCAAATCGAGCTGGCAATAACTGTATGAGTAAGGCACATTCACACTTGGTAGTACTTGGAGCCGGTCCCAAAGCCTGCGCAATCTGGACTAAGCACACTGCTCTCGTCGAAGAAGGGGTGAAAACGGCTCCAATTTCCATAATTGAAAAAAATAGAGTTGCTGCCAATTGGAGTGGCGCTCACGGCTATACAGATGGAGTGCAATATCTAGTTTCGCCCTCAGAGCAGGACCTCGGTTTCCCTTATTCCAACGAAGTTTTCGGCGCTGATCTGACAGTGCGCTTAACGGAGAGAATGTTCAAATATTCCTGGCAGAACTTTTTACTGTCGGTCGGAGGCTACCCTGAATGGGTAGCTAAAGACAGACCCAGAGCCCCGCATTACCAATTTCGTGATTATTTGGAGTGGGTCGGTCGTGCCTCTAAACTCGAAGCAATTCAAAATGAAATCACAAAAATCTCTATCGATGACAAAGACCAGTGGTCATTATCAGGGGCGGCTGCGACTCAAACGATAACTGCATCTGGTCTCGTTGTAACTGGAAACGGTAAGCCAAGAAGGCTTAGTGGTCAGCCGGATCATCACAGTCGTATCTGGAACGGAGAGACGTTTTGGGCACAAAGAAGTGCATTGACTAACGCTAAATTTGCTCGCATAGCTGTGATCGGTTCAGGTGAAACTGCTGCTGCTATCGCGTGTTCTATACTCGACCACGTTGGTGAAAGTGTAGTTGTTGAGCTTATCTGCAAACAATATGCTTACTTCACAAGAGCTGAAGTGGCTAAAGATCTCGTTTATTTTTCTGACCCCAGCCACTGGCAGTCACTACGAGAAGGGCGTCGTTTCAGTATTATGCGCCGAGCCGATAGAGGAGTTGTATCGTCAACGATCAAAACACGCTTAGAAGAAAGTGAGCTTGTTGAATACACAACTGCTGAAGCTGTACAACTGAAAGTTACGGCTCAGGATGAGATTTTATTGTCGCTAAAATACGATGGACAGGTCGAGGAAGTCCCATACCAATTTGTTGTTGTTGCCACCGGCTTTGATGCCATGTGGTTTTTTGAACTCTTTGATGATGCGGCGAAACTTCGCTTGTTTAAACACCTATTAGAGCAATTAACCTCCGAACAGACTGAGAGTTTGGAAGCTGTAATCGAAGGTAAGGCAACACCAGAGCGATGGCTTGAGCATCATACAAAGCCAAAAGTCAGCCGATTTCTTGAACGCGCAATTGAGAGACTGATTGACACTGATCTATCGCTGCGACATTTTTCTCCCGCGTTGCATTTGCCTATGATGTCAGGCTTGAGTCAAGGCCCAGGTTTTCCTAACCTCAATTGCCTCGGATTGATGGCTGAGCGCATCTTGAAATCCTACTTGCTTTGACTGGCGAAAATCTTACAAATGTACGAGAGGTTGTCGAATTGAAATGCTTTGTATATCGCTCGGCGGCGCTTTTGATGCGCACGCGCTATACCGAAAGCTCATACCCAGATTCGCTTTGCTCATTTACCAGAATAAGAGCCTGGCAACTTCTAACATCCTCTAGTAATGTTTTGGTCCAGGGTGCGTCATACCTGGAGAAATTTGATGAGCATGCAATTGCATAAACAAGCAGCGAAAGCGATTTCCTCGTCAAACGAAATTAAGCAGAAAAGCATCATAATTAAACGTACTCGCCCTGTGCCGACCGTTGTCTTTCAGTCTTACTGGAAGTTCGCTGCTGAACGTCAAAATATTTTCTTCAAACGAATCAACAATACTCTCGGTCCGTGGACAGATGATCCGATTTTGCGCACGTACAAATTCACTAATGCTTATCGGGCTTCTGACCGAGTAAGCCAATTTCTTTTGCATGATGTTATCTATGGAGGGTCGCAAGAGCCTAAAGATTTGTTCTTCCGCACAATGCTTTTCAAGCTCTTCAACAAAATAGAGACCTGGGAGATGTTAACTCGTGAAGTAGGCAACATTACCTGGGACCAGTACTCTTTCAAAAAATTCAACTCGCCTCTGACCAAAGCAATAGATAGTGGTGTTACCATCTATTCGTCTGCGTACATCATGCCGTCAGGCAGCTCTAGCTTTGGCTCTTCAAGAAAGCACGAGAACCATCTACATCTAATTGAACTTATGATGAGAGATCGATTGTACGAGCAACTGCAGCTGGCCAATTCGATGGAAGCAGCTTATAGACTGATCTTGCAATATCCGACAATCGGTTCATTTTTGGCCTATCAGTATTTGATTGACCTCAACTACAGCAATCTCACTAATTTTGACGAGATGGAATTTGTGGTTCCTGGACCTGGTGCTCGCGATGGCATAGCCAAGTGCTTCCTGGATCAAGGGGGCTATTCTGAAAGTGACATTATTCGCATGATGGCGGAAATTCAAGATGAGCAGTTCGAAAAACACGGAGTGGTTTTTAAAGACCTTTTTGGTCGAAAGCTTCAACTTATCGATTGCCAGAATTTATTTTGTGAAATCGACAAGTACGCCAGAGTCGCACATCCTGATATATCGGGACTTTCTGGACGCACAAGAATCAAACAATCTCACCGACCCCGTTATAAGCCGATCCAGTACATGTTTCCGCCTAAATGGAACTTAGAACTCTGAAAATGATAACGCCTTTAAAAGGGCGTTTTTTTCTATCTCCCGTGGTAAGATAATCTTACCACGGCGTAAGATCGCCGTACTAGAAAGGAAAGAAAATATGACAGAGCAACAGATAGAGCAGCGGACAGAGCAATTAGCAGAGCAGTTGGCAAAGCAACAAGTAGAGCCAATAGCGGAGTTGACTCTCAACTCCTATCAAAAGACTGCTTATATCACTGAGCAGCCGTACATGAATGGAGAAGACAAGCTCATTGTTCCTCTATTAGGTCTGGCTGGTGAGGCAGGTGAGCTGCTGGCCGAGTATAAAAAAAAGTTGCGTGACGCCGGAGACCACCTCCATTTCGACCGCAGGGTAAAAGAAGAACTAGGCGATTTGCTGTGGTACATCGCAAATATAGCGACTAAGTTTCACCTAGAACTAGGCGACATAGCCAAATTCAATTTGGAAAAAACGCAAGACCGTTGGGGTCACGGGCCGTTCGAAGTAAGCGCACCTTCTTTTGATGATAATTTCACCGATGAAGAAAAAATTCCTCGGCAGTTCACCGTTCAAATCTTTGACACCAACTACAAAAAGAGCCTTAAAACTATGCTGTTTTCTGATGGGTTGCCACTGGGAGATCCGCTAACAGACAATGTGACTGTTGAAGATGGTTATCGCTTTCATGATGTGTTTCACCTGGCATACGCTGCTGTTTTGGGTTGGAGCCCTGTTACTCGATTTCTTCTAGGTGTAAAACGCAAATCTAGTAAAGATTATGACCAAAATCAGGATGGTGGTCGCGCAGTAGCAATTGAAGAAGGCATCTCCGCGCTCGTATATTCGTATGCAGAAAATCACCACTTCTTTAAAGAGGCGACGGCGTTAGATTATTCGCTACTCCGCACCATTAAAGACCTGGTTGCAAAGTACGAGGTCGCGCCTTTAAGCTCGCGTGAATGGCAGATTGCCATACTCTTAGGGTTTAAGGTCTGGCGCATTCTAAATGAAAATAAGAGCGGCGTTGTCTCAGTCGACATGGACAATAGAACCATGGAATACGTAAGACCTCTGACTGAAGAGGAAATTCTAGAATTCACTCAAGCTTATCCAGCGGCTAAAGAAAAAAAAGAAGTCTTGATGTTAGAGAGAAGAGCTCGCTTAAAAGCTCTTCGAATCAAGTAATTTACGGTGCTCCGAAGAATTTTTGCCAGATAGTCGGCTTCGGTTTTTGAAGTTCTTCAACTACCTTTTCCAGGGCGGCGAGTTTTGCCGCGCTTAAAACAGCTTCTTCAGCCTTCTGTTTTAAAAGGGCGTTCTCGGCTTCGAGCGCTTGAGCTTCTTCTTCTTTCTCTCTTACTTTATTGAATTGAATTTCTGAGGCTTTGCGCTCGGCTTCAATCTCGCGCAAGAGTTTTGCCTTCTGGGCTTCAAAGTCTGGAAGCAGTTTGAGCTGTTTGTCCATCTCCTCAATCTTGAGGTCTTTCAGGACGAGTTCTTTAGTCAGCTCTTGGACCCGGTCCATCATCGGCTTAAGGATTTTCTCGGCGGCGGCGGTGACTTGACCTTCCAGGTCTTCATTGCGCCAGCTCCGAGGAGTGGCTCCGGAGGTTGGAACCTCCGCACTTTCGTTTTCAAAGATTGATCCGTCAGCCATCGTTTCGAGCACGGTGGCGTCCGTCACGTCCACATAGTCTTGCTGTTCCATGACAGCTGTCACTTGAGGCTGTTGCTCTGGAGTTGTTGCCGTGGCCTGTGCGGAGGTTGCCTGCGCTGGTCCAGTTTGATAGGTCTGGCTTACCGGAGGTTGAGCCTCCGGAGGTTGCGAAAATGCGTATTGGTGGGCCGTTGCAGGTTGCTGCGGGGGTGCGAAATAGGCTTGTGAGGGCGCTGACTCCGGCTGATAAAAGGACGATGGAGTGACATGAGGGGAGGTCAACTCCGGAGGCATGGAGGACTGCCCAGCCACCTGAGGCGTCTGGTTTATCGGACTTATTCCTCTTCGGGCAAGTTCGGCATCGAGGTCACGTTGGTGGACAAACCACTGGTCGCGTTGACCAACTGTTTTCTTGGTGCCCTTGAGTGTACCGAGCATAAGTTTGTCGCGGACTGATCGCTCGTCAATCCCGAGCGCTGTCGCTACTTGCTTGACTGTCAGCATTGATGATCCTTGCATCTATTTCCTCTATATCCGGGCGATATACCCGGAAAGCTTGAGCCCGTGAGGATTATACGCTAAATCTACTACCTCCGGAAGCACCACTTTGAAAACTCCGGATGTCCTCCGGAGCCTGTGTCTGGCTACCTCCGGAGGTGTCCGGAGGTAGTGTGGTTGCCGGTTTCGTGGTGATGGCACAATTGAACTTTGAGCAAGATGGATTTGGCGTTAGTGACCTCCGGAGGTGATGAAGGTCGGCACCGTCCTCTGGTTGGCACCATATTGGGAGCCTCCGGAGGTTGACCTCCGGGTGTCGCTCGAAAGATCCGGAGGTTGGCGGTTTTGCCTCCGCCTGCCTCCGGAGGTTGCCGGAGGTTTTCAGGTTTGCCTCCGGAGGCTTTTCGGAGGTTGCTTATGGTGCCAAATATGGTGAATTTTCAGTGGTGGCAATTTTTACACGGAGGTTGTGCGGAGTTTTTAGCCCGTCGGCTCCGGAAGATCCGTAGAACCGCAAAATGCTGCTAGGCTTGCATCCCCGGCAACCTCCGGGGCTCTGGAGTATATACCTCCGGAGCCTCCGCAATTTTGAAGATCAGGATCTTGTGCGGCGTTTGATCGATTACGTTATTGCACGTAATTAATGCACCATGTATAGTTATTTTCGCGGTATCACTGGTGGTGTTCGTCGAGAGATATCGCAAGTATATACAGAAGGCGACTGCCTTCCTAGAAAGCCCAACCTAGCTTCTCAAACAAAAAACACTGCCTGGGGCAGTGCTTTAAGAAAGACCTCGCGGCCTTTTCTATTCATTTGTGTCTATCAGGTTTGTCGAATTCCCTGAACTGATCAAAGAATAAGCGAAAAGTCCGGTTAGGTCAACACGTCCCTTTACAGGATGACTAGCCATTTCTGGACTTGCACATGCGCACTCGGCGACGCCTAGTGTGCGGCCTAAATTTGCGCGCGCAAACTATTTCCCCGCCGGGTGGGAAACTGACTTAAGTCGCTTCGTTGCGCTGTTTCACCGCTATGGCTACATTTATCGGCCATTGAGTGGTGGCACTTGGGCCTCAGCAAATGACCGCTGGTCACTTACCGACACTGAGATCATCAAAGCCATTTCGCTTGCCCACGACAAATTCCTATTAGGCGCCAGGGCTGGTAAACACAGCCAGTTCGCCGTCATCGATATTGATGCTGGAAGCAAATACCATAATAAGAAGCAGTTGGAGAAACTGCTCAAAGCTTTGGACCGGTCAGGTTTGACCAGGTCGACTTTATTTAGGTCCAGCGATTCTGAAGGCTGGCATCTTTATTTGTTCTTCGATGAACCTATAAATAGTGCAGAACTGCACCGCCATCTGGTGGCACTGCTCAAGCTAAATGATTTTATCGTCTCAAAAGGGACACTTGAAGTTTTCCCAAATCCCGGCAAGAACTCGCAGGGCATGGGTTTGCGGCTTCCGCTCCAGCACGGTTTTGCCTGGCTCGATAAACAGACACTGGATGTCGATTACTACCGCGAGCAGATGACTGCCACCAAAGCCCTGACATATTTTCTCGATCTCCTTGACTCCTATGCCAACTCCTTCAAGGCTTTTCGGCAGCTCAAGGCCCACGTCTTGGACCTAGAAAGCAAACGAGAACATGCGAAGCTACCAACCAACCCAGCTTCAAATGTAGTACCACTCCGCTCGCCGGTGACGATGCCCGACAACGACTACGGTCATCTCGTGACCACGGTCTTTGGGCACCTGCCCTCAGGGATGAACGTTGAAGACTGGTGTCGTGGCCGGCAGTTTTCTATTGAGGGTTTGACCGGTCCAAAGCAACGAGCCGAGGCCATCTTCTGCCTCAATCACTATCTTTTCTACGGCGACCCCAGCCGAAACCTGCACGCCATGGGCTACGGCTTTGAAGAAGAACGGGATTGGGCTGTCAAAGAATTCCTGGAAGCCCGCCACAATGGACAAAGCGAAGATATCAGCCGCGGTCGCGCCGACGCGCTCGAGCAATCCGCTCGTGCCGCACACTGGCGCCCGCCAAGCAAACGGGACGCTGAACCGAGAACCTATACAGCCGTCCGGCCAATTTCCTGGATACGGGCAAACGCCAATAAGAAGCGCGACGCCCGCAACAAAATTCAAGAAGCCTTAGACTCGATGAAGAAACTGGGTCGCTCCTTTACGACCGTGGAGCTGGAAGAGTGCGCCGATGTCTCCAGACGCACGCTCTATAAGCATGAAGACATCTGGCGCCAGGACTATGAAGATCTAGCCGCTGGCTTCTTTGCATCTTGTGTACACGAATATAACGCTGTGGTGGAGGCTGCTTCCTCAGAAAGCTTGCCTCCTTCCACTGTCTCTCAAAAAATTACGCCACCCGGGCTCTTGGCAGCTAGACGTATTGTCGCCGAGATATCCATGAGGGCGCAAAGGGATATCCGGAAGTCTGTCCGTCAGAAAGAAAGTGTTCAAGATGATGCCGACAAAGCGTGGCGGGCGAAGGTTGCTGTCCTGACCACTGCCTCACCTCCTACTTTATCGATTGGACAGATCAAAGCTCTCCTCTTTGTTTTACCTGGTTATTTAAGCGTGGCCCCTTATGAGGAAGACGCTTCTGCGCTACTGCCCTACGTTCAGCAGCTTCGGCGCGAGTTGGCTGGCAGAGCAGGACCTCCACAATCAAATTCCGAGTGAAGTCTTGGCTGCTATGGCTTGAACTTAACTGCTACCAATTCTGGCTTCTGTCCTAGTTCTATCAATATTTTTCCAAATTGATTGTTCAAGTCATTAAGCAATTTGGTATCACATTTAAAATGTCCGGTCAATAAACTGGCGTATTGGAAAGCGAGTCCTATCGCCTGATTCAGAGCATCAAGGCGATTAAACCAAAGACTATTTGGCCATCTTTCAAATTGACCTGGCGTTGTCATTTTGAGTACATCAGTTATTCCATGAGGGCGTGCATGCGCTATAAGACTGGGCATTGAGTACAGGTAAAAATATTCACGCTTTGAATCGCCCTGGCAAAGCTCATCAACCATAGCTTTGATGGTCGCTTCTTGAATTTTTAAATTGACTAGGGGACTGGTTGTTTGCCAAGTTTCGTATTGCTTCTCGATAACATCGAGCATGTCCGCATCAAATACGCCTGAACGTGTCACCTCACCTTGTACAATTTTCGGTAGGCTGTCCAGCAAGTCTGCTGCATCGTTTGAATGAATCAGCAGCCATTGATTTCGAATGAAATATTCAAAAAGTTGTCGATTCAGAATTACTTGAGAGCGGGGCATCTCCAGTACAGAAAGGTGAGCCGATGCTAGGTAGTTCTCTGCAAACAGTGTCCCTATGTACATTGTCCAGCGAGCCTTGGCGATATTGTCGCGGCCATTTACTCCGCGCATACCAATTGTTTGAATCTGTTCTTCGAGCAGATCGTATAGCTTTAGTGCAATTGGAAACACTTTAACGAGCACAGGATCTGAATCTTCAATATTTTTGAAAGATATCACTGGCTTCTTCTCACTCGATTCAGTCATTTACAGCTCCTAAAATCTGGCTGTTTATCTTAGCTCAAATGACTATCAGGATGGTCCGCCGCCGCGCTGGTTCGCCCATGTTCCCGTCTTGGCGCCACCGTCTCGGTGGCCTTTGGTTTCGCTTGTTTTCTATTTCCATTTTCTGCCGCTCCGGAGCCAAGCCGGGGGGCGAGACCAGCAGCGCGTGCTGCCAGTTGAGTCTCATGGAGATATGGCAATGGCAAATCTAGATTATGGTCTGGAGCTTACAAATAACAGCAAAGTGGGTTGGGCATTCAGTCTTCCGCGTACCGACACCTGCATCAATGCAACAGCTTTGTGCAAACGACTTTGCTATGGCAACGGGATTCGGTATCAGTCTGAGGGGCAGAAAGCCAAGCGGGCTCGGAACTTCCGTACCTCGCAGTTCCTGCTTGCCGAAGGCGGACCGGAATTGTTGGCGGAAAATCTTGCGATGTTAGTAGACCAGGCACGTCCTCGGGATTGGCTTACTGCCAAGATTGCAGGCGTGCAAACGGCCATCCCTTGGACGTTGCGCATTCACGATGTCGGCGATTTTTACAGTGCCGACTATGTTCGTGCCTGGGCTATTACTGCTAAGAAGTACACTGGGTGCAAGTTTTGGTTTTA
>JAIEQI010000124.1 GCA_019747875.1 Candidatus Obscuribacterales bacterium
CCAGCTCAATAGAACACAAACGGCTCTGTGAGGTTATGGGCGGACGGGACGTCCGCGCTCCATACGAGAGCGAATCGTCTTCGCCTTGCTCATCGGAAGGCATCCGATTCTCAGGAGAAGCAGTATTCTGTGGCGAATTTAAAGGTCCGATCTCGGAGGCTGCTTTGCTTTGTAAATTCACTAATGCAAGGAGCACTAGTAATGTTATTCGATACTTGTTCATCTTTAGAAAAGCGGGATACCTTAAACGGATAACTTCTTGATTGCTCTAATCATAGTTATACCGCCACAATGCAGAATCTTTCGCTATTCTAAAAGTGGCCCCATTCGCGTGTTCTAAGCGCCCTTCTCTACTGCGGCTGCTTGTAGGGAATCTCGTAACCCGGAGGTGGATTATTGACCAGTTGATTTAACTCACCATTGTCGGCGCGGCGCATGTTCAGATCTTGTAGAGCTCCGCACTCTCCCGCTTGATACTCCCCGGGGCGCCAGCTCGAATCGGGAGCCAGCAATGAGCCGGCGCGATATTCTCCGTGGCTAGCCACTTTAGGTGGCATGCTCATCCCGACCAATATGAAAAGTGAGCTAAGAGCAACGCAGGCCCAGAGACCACCGGTCACTTTGAATAGAAGATTGAGCTCGTGAGAAAAGGAAAAGTCTGCGTTTCTTTTGATCGAATATTTTTCTGAGGTCCGTCGGACCTGACTCTTGGATATCGTGGCGTATCTGCACATGATAAACTCCGGAGATGAACGAAAAAAAATCAAATAGTAAAAAGCTACCAAGCATAATCTAGCTCAAGCGACGTGCGAAAGACGTGAGTTTCTGTTGCTAATTCAAATTTCAGATAATCCTCAAAATTATCCTATAACCTAGATCCCGTTCCAACAAATTGCGACGACCAATGAAAAAGTTCCTCCCCGTTTTTATCACTTTCGCCAGCATAATCGCGGGTCCATGCGCTTTCGCGTTTGATTCAAATCTCGTCGGTACCTGGACAGGTACGCTGAAAACGAAGCAGGGCCCAGTTGTTGCTGTGTGGACGATCAATCCGAACGGCAGCTATCGCGCGCAATTCTCTGGTGCGCAAGCGATTCCTGAGGACCAGGGCGATCTGGTTGCGGATGCTGGGCGATGGCGCCGGCGTGGGTCGCAAAGCAGCGAGTCGGGAACCTACAGTATTCCAGGTCCTGGACGTTTAATTACGATTGGCTCAAATGGACTAATGGAGTGGAAGCGCTCCAATGCAGGAAGCTCCGTCCCTGTCCGCACCGCGTCCGGCCCGGCTCCCTCGAATTCGCCAACTGGAACAATGTATTCAGCTTTCGGTGCATTCTCTGCAAATAGCTCCACTTATAGTCCACCGATTAAAAAAGCTGAGCCGCAACACGTTCCTGGTGCTTATGACCCTCGCTGGAATCCGGCAAATTTCGCATCTCAAACCGCCCCCCAAGACAATGGCTCTTATCAGGCTCCGCCTACGCGGGCGTACAATCCTTATGCACGACAGCCCCAGTCAGTCGCCTCACAAGCTCCGATGCCGATCTCAGGAAACTTGCAGAACCTATTGTTCAAAGATTTTCCACTTCCGGCTGTTGGAGATGAGGTTCAGCAATATGGACTGCCGGCTCTTGGGCGAGCGGCAGCCGGTGGAATGAGAAAACGCGATTTTCGCTTGATTTATTGAATGCTGAGGAAGAATCACAGGATCAATAATTTGTACAGATCAACTTAATGGCAGGCAAAGTATGAATTCCAAAATGGCACTTATTAGCATTGTTGCACTCATGTTGAGCGCAGTCAGTCTGCCTGTGTTTGCCCAAGATCGTTTGACGGAAATGGTTCAGGAAGCTCGCAGCGCGGAATCTCAACGTGATTATTCTTCAGCAGGCATGCAGTATTTCTCAATTCTCCAAAACGATATCATTGAACGTCACGCCAACGTGCCGGCACAGATCAAATCAGGCATTGGGCGCCGTGCGGCAGCCTGTCTAACCATTGCTGCACGAGCTGATATGGACAGGGTAAGCAGTTATGAGGGCTGGTCTCATTCCGAAAACTTGAACATGTTGGAGAAAACATGGGAGATCATGCAAGGTATCGAGCCGAACAATCCGACCTGGTATTACTTGCGTTCGACACGTGCTTGCTCGCAAGGGCGATATCATGATGCGCGTACAATGTTACAGCAAAGTTTGCGAACCACTGGCGGCCAGCCTTCCGTCAGGCAGAAAGCAAAGTCGCTGCTGGCACACATCAACAAATTTGCGGATCAAGATCTCGCTAAGTTGAATCGAGAAGATTTGCATTCGATGCAAATGCTTCTTTCTGGCCAGCTCGATTTCCACACCGGTGTCGACCATTCTTCACCATCGTCCAATGATGGCGGTTGGAAGCCGGATAACATTTCGGATTCAGAACGCCGTGCACGCGATGCTGAATCGCGGGGCGACTCTGGTGCGGCGTCACGATTCCGCAGTGGCGGCACGACAGTTCAAGACCACTCTAAGTATTGGTAAGGCAATTATTTCCTTTTTGCCTCTTCGATCTTGCGGCGTTGTTTCTCAATAGTTAGGCGCTGAAGGCGCAGTTTCCGATCTTGCCCGTCGAATTGCAGCCTTTGTTTATCCAGAGGTAAGCGCTGCAGCTCCAGCTGTCTGCCCTGCTCATCAATGGCTTGCCTTTGTTTGTCCAGGTTCATTCTTTCCTGATCGATACTATTGCGTTGCTTGTCTATATTCATGCGTTGCTCATCCAACGCGTGACGCTGTTTGTCGATCGCCATCCGTTGCTCGTCTAAAGCTTGACGTTGTTTGTCCAGGTTCATGCGCTGTTCATCGAGCGGACGCTCTTTCTCTCTCAGTTGCTGGTATGCTTGATCGAGATGTAAGCGCTGCTCGTATACTGTTTGCTTTTGCTCGTCGAGCTTTTGGCGTGGCTCTTCGAGAACGAGTCGCTTCTCTTCCAATTCGCGTGATTGCTCGTCGATTGTCTTGCGCTGTTCTTCCAGGGTTTTCAATTGAGTTTCTGGATCTCCAGTTGGCTCGGCGACGGCTGTGCTATCCTTCGATGGCGACGCAGCTTCTGGCGCCGCTGGTTCGGCTTGAGCGGCAGTTGGAGAGCCGATCAATATAATGAATAGGGTGGCGGCCAGGACCAGTTGAGATACCGACGCATCTGCATGCGTTTTGAACGTCTTCATTATCTGTTCTCCTCTACTCTGCTTTCGCTTGGAAGCTCGCCCTACTCTTAAAGGCGCCTGCCCGGCACCTGCCAGCGGTCCAAATCTACAGCACAGCTGCTGTGGACGTTGGATTATAGTATCAATTGCCTTGAACTACAATATGTGTTGCGCTCCTTATTAAACAGAAAGGGCGGCAATCTCTTGCCGCCCTTTGCAGTTGTCTATCTTTCTCGTTAGCCGCGAACAGTTGTTTCGATCGCTTGCAAGAGCCCATCAACCGCCGGTAAATCGACGTTGTCAACGAACACTGCCAGGATGCCAACAGCTACTCCTGTCATGACTGTAGCCTTCTGGTCTTCGCTCAGGAAGACAATCTGCTGAAGTTTACCGTGATCGCATTTCTTCGTTGCGACATCAGTGTGGCTGTGGATGGCGGTGCAAAGAGCACCCATCATATCCTTATCGATTCCACTCTGAAGAGTCGAAGCGATAACCAGACCGTCGTGTCCAACAATCAAGCTGCCAATAACACCTGGATAGGTGTCAATCTGGCTGAGCAATGTCTTGATGCCTTCACCGCGAGCTGCGGAGATCACGCGGGCTGTTGTCAGTCCAGAGCCGATCTTCTCGCGCTTTTCACCAGCTTTGATGATGTTTTCGACAGCTTGCACGTCAATGAGCTGACGTCCAATTGCCTTCATGGCGCCGCCTTCACCTGTTGGGGCTTCTTGCTTTGCAGCTGTAGCCGACAACTTTCCGAACTCTTTGATCTTCTCTGGTGGCTTGCCTTCTTTTTTCTTGTCTGGCTTCTTCTCAGCCGCAGGCTTCTCGGCCGCTGGCTTCTCTTCCGCAACAGGAGCCGTTGGAGCCTCTTCCTTCTTCTCAGCGGCCGGTGCCGCATCTTTAGCTGGAGAGCCTTCGGCAAGCAAGTTGTCGAATAGATCGGACATTTCGTTGTCTGAGACGTTCATGATGCCGCCGGCTGCTGCAGCTGGCTTAGCTGCTGCCGGAGCGGGCTCGTCTTTCTTCTTGTCGCCGGACTTTTCATCAAGCAAGTTATCGAAGAGGTCAGACATTTCGTTGTCTGAGACGTTCATGATGCCGCCGGCTGGTTCAGCAGCTTTGGCAGCAGGAGCCGGTGCGTCTTTCTTTTTGTCGCCCGAACTCTCATCAAGCAAGTTGTCGAAGAGGTCCGACATTTCATTGTCGGATACGCTCATAATGCCGCCTTGCGGTTCTGCTGCTTTGGCAGCAGGAGCTGCTTCGACAACCGGTTCCGGCTCTGGTGCTTTTGCTTCGGCAGCAGGAGCTTCTGACAGATCAGGTACTTCTTCAGGCAGCTCCCCATCGAGCCCTTCTGAGCCGGAGATGGCTTTTCCTATGAACTCCATCAAGCTGTCCAGTGTAGCCACATTCCATTCAGCGAACACACACAAAATTGCTGATCCGACGTCAGTCAGAATACTGACTTTGTCGCCGGACTTCAGAACGCACTGTCTCAGTTCGCCCATTTGCAATTTGGCAGTACCAAGCCCTGTTGTGCTGTGCATTGCCAGCGAAAGAGGTCCGTATACATACTTCATTGCTGAAAGGGATTCGGTATTGCTGAGAAGCAAGCCGTCTTTGCCAAAGAGAAGCGCGCTTTCGACGCCTTCAAAGGAGCCCAGTTTATCCATAAGGGCCTGGAGATTTGCTCCGCGGTCTACAGTCAGTACGCGCCATTTGGATCCACCTTCTGCTTTGTCGGCAGATTTGATGATTCTTTCGACGGCGGCTGTATCGAGCAACATCTGTCCGATGGTTTTGAGCGTACCGGTGCTGGAGTCAGGCTTGTGCGCAGCGGCGGAGAGTTTTCCAAATTCCTTTACTGCGGTTTTAGCGCTCGTGCCAGCGTCAGTGAGCTGCGGTCCGAAGTTCTGTGGAGCTTCTTCAGCAGGAGGTGTTGCATCTACTACTTCGGCAACTGGTGGTGTTTCGGCTGGTCCGGGTGGTGGCGCCACTGGTGGCTTATCTTCCGGCGGTGCTTCGGCTGACTCTTTGGTCGCCGGTGCAAAATCTTTTTGTGCTTCGTCTGGTCCAACCAGATCATTGAAGATGTTTTCGATGTCGTTGCTCACATCTCCGAACAATCTTCCTTGAGCTTCGTCGCTTGCGGCAGCTGCTGAAACTGCTGGCTCAGCTGGTGCCGGGGCTGGTTCTGGCTCAACTGGAGGCGGAGTGACGACAACCGCTGGTTCGACCTGGGCAACCGGTTCTTCTACTGGTGCCACAGGTGGTGCTAATTCGATAACCGGCGATGGTTCATCTTTCTTCTTTGTGGAAGAAGCTGCTTGAGTTTCTTCAGCAAAGAGGGATTCGAGCGAGACTTTCTCGGGGCTTGTGCTGATTGATTGCTCCAGCTGATTGATGCGGCCGACATCCAGTGAGCTGATAATGTCTTGAGCTTCCGCGCCTGTGCTAACCGGCTGTGGCTTGTCTTTCTCTTTTTCCTTTTCTTTCTCTTCCGCAGGAGAGAAATCGATTTTCGGTACATCCTTTGCTGGTGCCGAATCACGAACCGCATTGTAGGGTGAGGGCTCGCCGTCAGTCGTGTAGTACGCCATAATGGCACCCATGCCTGTAACATTGAAGGCGATGAGTTGAACCCAGTTGAGTCTGAATGTAGCTTCCGGCAACCACGTGGTTGTGCCCCCGATCATGTTGCAGAACGCTCCGTCCAGAAACGCGATTATCAGCATGAATCCGGCGATTTTTATCAGCTCGGCCGGCGATGCATTTTCGAAAAGCAGCACGCTTAGAATCAGTGCAACCGCAATTTCTCCTGGGAACAGCGCGAACGCAGGAATGTCGCCCACTGATTGGGGGAATACCTGCGGCACGAAAATCGAGGCGGCGATCCCAGCAGCCAAAACGAGCATGAATGGTATAAGATTGCTGCGCCTATTAAGTTTATACATTGAATTTGCTACCCTTCTGCGGGAATGAGAAGTGAACCATACGGTTATATACCCCGGGATGTCCGGGCTTACCCCTAATACGCGTGGCATATTAAATAGGGCCGAGCGTACCAAAAATGATTAAACCACTTCGAACTGAAAAGCAAACTTCTTAAAAACCTGAATTCTGGTGAAATTCAGGTCTTTGCGTCCGGTAAAAAAAGAATTGACTGTTTGGAGGGCGATGCGATGCGTCGCCTGCTAAACAAGTCCTTACGATTCTAGAGTCTGAATTCAGCCTGTAGCTTGGAACTCAGCCCTTCTCGAATCTTCGCCATAACGCTGTCAACGGCAGCCGCCGTGAGGGTCTGGCTCGGGTGTTGAAAAGTGAGCCGGTAGGACAAGCTCTTTGTTTTATCAGAAAGTGCAAATATCGAAACAAGCTCCACGTCTTGTAACGTCTCGTCGCCAGCAGATTTTATGCATTCTTGCACGTCGAGATTCTTCACATCGCGTGCGAGATCGACCGTGAGGTCTCTTTGCATCGAGGGTGTCACAAAAATTTCCGCGAATGACGCACCTGCCATTGACTCTTTTAGGCTCTGGACGCTGAGCTCCATCACAGCGGCCCGACCTGTCAGTTTGAATTCATCGGCCAGTGCTGGATGAAGTTCGCCTATGTATCCGATAACGGTTG
Organism: Candidatus Obscuribacterales bacterium; assembly: GCA_019747875.1. GTDB lineage: Bacteria > Cyanobacteriota > Vampirovibrionia > Obscuribacterales > Obscuribacteraceae > JAIEPM01. The sequence continues at coordinate 6,818 of JAIEQI010000124.1, forward strand.
GATTTCCCTTACGACCTTTCTTCTTGCCTTGATCTTTGTCAGTGGCACTTTCGTCCGGCGAATAAACTATTCGTGCCGAACGCCCAGGATGGAGCCATCCGTGTGAATCGGTCTTCTCCGACCAATCACTTTCAAATTTCAGTGCGCAGGTTGAAACTCTCAAATTTGTTGCGAGCGTCTCTGCAATGCCTTTAATTATGTAGAACGGTCGCATATCGAGACTATGAAGATCGTCATTGAAGGTGACTTTTCCGTCCAACCAATTTGAAAGCGACGGCTCTCCTACGATAATCGCGCTCACCATTTGTTCCTCGAACGCATTGGTGCGCTTATGTTCGGCGATGTTTGCCTGTTGCATTGCCATTGAGCGAACTTTGTTGGCGTGGAAGTAAACTTTTCCAAGCTCAAACAACCAGGGCGATGGCGTGCCGTGATCCTGGTTGTGCGATGCTGCTCGAATCAGCCCTGGAATGAGACTTTGGCGAAGAACTTGATGTTCCGTCGACAACGGATTCAAGACACCAATAGCGGTGTCATGCTTGCCATTATTGCTGTGACCAGAGGAGCTCAAACAATTCAGATCGGACAGGCTTGTCAGGCTAGATAGCCAGGCTTCAGACAATCCCTGCCCAGCCAAGCTGCGCCGTATTTGATAAGGCACAGAATCGAGAGGCTGGGCCGGAACGGTGCGTGATGGCATCGAAACGGGCAACTGATCGTAGCCATAAACCCGTGTCAGCTCCTCGATCAAATCGATCTCACGAGTTACATCTTTGATCCTGAAAGTCGGAACGCTTACTGTCAGAACTCCAGCATTGTAATCATCTGCAGAAGGAATGGATTTGAAGCCCAGTGGCTCCAGCATTTCGCCTGCAGCATCTGCCACTAGCTCGATTTCACACAAACGCTTCAGTTCGGACATTCGTACTTTTACTTTCGGTCTTTCAACATTGTCGCTACCAGCGTAGCTTAAAGGTCCTAGTTTTGCCCCACAGTGTTTGACCATCAGGTAGGCGGCACGATTTGATGCGTTCTTGACGGAGGCTGTATCAACACCTCGTTCGAAACGCAACGAGCTTTCGCTGGACAATCCAATCTTGCGGCTGGAACGGCGAACCTTTGCTGACGCGAATGAAGCCGCCTCAAGCGCGATCTCACTGCTGTCGTCTGCAATTTCGCTGTCTTTACCACCCATGACTCCGGCAACTCCGACGACGGTTTCCGCATCGGCTATCACCAGAACGTCACTGCTCAGTTTTCGTTCTTTGTCATCGATGGTTTTGAGAACTTCTTCCTCTTTTGCTCGACGTACTTGCAGCGCCGGACCTTTCACGTGGCGCAAGTCATAGGCATGAAGTGGTTGTCCAAGTTCATGCATTACATAGTTCGTGATATCTACGATCTTGCTGACCGGTTTGACGCCGATTGCATCCAGGCGGCGACGAATGATACCATCGGATTCTCCTCCTGCCACGCCGGAAAGCGTGCGGATCGAGAAGAAGGGACAATCTTCCGAGTTTTCAATTTCGGTCTTAACTGTCGGTAGATCTTTGGATGCATTTTTCTGCATCTCATCAAATTCCTGGAGCCAATCCAGCTGTTTGAGAGGTCTGCCAAACAATGCCGCCACTTCTCTGGCCAGTCCAAGTACTGAGAGCGCATCACCCCTGTTTGAGCGTGGTTCAACAATAAGAACATAGTCCGTGTCCAGCCCGAGTAATTCTTTAGCGTCCAGTCCAACTTTGGTATCAGCGTCCAAAATGAGGATACCTTCGCCATCTGCGCTGACGCCCAATTCAGAGGGGGAGCATAACATGCCATTGCTGGTGACTCCTCGAATCTGTCCAGCCTTGATGTGGAGCGCACTGCCATCTTTGCGATTAATCACTTTGGCGCCAGGAAGTGCCACGGGGATCTTGTGTCCTACCTCGATATTCCAGGCTCCGCACACTATTTCGCTTGGCTCCTCACCTTCGGACAGGAGAATCTTTGTCACTCTGATTTTGTCCGCATTTGGGTGCGGATTGATTTCGAGTATCTGCCCAACCACCAGCGGACCTACTATGTCGGCACCGACTACGCGGACCTCTTCCACCTCAAAGGCGCCCATTGTCAATTTGTCTGCAACTTCCTGGGCGCTTAAGCCGGAGAGATCAACAAAGTCGCCAAGCCAATCAAATGACAGTTTCACTTTCCAATCCTTCTTTTCGTTTTACGTACTACTAGATAATTTTGTTGAGCGTCTGCTTCGAATCAAAACTGCTCGAGGAAGCGCATGTCATTGTTATAGAAGTGCCGGATATCGTTGATCCCGTACTTCAGCATGGCGACGCGCTCAAGACCCATGCCAAAAGCAAATCCGCTCCAAACATTCGGGTCGATATCAACTGCTCTCAAGACATTTGGATCGACCATTCCGCAGCCTAGCAGCTCTAGCCATCCACGCTGCCCACAAGTGCGGCAGCCTGAGCCCATGCAGAATGGGCATTGGCAATCAAGCTCAGCGCTCGGTTCTGTGAATGGGAAAAAGTCTGGGCGGAAGCGCGTCTTCAAATCACGTTTGAAAAGCAGTCTGTAAAATTCGTTGAGTGTTGCTCTCAACTGACCGAAGGTCACGTCTCGATCGATTAGCAACCCTTCGATCTGATGGAAGAGCGGATACTTTCTAGCATTTACTTCTTCATTGCGGTACACACGTCCTGGAGCGATGATGCGCAGGGGCGGCTTCATTTTTTCCATCGCTCGAATTTGGATCGTCGAGGTCTGGCTGCGCAGCAAGACCTTGTCTCCGGCGTCTGTGTAGAAGGTGTCTTGCGAATCGCGAGCTGGATGATCGTCCGGGGTATTCAGGGCATCGAAGTTATAGTATTCAGTCTCTATTTCGGGGCCGTCGACGACTGTGAATCCCATGCCTTGCAATATTTCAATTATTTCTTCCGTCATTTGGGTGAGCGGATGAATGTGACCGGCTCGGCGTCCCAATCCCGGTAACGTCACGTCTATTCGCTCTGCCTGCAGGCGCTGATCGAGCTCCATTTTGTAGAGAGATTTCTGGCGATCTTTGAGGGCTGATTCCAGCTCTTGTCGAACGTTATTAGACAGGGGTCCGATATTACGTTTCTCTTCTGGCGTCAATTTGCCCAGACCTGACATTATTGACTTCAGTTCGGACTTCGAACCCAAGAATTTCACGCGTGCTTCTTCCAAATCGTTGCTGGAAGCAGCGGCGTTGATTGCATCTAGTCCCTGACGCTTTATTTCCTCAAGCTGAGTTTGGAGCTCGGTTGAACTCACGGTCGTCTCCTTTTTATTTCCGCTGTTAAAAGAATAGACGCTTGTCATCTTTTAGACATCGCTCGTGCCGCCAATAGCATCAAAAATTATCGTCCCGGTCTTGTGCTCCGATTCGCTCTCGTATGGAGCGGACGTCCCGTCGACGTCCCGGCCGCCCATAGCCTCACAGAGCTGTTTGTTTTCTATCGATCCGGAGAGCGTCGGCTTGCCGACTCCGAGCTTCTGAGAGTGATTCGCTCTTTGCAGTTCGGTTCGATCCCGGGAGCGCTGGCATCTTGCCGGCTTCTATCTTCTGAGAGCGATTCGCTCTTCTCGTTTTTTCAGAGAGTGACGCATGGCGTCACCCGCCAATGAGAGCGATTTGATCGTCTGCGCGAACAGCGGAATGCAGCACTATTAGTTAGATTCCGGCACTCCCAGAATCAGAAATACAGGCTCCTGCGCAACGCTCCAACTCTTTAGAACACACGATGTAGCGTTTAATATGAACGGCTACGAAAGATTGTAGTGATCTCTGCAATCTATTAGAATTCTGTTTCAGAGAGTGACCGAAGGCAAGGAAATTGCGGAAGCATAAGCAAAAACGAAAAAGCACCAGGTCAGTTCCAAACACCCGCGTCTCAGTAGTAGTCATTAATTCGGACAATCAGATCTTACTTGTCAAACATCGCAAAGGACCGAGGCAGTACTGGGTTTTGCCGGGCGGTCGCATGGAATACGGCGAAACGTTTTTTGAGTGCGGTGTGCGAGAAGTGAAAGAGGAGACCGGACTCGACGTAAAAGTCGATCGTATTATCTTTTTGTCGGAAGCAATTGCGCCAGATCGAAGCCGGCACATAGTCAACGTTTTTATGACAGCCAAGGAAGTCGGTGGCGTGCTGAAACTAGGGAATGAGCCAGTTTTAGCAGGACTCGAATTCAAGTCACTAGAGGAACTTCGAGCGTTGACGCTTTATCCGCCAGTGTCCCAGCAGATTTTGGATTACCTCGAAGCCAACGAGAAAGGTATAAAGTACCTTGGCAACTTGTGGGTTTGATCAGGTTATTGGGCATTACCTATTTGGCAAGGCGTGTGAATCTTCTTCCTTAATTCTCTTGATTAATCGCAGCGAGTTTATGATTCAAAAAGCAAAAGTTCTCTTCGGAATAAGCTTGGTGGCGCTTTTGGTAGCCGGGTGCACCCCGCCATTTGATCGGTACATGCTGGAAGGCCAGGCGGCTATGGACAAGAATGAATACGATAAAGCAAAAGCGACTTTCCACAAGGCCGTTCTTGAGGCACGTCGATCGCCCAAAGCAAAAGCGAGTTTGGTAGCGGCTCTGGAGGCTGAAGCTTTTTGCGCTCAGAGTTTGAAACAACAGGAAGATGAGATCAAGCTGTTGGAAGAAGCTGCCGCCGCTTGCAAGGCTGATTCGACGCTTGGTCCCATTCGCGCAGCCAAGATCCAAAAAAGAATGGGCGACATCGAAGCGGGAGCCGGCGACGAGGATCATGCTTTCGAATATTACAAGAGGGCGCTCGAAACGCTGGAAGGTGCAGGTGCTGCAAAATCCGTTGAAAGCGGTGCTGTCTACGTTGCCCTAGGCGACATGAACTGTAATCGAAAGTCATACAAAGAAGCGCGAACGTACTACGAAACCGGTCTCACAATGATTGATGACGACACGTCTGGACGGACCTATCTCGAAAAGGGAGCCGCCTTGAATAAACTCGCGAATGTCTATCGCGAATTAGGTATGGAAGATGCGGCGGCGGATCTTGAAACTCAAGCACGGACAGGGCAGATTGCCGGTACCAGGGGACAAATTCGCAAGATACTCTCGGGCATTCCAGGGGGAAGATAGCTTTTATCTCGATGAAGTTCGTCGTGCTTGGTGCCGGTATCGCGGGATTGTCAGTTGCGCATGCTTTACGCAAGCGATCTTATGAACCGCTTGTTATAGCCAGTGGACATTGCGCCACTGCCAATGGTGCTGGGATCGTTTCTTCCCAGTTCTGGCAGAGCGATTTATATGCGCATGCGATTCGCAGTCAGGAGATCATTTCTGAGCTTGTGACGGCCAATCGATGCGGAATGGTGCAGATTGCACTTAATGGAGCTGATGCTCAACTCCTTTCACTTATTCCTGATGGCGCTCTGGATCTTCCAAAAGCACTGTCAAAGCAATTTTGCTCCAAGTTCCGAAGCCGGATTATTGCTTCGCATTTTGCTGAGAATGATTTTTGGATTGAGAATATGCAATTGCTAAAAGAACTCTCCAACGGATGCAGGATAAAGGAAGCGCGTCCCGAAAAGATTGAAGGATCAGCCCTTTTCTGTAATGGCGAACGTGTCGAGTTTAGTCATTTGATTATCGCGACTGGTGCCGATCCGACCCTGATTGTTTATTCCACTGAAAACGGCCACCTGGACTGGTAATTGTCGGCCACCTTATCAAGAGATCTGTCGTTTGATGT
>JAIEQI010000005.1 GCA_019747875.1 Candidatus Obscuribacterales bacterium
AGCGCGGACGTCCCGTCCGCCTATAGCCTCACAGAGCCGTTTGTTTTCTATCGATTCCAACGCATTGGCATCTTGCGCGCTTCCAATTCTTCAGAGCGATTCGCTATTTTGGAAGTTCGGTTCGATCCCGGGAGCGCCGGCATCTTGCCGGCTTCGAATTCTTCAGAGCGATTCACTTTCGCCTTTTTTGCGTTTTGGGCTGGTTGTGGCACTGATACTCTTTGCTCAGATGAACTTCACTCCTGGCACTTTTGCAAAATCCGCAAGTCATCAAAAGAGCAATGAGAGCAGCTCCGCCGCGAAGTCACGGGCCGGCACAGTCACTCTGTATGGACGTATTGATGAGCTGTCCTATGTGATGTCATCTAGTGGAATTCGCGTGACTGGTGGCAAGCTACCCGGCATTGTGGACAAGATATCACTAGGCAGTGCGGCTGCGTATTCAGGCATTCAGAAGGGCGATAAAGTTCTGAAAGCCAGCCTTGACGAGAATACTGTAATTCTGGATATTGAGCGAAAAGGGCAGAAATATCAAACGAAGATCGCCACAAACGTGAAAGGGCTGAAGTCTGAGTTTGAAGCGCGAAAAATTCCCTTCTCCTTCGGCGATTCACCATTTGACAAAGAGTTGAAGTCGCTCGGCGAATGTGAGCTGGTAATTTTGCTGGATCGCTCTCAGTCAATGGCGGACGATCATGCCGGTTGTCCCGGTGACATTACTAAATGGATGTGGAGCAAGGAGCAAATTGATAACGTATTTCTTGCAACCGATCGCGTCCTCGAAAATGGCTTCAATCTAGGGTTGTTTAACGACAGGTTTCAGTTGCGCAGCGGCGTAACTCTTTACGATTTACGGCAGGTTTTTGATAATATTCGCCCTGCTGGTGCAGGAAAAGATATATCAGGTGCCCTGCAGACAACTATGAATGATTACTTCTATCATCGCAAGCCTGGCTCGAAACCGCTTATGATTGCAGTGATTACGGATGGATTGCAGAACACCGGTGCGCCACTTCAAGACGTGCTCATTGAAGCTTCGAAAAAAATGAACAGACCGGGAGAAGTGGTTATTACTTTCTTGCAGGTTGGTGAGTCGATTCGTGCTGAAGAGCTGTTTGATGATCTTGATCGCCATTTAGTCGCGAAAGGGGCGCGTTATCACATGGTGCATTTCAAGCCGTTTTCGGAATTGCGGATGCGAGGTGTGTTATATGAGCTGATGATGTGTGTGAAGGAGGTAACTCAGGATAAGACCGCGAAGGCACAGGCAGCGGCAAAGTAATCAGGGCTGGGCCCTGAGCGCTATGGGATACATTAAGGCGCGCGGGGTATGATGGACAATACAGCAAGATTAATGATCTCAGTTAAGGAGGATCTGTGGACGGGCTAAGCTTATGGCTGGAAAAGCGGTTGCGACCGCTTTCGAAAAGCTTTGCTAATGTTTCGCCCGAGCTTTTCAGCTGGATGGCTCTTGCTGCCTCTGTTGGCGCTGGTTTTATGCTGTTTGCGGCTGAGAAAGAACCGCTAATGGCTCTTGCAGTTCTTCCTCTCATGGTTATCCGTCTTGTAACCGAATCAATTGAGCAGTCAATACTTGTGGGCATGAAGGACGTAAATCCGGGACTGCTTTTGACAGTAAGGCTGTGTCATAGATTATCGGATCTATCGATGTTGCTCGGTCTCATATTCTGGGAGCAAGTGCGGCCGCATTTAGCTCTTCTTGCAATCATTTCCATGTTGTTAGTCAGTTATGTTGGCGAGATTGGAAATGGATTCGGAAGTAGCGAGCGTGGTGGCTTGCTGTGCAAATCGAATCGCATCGTTTTGCTGATGTTCTTCTGCGTTGTTTATGCTTTCCGTTCCAAAGCCGAAGTCTACGGCTACTCCGTTTTTGAAGTGATGTTTGTGCTTTTCATTCCGCTCGCCTCAATCACTTTGTTACAGCGGATGGACGCAATCATCAATTCCTTCAAGAAGAAGGATTAGCGTCAAAACATTGTGCCGGCGTCGCCTGCGAGGATCGATCCGATCGATCCTGATGTCGCACCGTAAGCTACTTCATCAGCTCGGGTTCTTAAGATCTTCAAGTAGATCTTCGCAGCGCGCGTAGCGATCTTTTAGTTCTATTTGAGTTGCTTTCGCTACAAATGCGTCGAGTTGCTCTGAGACGCTTGCATTGACTTCTCGTGGGTGTAAGGTCGTGATTGGGTCAGGCTCTTGCGCGGTGAGCAAAAAGAAAATCGAAGCCCCCATTGAATAGATGTCGCTTTGAGTTGTGGGTTGTCCTCGGAACTGCTCTGGTGGCAAATAGGCATGCTTGCCTACTACTGTGCCTGTTGCCGTGGTCTCTTTTTGCTGCGCTACGTTGAAATCAACCAGCTTCAGCATTCCATCTTTCCGTAAGATAAGGTTGTCCGGGGTGAAGTCGCGGTGCACCACTGGCGGTGTAAGATTGTGCATGTATGATTGGATCTCGCACATTTGCGCTGTGAGGTCTCTCACTGTCTTCTCGGGGAGCGCACCTGATTCAATCACTATCTGCCGAAGACTTTTGCCGTCAATGTGTTCCAGTACAAGATAGCCGCGATGATCCTCCACAAAGAAGTCAATCAAACTGACAATCTTGTCGAAGTCCAACTGACGAAGAATTCTTGCTTCGTGTTCAAATCTTTCCAGGCTCTGCCTGCGGACGTTCACATCGACGAATACAGGAAGGATGAATTCCTTTAGCACCACTTCCATTTGCAGTTCTCGGTCATAGGCCAGGTAGGCCGTTCCTTGTCCTCCCACTCCGAGCTGGCGTGCTACTGCATAGCGCTGTTCTCTCAATGTTGCGCCGCGCTCCAGCGGAGTCAGTCTCTCTCTCTTAGGGGGACCCGACAATGCCTGGAGCCACAATTCGGTGTAACTATAGTTTGGCGGTAACTCCAATGCCTGAACACAGGCCGCATCTCGCTGAAGTTCGGGCGAAAATGTTTCCACTGCTTCCAGGACTTTCGCTCTCTCTTCAGCGCTCGGAATACCTCCTAGCCGCAGTCCCATAACCTCGGCGCTGCCGTTGTTGAAGCGTATATAGTGATCGAGCGGCGATGTTTTACCTTTTGGGCGAACTATGCTCATATGGGTAATCTTTCCCCATCGCTGCAAAGGTCCTTCAATGTTTTGACCGCGATGGCGCCATAGCAGCTTGATTCCTTTTTTGCTGAGCAGAAGGTGTGTTGGTAGGCTGTAGTAGTAGGCGGTGCCTGCTCCAAGTAGTCCCATCACGATCATGAATGCAGTGGATAGCAAAGAAGAATTTGCAGCAGCTACGGCCGCAGCTCCAACGGAGTTAGGACTGGTAATGCTGGCCAGCAGAATTAGAATGAATTGCAAAAACATGTAGATCAAGGGCAGGCCGAACACCGCAAACAGTACTGTTGTTATGACCACGTAGGTGGTCTTATTTGCTGTGCGATCATCGACTCTCTGTTTGACCCATTTTTCCAACTCGACAAGTGGACGATAGCGAACGAGGATTTCCTCCGCTACAGGCTTGCTTGGCAGCTTCCTATTGGGCAGTGATTCTTCGGTTTTTGCAGGGAGATTCTTTAGTGGTGTGTTCATGCAGGAACTCCGTAGTTTTCTTTGAGAAAGCTCACGATATCAATCCACCCACCGCCTGTTCGCCACGAACTAGTTTCGATTTTATTTCAGTAAGTCGTCTATGAATCTCATTGAGATCGCACAATCTTTGCTCCGGATCGAACTTTGTCATCTCAGCAACCAGATCGTCCAGCTCCCCGCTTATTGTAGGCAAAACACTGATTGGATGGGATGAAGCCAGCGGGGTCGGATCACTTCCTGTGAGAAGAAAGAACATGCTTCCGCCAAAAGAATAGATATCGCTGGCGGTGCTGGCTTTGCCGCGCAGTTGCTCCGGCGCTATGTATGATTGTTTTCCTACAAGAGTGCCTGTGGCTGTACCGACGAACTGATTGGCGGCTCCAAAGTCGATCAGCACTAGGTCACCTGATTTGTTCAGCACCAAATTGTCTGGTGTTAAATCTCTGTGCACCACCGGCGGTTCCTGTGCGTGGAGATATTGCAGAATGTCGACGATTCTCATTGACCATTCGACGACTGAAAGTTCGCTTTGCGGACCATGCTGCTTAACGAGCTGTCGCAAGTCTTGCCCGGGAATGTATTCCATCAAGATATAATCGCGACTATTTTCAACAAAGTGAGCGATCACTTTTGCGATATGTGGATGCTCCAGCTTCATGAGGAATTTTGCTTCTCGCAGGAAGTGTTCTTCCGCTTTCTTTCGGGTCTCTTCGTTGGAGTCGCCGGGAACTACAGCCTCTTTGACGACAACCATGTTTTTCATATTTTGTTGAGCCAAATAAATTGCTGAGAGCCCACCGAAGGCAAGCTGTCTGACGATCTCAACGGAGCCGCCGAGCATCTTGCGACCAGGCTCGAGTGGAACGAAGGAGGTTGCGCTGAAGCGTCTGGTCAATTCTTCTTCGAACATTTCCACTTGACTCAGCCGGCCCAGACCTTTGTTCTCGTTATGAAGTCTATTTTGATATTCAATGAGTTCGGGCGTTCGTGTTTGTTGCCCGCTCCAAAGCTCAACGGCTAAGAGCATCTGCTCCAATTGAACTTTGTCCAGGTGCTTAAGTCTGAATTGCAATGGAATCGTTTTGTCAAACATCAAAAACAAGGAGTCGGATTCCATATCGGGTGCGCCATCTGTTCTGCGCAACCCAGCGCCTTGAAGCTCCGTCCATGTGCGGTGTCGGCGGAAACCGAGAAATGGAACCAGGTAGAGTGGAAATGCTATGCCGCTTTTTGTGACATAAAGACGGTTATCCTCAAAGAGAGCGGACATGAGTATGCCCAAAATTGGTACGGCTGCAAGGGCAATGAGTGTTGCCAGTGTCAGTTCTGCTGGCATGCCGCTTGGGTGCTGCAGCAGATAAGCGATAACGCATCCCAGTAGGAACGGTACAAAGAGCGACCAAATTGGAAACATCGCAGCCATTACGTAGAAGCCGATGCGATTTGGTTCGCTCTGATATTTGATTGAGAGCTCGAGTTCAGCCATGTAGTAAGTTTGTCCAGAAAGGACCCCCGAGTCCTACCTACCCAAAAGAAGGGGCTCGCAACATTTAAGTATTCTAAGCTGAAGCCTTGAATCCCTTAGCCTGCGGCTCAATACAGTCAAAGGTCTATATGCTATTTGAATTCAAGGCCGTATGATCAAGCGAGCAACGCAGGCATTCCTCAGGAGATAGATAGTGAATCTCAGCAAGTTTTACTCGAAATTGCTTCCAATAGTTTTTTGCACAGTCCTTGCTTGGCTGGGCTGGTGGTCGCTGCCTGTTGGTGCTGACACGCTTGCCGATTCGAAGAAAATGCCTGTTATTGGAATAAACACAGATGTGCAGGGTGACGTCGCAAAAAAATCTGTCATTTACTTGCAGTACGTTGATGCTATTCGCAAAGCAGGCGGTGTCCCGGTATTATTGCCGCCAATGAACGCTGAGCAGCTGCGAGCTGTGTTGTCTCGTGTTGATGGTGTTTTGATGATTGGTGGCGATGATTATCCACCTTCCTTATTCAATCAAAAGCAACATGAAAAAGTTTCGCTGATGGCTCCAGAGCGCAGCGAGTTTGACATGCTTCTCGCTCATGCTCTTTTGGCAGATCCCAGCATTCCGGTTTTAGGAATTTGTGCCGGGTGTCAGGCGCTCAACATCGCCTCGGGCGGTGACCTGGTTCAAGACATTCCATCTGCAAACCCAGAATCGAAAGTGCAACATTCCAGTCCTGATCCCTGGAAAAAGGGCTTCAACAAGCACGAAGTAACGATCACCCCGAGCAGTAAAATTGCTGCTGCATTGAAGAAGGATAAGGTTGCCGTCGTAACTTCGCATCATCAGTGCGTAGGCAAACCAGGGAGTAACATGAACGTGGTTGCAAAATCGGATGACGGGCTCGTTGAAGCAATAGAGGCAAATGGCTCTCGCTTTGTGGTCGGTGTACAATGGCATCCCGAGCGCGATTTCGAAACGATGAAACCCCTCTTCGAAGAATTCATCAGACATTGCAGTGAGCGCCGCGAGAAGCAAACTGCGATGCAGGCGACTAACGTCTCGGCAAAATAATCATCACGCAAGTCCACGCCCGCGCACCTTCTTTAGCTAGTTCGCTCGGAATTCTAATCTGGGCTAGCAAAGGCCTGTAAGTTTGCATACTATTGCGACTGCATAAAAGCACAGTCCCGATAGGTTTCAACACACACTGAAATGCCCGAATGTTTCCCTTAGAATTTCATTATTCGGCGGGTTACTTCAAGCGTAAAAGAGAGGGCACAAGCCGAATGTATAAATCTCAAGAGCTCTTACTTGCATTGATAAATGACGGCAAAGAGTTTCAAGCGAAGTCAACCAAAGAAGAGCCGACCAAGGTTCTGAAACCGCACGATAGTGTATTTGCCAGAATTGCCGAACTGAATAAACATTGGCAAGCTGGATTGCTCAAATCAGAGCAAACAAACTGAGTTTTTTTCGATCACCTTGCTTCCGACACGACTAGAAACCCGCAGCGCAAGCTGCGGGTTTCTAGTTTTACAACGAGCATTTTGCTCTCGGCGAGTCAGGATCGATCCGCCGGCTTCGTTGGAGCTCGGTTCGATCCGGGAGCGCCGGCATCCTGCCGGCTTCTATTTCTGTGAGAGCGATTCGCCCCCTTGCGGGGTTATGAAAGGAGACTTGCTATGGCGAACAATAATTAAACAGCTCCGTCCCCTTACGGGGTGATCTAATTTACCATCTTTATTTCCCAATTGCACGGAATCGCTGGACGTCGTCGAGGCGATTGTCCGATCATGTAAGTGCCGATTGGTCTGTGTGCACTGCGCGCTTTCTAGATGCGTGCCGGAGTTCTTGAGCTGTGTATTTTACAGCTCCTAATCCCATAGCAGTCTTCGCGCCCAGTCCACAAAATTCGGCATAACGTCCGCACAAATCGAATATCTGTCGAAGCTCCGCGCGATGAATAACATAAGAGATGGAACCTGTTGAACCTGCAAAATCGATTCTATCCATCGCCACATGTTGTGAGCGCAAGTTGAATGAGAAGATGCTGGCATAGCGATTTAGCTCATCCAAAATCTCCGGCTCTCCGAGAGTTGCGCAGTCGCTAAAGGCGTTCCATCTAGATAGAGCGCTCTGGACGATAAGCCGAGCTTCTGGGAATGGGTGTGGTGATTCCTGTCCTGCTTTTTTGAAAACAAGCGGAGTCAGAAAATCGAAGCTGACGAATTTCGGAGGCAGGTCAGATATGGACCTCGCAAATAGGTCCTGGTAACTCAGCCGCTCTGTTAACTCGACATTGCTTACCGTGATACTGGAATCGTAGTGCTCGATGTAAAGGTTTAACGCATTACTTGAATCATCCTTTTCTTTCTCTACGTGAGCTTTCAGGCTGTGCAACCATTCTTTGATTGGAGTCGCACTGTCGTGCAATAAATTAATTGTCCAGATCTGCCTCCCGTCGCTTTTGCGTTGAAGATATTGGCTGAAGGCACGAGGTGCGTTCGCATTTGAATGTATGTTGGAGCTTCCGACTTCGCGCATTAGCAGTCCATGTAGTAGTGCTCCCCTGGCTGGAGAGTGAAAAATGCGCTTGTCCTGATCATCGATTTCGAGTGTTAGCTCATAGCGTTCGATCTGCATATCTCATTCCTTATAACAATTTCTCTATTCAAAAAATCCAGGTGCTTTTCGGTCTCATTTAGGTATTGCGTTCAGAACGATGCATCCCTTAAAAGTCTTTGGAAAGCACTAGCCATCCCAGTGGACGTCCCTTATCCAGTTCTCCTGCCCATGCGGATCTTGAGGTGAATGGGTAGGGCTTCCGTTTTTTTAGATCTGTTCTCTTTCTCATATAGAGAGTTGAGTGTCTTAGCGGTGCGTCAGCCCAGTTTGGCATCGTTTTTGAAAAGTGCTCCTTATATTCCAGCAAAACACTGTTTGCGACTTGGCCGGACCCATACCCAACGCGCAATAAATAGAAGTCTTCAGGTACTCTTGCTGCGGAGCTTTCATAGAAATCCAGAATGTCCGTATCTGCCTTGTTTAGTTTCGCCAGCTCGTTTTGAATTAAGCGATTTTCTTCCCAGACTCTGCGGAAGAACTTGTCCGCTGTTGAAAGAATTTCTCTCATATCTCTGAGAGTGCTCTTCTGCAAGCGTGTAAAACGGAGAGACATTTCGATCTGGAAGTCGGAGTCGGCCAACAGAACTTCAGCATATTCGTCGCTGCTTACTTGTTCTTTTTGTTTACTTTTTTTCGGCGAACCGAAGATTCGAACGCTCGCAATTCCCAAATTTGACGCGTCGATTGGCGCGCAGTCGCGAACAAGAATGCCCTGGAAGAAACGTGTCTCCTCTGTTTGGGGGCGAAATGTTTTGGCCAGCCGTTCGCGAAGCATTCTAAGGTTGCTATAGTCATCAGCTGATGGATCTCGTGGAAGCAACTCTTCCTTCACACTTGCATTTGCAATGCTCGATGATAGAAGCGCTGTTCTAAGTGCACCCTTAATACTTCCTCCCGGAACATAGCAGCGAGGAGACCCGTTGAATAATCGGATGTGTCGGATGCTGCGCTCGTCTGCTGGTATCTTTCGAGTAGCGATGGGAAGCGGACGCTGGCGCGTGGATGAACCGATGCGGTCGCGAATATCGGGGTCGCTTGCCTCAACCGAACGTAGGAATTTGTGGAGACTTCCGGAGGGATCTTTCGCTGCAGCCTTTGTCAGCTCTTCGATCAGCTCTTCATTGTGAATTGCTTCCGTCGCCAGTTTGTCATAGTCCAAATAGACAAGCTGGTCGTCCTTGGAGAAAAAATACTCCCAGCGTCCGGCTTCCAGTCCGCTGCCAATGTGAATCGGCGTCCAGGCTTTCGCTTTAATTGTGCATTTTTGATGGTGTTCAGTTGTAGTTGGCATACTATACCGCGATCCAGAAAGGTATGCCGTATCGGTAGCATGGATGGCTTTCAGTGCTTAGATTTACGATTACTCCTGTCGGCTTGCAACTGAATATGCTACCTGCAGTAAAACAAGTACTGTGAGATTTTTTGATGTCTGTGCTCTTTCCGAATGAATCGTAGATCCATCCGCTGCTGCGAGTTATTCGAAAGCTATTGCTTGCAAGTGGAGATGCTTCAACGTTTTGAATCATGTTTTCATCTGGACAACAAGTCGAGAGGAGTAAATACTTTTCGTTGTGTTTGGCGGAATCTGAAATAGGGTCAGCCTGCTCATTAAGCTCCGTGAAACTTATTTTGTTGATTGCGCCTGCTCCTATTGATCGCATTCCACCGAAGCCTTCATCCCTCAAAAAGGAGAAGACTGCGGCGAGGGACTTCAAATAAATCTGACTTGCTGATTCATCGCCATCCGCGAGCTGAAACAGCGCTGTGAACTGCAACCTACCATCTGCGGTGGGGCTGTTTGAACTAATTGCAGGGAAGATGGATTTCTGCAGCAATGCGACGCTAGAACCATTTTCCGATTTCAGTTCAGCCTTCCTGATCCGGCCCAGCAATGTCGAGCTTAGATTTAGAGGAAAGTTCTGCAGTAGTTCTTCTGCTTCATCGTCCGCTTCTGGCCGCCGCCCCCATTTTAGTCCGCAGTTGCTCTTGCATAAGTCGAAAAAGGGTAGTCGTTTCATAGGTGCAGAAGCTTTAGCTGCGCTATCTTCAAAGAAAGGAACATAAATAGCGTCATCATCGCTCGGAAGGAGATCCGAATGAATCCACGGAAGTCCGTGTGAAACAAATGGGTCAATGATCTGTTGTTTCAATTTGTCGGCGCCAAAAATGCTTGCCCATCCAAGACAGATCCATGAGAACAAGCGATCGGCTCCAAGAGAAAACGGAACTTCTAGATCATTGAATGCAGAGGCGACCAGGGGACTGGCAAACTCTATTGTGAGCTTGTACAGAATCATGCGCGACCGCCCTGAGCCGGCAAGAAACCCATCATTTCCGCAGCCTGCTGTGTCCAAAGCTTTCTTGAGGAACTTAGATTCATTCCTTCTTCGTTGCTTCGGTAATGATCAACGGATTTGTACGCGACATTCAGAACGTTGAATTCTACCTTACCGTAACCGCGAGTTCCCGAGCCGCCGATGTATTCATCTTCAACAAAGCGCATCGCGACCTCGATGTTGTGGAGATCATCGATGGTGTCATTCTTTTCCCAGGCGCTGTATACTATCTCGAAATCCAATACTGCTCCAGCAGGAAGTCGTTCGCTCTGCCTGGGATGCTCTGCCACGCCGCGTGCACGGTCAATTCGATTCTCGGTCTTAATCTCTACGTAAAGGGAATCGGTGTCTACGGATTCCAAAGCTAGTGCTGACTCATCAGTGAGATGTGCATCGCGAATCATGATACGTCCGGCTGCTTTCTTTTCAAAAGCATCTACCTTTGCGCCGAACAAGCGCCAGACTTCTTGTGATTCTGTACCGAGCACGATTTCCAGAGCGTGGCGCAATCTTCCTTTGATTGTCGAACCCGGGATTATGGGACGGCGTGTGAGCGGATCGCGGATGACGGGATTGTCCACCAGACCTATGCCACCGGAGCCACCGGTTCCAATATGCAAACCTGTGAGGACGTTGATCTGCCCTTTGATAAAAACCCTACCTATGAAGTTCATTTTTTCACCTCCTAATTCCTGTTCGCTTCTTCATAGCGGTGATAAGCAACAACTGCCGCGACGAACTCGTAAAGTCGATCGATATCGGCGCCTGTTTTGAATAGCTCTTTATCCTTTAGCACGAGATCTAATTCGACTTGCAGCGCGTGCAATCCACGCTCTCGAGCCGCCATGTAAGCGATGCGGGGACGTATACTGGCGAGGCGTCCCATTGTAGTCGCTGTGACTGCGTGTTCTAGACCTTCTTTGTGGCTTTGCTTGAGTCGAATTGCGTTATCCAAAAGTAGGCGTAGTTGATGATGTTTTACAGGAGTGCGCCCGTTTACCAGATCTTGTGCAAAGACCTGGGCAAGATCCATCAACTCGGATTGCGCACCGATTCCTTTCTTGAAACAGGCATGAAGGCTTCCGGACTGTGCCGGACGAGGCGCTCCACTTGGTGGTCTACCTTGTTGGTAGTTTTTTTGAGGTGGTCTTGGAGGATTACTCATTTGTTCTCCATATTATTTTTGGAATAGGGTTGTTGTTAGTTTCAGTTTGTGCTTGTGTTTCTCCTTTGGTTCGTCCTCAGTCAGGGCTTTCTTGTTAGCTTTGTAGGGGCGATATCCTCATTGTTCAATTCCTACCAAGCCGAATCAACTCCTTCGGCGAGGAAGGAGCGTGTTGAGATTTCTTCTGATGGAGGTGCCAAGCTAGCGCCGCTATAAGCATTGCTCGCTTGTGTTTTTGATTCTCGGACTGTGATGAGAGTGCGAGGAAAATCTCTTTCTTGAATTCTTTCCAGCGTCCGCTTTTCCGAAGTTCACTATGCGTTTCTTCTCTGCGAGCGATTTTGTACATGAGTTCGTAAATGGAATAATCGCCAGTGCGAGCGCGGTCCAACAGATAGTCCCAAAAGGTGAAGCCGAGAGCGTTCAGGTGATCGAAGGCGCGTATGCTTGCCAGTAACATGCTGATTTGCACACGCCATTCACTGAAGGTAAATGAGCTTAAGTTTTCCGCATCGCTAAATTTGACGGAAAGAATTTTGTCACCGACCAGCCGCGATTGATTCGTAAGTCTGAACACCTGTTGTAATCGCAAGACGATGGGCGAAGCTATACTTTCATTGGTAACGCCAGCCACATACGAGGTCAGTTCTGGGTATTTCTTTGACAGCAATTCTTCAAAATGTGCTGCGAGATCAAGGAGGGCGAAAAATCTACCGCAAACAATTAAGTCTTTGGAATCGGATTGTATGATTGCGAAATCAGCTTCGCGAATGTTGTTCTGATGTTGCTTATCATTCTGAATTACTAATCCAATAGCTTTTTGTAATAGCCCGTAAATCTCGACAAATGGAGCTATCGGAGCTTGTCTGTCGTTCTTTATTCTTTCTTGCAATCTTCGGGCGGAGGTTGAATTCAGTCCATCGCCAATATTGAAATGGAATACGCCTGTTAGATCTTTGTTGTATTCATGTCCTTTCTTTGACCATGGTGCTGATCTGGAGAGAGCTTGGATCCCCTTTTCCGACGGTGGCGTTTTTTCGCCTTCTGATCCGATGGCATTGCTTGTTGTGTTCGATGTTTCTGGTCCCTGCGTAAAGTTAGAGTAGTGGGCTATGAGTTCATCGCAAATATTGCAAACGGCAAACTCTGTCCGGTTGAATTGGCGGGACTTAAGTTTTTGCTGATCAACTCGGCAAAATTCGCATTCGGATTTGAATGCTTGAGCGACCTTAAAGACTTCTGCAAGGTGTCCTCGAAAAGGCTCCTTCTTGCTTGCATCCAGCTTGCGCTTTGCTTCGTTGCTAGCTTTACCAAGTGCTTCGCAAATTTCCTCGCTGTTGCATTCAATTGCTTCTATTGCTAAAGAAAAGAATATTGCTCCACGAAATTTTGCCAACAGCTGTTGGTTTGTTTCGTGTGCAAATTCTTCTGCAAGAGTGACTGCGACTTCGTTGGTGTACGACCGGCTCTCTTTGAAGCACGGTTCGATCCCGGGAGCGCCGGCATCCTGCCGGCTTCGATCTTTGAAGCACGGTTCGATCCCGGGAGCG
>JAIEQI010000044.1 GCA_019747875.1 Candidatus Obscuribacterales bacterium
CTGCCTCCCGTAGGAGTATGGGCCGTGTCTCAGTCCCATTGTGGCTGATCATCCTCTCAGACCAGCTACCGATCGTAGCCTTGGTAGGCCTTTACCCTACCAACTAGCTAATCGGACGCGGGCTCATCCAAAGGCGGATTACTCCTTTTACCTCTCGGCATATGCGGTATTAGCTAACCTTTCGGCTAGTTATCCCCCACCCATGGGCAGATTCCCACGCGTTACTCACCCGTCCGCCACTAGGTATTGCTACCTCGTTCGACTTGCATGTGTGAAGCACACCGCCAGCGTTCGTCCTGAGCCAGGATCAAACTCTCCGTAGCTAAAACCAAATGGAGTACACTTGGCTTTATAGTTTGTTTGATCGCCTACTCAAATTCTTTTGACAGGATTCGTCTTGGCTATTCAGTTATCAGGGTTCAAAATCGTGTCCGCGACTTGTGTGTCACGCACGAATATTTATGATACCTGTATGCCCCCCATGTGTCAAATCCGTCAAAACGCTGATCACATGTCCATTGATACCGAAAAACACGCAAAACGCATACAGCTTTCCTTAATGATCTATTTTCGCTGTATACGCAAGTGCCACATTCCATGGGCTTTTCGGCGGATCCATCAGTTTTATAGTTGCGGTCAAAAAGATATCTGATCGGATCCGATATTCGTTGAATTACATGAATACACGTCAGAATGCGATGTGTACATTTCGTAAGATCCGGTTTTCAAGCCGATCTTCGCGCTCATATTCAGATTGAAATTGACAGTGATGGCAGCAAATGCTGACTCGAATTGTTCAACAATGCACATGCAAACCGTCTGGTCTTGATCCAATGAACCACGCAGGCGGCGCCCTACAATGCGCCACTGCGCAGCACAGCCCAGAAGCACGTCTGGCATCGCGGTCCCGAATTGCAAAAATTCTCTCTATATAGAATGCAATCAAATGATAGGTCATTCAGATTTGTGGGCAGTGACAAAGCCCACCGGAGCAAATCTCGTTTGAATATTGGCGGATGCCTGCCGAGAGTGTCAGGAGCAAACTAAGAACTCTCGCTCAGAGATGGGCGAAGCGTGCGCTCCAACAAGACCGTTCAAGCAACAGCACACTAGAACAAAATTGAATTCAGTCATATATATGGATCAGATCTTCTATATGGAAGTGTTTCGGTCACGACCAAAAGCAACATCACAAATCTGAACGTTCGATCAGAAAACTAGTGCAGCTGTCTCGCTAACATCGCTGGACTAAACTTCTTGCGCGCCCCGGATATAACGCAAAGCCTTTGCCCATTCAGCTGACACATAAGGAATGAATCAGACACTCGACATAAGGCTTCGTTCTCAGTCCGCTGCAAAACCTTGTTACTCATTGCCGTGATGTTGTCGACATACGATTTGAAAGAAGCTTGCGCCAAAGAAGGACTCTTGTAATTGATTACCAATAAACCCAATCGCTCTGAAATTGGAGATGCAAACTGATAGTCAGCATGCGCAGCCCCATCTGAACCGGCCAAGTAAAGGGTCTCTACAAAAGGAACATTCAGATAGCGATGCGCGGCTTCGGTGCCCATGAAGAACTTCTCACTTCCTTTTACTTTCTCAAAGGAAGGCAAGACACGCAGAGCCATAGGCAGCTCACCATTGCCCTCAACTCGTTTAACGAGATCATCAGCTAACTTTGTAAGCGCCTCCTTGGCCTCGTCATCATTCTCTACATTCGCTTTGAGCTTGGCAAAAACATTGCCCTTCCAGAAGCAAATGCAATTATCATCCTCTGAAGATGCCTGCCCGCGCAGAACTATATTTGAAGATCCTTCGCGCAGTGTAGAGTATGCGCCATAGGCTCCATCTGATTTTGCGAAATGATAGAGATCAACCTGGCACAGAATCGATTCTCTGCGAAAACTCTTGCTGACAAAGTCGGTGCATCCATACTCAAGCAACAGCGGTCGCGAAGCGCCAACAGCGTCTGAAACCACGACGCCTTCCGGCGCGATTAACGCTCCCTTTGCGCGCGTTGTCCATACAGGTGATTGGGCTTCCCAGCCAGGCAAGGATAATGAAGAAACAGCGCCCAGATCGTGCTTGAGATTGCTTTGAATAAGTGCCTCGTTCTCAGCCGGATTCGGCGCGACTGTCGCGGGAGAATGTGCATTGGTACTCGAGCTTGCGGGGACAGCGGCGCCCGCATTTGCGCCCCCTGGGAGGGGAGCAGAGGGTGCCACAGGCGGAGCAACAGCAGAATGCCCCATCGCATCCGGAGCCAAAGG
Organism: Candidatus Obscuribacterales bacterium; assembly: GCA_019747875.1. GTDB lineage: Bacteria > Cyanobacteriota > Vampirovibrionia > Obscuribacterales > Obscuribacteraceae > JAIEPM01. Next base: position 2,274 of record JAIEQI010000044.1, read on the forward strand.
AGGCGCGACAGAACTCTCTGCCACAGGGTCGGGCGCAACGGCATCAAATGCAGCCCGAGCTGGAGCCGAACAAATGGATACACTTACTCCAACAGCTATGCTGATTAGGTTTTTGTCGAACTTCTGCTTAGCCATGCGACTCGACCAACGATTCGGTTGATTGTATCCCAAATGAACAAAGCACGTCCATGTTGCAAAGGAAGCGTTGCTTTCGGTGAACTTTCGAAGCAGGCAGAGCAGACATCAAAAAATCAAAAACCAGCCCTGGCAAAAGGCTGGTATCGACGTTCTCAATTAGGCGGTTTTGGCTTGGCTGGACTATTTAACAGAGGAACACGAGAACAATGCCCTCATGAATTGATAATCGCCGACAGTTTTGAGGATTTTTTGAGCAATTAGAACTCTCTGGGAAAATACGTTTTGCCATCGATTAGAAGTTCCTGATTAGGCATAGTTTCCGCTTGGTGTCCATGCTTCTTTAGCTCTTTATTTAATTTAGTCAGGAACTCCTCCAATGCTTTTGGACCCATGTTGCCGGTTTGTCCAGTGTACCAATGTTGAAATTCCTGCGTCCGGCCTTGGTCGATCAGCGAGGCTCCATGATCGGCTCTCTCTTGGATTTGTTGATGACTGAGGACGGGACCCTGATCACCAGTAGCTCTCAGGGGAGCTTGTTCGGATGGTCTTTCTGTATTATGTTGCTCAGCAGGTTTAGCATGATGTTCATGTGGCTTCATTGAGACCAGCCGTTCAGCAGGCATCCCTACAATGCCCTCAGTCGGAATAACTCCGAACATCTTATATTCAACTCGAGTCGGAACCAAATCGTCCTTCGTTGCAACTTGAAGCTTGTCCCCTTTATCTACGAAGCCATTGCCATTCATGTCTACGATTTGGAGATTGGTTACGCCATAAGCTGCAAGTTTCTCCTGAAGTTTATCTGCCATCGAGTTGGCATATTCAACGCTGGCACCTTTGGGCTTGAATCCATGGAGTCCATTATCTTGGTAGCTTTTCAAAACATCAGCCATCATACTGCCGACAGCTTCTTTAGACACGTTGTCACCTTGCGGCTTATGATTATCAATTGCCGTATTTATAGCTTTGTCCATGTCGAATGTCATATCGCTCACCCCCAGATACGTTAGATGAGCGTATTGAACAATGCTTATGTGATTTTTCACGGACTAATTTGTGACCGCATTAGGTCATTAGCTTAAACGACTACCTAGACTCAAAGCGATAACCTAGACCATGCACAGTTGCGAGCGCACACTTCTTCTCGTCACCATCGCTGATCTTCTTGCGAAGAGACTTGACCGCAGTGTAGACAGAAAAAACAGATGATTCTGATTCAGAACTCCATACGCGTTCAAGTAATGCTTCCTGACTAAAAACTTCGTTGGGATGCTTCATGAAGAACTCGAGCAAAGCATATTCCTTCGGAGTAAGCGAAATGTCCTTATCATTCTTCGAAAGTTTCTTTGTGTTTGTATCTAGTTTGAGACCGGCAACTTCAAGAATTGCCCCGGTCATCGTGGCCGGGCGGCGCAGCAAAGCTCTGATCCGCGCAGACAATTCCTTCAAGTGAAAAGGCTTTGTCAAATAATCGTCCGCACCGGCATCGAGCCCCTGCTCTTTATCATTGATGTGCCCCTTGCCCGTTAGCATCAAAATAGGGGTGATACCACCACCGGATCTATAACGTTTGCAAACCTCCACACCATGCATAGTGGGAAGCTCCCAATCCAAGATCACAAGATCATATTTATAAAAACGCAAACGCTCATCGGCTTCCTTACCGTCACCTACTGACTCGACTGTGTGCTGCTCGAACTCGAGCCAATCAACCACATCGCTTAGCAAATGAGCATCGTCTTCAACAATGAGAATTTTCGCCATAATCGCTTTCGGTGTCGGTATAACGCGGAATATTACCACATCTGAATTCGCTGATGATAAAGAGGAACGAGATCATCGTATCGCTCATTGACGTTTGTGTGACGCCCACTCTCCCTTTCGATTACCTCTGCCGCTCCGCCGCGCCCCCCAGCCCGCAAAGCACGCGCTTTAAGAATCCAGCATTGTTGCCGAAACTCATCAATTGGGCTATCTTCAAGAATCTCTAATGCTTTATCTGCTGATTCTAAAGCGTCAATAGCTTTTCCTTGTTTCAGCTGTGCGAAGGATTTCAGACTGTACAGTTCCGCTCGCTCCTGCGTGCTGAGCTCCTTGTTCGCTTTGATTTCCTCAATTAACTCGAACGCCTTAATAAATTGCTTGCTCTCCACAAACATTCTAATGATGGTAGCTGGATGACCCAAACGTCCGCCGACCGGGTCTTCATCCACATCATCCAAAACAGCCGAAGCTTTGCTCACATCTCCGGAAAGAAAATAAGATGCAGCAAGAGCATCTGTCGCCGCCATTCGTCGCGCCTTTGAAGCACCAAAGGAAACTTTATTTTGAGCGTTAAGAACTGCGATTGCCTGATCGTACTTTCCTTGCAAACAGTAAATTCTCGCCAATTCGCTGGCTGCAAATAGCGTGAGATCCGAATGCTTATCCGCAGAAGAAGCCGAATCGGCAGTCAATCTATCGAGCGTATCTTTCAGAATATTTTCGGCTTTTTCAAATTTGCTTTGCGCACAAAGCAAATCCGTATGGTGAGCTATTACCATCATTAACCCACTTGCGGCACCGGCGCCCTCGAATTCTTTCTGAGCAAAATCAAGGCGTGACTCTGCATCACTAAAGCGTCCCTGCGCAATAAATATATCCCCATAACTGAGTTGCGCACGCGCTCTTATGATCTTGTCCTTGCTTTCATTTAGAATGCTATCCAATAGGCTTATAGCTTCTTTCTGTTCGCCCTCGTGCATCATGCAAGATGCAATTTCAATCCGAATGCGATTTCGCGCGGCAGCGTCAGTACCAGGATCTAGCGCCTGAATATTCAGCGCCATCTCGTACTCTTTCCTGGCATCCTTAAATTTGCCTACACGCCGATAGACATCGGCCAATCCCTGATGTGCAATCGAAAGAATTTCCCTGTTCTGTACATCTTTCTCTGCAAGGTCAGCAGCGCGCACAATGGCTTGCTTATAGACCAGTGCGGCTTCTTGCTCGCGCTTCAGCATGAGCAATTCATCAGCTTGCCTCAGCAGTGCCAACGGCGAAAGTCCAGTAATTCTCCGGCTCAGATTGTCAACTCTTCGTTGCTCTTTAACAATAGCATCCGCTTCACTGGTCTTTGATTTGCGAACCCAGCCCATAAAGCCCAAAGAAAAAACGACAAGTGCAAGAAGCAATCCAAGAGCAACTTTCGCTTGAAACGAGTTCGGAGGATCAATACTCTCCTTCGGTGGAGTCGGTATCAAATTTGGTGCTCCCACGGTGAGCACGGATGAGGATGCTTTTGGTTTCTTCCCTTGCTGCATTCTGAGAAGGTCAAGCTTCAAAGCATCCATGCTTTCGTAGCGATCATCAGGTTGCTTCGCCATGCATTTGAATACAATTGCTTGTACCTGAATCGGCAAATTCAGCTGCGGGCAAGCTTCATTGAACGACGGAGGAAATTCGCTCACGTGCTTTGCCATCGTGTCTATTATGTGATCACCCTTTAGCGGTGGGCGACCCAGCAATACCGCATACATCAAACACCCCAACGAATAAATGTCCGCTCGGGCATCGATAGTGCGGCCTAGACACTGCTCCGGACTCATATACAGGGGACTTCCGATTACCGCACCTTTCTGTGTCAACTCCTGAATTTCCTGCCCGGATGAAGGCAGCAACTTCGCCATTCCAAAATCAGAAATATGAGCGACTTCCCGTCCTTCGTCGCTTTTACCGATGATAATATTTCCCGGCTTTAGATTTCTATGAACAATGCCCTTTTGATGAGCATGCTCCATCGCATCGGCAATTTGGATAAACAACTTCCACGCTCTAGGTAAGGTCAAATTGGTCTCGCGCTGCAACAACACTGCCAATGACTCGCCTTCCACATAGTCCAGAACAAGAATTGGCTCCCGCCCCTCTTCACACAAGAAGCGCCGAACCTTCACGATATTTGGATGCTCCAGCAAGGTCGCCAGATGAGCTTCCTGTTCAATCCGCTTCAAGGTGACGGTTTTCTGGATTAAGTGACGGTGCAGAACCTTTAGGGCTACAATTTCACCATTTTCCAGATCCTTCGCTTTATAAACAACACTGGTAGCACCGTGCCCTAAAGCATCCAGTACCTCATATTGCTGAGCAACAGTTTCACCAACAAGAGACTTCACAGAGCCCTCCTTCAGATCTCATTTGCCCTAGCCAGGACTGCAGCAAACTGCATATGGAGGATGGATAGACGACAGAATTACGAGATAGCAAAATGTAGCATCGGCCCGAGGGTGCCTACTTGGCATGGGAAAGGCTGACCTGCTCCTTAAGCAAAGCACGATACCATTCTATCGTTTTGCTCAATCCTGTTCTGAGATCAACCTTGGGAGACCACCCCAGCAGTTCTTTCGCCTTGCTTATGTCGGGTAATCGACGCTGCGGATCATCCATAGGAAGATTCTGAAACTCGATCGGAGATTTTGATCCCGTCAGCTCTTTGATCAGCTCCGCAAGTTGGAGAACAGTCTTCTCATCTGGATTGCCGATGTTCACAGGACCGTGATAATCAACGTCCATCAAGCGGCGAATTCCATCAACCAGATCGGAAACATATTGGAAGCTTCTTGTTTGTTTCCCGTCACCATAGGCGGTGAGTGGTTGATTCGTCAAAGCTTGTTTGATGAACGAAGATACAACGCGCCCATCGTCGGGACGTAAACGAGGTCCATAGCAGTTGAAGATACGCACGATTCTAGTATCGAGCTTATGTTTGTTGTGGTAAGCCATGGTGATGGCTTCGGCAAAACGTTTTGCTTCGTCATATACACCACGCGGTCCGATCGGGTTTACGTTCCCCCAATACTCTTCTGGCTGTGGATGAACGAGTGGATCGCCATAAACTTCGGAGGTGCTTGCTAGTAGATACTTCGCATTTTTCGCCAATGCCAATCCGAGCGTATTGTGAGTTCCAAGCGAGTTCACTTTGAGAGTTTCGATTGGCAACTGCAAGTAATCAATTGGACTTGCCGGACTGGCGAAATGGATCACCCAATCAATGTGTCCGACAATGTGGATATGATTGCTGACGTTATGGTGGATAAATTCAAAATGCGGGTTTGATTTATGCCCCTCAACGTTACTGAAGTTTCCAGTTATGAAATTATCCATAACCAGGACGTGATGCCCTTCTTCGAGGAGTCGATCCGTAAAATGCGAACCGATGAAGCCTGCCCCACCAGTGACTAGAACTCTCACACTCCAATACCTCTGTATACGAAACCTGCGTTTGCCATATCTTCCTGCAACAAGAAATTCCGTCCGTCAATCATCAATGCGTTCTTCATGCTGCGAGCGATCGATGCCCAATCAACACGACTAAACTCCGCCCATTCAGTTACCAGTACCAGCGCATCAGCTGAACTAGCCAGCGTTTCTACTGAGTGGCAATAATCGATCGAAAGGTTAGGATTCAGCTGCCTGCATCGATCTACACTGACGGGATCATAGGCGCGAACTTGAGCACCCATTTTGATCAATTGCGATGCAATGGTCAAACTGGCAGCGTCACGAAGATCGTCCGTATTGGGCTTGAATGAAAGACCGAGCAAGCCGATCGTTCTTCCTTTTATGATCTTCAGTTCTTCCTGCAATTTCTTAATCGCTACGTGACGCTGATTCTTATTGACGGAAATCGTTGCCTCAAGTAACGGCGTCGGAGTGCTGTATTCGCGCGCAACTTCGATAAGAGCATTGACGTCCTTTCCAAAGCAGCTACCGCCCCAACCAACACCGGCATTCAGGAATGCAGTGCCAATCCGTTTATCCAATCCGATGCCACGAGCAACTTCCTTAATGTCGGCTCCTACCTTTTCACAGATACCGGCCATCTCGTTTGCAAAACTGATCTTCATAGCAAGAAAAGCATTTGCGCAGTATTTGATCATCTCAGCTGAAGCTAAGTCGGTCACCAGAAATGGTACCACTCCAAAACCAGCTGGGCGCGGCGCTTGTTCAGGTGCCGAAAACGATTGCTCAATCAGTGGTCTATATAAATCGCGCATGCGGTCGACTGCGTCGGGATCCGCACTACCAATCACAATACGATCTGGATAAAAGGTATCGTGCAAAGCGCTGCCTTCACGAAGGAACTCAGGATTGCTAACTACGCTGAAAACCGGAGCGTCAGCTTTACTTGCTCTTGCCGGGACAGTCTGCATCGATTGCACGCCCTGAGTAACCAGCATTTCAACCCAGTTTCCGGAACCGACTGGTACAGTGGACTTGTTGACTACAAGTCGTTTTCTGGCTGAATCTAAGCTCGCGCCAATTTCTTTTGCAACACCAACAACCTGCGACATATCAGGTTCACCGCTTGGCAAAGGCGGCGTGCCCACGCAGATAAATATAATTTCTGAATTGCGAACAGCCTCAGACAAAGAATCGGTAAAACTCAACAAATCTGTCTTGCTGTACGATTTCAGCAACTCCGAAACACCGGGCTCGTAAAAGGGACATTCTCCAGCTGCCAATGTCGCCAGCTTGCTCTTGTCAGCCTCTACAACCGCCACCCGGTGCCCGAGATGAACGAGACTGCAGCTAGTCACCAGACCAACATAACCCGCACCAATTACACAAACATCCACTGCAAAATCCGCCAGATACCTAACAACGCCTCAATATAACAATAAGCAGCCATAAATGTCAGGTTACTGAAGCGTGTGTTAGCCTGTTTGTAATGGGAAAGTCCATAGACGAATTTAAGAACACGATTGCGCGATTGAGGGCTCCGGACGGCTGTCCCTGGGATCGAGAGCAGGACCATCGCTCGCTCGCTCGATATCTATTAGAAGAAGCATATGAAGTTCTGGAAGTCATCCATGAGGACAATCCGGCAAAACTTTGCGAAGAGCTAGGAGACCTTCTCCTGCAAATTTTGCTGCACGCGCAGATAGCCAGTGAGAACAATCAGTTCGACTTTGAAGATGTAGCTGCCGGCATCAACAAAAAAATGCTGGACCGGCACCCCCATGTTTTCGGGGAGAACAAGCTGGATTCATCAAGCGCTGTCGTCACGCAATGGGAAGAATTGAAGAAACTCGAAGCTGAGAAGAAGGGAAAGCTAGAGGCGGAGCAATCCGTTGTGGATCGAGTCCCAAAAGCTTTACCGGCATTGCTCAAAGCACTGAAGGTTTCTGAGAAGGCTGTTTCTGAGGGCTTTGAGTGGAAGAACGCCGATGAACTTTGGGAAAAGGTTCTGAGTGAAATTGATGAATTGAAGGAAGCGCTGGATAGCGAAGGCGAAAATCGACAACAGGAAATCGAGTTGGAACTTGGTGACGTACTGTTCTGCATGGTGAACGTCGCAAGATGGAACAAGCTGAATCCGGAAGAATCTCTTCTCCTTGCAATTGAAAAATTCAGAACGCGCTATCGAGCGATGGAAGAAATCTCTGAACGACCGCTCAAAGAGCTAGACAAAGACGAATTAGCTCAAATGTGGGCAAAAGCCAAGGTTCACACAAAATCTTGAAGTAGATCAAAATGCTTTGGCAATTATCCAGCGCCGAGATGCCAAGCTAAGATCGACGGGGTTGATTTTAAGACTAGTTCTTCGCAGGCGCTTTCCAGTATTTCTGATCGATCTTGGTGGCGAAAATCGGCTGGCTCACTCCTTCCTTCACGACGAAGAAAATGAAGTCCTTATTAATCGTCAGATTCTTTTCCTTCTCCATGTTAATCGAACGCGTAGTCGCAATCGCAAGACCTTCTTTAGCCTTGAAACCCTTTTCGTCCATCTGAACCATGGCTTGCGCCAAAGCTTGGTCGATTCGATGCCCCTCCGAGTTCGTCATCCCCTTCAGCCAATCGAGCTCTGACACTCGATTCATATCAACCTTAGGGACAACAACGTGAGTATAGCCATCAGGATTCTTGATTGATGGATTGTTAGCATCCGGGGTCAGTTTTTTTGCAACAGCAGTTGCTTCGAGTCCATTAAGATCTCCTTCATAGGGAGAAATGAATACCTTAATTCCGTCTTGATCAAAGAGCTTAACGACCGGCTCGTTGTGTCCGGCTACTACATGAATATCATCGGTCTTCTTTTGAAAGGCTGGATATTCTTTGTCTCCGGATTTGATGGGCGCATAATTCTTCGCCATCCATTTTCCTTCGATTTCAATCGATGTTACAACTCCAACACCATCCTTCCCAAGAGGATTCAGCCTGATGTCGTAGCCCTTGTCTTTCAAGAACTTGTTCAACTCATTAACGTCTTTCGACGCCAACCCATCAAGCATCTTGGACGAGATTTTTTCTAAGTCATCCTTATTCTGGTCTGCAAAATCTTTGGCTTTCTTTTGGGTATCGCTCTTGGGCGTCCACTCGCCCGGAGCTAATTTACTCAATTCCTGGAATGCCTTGGTCAATCCATACCCGCTAGCAATTGGAGCTGGATTAACATCCTTTCTTAGCTCTCCGTTGTTGTCCGGTTTGTCATTCGTCTCCAACTTAAAAGTAAGCGGTTTTGCAATGTCATGCAATTTTTGATCTTTGGTTTGGTGCTTCAGCGTAAGGGTTGCTGTTCCATTATCATTGAGCTGAATTGTTGGTCCGAAGGGTCCCACAATTTTGTCATTGGCCTCTTTGATCAGTTTTTCAACGCCATCAACGCCACCATTCTTATATGCAGCCTGCACCGCTTTAACCATTTTGTCGTTGCGATCAGCATTATCTAGCGGATTATTCTTCAATCCTTTAACGAACTCATCCCAGCCAGCCTGACCAGGAGCCTTTCCTGCCGCCTTCGCCATTTGGTCGAGCACTTGCTTGCCTTCGGTAATCGAGCCCGCCATCTGATCAGGCGTCATCGTCCCTTTTTGGTCACCAGCCATATTCAAAATTTTGTCAGCCTGCGCATCTTGGGTTCGCGCGACCCTGCCGGTTTGCAAATCGTTCGAATCAAACGGATTTGCCGGTCTGTTAGAAGATTCAACTTCGTTCTTCTTCTCTTGTACATCGGCAGTTGCTGCTTTTTCAGCCATGGTCGTTCCCCTTATAAACGGGCGCTATTGACAACTTTGTTTGGGTATCCCGTTCTACTGTGCCCAATTCCTGACATTCCGAAACTCGAAAGACTAGAATCAGCACAGGTTGCCGGTTAGAGGGCTCGGTCAGAGAGTTCTTTGTTATCGAGGCCAGATTACACTTTGATACTTCTGAAGAAAAGTTAGACTTTTCCCAAGGTCTGATGGTGATACTACATTCGATATCACCACCGGACCAAACGGCTTACTTACGCTTCTTCGGACGTGGAGCGTCTTTGAAGCCTGGTTCGCGACCGATCTTCTCGAAAGTCACCTTCCCGACACCTTTTCCTTCGACAGTAATACCAAGTGCCCGTCCGGCTGCTGTCGAGAGATCGATTCCGCGCCCTTGGATATAGGGCCCGCGATCGGTCAAAGTCACATCAACAGATTTGCCGTCATGCGTAACTCTGATCACATCACCGTCCTTGAGATTAAGCCCCTTCGGCAAATGTGCAGGGTTAAAAGCTGCAGTCATTTCATCGGGACGGAAGTAACGACCGCTAGCCGTTTGTTGTGGACGGCCATACACTGATGCAATTGTTTCAACTTTCTGTTGGGGCTTATCTACCGGGACAAAATCAGAACCTAATGGACCTTTTTTCTTCTCTTCTGGTTTGTCTTTTGTATCTTGTGGCTGTTTTTCTCCATCAGCAGGCTTATCATGTGTCTCGGGCTTTGGATTGCCTTGTCCTTTTTCTTCAGCAGGCGGTTTTTCCTTCTGCTCCGGCTTTTGGCCCTGTCCCTTATCACCTTGTTCGGGCTCTACCTTTTTCTCTTCAGGCGGCTTCTTTTCTTCGGGCTGTGGCTTCTTCTCTTCAGGCTGCTGTGGCTTCTTCTCTTCAGGCTGCTGTGGCTTCTTCTCTTCAGGCTGCTGTGGCTTCTTCTCTTCAGGCTGAGGCTCTACCTTTTTCTCAGATCCGCCATCAGCTTTCTTACCTGTTGTGAGGACCGAGTCGCCCTTTATTTCTCTGGACGCTTTCGTACCGGCGTAGTCAACGGCTTTACCGCTGGAATCACGCTGCTGAGTGACTTTGCCCTCCTTATCCACAAGACCCCTGAGCACTGGCATGAACTTGCCTTTTGAATCAGTCGTAGAAACTACGACACCTTCACGATCACCATACTTCTGAGTAGAGATTCGATACTGCCTACCGTCGTCCCCGGTGAACTTGTTCTCGCCATTCTTAGCCATATCCTTGGCTGCGCGCAGTTTGTCTTCGGCAGAAGCATGAGGATCTTTGAGCACTTCAGAAGGTTTCCTCGCAGCTTTTTCTTGCGCAGCATCGGCGGCAGGTTTTTCAGCTTCCTTTTGCTCCGGCGCCTTCTTCTCTGGCGCTACCGGTGCATCCTTCTGTTCCGGATCCTTCTTCTCTGGCGCTACCGGTGCATCCTTCTGT
>JAIEQI010000072.1 GCA_019747875.1 Candidatus Obscuribacterales bacterium
CCTAAAACGTATATAGTCACAGCATCTTCCGCTCTCAAGGCATTCCAAAACGCGCCCTAAGTTAACGGTATTGGACGTCCCGTCCGCCCATAACGTGCGTAGCTATCCAAGGGCGTCCGCATCGCGGTTCGATCCCGGGAGCGCCGGCGTCCCGCCGGCTTCTATTGCCGCTTTCCCGTGTGTACCGCTTAATCCAGCGGTGTCGCTTTCCGGTGTGTACCGGTCCCTTCGCTGGAAAATCTACATAGCAATGATCGCCGCTTTGCGCAAAGACGATAATCTTAAACTCCGCGCTTTCTGCAACGCTAGCTTCTGATCTATAACATTGATTTGCTCACTAACTACCTTACTCAGATCAACAAGCTGGTGCGCATTCAACTTCTGAATCATCGCTTCCTTGTTCTTACTCGTGTTTACCAGTTCAGCAGTAATGTTCAACTCCACTGAATACTGATTAGCAGCAGTCGTATACTTCTCATGCTGAAACTTCAGCGTACTAATAGCCTTATCCCGCTCAAGCTCAGTTCGCCGAATCTCCGCTTTCTTCTTCTCTCGCATCGCCGAATTTTTAAACCCATCAAAAAGTGGCAAACTTATGTTCAGTCCGCCATAAACCTGCCGCGCGCCCGTGTTCATCAACGCCTGACCCCAGCTGTTTTGGTCACCACCGTAGAAAATCATATTAGTGTAAAACCCTACCTGCGGCAGTCGCTGCAATCCAATTACACGCAACTCCTCCTTCTGACTTTCGATCTGCTTGTTGAAACGCTGAATATCCGGCAACTTGTCAGCTGTAAATTTCGGTGCCGCCTCAGTCGCTTGTGGAAGTTCTTCAAGCTCAATGTCATTTATGTCGTAACGCTCTTGAGTGTAATTACCCAAGTCATTAAGCCGCTCTGAAAGATTCTCCTGCAATCTCTCAAGGTTGCTGTCAACAGTCGCCATCTGCAATGCTACTTCGGCAAGTTCGATCTTTGAGATCGTTCGCGACTTCTCCAGCTCTCTCTTGATAGCAAAAAGTTGATGGTGCAGCTTCTGCGATTGCCTGAGCGCAATCACCCCCTCGTAATCCATCAGAGCATCGGTATAAAGCTGCGTAACTGCAAGCTTGAGATCACGAGCGGTCACCAGCTTACCGGCAGCGGTTGCTTGCATCTTTTTCTTAGCAGCAAGGTAGGTCCGCATCTTCGCGCCGCCGTCGAAAAGCGTGTAGTTAGCTCCTAACGAATAAACGTGTTGAAATCCGGTCGCCCCAGGCAGAACAGTATTTCCAACCACGGCAACCTGATTAAGTCCCTGGTTTCCACTCAAGCCTCGCGAATATTGTGTGTTATATCCACCAGTCAGTGTTGGGAAGAGATCCGCCCTCGCAATTTTTCGATCAGCATTGGCAATCTTTGTATCTACATCAGCAATCTTCAGATCGAAGTTATTCGCTAGTGTTTTTTCGATAACCGAATCCAGGCTGATAGTTTTTGCACTCGCCGCCTGTGCATGAACTGCAAGCGCAAGAATCAGTAGTAGCACCAAGCCCACAAGCTTCACCCGCGAGAAGAGGGACGCTGCCGCTGTTGTTTCAACGACGCTTAGCCTCCTCATTTTCGCTTCGAGATGCTGTGATTTCATCAGGGTTTCCGATAAAGTGCTACTTGAGGCTAACGCTATGCTGCCATGATTTGATGATTGGGTTTAAGAAGAACTCAATCATGCGTCTCTTTCCAACTTTAATTTCAGAAACTACGGTCATTCCACTAGTGATGGGCGTAACTTTGCCATCTACTTTAAGTGTGAGTTTCTCAGGTCGCAGGTAGACTTTGAAAACCTCGCCGAGTTTCTCATCCTTTATACTGTCGCTGGCGACTTTTGTGACGGTGGCGTCGATCAATCCATAGCGCTGGTAGTCGAAGGTGTCAATCTTTAGTGATGCCTTCAGATCTGGGCGAATGTATCCGACGTCTCTATTGGTGGCAAGCGCCTCAATCTCAAGCGGTTGATCCTTCGGCACAAGCGTCATCAACTTCTCCGCCGGTGTTACCACACCACCTTCCGTGTTGACGAAGCGCTCATTGATTGTGCCGTCGGCAGGCGCCACAATGTTTTGCATAGCGATGCGGAAACCATGCTGGCGTAAACGTGCGGAAAGCTCAATTTCTTGTTGTTTAGTCTGGTCAATTTCCTTTAGCAGTCGTCGCGAAAAGTCCTTCTTTATCTCCGCTTTCTGCGAATCGAGAGCCAATAATTTATGGTTCAGTTCTGCAAGCTGCGCTTCTGCTCGATCCCGCTCAGATTCAAACTTCACCATATCGCTTTTAACAGGGTCGATCTCATAACTGGAAAGCAAGCTTTCGACTGCAGAGATCTTCTCCCATTTTTGCTTGGCGAGCGCAAGCATTTCCTTGGCTTCTTGCAATGAACGTTCGGTCACGGAAATCTGTTTCTCGACTTGCGCTTTCTCGCTGTCCTTGGTCTTAAGCTCTTGTGTTAAAGCGTCCCGCTCTGTTTGATACAGGTTTGCTTCAAGCGCTAGCTGAGTCGGCGAGACTTCTCCGCTGCCAGAGCTGCTCGGCGAGAACGCGCGCCCTTGAACAAGCGCCATGATTCTTTCGCGCTGAACAGAAAGTGTGTCCAGTTCCTTTTTGGCGGAAGCGATTTCCGGTTCAACCAACTCCGGTTGAATCTCCATCAACGTTTGTCCCTTACGAACAAAGTCACCGGGCTTCACATTCAACTTGCGAACAACGCCGGTTTCAAGCGGTTGGATAACCAAGATCTGCCCGCGTGGAATAACTTTCCCTTGCGCACTGACGACCACATCAACCTGCCCCAACGTCAAAAATCCCACCGTGGCCGAAACGGCAAGGACGATGGTGCTCAACGTCGCCCATTCCCAAATTGGAAGTGGAGCCTCTTCAATCTCAACGGCAATTGGCCGGAACTCATGTTGTTTAAGCGCTGGCAAAGGACTCTGCCTCCTGTTGTTTGAAGAGGTAAGCATACAGACCGCTCTTGCGCAGCAGTTCTTTGTGGCTTCCGTTCTCGACGACTTTGCCTTTGTCCAGGACGATGATTTGATCGCACGACTGCACGGTGGTCAATCTATGCGCGATGATAATTACCGTGCGCCCTTTGCGAATCTTGTTGAGGTTTTGTTTGATGATGCGTTCCGATTCGTAGTCGAGCGCTGATGTTGCTTCGTCGAGAATGAGAATCTGCGGATTGGTCAGCAAAGCTCGCGCAATGGCAATGCGCTGACGCTGACCACCAGATAGGCTGGCACCGCGTTCCTCAACCATGGTATCAAAGCCCTCAGGCATGTCGTTGATGAACTCAGTAGCCCCAGCGAGCATGGCAGCATTCATGACTTCCTCCGGCGTCGCGTCTGGTTTAGCAAGCGCTATGTTGTCGCGAATGCTGATATTGAAGAGGAAGTTGTCTTGCAGCACCACGCCAATTTTGCTGCGCAGCCATTTTGCGCTTAACTGGCTGCCATTGATCCCATCTATTAATACGGAGCCAGTTGTCGGCAGATAAAGCTGTTGCACGAGCTTTGTTAGTGTACTCTTGCCGGAGCCACTACGACCAACGATCCCCACGCAAGTACCAACAGGAATCTCGATGCTTAGCTCATTGAGCACAAGCGGCGTGGTGGCACCATAACGGAATGATACTTTGTCAAATTTGATATGTCCAAACAATTTCTCTTTTACGATACTGCGGCTGTTATCGTTTTCGACTGGATGATGGAGGATGTCGCCAACTCTGTCGATGGCGATCAAGCATTGCTGAAGCTCCTGCCAGAGGGAGGTCAGCCGAAGAATCGGCGCTGTGAGCTGACCCGCAAACATGTTGAATGCGATCAGCCCGCCAACCGTGAGTTGATTGTCGAGAACCATGCGCACGCCAAAATAGAGAACGGTGACGGTCATCATGCGCTGAAAAACAGTGGCAAGGGCGGAAATAAAATTGACCAGAAGCGACAGAGAGAATCCCTTATTAATGTATTCGCCGAGGCTGTCCTCCCACTTTCTTTGCATCGAGCCTTCAACCGATAAAGCTTTAATTGTCTGAACTCCAGTCAAGGCTTCTACGAGAAATGAGTTGTTCTTTGCTCCCATCTGAAACTTTTCTTCCAGCTTATTGCGGAAAGTCGGAGTAACGATGACGTTAATGGCCGCAAGTGCGACTGTGAAACCGAGCACCACCAAGGTGAGTTGGACGGAATATGTCAGCATCAAAATGACATAGACTGAAGCGAAAACAACATCGACGATAACGCTGACAGATTTTTGCGTGATGAAATTGCGCACTGTTTCCATTTCACGAACTTTGGATAGAGTGTCGCCAACACGTCTTGTTTCGAAGTAATAAAACGGCAGAGAGAAAAGATGTTTGAATAGCTTAGCGCCAAGCTTTACGTCGACTTTGTTTGCTGTACGGCTGAAGATATTATTGCGACAAACGTTGCCCATAAATTCGACAAACGTTATTGTAAGGAACATAGCGCCAATCAGTTGCAGCGTGTCCAAGGCACCATGTGTGATGACTTTATCGAGGACGAGCTGTGTGAGCAGTGGAGTTACAACTCCTCCCAGCTGCACCAGGAAACTCCCGAGCATGACGAAACATACCGCGCTTTTATACTTCATCACCTCGTCGAAAAACCAGCCAAGGCCGAACTTAACTTGCGCAAATTGATCGCGAGGGTAAACTACAATCCATGACTTCTCGGCTTCTGGCAAATCAAGTTCGCCGCCACCATTAGAAGCCGGATCCCAATACAAGGCTTTCTTGTTTGCTCTATCTGAAGACAACCATAACCTGTACTCCCAGATCGAATGTTCGTTGGTTGATATTTCGACTGCTGGCAACCTGTAGGAGTCCGCAACTTCGATCAATGTTTTCTTGCGAACAATTTTGCACCGGAAACCACGGCTCTTCGCTAGACGCATCAACATCTCGGGCGAGTCGTCCTTTGTTCCTTGTAATGCGAACTCCCGAGCGGCAAGCTCAATATCGAAAGGAACCTTATGTATGCGCGACAGCGCAGCAAGGCATAAAAGAACAACGGACTGCGGCTGTGCTGGTAGCAATATTTGCGGCGCCGCTTGCGGTTGAGCTGATGGACAAGTTGAGGCAGGGTTCTTGCCGGATTTTTCGTTAAGTTGCTGCAGTGCGGACGGTTTTAAGCTCTGTACAGTAGTTCTTTGCTTAGCGAATTGATCCGGCGCGGTTACCACTTGACTGGCTGCAAACTGAAATTGAGGTATCGATCCTTGATTAGCACTTGACTGAGATGCTAACTGACCCTGGTTGTTTCCAAGCGGATTTTGCATATGGATACCAAAAGACTAAGTAATAGCGAAGAGCTGTTCACTGCAACACATTTGAGTATGCACAAGCATGACACTATATATCATCGCTGTCCAAATTTAGGTGTCAGAAATTTTGAGAAACTTGTTAGCTACGAACAAAAATGCCGAAGATAGTCTGCGAGTCGCCTGAGAGGGCGATAATAAATTCTGTCACTTTGCAAGGCATCCGAAAATCCTGATAGACAGACGGATATCACTAAGATAGAAAAAGACACAACAAGACAAAAATAGTTGTCGCGCAAATAAGAGTTCTCAAGCTGAGGGTTCTTCAGCTGCTACTTATTTGCGCACATTTAAGGCAGCCCAGAATCTCCGAAACCCCAGGAACAAATCATGCCAAACGATCCGTTGCTCCCAGGCGCGCTAGAAGGACAAGCCGCCCTTGACGCCGCTGCTGCCACCACGTCCGGTGGTCCAACAAACTTGAATCCGACGTCCAATTTCTCGCAAAACTCGCAGTCATATTTCAATGACCTTATAAATCAAGTCAATACACTAAAGCAGAATCTTCAAAATGTGCTCACGTCAAGCGAGTACGACAGCGCTGCTAAGCCGACAGTGGACTCGATTCTTGGGCTTCCATCTGAAACGAATGGGCTTAATCCAGGAAGCAACGCAGGTAAGAAAATCATTTTCAAGGGTGGTAACCAATCTGATTTTTTAAACCTTGGTAGTGGTGCTGGTGGCGGGGGCAACAACATCATTGATGGGGCGAACCAGTCAGACACCGTATACGGCAAGACGCGGGATGTCCTGGTCGGAGCTAACCAGAGCGATTCTATGCTGACCCAGCTTGGCGGATCGTACATTGATGGTGGTAACGGCAACGATAACGTTGTAATAGGTGGTCAGGGTAGCATCGCGATTACGGGCAACGGCGATGATACGGTAAATTCATCGCGCGGCGAAAGGAATCTTATTGATACCGGCAACGGTAATGACATTGCATATCTCGGCAAAAACGATATTGCACTCATGGGCAATGGCAACGATGTCGTGCATATGTCCGGTGGTGGCAATATTGTTCAAGGCGGAAACGGCGATGATACTTTCCATATTGCGACAGGTAAAGTGCCGGACGCTTCAAGTGCAATTCTCGACTTCAAGCCGAACGACGACAAGCTATCGATAAAAAGTGTTCCGGGAATAAACTCTTTTGCTGACATTTCTCTGGTGCAATCCGGCGCGGATACTCTTGTCAAATTCGCTGGGAACGAACTGGTCGTTTTGAGAAATGTCCTTGTCGCCAACCTTGATGCAAACGATTTCCTGATCGTCCCAGGTGGAAATAACGGCGACACGACAGCTCCGCAAATTTCTGCGACGCTGCAATCGGATACGGGCAATAGCACCAATGATGGAATAACGACAATTCCAGCGGTCACAGGAACTATAGTCGATCAAAGTGCGATTACTTCATTCCGCGCCGGTCTTGATTCAACACCGCTTGCAAATTTTGTTTCCGTGCTTGATGTCTTGAACAACAATGGCACGTTCTTACTTGATACAGCGCGCATGCACAGTATCGCCGGCGGTACATTGAGCGAAGGCATTCACTCTCTGCATCTTGTAGCCACCGATTCGGCGAACAACACATCGAATATCTTCAGTTTGACTTTTCAATTCGTCATCGATAACTCAGCACCGGACGTTTCTGTGCAGTTGCTGAATGACACGGGCATTGCCGGTGATAACAAAACAACGGATGCCACCATTGCCGGAATAGTGAGTGAAGCAAACCAGATTTCTAGCCTCAAGGCTAGTTTGAACAATGCCAATCTGGCATCGTTCGTTGACATCACCGGGCTCGTCGGAGCCGGCGGTGTCTTCACCTTGAACTCCACCACATTGCAGTCGCTCAATGGGGGACTGCCCGTTGCGGAGGGACAGAACATTCTCCGCCTGCAGAGTACGGACGAATTCGGCAACGTAAGTTCAATAGTCAGCTTTTCCTTCGTTTACGTAGTAGATAATGCGGCGCCAAGCTTGAGCGTGGGATTGATCAACGATAACGGCATCGGAAACGCTGATTTGCGAACTACAGATCCACGTATCAGTGGATTAGTGCAGGACAGCAATGTGATCACGAGCTTGAAAGCAAGTGTGAACGATAGCAATCCTGCCAACATGATTGATATTACAAGCTTAGTGGAGTCGAATGGCGCATTTGTCCTGGATTTAGCTACACTTGAGCAACTCAACGGCGGACCCCTTGCGCCTGGGCAGGTGACAGTGCGACTTACTGCATCTGATGAATTCGGGAATGCCAGTTCAGTTCTCGAATTTGGTTTCGAGTATGTTATCGATAACGATGCTCCGGAAATCCAAGTAGCCTTGACGGCAGATTCAGGCAATTCCGGAAGCGATGCCATAACCAATGACCCACGCATATCAGGCTCGGTGACCGATGCAAACGCGGTTACACAACTGCTTGCCAGCCTTAACGATGTGTCGGCGGCAGCACTTGTCGATGTCACTGCTCTGATAGACCTAAGTGGCAACTTCCATTTCAACAACGCTACACTGGAAACCCTCAACGGCGGACCGCTAAGTGACGGAACCCAGACTCTACGTATCAAGGCGCAAGATGAGTTCGGCAATATATCTGATCTCACGGTGTTTACGTTTGAATTGGATTCGATTGCGCCGAGCATCAGTGTCGCATTTCAATCAGATAACGGAGCCAACACCGGCGATCAAATAACGAGCGACCCAACAATTGCAGGTAACGTAAGCGACACAAATGCCGTTGCCAGCTTGAAGGCATCCTTGAACAATGAAAACCCAGCCGCAATGCTGAGTATTCTTCACCTGGTTGATAGCTCGGGTAATTTCGTGCTCGACGCAGCTGCTCTTCAAGTGCTGAATGGAAATGCAGCGCTCCAGGACGGTGTCAACACCTTGAGAATCGTGGGCGCCGATCTTGCCGGCAATGAATCAGCAGTTACAACACTCACATTCGTGCTTGACAGTGTTGGTCCGGAAGTAAACGTCGCTCTCGCGAATGATACTGGAATTGCTAATGATGGAATCACGTCCGATCCGACGATTACTGGCACTGTATCGGATCAGAACGCCTTTGGAGCGCTTTACGCAAGCGTCAACAGTACGAATCCCCTTTCGCTGGTTGACGTCAGCTCGCAAGTGAACCTGAATGATGGAAGTTTCACTCTCAGCAGATCGCTGTTGGAGCAAATTTATGGCAGCACTTTGCCAAACGGGAGTATTGACATTCGACTTCGGGCAGAAGACGAATTCGGCAATTCCTCGTTAACGACTTTCAGTTTTTCCTACGCACCTGATTTAATACCGCCGACATTGACGGTAGATCTGCAAAATGACACAGGACGTAGCAACAGTGATAATGTCAGCGTGGATCCGACAATTGCAGGAAGCGTCGCAGACAATGAAGAGTTTGTGCAACTTCTCGCCGGCGTCGATAGCATGTCAGTCAGCTCATATGTCGATGTCACTGCTCATGTGGACCAGAACGGCAATTATGTTTTGGATCAAGCAACGCTTGAAAGTATTAATGGCGGCATTCTCACGCGAGGCATCCACACAGTTCATCTGATCGCAAAGGATGCGGCGGGGAATGAAACTCCAGTGGATTTCACTTTCAATTTCAATCGTCCATTCACGGTCTTTCCGAGTGGACGGGTAAGACTTGAGCTTAAAGATTACTTCCCTGGCACGGACAACACCACTCTATTTACCGTGGACACCGATGGTGCCATGCCCACTGGTCAAATGCTATTGAACGGTCGGCTGGAATTTATCCCAACAATTGACGAATACGGACTCTATGAATTTGTGGTCAGTGCCCGCGAAGGCAATGTGGTAGCCAGTCAGGAGTTTGCAATTAATGTTATCCACGATCCTGTTACGACTACTCGAATAACCGGTCGTATTGTGGATCTAGACAGGCAACCAATTCACGGCGTCGACATCGAATTCAATGGAGACCATACAACAAGTGATGCGAACGGAAGATTCACTCTTACCGTTACCGGACCAATCACAGATGACGTCATTACATTCAATGAGCTAACGGTGTATGGCGAAAATGGGGAAATTGAACATATCTACGCTTATTTGGCGCAGAAGATAAAGGTTCTTCTCGGCCACGATCTTTGGGAAGGTATCAACAACATCATTCATCGCGTTGAATACCTGCCAGAGCTCGACGTCGCAAATGGACACATCATTGATCCAAATGTTGATCAGGCTATTACGACTGCAGAAATTCCGGGAGTAAAACTTGAGTTTGGAGCTGGCACTTTGCTTGATACCGACGGTACCCTGTACGATGAACTGTTAACGATTACAGAAATGCCTGTCAATCAGATGCCAATTTCTCGCCCGCCGAATCTATTTCCAGATCTGGTAATTGCAATCCAGCCCGAACGGCTAACTTTTACAACGCCTGCCCAGCTGACAATGCCGGACAGAACTAACAATCCGGTTGGTTACCAATTTGACCTTTACGCTATCGATCCTATACTGGGGGATTTCCAAAAAGTAGGGGAGGGAGTGAAGCAAGCTGACGGGCTAATTCACACTACTTCTGGCGGAATAACTACAACAGACTGGTCTTTCTTTGTTCCGCGCCCGGAGCAGAGCGGTAAGGGAGTTGATCCTGGTGAATGTATCCGGAACGATCAGCCGACTTGCTCTTGCAACAACTGCCCCGGTACTAACTCGCCACCGAACGGGAACCTCCACGGTCAGCCGGCAAAGTCAATCGTCAATTCACTAACAGGGGAGTTGCTCGAAAGCTATTCTCTCACGGGCTATCAATCCCTGGGAGAGAACCGAACTCTCACGTTGACTTACGGCTCTTTACGAGCAAATCCGGAGCAGTTGTTTCATGTTCCGTTTGAAAATGCAGTATTTGGCGTGCTAGGAGATAATAGAACTAGATTCGTTGCGGAACTTTGGATTCAAGAAGGAAACTTCAAGCATGAGTTGCCAGGTTTCGTGAATGCTAACGGCAGCGATACCGGCATGCATTTCTGGAGAATTAACACGAGCGCAAGTGACGCGGTAGCCAAGATCGATATGCGTGAATACGGCACTGGCTACTATGAAATTGGCGTCAGGAACGGCTTCATGATCACTACACCTGACGGAACTGTTAACGGAAGTGCAACCGAATTCAGCGCAAAAATTGTCAATGTTAACATGGTGGACAGCATATTTGGAGCTGGTTGGGGGCTCAATGGACTGCAGCAAATAGTTGAGAACAGTGATGGTTCAATCATCATTGTGGACGGAAACGGAACTCAGCAACTTATGAGAGCGCCGGCTACTGTTGGGGGCGAATACGTGGGATCGGGTCACGACTTTTCTACGATGGTCAGACGTCCTGATGGCACGTTCTTTAGAACGTTAACGGATGGCACTGAAATGGCCTTCAACGAATTCAATATGCTGGCGACCATTACTGATACTAATAATAATGTCACCACCTTCAACTATGATGCGAATGGTCGTCTCATTGGGCTCACCGATGAAGCAGGTTTGCTAACAGAGTTCAATTACGCTGGAGAGCGGATAAGCAGTATCGTCGATCCATTCGGTCGAACTACGGAGTTGATCCACGACGGTGCCGGTAACTTGGTTGGCATAAAAGATCCCGATGGTCAGACGATGCAGTACGGCTATGATGAAAGGCGGCTGCTCACTGAAACTACGGACAAGCGCGAAATGCAAACGCAAATTTTCTATGGCGACCATGGGAGGGCAGAGCGACAGCTATTGCAGGATGGCTCAGAGCTTGAGTTCGACGCTATACAAACCCAAGGTTACTTGGACTACGAGCAAACGCTTGACCCTGTCTTTTCTCCAGTAATCAACTTTATTTTGAGTGGGAATATTCCAGTCGAGGGAGAAGACAATTTCAGAGTCATCAATTACACTGATGCCAATGGTAATGTAATTTCCTCGGCAATTGATCACGAAGGACGATATGTAGCATCACGTGATTCCATATCATCGAATTTGAATGTAATCTCTTCACGTGTTTACACTAATGGTTTGGTGACGCGCACATACGATGGACGTGGAAACTTTACTGATTACACTTATGATGATCGCGGAAATGTTCTTACAGTAAGCGACTCGTTATCGGCCTCAGCGGGCACGTACATAGATTACTTGGACGTTAGCAGCTATGGCAATTCGGTTTCTGGAGTTTCAAATACCACCCAACCAGGAGCTAGCCTAGTCACTCTACCATTTGATTTCGAATTTTACGGGCAGGCCTACAACCAGATTGGTGTCAACAACAACGGGCTTCTAAGCTTCGGTGGGGTAAATACCAATTTTGATAATGTAGATTTGTCTCAGCCCGGAGCAGCGGTAGCTTTAGCCGACTTACCTTCATTGCTGCCGTTCTGGGATGGATTTGAAACGTCAAACAACAGTACTTATACATCGAGAGTTTCGACAGCGACCATCGGAGACATGGGCACTCGAAAATTCATAATCCAGTGGCAGCAGGTTATATCTCCCGATACTGTCTTTGAACAAGTGCTTTATGATTACGAGGTTGAGCTGCATGAAGGTAGCAACGCAATCCATTTTAATTACAAGAAAACAAACGGAGACGGTACTCATGCGCGCGGTAGGGACGCCACTGTCGGCATCTGGAATTCAGCCGCAGAATACCAACAATTCTCATTCAATCAGGTTTCGGTATTTGATGGACAAAGTTTTGTTGTAACTGATAGTGGTTTCGCTGCGCAGACTGCTCCAGTTGGCACTGGCTCCAAGACATTCACGTATGACCCAGTGTTTAATCAGGTCACAAGTATCACAGACGAGCTGGGGAATAGAACGCTATTCGACATTGATCCGGCAAATGGCAATGTTCTTAAAATGACGAGGGTGGTTGGTGCCGTCGGTGGCAGTGACGATGTAGTTACGGAATACAGCTACAACAGCCATGGGCAGCTTACTCAAGTAATTGATGCTGAAGGGCGAACCACTGAATACACCTATAATAATTTGGGTCGCGTCACCTTCGTTACGGAAGCTAAAAACACAGTAGATGAAAGGACAACCGGCTATGAGTATGATCTGTACGGTAACGTCTCGGCAATCATAGATCCAAAAGGGAATCGAACAGAGTATGAATACGATGCGATGAATCGCCTGACCGTGCTGCGCCGATCAGATCCCGATGGATTGGGACCGCTAGAATCACCAGAAACATTCTTCGTCTATGACGATGAAGGTAATCTGACGAATTTCACAGATGCTATGGGACGCCCAACCTACTTCGACTATGATGAAGTCGGTCGCATGATCGAGATGACTGATCCGCTCAATAATCATCGAAGTTACGAGTATGATAACAATGGGAATATAACCAAGATTACAGACGAGCTTGGGCGTGAAACTCAGCAGTTCTACGATGCCAGAAACCGTCTCATCAAAGTTATCCAACCCAATGGACAAGAAGTCCAATACGTCTACGACACGAATGACAACCTCACGTCCGTATTGAGACCTGGTCTTTATCAGGAATTTTATAACTACGATTCGCGGAACAGGCTGATTAACACAACGAACATAGGTGGCGATGGAAGAACTTTCCACTACACTTATGACTCTGCGGATAATTTGAGTAAGCGTTCCAGCAACCACATTGTTGAAAAACCGAATTGATTATTGATACCGTTGCGGAAGATTGTAACATCAGAG
>JAIEQI010000139.1 GCA_019747875.1 Candidatus Obscuribacterales bacterium
CTCCATACATGAGATCGCCAACAGCATCAAGATGTCCGCGCTTGCTCTCGGGAGCGAATCGATCTGAATCTTGCAACAAAGCTATGCGGTGCTCTCGAAAGCTCGGTGCTCTCGATGAGTAATTTTCTGAATCGAGCTAGCTTATTGAATGCGGTTGTTGTTCAGGTTCTCGGCAATGTTTTTGCAGACCTGGTCAGCAAATGGTGTGTAGGCGTTCGTAATCAATCTTGGGTAGATTCCCAGACCGATGATGAACACTGTCAGTCCGAGAGCAACTAGCTTTTCGGTAAGGTTCATGTCGTGCAAATGACCTTGCCATTTTGGCTGTTCCGGACCGTAGAAGAGGCGCTTCAATAGCCAGAGCATGTAGCCGGCTGAGAGGATTACTCCCGTTGCTGCAAGGATGCAAGAGAACTGCACCATCTTCGGATCCGAGCCCAATGCTGTTGCCATCGGAGACGTGTAGGTTCCGTAGAACACAATTGCTTCGGCGACGAATCCTGCCAATCCTGGCAAGCCCAGGTTAGCCATGGTGGCTAGCATCCAGAAGTAGAAGACGAATGGCATTTGTTTTGCCAAGCCGCCCCCAATCTCGCGCAAGTCGCGGGTGTGGCATCGCTCGTAGACGCAACCTACCAGGAAGAATAGTGCAGCTGAGATAACACCGTGAGAGATCATTTGGAAGATCGCTCCGTTTAATGCCGCGGCAGACAAGGCACCCAAGCCCATAAGAACGAAGCCCATGTGGCTAACTGATGAATAAGCGATGATTCGCTTCATGTCCGTTTGAACCAGGCAGGCAACTGCTCCCCAAACTATATTGAAGGCACCGAGCAAAATAATGTATGGCGCCCATTGAGTGATGATTTCCGGGAAGAAGCCAAGGCATATGCGGACAAGACCGTATGAGCCCATCTTCAAGAGCAAACCAGCCAGAATCATTGATACTGGAGTCGGAGCCTCAACGTGTGCGTCCGGCAACCATGTATGGAATGGGAACGATGGCAATTTGATAATGAATGCGAGGAAGAAACCTAAACATGCCAATGCCTGAACATCGCGCATCAAGGTGCTTCCCTGTTTTGCAAGTTCGATCATGTTGAATGTGTGCGGTTCGATTCCGTTCAACTGCAATTGGAAATACAAGAACAGAATGCCACCAAGCATCAACACGCCGCCAAAGAACGTGTACAGCAAGAATTTCATTGCTGCGTAATCGCGGTTGGGACCGCCCCAAATTGCGATCAAGAAGTACATCGGAACAAGCTCGAGTTCATACATTACGAAGAACTGCAGAAGGTCTAGCGAAACGAATACGCCCATGATGGACATGGTGAGCAGCATCAACATGCTGTAGTAAAGCTTCGGTCGTTTCTCTCCGATGTGTTGGCTCGCAAGCACAGACATCAACATCACAAAGGAGGTGAGCACTACAAGACATAAGCCCATCCCGTCGACGCCGACGTGATATTCAACAGGGATTGGTTGTGCAAACCAGGTCACCTTTTGTACAAACTGCATGTCCAGCGAATGCGGATTGAAGGAAATCGCCAGTTGTGTTGAAACAACACACATGACCGCTGTGATGAAGATTGCTGCCAGTCTTGAAGCTGTTGCCGGCATTATGCCGATCAGCAACGTGCCTACAAAAGGAAGAATTAGCAGAAACGTCAGAAGAATATTTTCGTGCACCGAGCTAGCCTCTTTTTCTCTTGACCACTGATGTCGGAAACGCTGTTTCCAAGTGGGATCGCGAGGATCTTTCAAAATACCTGGAAGAGTATACCTACACGCGCATGTAGTTTTTCAGGATGATGCACTAAATGAACTAGCTTTAGGAACTTGAGAACAACGGGGGGAATCAAAGAGCTTCTTGGTCAGAAATCAACTTCGAAGCATTTCCTTGGTTCGGAAACTTCGAAGTGTTTCCTTTGTCAGAAATCAACGTTGAAAGAATTTCAGGGAATCTCTTGAAATGACAAAGAGCGCTTAGGGTACTGTTTTTCCATTTAATGTTAAACGCGAACTTGCGCTAATTGTTACTACAGAAGCCATAGGGTTGACGTAAAACATCTTTGACCATGACAACGTCGACACGAAAAAAGTGGAAGTCCCAAAAGGCTTGGCCTACAGTGCTGGGCAGATTCATCGAAACTGTCGTCGTCTTTGCTCGATGTAAAACATCTTTGACGTCAGATAGGGCTGCAAAAACTACCTCCACTGACAGGCACTTCGCTCAGTCACATAGGTATTTTTCCTGGAACACGAACCAATGGTGGTTCTCAACAGATAGCAAAATTACAAAATCTTCCTTATCAAGTTGTGCCGATTTCGCCACACAGGAGAGCCATTAAAGTCGCTTAGATTGTATATTGTCAGAGATCTTGATCAAAAGCGAAATCAGTCTTACTAAGTTGTCATCGCTTGAATATTTACTAGTACTAGTTCGGAGATACTCCATTGCCAGTCCATGAAATTGCAGGTTGCATCAAATCCGCCCACTGGATAGTGCTTTTGCCCTTCCTGGCCGGAACGATAATCATCATCGGCAACATGTTGCTACGCGACAAAATGCCGAAGACGTTATGCATGCTTCTGTCAATCGGCGCAGTGCTGATGGGATTCATTCAGTCCCTTTGCATCTTCAACACTTTGAGGCAAGATCCGACGCCTTACTTGAATGACCTCAGATGGTTTGTATCTGATTCGTTCGTCTTGACTATGGGTGTGTTGGTTGACAACCTGACGTCAATGATGTTGATTGTCGTGACATCTGTGAGCTTGCTCGTTCAGGTCTACACCCATGGATACATGCGGGAAGACCCCGGATACAGGCGCTTCTATTCCTATCTATCTCTATTTACCGGCTCAATGCTGGGTCTTGTCGTTGCGACCAATCTCTTTCAAATGTTCTTCTTCTGGGAACTGGTCGGTGTATGCAGTTATTTGCTAATCGGCTTCTGGTGGTACAAGGACAGCGCAGCAGCAGC
This sequence comes from Candidatus Obscuribacterales bacterium, assembly GCA_019747875.1. GTDB lineage: Bacteria > Cyanobacteriota > Vampirovibrionia > Obscuribacterales > Obscuribacteraceae > JAIEPM01. Next base: position 2,991 of record JAIEQI010000139.1, read on the forward strand.
CTGCGTGAAAGCCTTCGTTGTAAATAGAATCGGTGACTTTGGATTCATCGTCGGCATCCTTATATTCTTAGGCTGCACATACCAATTCTGGCACGGACATCTTGACCACGGCTTGTTGTCTTTCTATGACGCAACTGCTGGCACTGCCCTTGGTGGCGTCACCCTTGCCGGTGCGATCAAGTGGGGCTTCGATAACAATACTTTGACGATGGGCATGCTAAGCCTGATTGCCATAATGATGTTTATGGGACCAATGGCTAAGTCCGCGCAGGCTCCGCTACACGTTTGGTTGCCGGATGCGATGGAAGGTCCTACTCCAATCTCTGCACTTATCCACGCAGCCACGATGGTTGCCGCCGGAGTATATATGGTTGCGCGTGCCTACCCGATTTGGCTCAACTGGTCCAATCCAGCTGAACCCGTTGCGGCCGGCTCACTTGCCCTGGCAGTTGTCGCGTGGACCGGTGGAATTACCGCGTTTATGGCTGCGACAATCGCCCTGACGCAGAACGACATCAAACGCGCGCTCGCATGGTCCACCGTTTCTCAGCTGGGATACATGTTTGTTGGGTTAGGCGTTGGTGCTTACTCTGCTGGATTGTTCCATCTCACAACACATGCTTATTTCAAAGCTATGTTATTTCTTTGCTCTGGTGCAGTAATTCATGCCTTGCACGGTGAGCAAGACATGCGTTACATGGGCGGATTGCTGAAGAAAATTCCAATTACGGGCTGGTGTTTCATCATTGGAACGGTTGCGATTTCAGGTATCCCTATATTCTCAGGGTTCTTCTCCAAGGACGAAATCATCGGTGCCGCCTTCGCTTGGGGCGGTGATATGGGGCAGCTTCTTGCGTGGTCCACTGTACTTACAGCAGGAATGACTTCCTTTTATATGTTCAGAATGGTCTTTATGACCTTCCTTGGAGAATACCGAGGAAAGGCTCATGTGCATGAGGAGCACGGTCCGGATCCGCTAACATGGCCACTTATTGTTCTTGCGGTTCCATCAATGGCGTTCGGTGCGCTTGCAGGAAACGTTATGGACTTGTTAAAGGTCATCTTAGCTGCGTTTTCCGGCAAGCCAGAGCCATTTACCAATTCATTTGGACAATTCGTTCACTTTATGCACCCACACGCAGAAGTCGTAGAACTGATGCCACTACTTGCTGGTCTAGGTTTTTCAATTGCTGGTATTTTTCTCGCTTTTGCTCTCTATAACAACAAGGGGTATGAGTTTGATAAAGCCTTCGAGAAGAGCATGCCGGCGCTCTACAAGTTTTCTTATAACCGCTGGTATTGGGATAACCTCTATCTGGGCGGCGCTGCGTTCTTCATCAACACCGGCAAAGTCGTTTGGGAAGTAGTCGATAAATTCGTAATTGATGGCTTTGTTAACAGCTGGCGCTGGATCACGGTGGGCCTGGGTGACTTGCTTAAGTATTCAGAAAACGGACGCGGTCAGGCGTATGCTTTGTTGATATTCGCCTCTGTTGCAGTTCTCGGGCTGCTTGGCTATTACGTTTTCGTTCCGTAAGTATTAGAGAAGGAGCTTGGAGAATGTCGTCTGACGATCACGGACACGGCGGGCACGGACATGATGATGGACCTTCGGACATCATCCCGGTCGGCAGCTGGCAGGACAAATTTTTGGCTCTAGTTGCTATTGGTGCGCTAGTTGGTATTTCGTATTGGGCAGGCAGCTACGTTAACAAAGGAGCCATTAAGGTCCCAGAAGCTCATCACGGCGCAGTTCATTCCGAACACGGAGCAGCATCGGGCGGTCATGAAGTCGGCAATGGTGCGGTTCATGACGAACACGCCGCTGGTGAAGCCGAACATGCTACGCCTGCTGGCGGAGCGGCTCCAAGCGAAGCCGGCGCACCAGCTACAACTGGTGGAGACGAAATTAATAACGGTGCCACAGGCGACAATCCCGCTGCTGGTGCCGGTGCAGAACACAAAGAGACTGTTCAGCCAGAGGCAAATCCGAATATTGAAGGCTCCAAAGCCGCTGATCCAGCCCCTGCAACGCACGGAACGGAAGATGGTGCAAAAAACTCAGCCACCGAGAACAAGGACGCAGCGCCATCTCATTAGAGAATTTTCAAAAAGTATTCATAAAGAATCAACTGAAGTCTTAGGTTTGTTGACTTAAATGACGCATCCTGACTGGAGTGCGGCAGGCTGGTAATTAACTGTGCTATTCTTACCTGGCCTGTTCATAGCTTGATGAAATCGGCGTGAGAAGCGGCGGAAGTGAGAGGGGCGATCCCCCGCGAACTGACGGAGCTTTGACGAATGTTCAGACCTTGCGCTTAAGCGAAGGAGATAAGAAGGGATGCTAGAAGTAACGGTAGGGATCGCTGGAGCCGCCGGTGACGGACTTGATAAATCCGGAGACACACTGGCCAGAGCGGCGGGGCGGAATGGACTCCACGTATATGCCTACAACAGTTATCAATCAATTATCAGAGGCGGCCACATTTGGCTGCGCCTGCGTATCGGGCAGGAAAAGGTATACAACCACGGCGATAAACTTACCGCAGTAATCGCACTCAACCAAGATTCAATCGAGAGACACGCACCGGAAGTAAATGACGGCGGCTGCATCATTTTCAATTCCGACAAACTGAAGTGCGACCCATCACTCGTGAAAGGCAAAAATGTGCAGCTCATCGCTTTGCCGATGAACGAAGTCACAAAAGAAGTCGTCGCGAAGCATGGTCCGATTCAGCCAATCATGCAAAATACCGTTGCCGTCGGCGCCGTACTCGGCTTGACTCAAATGGGTATCGAAGGCGCAGCAGAAGTTATGAAAGATACCTTCTCGCATAAAGGCGAAAAGGTTATCGACCTCAACATCAGCTTGCTTGAAGCTGGCTACGAATACGTCAAAGCCAACTTCAAACCGATCGCCGAAGGTTGGAAGCTAACAAATACGCGTCGTCCATTTGTCACTGGTAACGAAGCGATCGCAATGGCCGCAGCCGCTGCTGGATGCAAATTCTATTCAGCTTATCCAATGACACCAGCTTCAACCATTCTTCACTGGATGGCTAACCATGCTGAAAAGGCAGGCATCTGCGTCAAGCAAGCAGAAGACGAACTCTCTGTTATTAACATGGCAGTTGGTGCCGGTATCGCCGGTGTTCGTTCGATGTGCGCTACCGCAGGTGGTGGCTTCGCACTGATGACCGAAGCTGTTGGTATGGCTGGCATCATGGAAGTTCCGGTAGTCGTTGTCGAAGTACAACGCGGCGGTCCTTCAACAGGTCTTCCGACAAAGACAGAACAAGCTGACTTGAACCAGGTCTACGGAGCATCGCAAGGCGAATTTCCTCGCTTGATTGTTTGCCCGCGTGACATTCCAGATGCTTACGAATCAACTGTTGAAGCATTCAACATGGCTGATAAGTTCCAAATGCCTGCTCTGATCATGTCCGACCTACTGCTTTCAGAGCACCCTGAAACAGTCGATCGCGAGGTCTTCCGTCATGACGTGAAGATCGATCGCGGTGAAGTCGTGACCGAATGGCCGCAAGAAAAAGGCAAGTATCAACGCTTTAAATTCACGGAAAGCGGAATTTCACCACGCGCTATTCCTGGCACGGAAAACACATTGTATGTGTCCGGCACCGACGAACATGACGAAGAAAGCATCTTGATCTCCGACATGTTCACAGCCGCTCCGATGCGTAGAAAAGGCATGGAAAAGCGTATGCGCAAGGTCGACAACTTGTTGAAGGCTCTGCCAGCACCGAAACTCGAAGGTCCTGCTGATGCTGATGTAACACTTGTAGGTTGGGGCTCAACCTATGGTGTTATCCGTGAAGCAGCTGAACTTCTGACAGCCGCTGGAACTAAGACCAATTATTTGATCATCAAATACATTGCTCCGTTCCACGCAAAAGAGGTTACCGAAATCCTCAGCAAGGCTAAGAAGAAGATCTCCGTTGAACTTAACTTCACAAGCCAAATGGCTCGCCACATCAAGGCTGAAACTGGTATCTCAATGGATGCGCACATCAATAAATATGATGGCGAACCATTCGAGCCAGCCGATGTCGTTAACATGGTCAAGAACGCTCTGGCGAAAAAGCCCGTTGACCTCAATGTCAGCGAGGATGATGTCAGAGAAATCGCCTACCACTACCTGCGTACTCACTACGCAGAAAAGCTGCGTCCAGGCAAGATGACCATCGAAGAAAAGAACGGTCGCGGCGAACCTACATGGAAAGTCGAACTCGTCGAACGCACCACCGGCAAGAAAGAAGCCGAGTTGGTTGTTGGAGTTCAAACCGGTTCTACCTATTCCTTTGAAAAATTGAGCTAGAGAGGTGAATGAAAAATGGCAACAGTAATTGAACTTCCTCTCGAAACATATAAAGGACCAGTCGATCCAGACTGGTGTCCAGGTTGCGGCGACTTCGGCGTACTGAGATCGCTTCAAATGGCAGCTGGAAAGCTCGGCGTACAACCTAAAGACCTGATGGTTGTATCAGGCATCGGATGCTCATCCAACCTTCCAGGTTTCATTCATGCTTATGGTATTCACAGCCTTCATGGACGCGCAGTCGCAGTAGCTACTGGCGCCCACCTGGCTAATACCGACATGAAGGTTGTTATGACCGGTGGTGACGGAGACGGATACGGTATCGGTATTGGACACTTCATCCACGCAATGCGCCGTAATCTCGATGTAACCTACATCGTCATGGACAACCAAATCTACGGTTTGACCACAGGACAAGCTTCACCAACAACAACGCGCGGACACAAAACAAAGTCGACGCCGAAGGGAAATGCTGAAGTTCCGCTCAATCCAGTAGCAATGGCTATCACCGCCGGTGCCACCTATGTGGCTCGCGGATTCTCCGGTGAGCAAAAACAATTGGTTGAATTGATCGCAGGCGGTATGGCCCATAAAGGATTTGCACTCATCGATGTGTATAGCCCTTGTGTTACATACAACAAGATCAATACCTATCCGTGGTTCAAAGAACGCGTCTACAAGTTGGAAGACGAAAATTGGGATCCATCGGATTTCAGCAAATCGTTGACCAAGTCATTCGAATGGGGAGAAAAGATTCCTCTAGGTCTGATCTACAAGTCCGAGCAAACAACATACGAAGAAGTTGAGCCGGTATTGCAGAGAGGCGCTCTGGTGAAACAGCCGCTCGGTATCAGCAAAGAGACCATGGCTGAATTCATCGACGAAATGATCTAGTCTTTCTGGTTTCATTCTGGTTGTTTGGTAAATGCAAGATTTGGAAATCAGCCAGTTCATCGTTCGAAAAGTTCAAGACATTGACGGCAGCAAGCGCCTAGAGCGTTTGCTGCTTTCTCTTGGTCTGAGCTCTTCCGATAGTTCGGTGAAGGAAACTTGGACGCCATTGCACCCAGAACATTCGGATCCGTATGGACGAGTTCACAAAACAGTGGCTCTTTCTTTTGAAGTATAGAAATTTACTCGATGGAAAATTTGCACTTGATTAATGCGCCGATGCACTTACATTGAGTGGTGGCTTCTTATCTGTCATCGGCAGCTGATTCGCATCTGCTGTGGAACTAGCCGGATCCTCATGCACTATTGAGGGCATTGAACTATTCGGCGAAACGATGATTGTGAAATCAGTCAGCGGTCGTGATTCGATCGCAAGCGAAATCGGAAACTGTTTTACTTCCGGAATCGATTGATAGATCTTTGATGTTTCATCGTCTGTTGCGCGCATGCTGTGCTGCACTAACAGTTCGTGCTGGCATTCCACTGCTGGAATTTGCCAGCGGTAGCGCACGTTGAAACCGGCGTTTTTCAAATTCTCAGCCATTGCTTCGGCAAGCTTTTCAGATCCCTTCGGATATTTGATCGCAACTGATGAGGGCTTTGAAAAATCGTAGCGCAAGCCAGGTTGCGTTGGTGGCAAACTATCTTCCGGCAATGTGATCTCCGACGGATTCACAATCGGTGTTTCCGTGATGCTTGAGCTTGTGTCGGTTGATGCAAGAGTGGTTGTTGCATCAGTTACAGATGGGGTAAGGGGATCTCTAATTCCGCTTGTCGAGCAACCCAGGATCTTATTGAACATTGCTTGACCCGCAAGTGCATCGGGGATCCAATAACTGCCGCCACTGATCATTTGCCCCTCACCTGGAAGCATTGCAGTGACAACGCGCTCGTGCGGGAAATCCTTTGCATAGGCTGCAAGACTGAGAACGTCTTGAATCGGCAAATCAGTTCTTATGCACTGATAGCCCAAGCAAACCAGTTGAGGAAGTTTCAAAACGATTGATGGATCCTTGAACTTCTTGCTTGCTTGTCGGATGAACCACTGCTGTCTTTCGATTCTGCCAATGTCACCGCGCGCATCGTGACGGAAACGCACGTATTCTTCTGCTTGCTCTGGTGTGAGCGTTTGCAATCCTGGTTGCAGATCCACATGCAATTTTGCGGAGTGATCTGTGTAATGCATTTCTTTCTCAACCAACACTTCCACTGGTCCGAGAATTTCGAAGAGTTTTTTCAATCCGCCTGTATCGACTTCAATATAATGATCGACAGGCACGCCAAATGCTTCGCGAACTGTTTCCATGGCCAGTTCGGCACCACCAAACGCATGGGCGGAATTGATTTTATCGACGCCGTGTCGTGGAATGCGAACGCGGCTGTCTCTTGGGATGGACACAACTCCGACGCGATTTTCAATGGGGTCGATGCCGACCAGCATCATTGTGTCAGAACGCGTTCCGAGAAAAGGATCGGTGTCTCTTCCATTAGAATCCACCCCCATCAGAAGAATGGTCATCCGTTGGGACGGTTTTGGGACGAGATCTATGGATGGTAGGTTTGGTCCGAGGGGCTGACCCGGCACGATGTTCGTCTGGCAAACCTGGGCAGGCTTCTGGTCCATAACAGCGTGAGCTTGTGGTCTACTAGTGACACAGAATAGCGCTATAACCGTTGCCAAAGCAAGGCAAGCAACCGTCGCCGTTTGCCATGTCTTACCGGGACCTGGACTGTTTCGCTTTATCAAAGAAAATCCTTACGAAATGGCTCCATTCGGAATCTTAACCCGGACAGTATAGGTATACTTGATGAGCCGCAAAACTTTGCATAGATTTTACCTCGAAGGAGCCGAACGTGAAGCTATTTTTGGACACAGCCAATGTGGAAGAAATCAAGGAAATCGCCAGCTGGGGCGTGTTAAACGGGGTCACCACCAATCCTTCTTTGGTCGCAAAAGAAGGTATAGATTTCAAGACCCGCGTTAAGGAGATTTGCAAAATAGTCGACGGACCGGTAAGTGCCGAAGTCGTTACCGAAGACGCAGAAGAGATGATTAGCCAGGGCAAGGACATCGCCACCTGGGCATCGAATGTCATGGTGAAGGTTCCTTTGACTCCTGCTGGCCTCAGAGCCTGCAAAGTGTTGTCAGAGGAAGGCATCAAAGTCAACGTCACTTTGTGCTTTTCCGTGAATCAGGCAATTCTAGCCGCCAAGGCTGGTGCTACATTCGTGAGCCCATTTGTGGGTCGTCTCGATGACATCAATCAGGACGGCAATGAGCTTATCGCTCAAATCTCCGAAGTGTTCGATATCTACGACTTTGACACCGAAGTCCTGGCCGCCAGCATTCGCCATCCGATCCACGTAACGCAGGCAGCCCTTGCCGGAGCGGACATCTGCACGATGCCATTCAAGATCTTCAAGCAGTTGGTTTCCCACCCATTGACCGATCAAGGCATCGAAAAGTTCATGGCAGACTGGAAGAAATCACAGCTGACCTTGTCAAGCAAGTAGTAGGCAAGTCTGCGAATTTTGGGCTAATCTTGGATTAACAAGCTGGATTAGAATCCTGCCCATCAGGACATAATCCAATTGGATGGTCCGTTTGCGCGGAGATTTTCAGACGTAGCAATGGTAGAAGCCGTGAAAACAACTGGCCCCAGTGGGTTTATACAAGTAGGTCCAAACCTGCTTGTAGTTGACTACGGCAAAATTCTCAACCCGGAAGGCAGTCAAGTAGGCTTTCTTCACGAAGATGGATTGCTCCAGGGCACTGGTGAACCTCTCGGGCGCTGGGATGGTTTAAAAACCATTGAAGAGCTGCCTGCGTGCAGCTTTCGAGGGATTGACGGTAAAGGCTTGCAACTTGAACTTCCAGGCGCTCAGCGTGGACCGACAGGTGGTCTGAGTTACAACAATCAGGTCTTTAACGTGATCTTCGGACGCATAGCAACGCAAGATCATCGCTTGATCGGTGAGATGCACGACGATGGCACATTGCTATTCCGCGATCGCCGCTTCCCCGGTGTGCTGCGGAAGATGGATGAAAACTCTCAGCTTTCCACGAAATTCACCGGCATAAAAAGCAACGGTCAGCCCTGGCAACATGAGTTCTCGCGCTCATTGCATAGAGCTGACAAAAGCTACTGGGAAAACGAAATCATCCGCTACTTCGAAGACATAGACAGGGTCAACACGCAACAGAAAAAGTATGTGTTTGACACCATGAAGTTGTTCGCTGTGACTGGGTTACTGCAAACCGTCAGAAAGAACGAAGGCACCGCGGGCTTGGGTAACGTCAAACACGGCGCCTCCGGAGTCACTGGAGTGCGCACCGGCAACGTTACTTTGGACCGCGAAGAGTTCGAAAAGGAAGTCAATTTCTTCAAGAAATTCGGAGCGCTCATGGCTGTACCGTCGCGCGCTAAGCCATTTATCGAAGTGCGCATCAATATGGTTGTTGCTCACGAGTATGGGCACCAGCTGGAGTTCTGCCTTTCACAAGCTGCTCAACACACGATTGAGGATGTTTATCAAAAACGCCGTCACAAGTGCGACAGGTTGCACCCAATTCCGGAGGAAGCGGAAACGTATTCCGAGCTGATTCAACCACATCAGGTGGAGGAACGCATCTTTGTGAGCGGTTACGCACGCACGAGCTGGCACGAATATTGGGCTGAGTGTGTGGCGGCTTATGCTATCAAGGAAAGCCGCGATACATTGAAACAGTGCGATCCGGAGATCTACGAGTTACTAACTCAGGTCGTTCTTGAACCCGAAAAAGTGTTGAGCCCGAAGCTTCAGGACGCTATGCTTAACTTGCAGGCTAGCCTGCGTGTAGGCGGCGAACTCCCTGAGAATCTGTTGGCGGAATGAGAAAGCCTGTATTGCTGCTGTCGAGCCTCCTGAGCATTTGTTTGGGCGCACCCATGGGCGCGTCTGCAAAGCCAAATGAGGCGTTGCAAGCAATCGATCCCAATCAGGCGCAGTTTGATACCCCACCGGTTGCACCAAGTCCGGCGGCGGACAACGCAAACCCTTTTGGCGGTGGAATTCAGGGACAGCCTCTCGGACGGAGCGGGCCAAAACGGACGCTGGATAATCCGAACCCCAATGGACCTTCTATTTTGCGCGATGAGGACAATCCTCCTCCTCTGCAAGGCATCCCCGGCCAGGCTGGACCCGGATGGGCCCCGGGGAATCAGGAGGCAATGTTTGAGCCTCGCGTCTCTCGATTAGAGCAACTCGCGTTTGGAAGCACTTATCCGGAGCACGATATAGAGGATCGGGTCGATCATTTGGAGACGGAGGTTTTTAGCAAACGGTCCACGGGATCGATTGATCAACGCGTGGGCAAGCTGGAAACGAAGATGCTCGGGCAGCAAACCGCGTTCGGACAACAACAGCCACCAGCGTATGCACGACCTCCTGTGAATCCTGCCGCCGGACCGACGCAGTCGCAACTCAGCCCGGCTCAAACGTCTCCGGCTCTGCCTGTTCCCAACTCTGGAGCTCCTGGTTGGTCCAATCCTGGAACGTCTTGGCCACCGCGACCGGCTGCGGGTTCAATGATGCAGGGAAGTTCGATGCCGCCAATGGCACCGCAAAGAACCATGGGGTCGGGGTTCCCAGGCTCCACCCAAGGACAAATGAATTCCGGATATCCGCAAAATTCCGGGTACCCGCAGAATTCGATGGGGGGCATGCCTCAATCCCCGTCAGGGTTCCCAACCGCTGGCCAAGCGCAAGCCGGAGGCGGCTTCGGACAGTCGCCATACGGTCGTCCGCAAGGAATGGGTTCAGGAATGCCGCAAGGAATGGGCTCAGGAATGCCGCAAGGAATGGGCTCAGGAATGCCGCAAGGAATGGGCTCAGGAATGCCGCAAGGAATGGGCTC
>JAIEQI010000115.1 GCA_019747875.1 Candidatus Obscuribacterales bacterium
GTTGAGAGGGGTGGCAGCCCAGCGAATCAAGGGGCCGTCATTAGCGGAGGAGTTGAGAGGGGCGGCAGCCCAGCGAATCAAGGGGCCGTCATTAGCGGAGGAGTTGAGAGGGGTGGCAGCCCAGCGAATCAAGGGGCCGTCATTAGCGGAGGAGTTGAGAGGGGCGGCAGCCCAGCGAAACTCCGGAGCGAATAGTATATGATGGGTAGGTTAAGGCCGAGCGGCCAGGAGATTGGATTATGTTCTCAACTAGTAAACGAGCCGTCCTTTTTACGGCTCTATTGGCGCTGATCGGCACAAACCTGGTACCCGATGCTCTGGCAACCAAGGGAGAAGGCAAAGTGGATCCGAATAAGAAGGACGACATCACAATCAAGAAAGGCGATGATGCAATCAATTCCGGAGCCAACACTGCCCAATCATCTGACAAAGTTGAGACTGTCAGATTCGCGAGCATGCCTCTAAACTCCCCAGAAATAGTAGTGGTCTCAGAAAATGCCCGCGTTTCAGTCAAGCGCATGCCCGGACTCAATGAAGTCCTGCTCTTCAGCAACTGCCCTCGCGACTGGAGCATACAAGGTTCTGCAGTCAGACAAGCCGGATTCTCCACCCCCCACAAAGGCACGGGTCTGATGTCAGATGCACTTGGTTCAAGAGCGATCGTCCAAGGAAGAATCTATTTGCTTCCGCAACAGATCAAAGGCGGAATCAAGATGAACCAGGAAGGCGTGTTTATCAACGGACAAAAAATCGAACCGTTAAAAGGTTCCGACATTCCGTGCAATTGCACAGGTGATGACTATTTGGAAGTGCGTGTACCTGAGTCATTCACAGGCGATCTTAAGATCGGAAGCGCTGGAAAATCAAATATTGAATTGAGTAATTGGAAAAATGGCTCATTCATCTGCTCACTCTCAGGCAGCGGCTCCATCAGCTCATCAGGCAAGTTGGAAGCATTGGAAAAGGCAGTTATCGATAATAGAGGACGAGGGAACGCCGAGTTCACAGAAATCGTAGCCAAAGCGGTTGTCGCAAACGTTAACGGCGATGGCAGCGTTCTCATTAAAAAAGGCAGTGCCGAAATGAGTAATGCAACAGTTCAAGGCAACGGAAAGATTTCTCTGCCTGCTAAATATAAGAATCTCAAGCAATCGGTAACAAGCGGAACGGGTACAATTGAAGTTCTTCCATAACGGAATCAAAAAGAGCGAAATCGCTTTCAGAGATTAAAAGTCGGCAAGATCCCAAGATCGAACAGATGCGAATCAGTTTTCAGGAAGCTAATGCAGGAAGGATTCCGGTGCTCACTCACGGTATCGAACAGAAGCATGAAGTCCAGCTCGAAAGGGAAAGTGCTATGAAAGGAACAGATGCAGTGCGACCTGATCTTAGAGGAACACGGACACTAATCGCGGTAGGTTTGGCATTCTCATTAGCAACGTACCCTGTGTTTGCCGACGACCAGAGTTCACCTGCCACAACAGATCCAGCGGCATCATCGTCCCCAACCAATGGCAGTACCACTTTGCCATGGAATCCTTCCACCAACGCTGCAGGTAGCACGTCCTCGTCTGATCCATCCGCACCACCTCGAGCGGATGAAGCACCGGCCCCTCCGGCAAGCACTGGAGCAGAGAATTCCAGCGCTGTAACGCCACTGACACCGACAGGAACCGGTCATAATTCCGGCACAGAGAATCCGGCGACATCATCTTCCGCGACGCAACCAAGTGCTGGTACGCATGAGGTAAAGCAAGAGAATAATCAATCTATTTCCAGCTCAAGCCCAAGGCAGCCGGCCCATAGCGCCACCACAGGCAGTGCCACACATCCCGTCCAGCCAGCAAAGCCAATGGTTCTATATGGACGCATCGAAGAGCTTTCCGCCTCGACTGGTGCGACTTTACAGCTCGGCAAGATGGTCGCAATGACTCCGATGCGAGATACCAGCCTGGACAAGAAAACGCCGCCAAAGACCTTGTCTGGCTCGGCTGTTCAATCCTTCCCAATGGACTTTCGAGGTACATGGAGCGGAGATCTCCAGGTATATTCATTCAACTATGATAAGACCGCCTGGGAATTTGATCGCGCTGAGACGCTGAAGGAATATCAAATCCTTCGACCTGGCACCAAAGGTAGAACCACTGCTACTTTCTATCAAACTGGCAACAAAATCGCACTGCAGCCATGCCAGGTGATTTTCCAGGGTGTGATGACCGGACAAGAAATGATGAGTCAGATGCAGGGCTCACCGCTAAATGCTCTTTTGGGCGGAAATGGAGCCAACATTATGGCTAACATGCAGATGCCGGCAATGTACGCACTGCACCTGGGAGATTTGACTTCTGGTCGTGGTGTCACAGGCAACGAGCTAAACAGCCAGCTCATGAAAAATACGCTTAGACAACTCGCACCAGACGTGGTTGAGCAAAACGTCGTCACACGCGACTCCGATCGCAATCCGACTACCGGCAAAATGAAGCTCGGTTACTCAGAAAGTGTCTTGCGCTTCACTCGACAATCATCAAATCGGCTCTATGTTCAAGCTGCAACTGTGAGCTACAGAAGTGATGGCCGATTCCAGACAAAAATCATTCTATATGGCTACCTCGACCGGTCTTCAGGTGGAGCCTATGGCGCCAATCCCTACGGTGGTGTGAATCCCTACGGTGGCACCAATCCATACGGCAACGCCAATCCCTTCGGTGGACTGATGCCTGGCGGCGCCGGAGGCGGAATGGGTGGCGGCATGCAAGCCATTGAAAAGATGATGCAACAAATGACTGGTGGCGGACGTTAGATCTTCTGCGCCTCAAGCGTGATATGCTTCTATCTCGATATTTACTTCCGTCATTGCGTCAAAATGGACAAAGAGCTGGAAAATCTTGCTGCCGTTGTGGAGGACATGATCCTTCAACTGAGTTACCCCGGATTCGATGAGAGATCTCTGAAGTTGGGGTTACCTGACGCGGTTTCCAAATATCCACCTAAAACTTACGGACAGGCTCTCAAACATGAGAGCACAGTGGTCAGGCTGGCGGCAATGCGCTGGTTTCAAGAACGTCCGGGTATTGCAAAGACTCATTTGCGCCCAATAGTTGACTGTCTTGAAGATGTGGACGGCTGGGTAAGACGAGAAGCCATTAGCTGCCTCGAAAAACTCGATTCCCTTGATAATAAGATAGTGGAAGAAATTGCTGAACTGCTTGTCGATCGAGACGTCGAAGTTCGGAAAAGCGCAGCAAAAGCACTCGGCAAGATCGGCAGTAACTCAGACACGATTATTGGTGCCCTGCAGCAAGCCTCAGAGGATGAGAACCACGAAGTTCGTTGGAAAGCACAAAAGGCACTGCGAAAGCTAGGCGCCTACAGCTCTTCTAGTTAACTTGCAGCTAAGTATGGAGCACGGACGCCCCGTCCACCCAAGCGCAAGCGCCTTGCAGCTGAGCTAGCGGATGAGATCGCTCCAACGTCCGTTGAAAGAGTATTGGGATAAGAGTATTCAACGTGGGTAAAAGCTAGTATAGAAGCGTGTTTGCACGATCCACAATTGATGTTTTTGTGGTGAAAACGGGCAAATATTTTGCCAAAGATCCTTACAGCCAGGTAATGCGATGTCGTCAGCTAGCCAGGAAGAGAGTCCGACTAACGCAAAGGCATCAAAACCAAACAAAATATTTCTAGAAATAGAAATAGCGATTTGGAGTTTCACCGCCGTCTTTTTCGAAGTCATATGTGTTCGCTGGCTTTGCTGCGATATTCGGCCTCTCGTGTTTGAACAGTCATTTCCGCTAGTTGCTTGTTTGACCGGACTAGCATCAGGCCTTGCGAACAGAAATGACCGTCCGTTTATTTTGCTTCCGAGCGCATTGTTCCTTTTCGTTCTCGCAGTAAAAGTAGCCGAATTGTTTGGATTAGCTAATCAGCGTTCGGCTGCTGAAGGAAGTTTCGACTGGCAAATCCTCTCACCTGGCAATGAAGGTCTTCTCACGTTCGTAGTCTTTCAATTTCTGGGACTAATTACGCTAATGCTTTTTCCCTTCTTTGTGTCCTTTTGCACTGGCTGTAGACTGGGAATCTTATTTGAACAAGTCAATTCGATAAAAGGGTATTCATTGAACGCCGTCGCTTCCCTCTTGGGATGCCTTGCAGCGTATGGGATTGGATTCTTAGCCCCAGATCCGGTTTGGTCGATAGCTTTTACCGCAGCCACGTTCATCTATATAGGTATTGCCAAAGACATTTCTTTGAAAAAGAGAGTCTTGGGTCTGATACCACTCGCCTTGCTTCCTATGCTTGCCATCTGGCAAATTGAATATCCGAAGCTCGGCTTTCCTTCGTACCTGACAAATTTCTGTTCGTCAAAAACGCAAACACTGTGGTCAAGTTATCAACGTATTGATCTAGATAAGCTCTTGGAAAACCCGCAATTGCCGGATTCACAAACCCTCGAAATCGGTATGGTTGTTCGACTGAACAAAGTCGTAGACCAAGTCTTCTTTGATCCAAATATTTCAGTTGATGATCTTCCACCAACACTTACCAAGATTTTTGCTGATAGGCGACGGCTCGATGCTACTGGTTTCCTATTTGGAAAAGCAGAAAACGTGCTCATATTAGGCTCAGGGCTCGGTCTAGAAATTCCTGGTGCGATCAAAAATGGTGCGAGATCAATTGATGTCGTCGAGATTGATCCAGCTCTAATGAAGATCTCTCGACAAATAAATACACAAGTTTCAAAAAACGCGAACGTCAATTTCATTTGTGACGACGCGCGTCATTTCATCGAAACATCTAAGAAACAATACGATCTTGTCCTTATGTCGAATCTTTACGCCCAATCGTCAAACATACTTGCACCCAAGTTACGCCTTGATACCTATTGCTACACCCGCGAAGCTTTCAAGTCCGCCCTTTCTAGGTTAAGCCCGAACGGTAAACTAGTGATCTCCTACCCAGTGGTCTATCCGTGGATCGGTGAGAGAATCTTTCGCACTCTCGAGTTTGCGGCAGGACACTCTCCCCAGGTTTTTCAGCAGTCTTATTACATGGCTTCGCATGTTCCCACGCTCTTTGTAGTGCCTTCAAAAGAAAACGAAAAAAGCCCTACTCCACAATACTGGTCTGAGATTGGCGTCCGCCCAAAGTCAAACACACCAATTCTCACCGACAACTGGCCTTTCCTTTACGTTTTACAATCAACCATTGATCTACCTATGCGTTTGAGTTTCCTCGCATTATTGGTCATGGGCTTTGTAGGCGCCCGGAACCTGGTCTTTGATACTTCGGTAAAGAAGACCTTGAACTTTGTTTCGTTCGCACTAGGTGCAGGGTTTACCATCATTGAATTGCAATCGATCGATCTTATTGCGCGCTTCTTTGGAAACACATGGGTAAGCTCCTCTTTCGTAGTTGCAGCAAGCATCCTTACTGTACTTTTAGCAAACGTTTTTGTCACAAAGGGTTCTTCCTTTGTACTCTCTAATTCAAAGTCGATCTTCTTAGCTATTGCAATCTTCCTCATTTCAAATTTCATTTGGTCCAGTGCAGATCTGTCCAGGGTGTTTGGCTCCTCAGCCGCGCTAGTGTGTGGGTTGCTTCAGTTTATGCCTGCTTTGCTTGGCTCCTCATTTTTTGCGGCACAAATTAAAGAGAACAACAACCTCTCGCAAGCATTAGCAGCAAGCACCTTTGGTTGCCTGCTCGCTGCCATTCTGCAATTTGCCAAACTCTCTTTCGGAATCAAGTCTCTTTCATTAATAGCGCTTGCATTTTATGTTGCAGCTTTTCTCACCAGCCAACGCGAAGTAGAGAAGAAAAGCGATATATAATCAAGCGATGAACCGAGACGAACAAGAGCAAGAGAACCTCGAACAAAACATATTTCAACTGCTGGGCAAAGAAATCAGGCAAGTGAAATATATTGAGAGTCCTCCACTGGACGACCTCATAGGTTGGGCTCAGCACAAAGAAAAATTTCACGGTGTGCAGCAAGGTCTTCAATTGACATATCCAGCACTTTCTGGGATGCAAGATGCTTACCTCCACTGGAACGGCTCATTCTTTCAATACGGCTTGGGCTTTGCAGAAAAGCCATGGACAGACTTTGTCGTTAATGGAGCAGTTTGGGATGTAAGTTCGCAGAAGCCCTGGTCAAAGTTTCTTCCAGCCATAATTACCAGCGTCTCAATTTATTGGCACAGCACAGGAGCTGTTGATCCGCCTCTTGGGTGGCCGCGCCCACTTTATCCGAGAGATCTCGAGCTAACTTTCGCCAATCAATTTAAGATTTACTGCTCTGCAGCCCACATGGATACAGATAAAAACGTGCTCGAATTTGCCGCTCACAATGTAATCGTGGCATGGACTGATGGATTCGCCGAAGAACACAAGATATGTAGCTACTCTGATTCAGCAAAAATTTCATCGCGAGAATTAGACTCAGCCGGAAGAATCGGTTAACCGAACTTCTTCATTATCGCTTCCCACTCGACCTCCGTCACAGGCTGCACGGACAAGCGGCTGCCTTTCTGAAGCACGGCCATGTTTTTCAACGCCGGTATTGAGCGCAAATCATCGAGTGTTACTATCCTATTGAACGTCTTAACGTGCTTTACGTCCACCATAAACCAGGTGGGATTCTTCTTGTCGCTTTTGGGATCGTAGTGATCATCATTCTCGTCGAATGCAGTGTGGTCAGGATAAGCCTCTTTAACCACTTCGGCAACACCGGCAATGCCCGATGGATCGGAGTTACTATGATAATAAAAAACCAGATCCCCGTTTTTGATACTGTCTCGCAGAAAGTTTCGCGCCTGATAGTTGCGAACCCCATCCCAGAATGTAGTTTTCTTGGGAGCCTTTTCCAGATCCTCAATTGAAAATACAGAGGGCTCCGACTTGAATAGCCAGTAGCTTTTTACTGCCTTTGACTTGTCCTGTTTTGCTGCCACACCAAACCTCAAAGATACGACGATGACGACGACAAGAAACTGCCAGCCACGAATTATAGCCGTTTCCTGCCTTAAATCTCCCAAAACGCCCCTAATTGTCATGAACTCTCCGTCGACTATCGAGTGTTTCAAATTGTGTATTTGTTTCCAATCATCAAAACCATTTGGACACACAAGACGTCTCTAACTTAGCGGGAGTTGAAAGGGCGAAGCCCAGAAAGACTCCGGAGCGTCTAAAAAGGATAAAGGGCAGCAGGTTATGCGTAACGTTTCAGGAAGTCATTTAATGCCCGGCAAAGAAGTCGGAGCAGCGAAGCAAAGTATGCAGGCGCCGGTTTCATCAAAAGGCAGGTTAGAAGACCTTTTGAACGATCTTCTCTCACTCGATGAGACACCGGCAGCAGCTGATTCGAATCAATCGGAAATTAAGAGAGCTGAGATCCTACCGGGCTCGCCAGTCAAACCGGCTTTTGGTCTACCACCGGCACCGCAGGTCTCGCAAGATTTCAGTTTTAGCCACAGCGCTGGGCAAACTCAGTCGCCCCAATCTGTAAATTTTGCAGCATCGGGAAAGAAAAGCGTGCCCCAATCACTGCGTGCTCGGTTAAAGCTGCCGGCTGATACCCTTGGCGTATACCAGGCATTGAGAAGCTTTCAACAGAACAATCGCCACCAACCTTATGTAGAACTTCCTTGCGGTCTAGTCGCATATGTGGAATACGATGTCGAATCAGAGAGGATAAGACTCTTCCTTGGAAACAAGCGCGAATTTGTACTGTTTCCACGAGGCGTAAGAGAACAGTCGGCAGTCCTGGTGATTGACGAATTCTTTGAATACAAAGTGGAGACTAAAGTAAGCCAGTTTCTCGGCTTTGCAAAGAAAGAGCAAATCGCCCACGAGAAGAACAAATTGGGGATGGAGTTGCTGCGGGGAAATGACATGATTCCGGGAAAGAGAGTCTACCCGGTGCTTTATTTCTCGCTCTTTGCTGACAAATCTTGCGGTATTTCAAGCTGCGCGGTAAAAGCTGAGTGCACCGGCAAGTAACCTTCAGGTGCCGAAGGGATTTAGCCTCTTTGTTAGCGTGCGGAGGAGCAAAACCAGCGCTTCTTTTGCCCTGCGTGGGAGTTCTTAAGCAAGAAGACGGCATTAAGCTCCAGAGAACGGGACGCATGGTGCTTATCTGTGGCTAAGCGGCAACAGCAAACTGAAGGAGCATTTATTAACGGACTGTTACAGGTGAGAACAACTAATATGCCATCCAATTTTCTTGTTGGAAGACCCTGCTCGATGATAAGGATGGTTGTGGCGAGCGAAGTGGCTCAGGGGTAGCGAAATGTATTCTCTAAATCTTGAAAATAACCCAGATGTTTTCCGCTCCGGCTGGAACATCGCTGACGATTGGAAAAACTTGCTTAAGCGTGCTCAAAAGTCTCGCATGCTGCTGCAGGAAATCCGCGAGAATCAGAAAGCGCCAGAGGTTCTCTCACCCTTTTCTTACCTAACCGAAGAGTTGGTCGTAAACACGTTGCGCTCGAGCGAGCTGCCGGAAACGGTTTACTGGACTCTCCACTATTTTGCAGAAGCCAACCGTCAGAGCCCAATCATTCGGACAGACCGCGGCAAGACGGTGTTCATCGAGCTGGATCGCCTTGACGACACAATCACTTTATACATCGGGCACACTGAAGAGCTGGTCTGCCTGGGTGAAGAAGATGGACGCAAGCTTTTCGCCATGCCGCTGATCGATAAATATGAATTTGTCCGTTATCCATTGCTTGGTTCAGTGCTGAAGCGTCGCTCAAGCCACGAAGCTATGGAAAAATGGCACAAAGTTGAGTCCGATTCCGATAACAGCACGCCCTACCTCTTCTTCACGCAGTGCGAAGAGCAAGAATCCGTAGCGTGCGTCAAATTTGCTGACTCTGAAACAATCAACAAAAAAGCTGTTTATGATGCATCCACCAGTTACTTGCAAACATTTCATGCGAATCATATTGCATCTTCATTTGTAAGAACTTTTGAAATCTCGGGTAACAAGTTTCTATCTGTTTTCGCAACGCATAACAATGGTAAGTCAGATAAAAGCTTCCCCCAAGAGACAAAGAGAGCTGGATTAAGCGCCTAAATGCGTTCTGGGTCTTCTCCTTTCCAAGCTCATCATGCACGGTGTGGATGTTGAAGATCGTGCAGGCAAAATCGTCCTTTGCCCAAGCAAGAAAACTCTCATCGTCCTTTGAGATCAGACGGACCGTTCCATAAACGATATCGGCTTGTTCTTCCCTCAATATTGTGGCAGCAGAGCGCAGGAACTCATCCAATGCGCGCAAAGGCACGTAATGCTCACCGATAACTTCCGATGAACGTTGCCCACGATTACCAATGTGCTGATGATTCTTATCGAGATCCTCGTGATATCCGGCGAGATAGGTGCTCAACTGGTGCGTATCAGATGCATAAATCTGCCCATTGCTTGCTAAGTAGTGGGACTTGTATTTTTCGTAGGCCAACTTCTTATTGAAATGAGCCAAATACAGAAGTTCTCGCCATTCGTCCATCGACAATTTTTTTCCATCGACCGAAGCGGTCATTCCAGGCTCCGCCACCTTATAGGAAGAGAAGATTCCTTCGGTCAAGAAATTTTCTTGTTCGTGATCGATTGCGAACTGAAAATCTCCGTAAACATGTCCCTCTTTAATTCTCATTGTGAAAATTTCTGCAAGTTCGGAGCTCCTCACTACCGACACACACCTTTCCAGATTACAAAAGCGTAGCAACCTGAGTTTAATTTCGACAATGATTCCGAACAATCCGTATCCGCCTATCACAAGGCTAAAAAGATCAGGGTCATTTGTGCGATTTATTTTTTTCAAGTTTCCGTCGACATCGATCAGTGAAAATTCCTCAACGTCAGAAATCAAAGGTTTCATCGTCAAGCCTCTGCCATGAACGTTGGCTGAAAGCGAACCGCCAAGAGTGAGGTCATCTGCACCTGTTGGTTTCTGCGCTATCACCCACGTGTGTTCTTTTGGGACCTCCGATTGAATTTGCTTAAGCCCTTCGATGAGTTGTTGCCAATTAATTCCTGCCTGGATGGTGACAACTCCTTTATCTGCATCCAAATCGAGGATTTGATTCATTCCGGTCATATCGATTAGCAAACCATCTGTGGCGAATTGCTGTCCGCCCATAGCGTGCCGCGCACCACAAACAGCAACTTTCATTTCGCGCTTGGCTGCCGAGCGAACCAGCGAAACTATTTCCCCGGTGTTTGTAACACGATGAATCTCGGCGACTCGGGTTGGGTTCAGCAGTGAGTGAGTATCGTTGACCAATTCGCTCATTGCGCATCCAAGCCCATCGTGCTTTGCAATTCAGAGATTACTTCGTCATAGTCTTGAAGAAATCCGGGCTCTTCTATCAGTTTTGCGCAATAGTCGTACTCGAAATATTGCTCCAAATGGTTCATGTTGTAGTTAACTATTTTCAATAGCTCCTCAATGCGTGTGCGAACTTTCTCATTCACATTCTGCAATCTGGCCAACTGTTCAGGTCCGATGCGCGGTTGCCCTCGACCTGTCTCTAAGAGGCAGCTATGGAGTACAGAAAGCACGGTGCATTGGGATTTGACAAGTTTGTGAAAGAACTCGGCAATTGTTTTCTCTTCCAGCGTCGTTCTTTTCTGAGAAAGCAACAGGAGTACCTCATCAATCAATTCGATGATTCTGGAGCATTCTAGACTGCTCTGAAGAAGGGTTTGCAGTGGAGTCATCGAAGGTGTTTCTGGTTGCATGTCAACTGTCTCAGTTCAATCGGGAAACGGTAGCTAGCGAAGGCGTTGAGAGCGGCGGCAGCCCAGCGCAACTCGGGAGCCTCTAAATTGTAAGCCAAAAAACAAAGCGCCGAGCTTGCAGGTGCTCGGCGCTTTACGCATCAATTCTGTTTCAAAACCTAGGAGACTGGTGTAGTCACGCCTTGTGGCGTTTCTAGCGTACTCACAGTCATATGGGATGAGTTTTGGCTTCTTCTGAAATTATCAAGATAACGGCGAAGCGCTTCACGTATCAAATCTGAGCGTGTTCTGTGCTCGCATTGAGCGATGAAATCAACTTGCTCCAACATGGCAGGTGGTAGTGCAATTAGTACTTTCTTAGGCATCTGTCTTAGTTCCCCCGCAGACCAGCACAGCTTTTATTGGCCCCAGTTATCTGGAGAGCCCGGGAAGCTGTATAAACTATAAACCCCTTATGAGATCAGCCGTGGCTTTTTTGAATATCGCCAACGCGATCCAACGCTTAGTAATTTACTCCCCAAAACGAATAACGTAAAGGTCTCAAACCCGCATAAATTCGCTATCCATCGTGCTTTTATCTAAAGTATTTTTCGTAAAGCGCAAAAG
Source organism: Candidatus Obscuribacterales bacterium (assembly GCA_019747875.1). Lineage (GTDB taxonomy): Bacteria > Cyanobacteriota > Vampirovibrionia > Obscuribacterales > Obscuribacteraceae > JAIEPM01. The sequence goes on from JAIEQI010000115.1 coordinate 11,354, forward strand.
CCAATAAACATAAGCACCACCGTAAAAACCGCATGAAATGCATAGATGCCACTATCATCGAAGGACATATACATCGATGCATGAGATATAGTCCGGTGCAAAAAAGAAATGCTGGCATTTGGAAGAGATTCGTGCATATAATTCGCCCAAGGTCGGATGTGCAACTGCCCTTAGTGGCACCGCGAACCAAATATGGTTGCATATCCAAAAGCTACGAAATAGGGTTCTAACACTGATGATTCTGGCTACTTGGAACGTCAATTCGATAAATACACGCTTAACTCATCTGCTCGACTGGATTAGTTTCGTGAAACCTAACGTGGTTTGCTTGCAAGAAACCAAAATCGTTGACGAAAAATTCCCTTTCTCCGAACTAGAAGCGCTTGGATACAGCATCCAGGTCTATGGCGAGAAATCCTATAACGGGGTTGCCATTCTTTCTGACAAACCTCTCAGCAATGTGGTGCGCGGTCTCCACCAGGAAGTCGGACCTGGCTCCAGAAGGACAATTGCTGGGTCATATGGTGATATCCGCATAGTAGATGTGTATATTCCCAATGGTGGCGAAGTTGGTTCGGACAAATACGCGTACAAGCTCGAATGGCTTTCCTCCTTGCAAAGCTACATGGCGAACGAGAGAGCGAAGCACGAGAATTTAGTTCTTTGTGGGGATTTCAACATTGCACCTGACGACAGAGATGTTTACGACCCGAAGGAAGTAAACGGCACGATCATGTGCAGCGAGGCTGAACGAAACGCCTTAGAAGCGATTCGAGCAACAGGGCTTGTCGACGTCTTCAGGAAAGTCCATGATCAAGCTGGATTGTTTTCATGGTGGGATTACCGTATGAACGCTTTCCGCAGGAATATCGGATTTCGTATCGACCACATATGGGCTAGTCCGCTTATGGCCGATAAGGTCAAGACCATCTATATAGATAGAGAACCACGCAAATTGGAGCAGCCTTCAGATCACGCTCCTGTGGTGGCAGAGTTCCTCTAAAGCTTCTCCAGCTAATCAAGCGTGTTTCCACGTATTGCACAAGACGGTGGCATGCGTATGGCTTTCGTTTTTCTAATTGAAACTTGGTCAACAATCTCTTGCATTTGTTTTTCGATTGTAATTCCCGCAACTATGCCTCCAGCAAGAAAACCACTGCAAGCAAGTTCGCGATCCTCGCTATTCAATGGCTTTTCAAGCCCATCTTCAGAAGTGTTGCTTTTGTGAAAAAGTTGTGACTTTTGATCAAGAACTTTGATGAAGCTCCAAGAAAAATTGAATCTGATTTTGCTTCGCGCAATTCATGCAAGAGATTGGTTCAACAATACGACATACATACGCCGTAAAGGCAGCAGCTATATAGGTGGCGCTTCTTGTATCAGCACAGCACTGATATCTGCTAGGTTCCTTGATCCTCAACAAAGACGGTAGAAGAGTCGTCAAATCAGAGTTCCTGAGTAAAGAGAAACGTCAAACTTTTACAGAAAGACATCCTTATATAAGGAATGTTTTGAAGTTATGTGGCTTTGTCAGTAGCCCCACCTTTTCACACTTTAATCAATACAAACCCGTAAAGTTCTTGAATTGAACAGCGAAACCCGACAAGAACCCGCATTCTTGGCTGTTCAGGCGCGTAGTACCAAATATGGTGACACCGATACCCGAGAAATCTTGCGATTAGAAATGTATCGGGCTAAAGAAGAGAATGCTAACTTTGAGTGCGGACTCGAAAACCCTTATTACCAAAATGATACAGAGCAGCTAGAACAAAAACGTCCTTCAAATGCCCCAATGCGCAAGATCTTCAAGCTGAGTTTTGAACAGTTAGTCAAGAATCGGTAAGCGTTCCACCAATCACACTATTGAAAAGTAGATCTCCGTTGATCAAGCTAGCAATGTAGTTAGCAGCGGGAG
>JAIEQI010000105.1 GCA_019747875.1 Candidatus Obscuribacterales bacterium
CGTGGGAACCCTTAGTCTTTCGGTGCATTGGATTCTCACCAATGTTTTCGCTACTTAAGCCGACAGTCTCACTTCTGTTTCGTCCACACTTCCTCACGGTAATGCTTCTGCCTAAACAGAACGCTCCCCTACCACTTACATAATGTAAGTCCACGATTTCGGCGACGTGTTTTAGTCCCGGATATTTTCGGCGCAGAGTCGCTTGACCAGTGAGCTATTACGCACTCTTTCAAGGGTGGCTGCTTCTAAGCAAACCTCCTGGTTGTCTATGCAACTCCACCTCCTTAGCCACTTAACACGTACTTTGGGGCCTTAGTCGGTGGTCTGGGCTGTTTCCCTCTTGACTACGGAACTTATCTCTCGCAGTCTCACTGCCGGGTAATGACGTTACAGGTATTCGGAGTTTAACTCGATTTGGTACGGATTTTCTCCGCCCGCACCGAACTAGTGCTCTACCCCCTGTAAGATACGCCTGACGCTGTGCCTAAACGCATTTCGGGGAGAACCAGCTAGCTCCGGGTTCGATTGGCATTTCACCCCTAAACACAGCTCATCCGCCAGTTTTTCAACACCGGTCGGTTCGGACCTCTACGCATTTTTACACGCGCTTCATCCTGGCCATGCCTAGATCACCTGGGTTCGGGTCTACCTCATGTAATTATTGACGCCCTATTCAGACTCGGTTTCCCTTTGGCTCCGTGTATTAACCACTTAACCAACTACATAAGGTAACTCGCCGGCTCATTCTTCAACAGGCACACTGTCACACTATCTAATAGTGCTCCAATTGCTTGTAAGCACACGGTTTCATGTTCTATTTCACTCCCCTCCCGGGGTTCTTTTCACCTTTCCCTCGCGGTACTTGTTCACTATCGGTCGTCAGACTGTATTTAGCCTTACCGGATGGTCCCGGCAGATTCGTACAAGGTTTCACGTGCCCCGTACTACTTGGGATACTCATGGGGTTCAGAGCTTTTCGCTTACCGGACTGTCACCGTCTGTGGTGCACCTTTCCAGGTGACTTCAACTAAGCTCATCCCATCCCGTATTGAGTCCCGCAACCCCAGCTACACTTGCGTGTAACTGGTTTAGGCTGTTCCGCGTTCACTCGCCGCTACTGACGGAATCACTGTTTTGTTTTCTTTTCCTCTCGGTACTAAGATGTTTCAGTTCCCGAGCTTACCTTGATTGACCTATGAATTCAGTCAAACATCACTAGATTGATCTAGTGGGGTTTCCCCATTCGGATACCCGCGGATCTTAGTCCATAACGACTCCCCGCGGCTTTTCGCAGTTTATTGCGTCCTTCATCGGCAGCTGACGCCTAGGTATCCTCCGTGCGCTCTTAGTAGCTTGACCAGCTTCTCAAGCTCGTGGACAGCGAAATCTAAGTCGCTATTCCAGTCATCGCTTGAAAGCCTTCTGATGAGATACAAACTATTCGTTCTATATTCTCAATATGCAGTTTTCAGGGTACGGAACCAAGATTTACGGCTCTTGGACTTGCCGTCTCGGGGGAGTCATGCATTCGGCGCTTGTCTCACCCGCGAATATTTATACTACCAGATTCGATTTGCCTTTGCATCACATGTGAATTATGTTTGCGCAGGCTTCAAATTGGTGGAGGATAGCGGATTCGAACCGCTGACCTTCTCGGTGCAAACGAGACGCTCTACCAACTGAGCCAATCCCCCAATCTGCTCCCTGTCTTCCTTTCCGTCATTTTTGTGTTTGCTTTTTGGTCAATCAGACGTCTTAATGATGTCTTCAAGATCTTCCGGCGAACCGCATAAATAGCGGGAGGAAAACAACTGGGCCATCCTGGACTCGAACCAGGGACCTCACCCTTATCAGGGGTGCGCTCTAGCCACCTGAGCTAATAGCCCTCAGCAAAAATCTATTGTATCACCAGCACCCACCAGACGATGGGTTGTTGCACTATATAAAGGAAACATGCCAGTTTTGACCAGCAAAATCTCGCAAAGCACCGATTTGGCACCACATTCCCTCTGCCAACAGCCGCATGAGGAGCCAGAACTTTAAGCGCCGCTCAGAATTGGCTTCCGGAGATCCTTATATATAGGATGATCCCGGAGAAACGATCAGTAGACAAAATTCCGCAAAACGAACATTGGGCCACTTATTTTTCTGCACGATGATTGCACGCTCATTTTTGTATTCTCAAATTGTTGGTGGACGACGAGGGCAAGCAAATGGGAAGAGCAGCTGAGCAAGATGAAGCAGTCAAAGTCACACGCGATGGAGACTCCAAAGGATTTGAGAATCCTGACACGAAAGAAACAACTAGCACGGCAAGCGAAAAAATGAGCCGCGAAGCTAACGATGCTGCCCGCTCAGGCGATATCCAGCAGCAATGCGCGCAAGAACAAAACGACAGCAGCTTCTCGCTGAAAGGGCTAAATGCATATCTCGGAAGACTAGCAGACCAAACGGCATCTGTCGTTCGTTCTGGATAGAACCGGAAATGCCGGAAACTCCACTTATGCCGACAGACTTGATGCAAACCGCCGCCATCGCCTCGCTGAGTGCATGCGTGAGAAACAAAAATAACGAACTCACGGCAGACTCCAAGTCATCCAGATCCTTGAGTCGACCGTGTGGTGAGAACGACCTTGCATGTGATTACAAACTTGCTTTGCTTGTTCAATTCTATGAGCGCGTATCAACTGCTGGATTTTCAGCAACTGGAACGAATTTCTCGTTCTTGTTCTTCTTGAGCGAGGATTTCACGAGCTTAAAGGCTGTCTTGAGAGTAACTTCCATACCTTTCATATCTTCACCCAGTTGAAGAGCCTTGCTGCCTAAGCCCTCATTAGTTAGCTTCTCTTTCGAGACATACTCTTCCAAATTGTCGAAATGCGTATTCGCTTTCTTTATGTGATTGGACCAATCTGAAAAAATTTCGCGGAAGTCGTCCTTCAGGCTTTCCGGCACCAACAGTTCGCGACAACCAGACTCGGTTTCCTCGACATTCTCTTTCAACAACTTTAGCGTTGGGCCGATCTCCGAAATATAGTTCAAAACCTGCTTTCTTCGCGGTGGCATGTACTCGCCGGTCTCAAAACGATAAGGAATATTGATCACCGTCGTGCCTATGATGTTTGGCGAACTTTGAATATGAACGACTTTTCGGGTAGCCTCATCGTAGAGCGATCTCACTTCTCTTTTTACATGATTCACGTCTGTACTGAGATCGCGAATTCTCGTAAGCGAGACCTCAACCTGTCTCACTTCACCTCTTAAAACGCCCGATGTTTGATCGGTTTCAGCTGCAGCTGCGGTTTTTGATGAACTTGATTTTGAACTATCTTCAGCTTTACTAATTCCAACTCCTACCGAAAGAGCTAGCAGAGAAATGATAACCGCGCGGCGTATAGACCATGCAGAAGAAGCGAAGCTTGACATCAAAGATCCTCCAGATTCAATGTCCGCAATTGTATACCTAAACCATATCCTTTTTGCCTTCTAACCTCTCAATCACAAAAAGGACCGCGGCGCCCTGGGAAATCCGAGGACGCCGCGATCCACTTTTCGCCACTAATTAGCTGAAGATATTGGCATCACGCGCAGCTGCGATCAGCATATTCATCCATGTCGGTGCAAATACTCCGGTAACACCAACAATCAGTGCGATGACGAGAGCTTGAACTCTATTCATCTGAACGATCAACTTCGCACCGTTTCTATGCACCGCTTCTCGTGAAAGAAAAACAGCAAGAGCCACACCGACAAACTGCCACAAGATCGACAAGTAATGCAGAGAAACTTCCAGAATAGCCAGCTTACGTACGTAAACGGTCCCAGAGGTGTTTACACCCATAATTACTGTTGCATCAGAACCTTGTGGTCCAATTGTTCCATTCGTAGCACCTTGCAGCATTGGGGCTCCCGCTCCTGATGCATTACCGAACGCATCGAAGCTTTGCTGAGGAGTGGGGGGATTACCAATAGTTCTGTTCATATCCCTATTCAATCCGTTATTGGAATAATCGTACTCCTGCTCCAGAACAACAGCTCCAGATACGCTAGAGACGATTCTGAAAATGTTCGCCAGCTCGCAAGCCTCTGAATTTTGTCCGCGAGAAACAAGCCGCTCAATCTCCTGATGCGCCCAGAGATTGGATATTCGCGATACCACGTCTTGATCCATGACTATCCTGCAATCCGGAGCGTACTTAACACGGGCCAGGGTTCTGCGCCCATCCCTTATGTCTGAAATCACATACTCAGCCGGACTGGTATGCATTAAGCGAGTTGCAAACCGTTGCGGCAACGCACCGCCAACATCGATCTTCGCATTCTTCAGCTCATCAGCTGACACGTTAGCTCGCAACAAGTAGAAGCCTGTATCTTCGGTAGTTCCCAGTCCGCCGATTTTAGTATCAGAAGAGATGTGAACGTCCTGTTTGCTGTCGAATTTCATATTTGATTTGACGATACGTGGAAGCTCAAGATAATTTGAACCTCGACCGTTTGATTGAATCGGTGCAGTCAATCCAATCCGCAACTGCATCTCGCCACCATTGGCAGTGACAGGTGATGCGAGAACCTTAATCTTATTTGGTCCAATTTGCGTGATTAGCAATGGATCTCTATTTCGCACAACAATAGAATCATAAGCATTTTTTACAGCCTCATTTGACGAGAACGCAGCCTCTTGGGCGACACCATTAATCCAAAGCGTCGCTCTTGAAACCGCCGAATTTTTCGGCAGGTCAATCTCAAAGGCGGCTTCCTTATTCTCACTATTACTGTTCTTCAAAAGTATTGTCCAGTACAAAGATGCGCTCATTGATGAAGCATCCACGATACCTGTGATTGTGGATTTCGGCACATTCACGGTTCCTTGCTGCAAGCGTTCGTGAATCTGCGCAGCGCCTTCGGCAGTGTGCGGGTTAAATCCAAAGGCCCATGGATACTGTTGTATATTGCTTGGCTGGGACGGCTCTAATTGAAAGTCTTTACCATGTCCATTCATAAAACTTGTCGCCACTCCTGCTCCAGTAAACAATGATGCAGCTGTTAGCGAGATCAATAAACTGCCGATAGATTTTGAAAAACCACTTTTAGTGCTGGGCCTCTCTACCTTGTAAAAATGAGGCATTTCATGTGCACATCCCTGCGCGCACGTTGATGAGAGTTGCGGCTGTACAGTAGGCACATGCGAGGAATGAAACAGGCGCTCCAACTCCGCCCTCTTGGAATAATGATCACTGGAAATATTAGACATCTAGACATGCTCCGGAAATGTTAGTAAAAATCTGCGCTTCAACAGAACAGGCGAAGAAGCGCCTGCCCTCTTTCAAATAGTAAAGGTGTAATACCAAGCTCATCATAAGACAAGCGGTGAATTGGGACATCTAGCGAAGGTCACTGCAAAAGGCATGTCATAAGTCATGCTTAGTTGAAAACACAAGAGTCGCCCCGCCGTATAATCGGTCAAGGAAATTCACAGCAGTCAATGGATTAGCGTCGTCCAATGCGTTTGCGAGCGTCATTACAATGCCTCAGAAATTGAGATCGACGCATTGCTGAATCCAGGGGAATCCAGTGCTAGTCACTCCAGCTTAGAACGCCTGCGCAATGATGTAACGCACATGGCGTGTGCCACTCGTTTTTAACTTCGCGGCCCAAGAGGTGCATAAGGAGGGCCATTTATCCGGCGGCATAATTCCATGCTCTGTGATGTTTAGCCCGGCTCGCTTGTAGGGTTCAAAGAGAACGTCCGTAACGTGGGTATCTTCCACGGAACCAAGGCCAATGCGCTGGAGCTCCCCAGCATCCCGCGATGGATCAATGCTGGTTACCAGCTCTACCAGCGCGTCCCTTTTACAAACACGACGAACAGCAGAGAGCACCGCCTCATCCGGTTTCAACATCGCGGCGAGCAAACTTCCCCAGGGGAAGTGAATGTGCACTTCATCTGCAATCTGATTCAGTTCTTCCGGTAAGGACTCGACGCGAGCTTGCAAAAAGATCGCGTTCTTAGCCCCTCCGTGTTTCGGATTTCGGAATGTTTTTTCCGAAACCTTCACCAGGGCTTCGCTCGACGCGTCGATCCCTATGTACAGTTTGTCCGGATTGCTCCGAGCCATCTGGTATACAAAGCGACCGTCGCCGGTCCCTATATCCAAGATCACCCCTCCGTTGGTAGAGGGCAACAAGCTCGAAGAATTCTCGGGCATCCAGTTACTAATTAGTTTTACCGCGAATACGAATCATTAATAGCAATCCCACAAGGCTACATAACTATTATACCCGGGGCACCTCGCACCCAGGTAGCCACTTTTTACAGAGCTGTAATCAGACCGGAAGAGAACTGGAAATCTTGAAATTGTTCGGGAAAGGAAAGAAAGACTGGCTCCTTTGATAAGTATCAGAGAGATCTTTGTACTACCCTGCAATGATTCCATCAGACAGGAGTAGCGATCAGTTCTATGTTTGACGTCCCACTGTCAAGTCTGCCTCAAAGAAGAGATGAAACAAACGAACGCACCGTAAATGGAATTTCGGCGCCAGCTTTAGCACCTGATCAGCTTGGGAAGGAGATATTGCTGAATAAGGATTATTTCCGGAAACAAACAGAATCGGTGGATGAGCAAGTTAATCAACTGCTGCGTGACGAGGTGTATCGGGCGCTCACGAAGCCGCTAGCAAAGGAGCCGGTTAAAGAGACATACAGCGCATTTGCTGAAAAGAATCAAGAGCTGAAATCTCTAGGCAACTGGATCAGGACAAATCGAGATCACTTGGGATACGACGATTTCGAACTAATGAACAAACGTCAAATAAAACTAGCCCTGGCAGATCCCATATTTGCCGACCAGCAAAGCCAGGACTATCTACAGGCTATGCATGAGGGGTTCGATGTTCTAGCAGCGAGAAATTCCTTAGGCCGACGGATTCCGAACAGGGGGATTCCCGTGGAAGACAACGCTCTGAGACATCTACTGGAGACCAGGTATTCGGAAAAAAGGTTATTTTGTGAGTTGGTGATGCCGCAAACTTTTCTTGGCGGATTGGTCCTTGGCTCGCCCACGATGTTGTTTATGCTAAGAAGCTCGCAGCCACTGAAATGGTCAGCATTAGCAGCCAGTGGAGCCGCCGTCGTTGGCTCCCTTCTCGGATTCGCCGTGGGTTACAGTGACTACACCCAAAGAGATTATGAGAGAAAGTATGCACGTCTGATGATCCAATTACGCAAAGCCGCCAGAGGAAGCAACCCCTAACTAGCCAAGTGTTTGATTTCAGCGGCATCAATCTGCTTCTCAAGGATGCGCATTTCAAAAATCCGTAGTTCAGTCCCATTTGTTCGGCTGTTATTCATTGCTTCAACTTTTTGACAGGAGACTTGGGTTTCTGAAAATCGGATGAAACACTAATGTCTTTAACTACTCCTGGCGAATCGGCGCCAATGATTTCAAAGTTGGGAAGGTCGATCTTTTCGCTGGGTGTGAAATTCGGTTCCACTGGAGCACCAGGCGCTGCACCTGGCGGTTTACTAAGCGAGTGATCTATCGGGTCGTTGGCGAACGAATCATGGGCAAAAGCTTCTTGAGCAAAAGCGTCACGCGAATCTTCCATTGGAACTTTTGCCTGTGTTTCAAACTGATCTTCAACAAATGGCATATGTGTTTCTCCTGAACTGTGCCGCTACGATTCACGTAGCGACCTAGATTGCGGGGTCGAGATTGCCTGAGTATCCAAAATCGTCAGCCAAAACACAATTTGACTCTCCGCAAGGTAGTTGCGGAAAACCGCAAACGATCCTTTCCGCTCGTTAAAAGTTAGAGACTTCCTGTCTACGCTTAGATGGACCGCAAATTTCAACTCGATGAAGCGAAAGGAAAGAGCATGGCATTGTGAGTATCGCCGGAGGCGCTCAGCTGAGCTAGTTTTTTGAAAAAATCATTCTCGAATTTGGAAGGTCGTAGGTGACTGTGAAGTTGCGCAAAAATTCATCACCGATTAAACCGTCGTATATGATTTTTTGGAATTGAACATTGGGCTCAGTGTGAACGATTGTTGGCGCATCAACTGGATGGATCTTTGCATTTAGTTTGGTGAAGTAGCGCGTATAAGAATGACCCGTTTCATCTTTGCCTGAATTTGTCTTTACCGATCCGCTATTCGGATCAATTCCGAGCGACTTCATATAACGCGTATGTAGAATTAGCGAACCGCTGCCGGTATCAACTTCACAGCGTGCGTTCTGATCACCAGGGAGCTGCATTCTTAGCATGATGCTGGTATCAATTTTTTTCTTGTTAGACACTTTAACTGGAACTACAGCACCCGATGAAACGAGCTTTGCGAGCGAATCAGAGCTCTCGACCTTGGCCTGATTGTTTTGATAATCCACAGTAAGTGCACAGTCTTTGAAAAAATTGAGAGAAACGATCCCCTCAATATTTGCAAATGCAGGTTCATTTTCGAATAACTCTTTCATGTTCCAGAGACCCATAGGAAGATCTTTTCTGGTGTATCCGCCGAAGGAAAGCGAATCTATTCTGCTCATGTCTATTGGAATTGTTTGCCCAGACATTCGTTGGCCACGATATCCACCGGTTTTCTTGGCCCCTAGCTTTTCAGCAAGCTCTTTGGAAATGAGATTCACACCTGCCCCCGTATCCAAAATGAAATAGGTGTTAACTGTGCCATTGACGGTGACGGGTACGCGAAGAATATGAGTCTTCTCAACATGAACACAAGGCACTGCCTCATACGCTGGAAGCTTCGAAACATTCTGATCGCTAGTCCTCTTGGTTTTGGACTCGACGCTTAATGGCACAGGCGCCGCCAAAACATCCGGGAGCAAGGCCGCTAAGCCCAAGACAGAGACAAAGGCGGTTGCTAACAGGCTAAAAGTCTTCATTGAAGAATCCCATTCGACTATAGGCAGCGTCACAATTTGAAACGCGGACCTTTTCTTTTCAACTTCGTAAAAGCTTCTGGAGATAAGGGGATTCGAACCCCTGGCCTCACGGGTGCGATCCGTGCGCTCTACCAACTGAGCTATATCCCCGGCCCATGTCAGCAACTTGCGGGAATCCATTATAGACTTATAGCTACTGTAAATGAACACGAGGACGCAGTATGAAACGAAACTTCTGGGCGGCAGCTGTAAGCACTTTGCTTCTATCAATCATCCCGCTGACGGGCACTGGTATTAGCTACGCAGCTGAGACAGCATCACCGGCAGCTGCGGTTGGCAAACCCGCACCAGCTTTCACATTGACTGATACAACAGGTAAGAAACGCGGACTGGCTGACGGAGCCGGCAAGTATATGGTTCTCGAATGGGTCAACTTTGATTGCCCCTTTGTGCGAAAACACTATGACAGTGGCAATATGCAGAAGCTGCAAAAAACTTACACAGGCAAAGGCGTGGTCTGGTATTCAATTTGTTCTTCCGCCAACGGTCGCCAGGGCAATTATGCTTCGGAAAAAGTAAACGAACTCATGAAGAAGAACAACGCGGTGCCAACTGCTTACTTACAAGATGCAGACGGCACAGTCGGTCGCGCATATGGGGCCACAGCAACCCCTCACATGTATGTCATCAATCCCAAAGGCGTTTTGATTTATGCCGGAGCAATTGACGACAACAGTTCAGCAGATATTTCTGAGAAAGCAAATACAAATTACGTAGCGAAAGCTCTAGATGAAGCTATGGCTAATAAGCCGGTTAGTGTTGCCACTTCACCGGCCTATGGTTGCTCAGTCAAATACGCAAAATAACACCGGAGGCTAAATGAAATCCATTCTTTCTTTAATCGCTATTTCGATCGCAGCAACCGCACCAGCTTTCGCAGCAGACGATTGGCAAATAGATTCGAAGCATTCAAGTGCTAACTTTGTGATCAAACATATGATGGTGTCGAACGTACACGGTCAGATTGGTGGCGTATCCGGTACCGTCAAATATGATGGTAAAAACATCGATGACATTCAGGTAAATGCCAAACTCGATCCGAAGACAGTAAGCACAGGCGATGCAAGTCGTGACGAGCATCTTCGCGGTGACGATTTTTTCCAAGTTGATAAGTTCCCCGACATGGGTTTTGTATCAACCGGCATCATCCCGATCAATGGTGGCGGATTTAAGTTGGCAGGAAAGCTCACCATGCATGGTGTCACTAAAAATGTCGAGTTAAATGTAGATGGACCAACGCAGGTCTTCAAAGATCCCAAAACAGGAAAAGAGCGCTGCGGAGCCACTGCCACCACAACGATCAACCGCAAAGACTTCGGAATCACCTACAATCAAGTTCTCGACAACGGCGGTGTAGGAATCGGAGAAGAAGTCAAAATAACATTGGATCTCGAACTACATAAGGGTGGCGAGAACAAGAAAGCTAGCTCCAACTAATCGGCAGTTCAGTATATTTGAGAACGGATTCTCATTCAATGAGAGTCCGTTTTTCATTCTTTACGGGCGACGCACTGCATCGCCCCCGAAGACTGAATGCGCCTCGCGGCTGGGACCGGCCAGCGTCTAGACGTTTTTGACTGCACGAGCGCTGAAAGCGATTATTGGATGAGTTGAGAAGAAATTGCCTCTACGCTTTCGGCAAGTTGATCGAGCCGCTCGTCTAGTTTCTTCAACGCCTCTTTTCGAGATGCTCTTCGTTTTTCGAGTACGGCTTTCAGTTTGTTGGCGAGTTCGGTTTGTTTCCTGTCAGCATCCTCTTTCAATGCTGCAGCTGAATTCTTTCGCTCTTCTGCGATATCGAGCTTCATCTGCTCAAAAGCTTGGTCGAGATCGCGAGAGCAGTTCTCTCCGATTTCTTTGGCTTGGGACTCAAAAGAGTTTTCCTTATCAGCGTCTCCGGATGCCGCAGCATCGGCTGACTTTTTCAGCTCGGCATGAAGGTGCGCAAGATGCGTTTTCAATTTTTCCAAACGTTCTTCTACTGCCTTGGATTCTCTATCCAGACTGTTCTTTCGCAGACTAGTGAGTTCCTCACCAATACTATTGAAAGATCCCTTAGCCGTCTCAATGATATTCTGGAAGTCCTTGCTGGACTTTTGCGCGTACTGTTCAAGTTTTTCGGAGACTTGAACACGAAGCTCGTCTGCTCGCTTAGCTAGCGAGCCTTTCATTTCGCCCAAAGCCGGAAAGACTTTTCTTGAAAGTGCATTGTCTGCCGCGGCTCTTACTCGCATTTCACCAAATCGTCGTGCGTTCGCAATCGAGTCTGACAACTCTCTGGCAACAGCATCATAGCGGCGAGAGTCAAAATCGCGAAGGCGTTCAAGCTCATCGAGCATAGACTTGGCGACACTGTCAATTTCTGAAAGAACTACTTGAACGCGGCTTTCGAAGCGCCCGCTTACCTTTTCGAAAAGCTGTATGTAGTCTTGAAGATCGGTTGCTCGCCATTCACGAATTCTGGCAATTTCCTCCTCGACAATAGCATCAAGCGGATCTTTTCCATCTGCAAAAAGCCCAAGAACGCTGAGGCGCTCATTTGTATAAGCAGCGATTTTTGAAGCGGCTTTTTCCAAATCGCTATCAACGGTAGAAAGGTCGATTGACTTCCCGACGTTTTCTAACTCCCGCAAGCTATGCGGTCCGCGCTCCTCAATCCGAATTTTTCCTTCATGGATGATGTCGCTAAGTTTTTCCGTAGCCTGCACGGAAAGCTTGCGCATTTTAACAACGATTTCTTTGCGTTGAGCGTTCAATCGATCTTTGAAATCGGATTCGAAACTGGCGCTTTGTTTTTCAACGGAATGCAGATCTTCACGGCAGAGGTCTTCGTGTGCCTTCTTGAACTCCGCAATCTTCTGATGCGCCTTTTGACTTTGCTCTTCAAGTTTTGTGAGAGTTGCCTGCAAGGAGAGTTTTTTCTGAGGCTTCGAAGTTGAATCTGCAGACGAACTATCAGCTTCATCTCCGGCATCGTCAGTGTCGTTATCTGTGCGCCCTTCAGCAGTGGAAACTTTCCGATCATCCGCCTCAGATTCCGCATTCTCAGCGGGCTTGCTCTCAGCTTTTGCAGCTTCGCCTGCTTCCTCGGCCTCGGCCTTGGCTTTTGCTTTCGCAGCGGCTGCCGCTTTTTGCTTCGCAAGAAGCATTTCGATCTTCTGCCTGGTTGGGAGATCCTTCCTATTTAGAACATCTTCATTACCTTTGGCTTGCGCACGCAACTTATCTTTGAGATCAGTACGATCGCCGGAATCATCAATGCTTGACTCTACGGAGCTTTCATCCAACGAGGGTCTTGTTTCTCCGCTGCTAGCCGCTGCCGGTATTTCTTCTAGTTTTGCAGAGACTGCGATTGCTTCCTCTTCTGCTTTGACTGAAGCACTCCCCGACTCCTCTTCAGCCTTCGCTAAAGCACTTTTGAATTCTTCGTCCGCTTTCGCAGTTGCGGCTTTTGCTTCTTCGTCTAATTTGACAGCAGCAGACCGGGCCTCTTCTTCCGCTTTTGCAGCGGCAGCACTTGCTTCTTCCTCTGCCTTGATGGCGGCGGCTTTGGCTTCTTCCTCCGCCTTTGCTTTCGCTTCCTCTTCAGCTTTGGCAGCCGCACCTTTGGCTTCTTCTTCGGCCTTTGCAGACGCGGCTACTGCTTCTTCCTCGGCTTTTGCTGCGGCGGCTTTGGCGTCCTCCTCAGCCTTCGCTTTTGCTTCTTCCTCAGCCTTCGCTTTTGCTTCTTCCTCAGCCCTTGCTTTCGCTTCTTCCTCAGCCTTTGCTTTGGCTTCTTCCTCAGCCTTCGCCCTGGCTTCTTCTTCAGCCTCAAGTGCTGCTTTCGCCGCGACTTCAGCCTTAACCTTCGCCTCTATCTCAGCTTTTTCGGCCGCCTCTTTAGCATCAGCTTCAGCCTTAAACAAAGCTGCTTCCGCAGCTTTTGCTTCCTCCTCAGCCTTCTGCTTCGCCTCTTCGGCAGCCTTCGCTGCCGCAAACTTACCCTCCGCTTCGGCTTTAAATAGCGCCTCCTGAGCTGCCTTTTCCTCTTCTTCAGCTTTTAACTTCGCCTCTTCAGCCGCCTTTGTTGCCGCGGCTTTTGCTTCCTCTTCAGCCTTTAAGCGCGCTTCTTCTTCCGCTTTTGCAGCAGCAGCTTTGGACTCTTCTTCAGCTTGAGCAGCAGCCTTTGCCTCTGCTTCAGCATTAGAAGTCAGTGCCGAAGCTCCAAACATTTCATCAACGGACTTTGCTGAGAAGAAATCATCTGAAGCAAAAATCTCACTCGTCGAACTACCAAACAAAGCATCCGCACTAGATGCTTTCTTGGCTTCGCCACTATGCTTCTTGAACAGGCTTTTCAAATCCGATTCTTCTTTGATTTCGGAAAGCTTAGGCTTACTACTGCTGAGCATGTCCCAAACTTCGCCTG
>JAIEQI010000178.1 GCA_019747875.1 Candidatus Obscuribacterales bacterium
GGCTTGGAACCCTGGAACCAAGCCGATCCTTCTTGGCTGCTGTTCTTATTGTTCTTAGTGTTCGTCGATTCTAAGCTTTGGAGATTGGATCTTACTTCAGGCTTGGAACTCCGAAACGAAGTCGATCCTTCTGCTTGGCTGCTGTCCGATCCCGGGAGCGCCGGCATCCTGCCGGCTTCTGATCGTTTCTGCCCCAGCCCAAACATTTTAGTGACCAGCGTGATGCGCGATTGTAGTTGCAGATTTGGCTGCCTGCGATTTCAGTTGAACTGCAGCCACTACCGACATACCTGGCACAATCCTATCTTCGTATCCGAGCACTGATTGTGGTGTCAACATGATCTTGACCGGAATCCGCTGTACTATCTTGGTAAAGTTACCTGTGGCATTATCGGAGCGGATGATCGAGAAACTCGCACCTGAGGCCGGCGCAAAACTTGCAATGTGACCTTCAAATGTGTGTTCCGGAAAAGAGTCAATCTTAATTTCTACAGGCTGACCTATCTTCATTTTGTTCAGTTGTGTCTCTTTGAAGTTTGCGACGACCCATGGTTTATCGGAAACAATGCTAAGAAGCGCTTGCCCTGGATTTACGCGCTGGCCGACCTCAACAGTTTTATTTCCAACGCGGCCTGATGTCGGTGCTGGGATGACTGTGTATTTCAAGTTCTGCTCAGCTTCGGACAATGCTGCTTTTGCCTTCTCGACGGCAGCCAGTGCGACATGATGCTGATTCTGGTTTATCACGGTTTGCACTGAGCTTGCTTTTGCCATGTGCACTTGTGCCTGTGATCGAACTAGCTGAGCTTTTGCAGACTCAATGGATTGCTGCGATCGAGCCAGCCCAGCTACTGCGTGAAGCAAATGATCCTTCGCAACGTTGTAGTTCTCTTGCGCGACTTTGTAATCACGTAAGGCGAAATCCTTTTGCTGCGTGGAGACAGCTCCTTGTTCCAGCAAAGCGTCATATCGTCCTAAGTCAGATTTTGCTCTTTCAAGTTCAGCCTCTTTCGCTTTTACATCAGCCCTTGCAGCACTAATCTGAGACTGAGCTTGTTGGACGGAAGCTTCGGCGCCTGCAATACCAGCTAGTGCCTCAGATATGCTTCCTTGTGCGTTTGTGCTTTCTCCCTTTTCGGTGGCATCAGCCATTACGATCGACGAGCTTGCAACTGTGACTTGCTGTTCTGCTTGTTTCAGGTCAGCTTTGGCTGCTTCGATCTTGATCAGAAAGTCCTTTGGATCCAACAGGAGAAGTGGCTGACCAGCTTTTACATGCTGATTATCGTCAATTAGTACCTGTTGAACGGTGCCGCTAACGCGGCTACTTATTTGATGCAAGTGTCCTGTAACATAGGCATCATCAGTTTCCTGGAAAGACGAGAAGTGCTCGAATACATTCTTTCCGGCAATACCGGTTGCTAACATCACAAGTGACAGCAAGGCAAAGATTGCGGCACGTTTGACCCATTTGTGCGATGAAGCAGACTCCTTTACGTCACGAGATGAGATTTCTGCTTGTTCTTTTTCTTCTTCTTCGTTATCAGATATCGGTTGGGCCGCTTTCAACGAACCTGTCTCTTCAACTGCTTCACTTCTTTTCGAGCTTGTAGTTCTTTGGCACAAATTCTGCTGAGATCCCAGTCGAGTATGTCGGGAAAAATTCGAAATCACTGTCAAAGCCGGATGCAATTCAGCTTCGGCGGTGTCAATTCCAGGCGCGGATGCTTGGGCAATCGCTTCGTTTCCTTTTGCGCAGGTGGATTCAGGCGCGTGATTGAGAGTGTTCTTCAGGGATTGCTTCAAAGCTGAGGTCAGGTGTTTATTAACGTTGAGGTGAGCGCTCATGACAGGCTCCTCCGTTGTCTTTGAAATACTAGACCGACTGGTCGGTTGATTACTAGCATAATTGACAGTGTCGCTTGTGTCAAGCGCCAAAAAAGTCCCGAATCCCTATATTTATTGGATCTTCGGTCGTAAACCCTTGTACTGGTGACGAATTAGACCGATTGGTTGGTCGATTAAATCTTAAGCAGCCTCTACCTTATATAATCTAAGCAGGCAATCTGGATTCATCAATGGGCGTCGAAGAGAAAAAGGCTGGATTAAGAGACAAGGAAGCGACCAAGTGTCGAATTCTTGACGCCGCCGAGGAGGAGTTTGCCCGCGGTGGGCTCATGGGCGCCCGCACCGATGCCATCGCCTGCAAGACCGGCACCACCAAATCGATGATTTTTTACCACTTCCGCGACAAGGAAGGACTATACCAGGCTGTGCTTGAGCGGGCTGTAGCTCGGCGTATGCGGGTCGTTCAGAGTATTGATTTGCATGCTCCTGAACCAGAGGATTCTTTGCGGGCACTAGTTGCCGCATTACTGGATGATGTTGGTTCACATCTCAATCTGACTGCCATATTCATGTACGAGGCGATCCAAAACAAAGGGAAGTATTACAGTGAGATTTCTCTTGCTTCTGTGTACGTTCCTTTAATTGATCTCCTAAAGCGCGGCATTTCCGATGGCAAGTTTCGCGAGATGGATCCACTCCACGCAGCTGTGAATATCGTCGGAATGTGCGTCTTCTATTATTGTTCGCACGAGAACATCAAACATTTGTGGTCACCTGGCACAGAGCTTCTGAGCAAAGAAATGCGCGAGCAGCACAAACGCGAAGCGATCGAGCAGATAATTGCCGGCGTCAAAAAATTCAGTTAGTTAGTTAGTTAGTTAGTTAGTTAGTCTGGATCTACCAGCGCCCGACGTTGCGGCCCTTCCAAACGTAATCCATATTCGTTTGGCTCCATATCTTGTTTTGATATTCTTTGCCGGTGGCTGGATCGCTCTTAAAGACTGGCGATTTGTTGAGAAATTCCATTACGCCAACAACTTTGGCGAATTGCTCCTGAGCATTCCATTTTGGATCAATTGCTTTGGGCCATTGGTTTTTGTGAGTAGAGAATTGCTCGTCGAGAATAAACGGTGCGTCAACGTCATGCCCTTGAATGCCTCGCCCGCATTGTTCGCGAATGCCGATTGACACTCCTCGTGCGTTATAGCGGTCATCCAGGTTCCCGTAATTTATTTTTGCTTTGTGGATTGCAGTAGCCAAATCCAAGCTTTCTTTTCCAGTGTCGGGTGCACAATGTAATGTGAGTGTGCCATCCATTCCTGGAGAGTCTTTATTCTCTGCCGCATCGTGGTGAATCGAGATCGCAGCTTCGGGTTTCGCCGCTTTGATCGCTGCCGCTAGTCCAGTCATTCCGCGCTCAGCTTTCGGCATGTCGATTTGATTGATTACTTTTACGGCTGCTCCAGTCATCTTAAGCATTTCACCGTAGACTCGTTGTGAGTCAGAATTGAGCTTCCATTCAGGTATGCCGTCATATTCGAACCCAGGGAACTTTGGATCGCCCTCCCAGTGTCCTGAGTTTACAACGATTCGGCGTCCATTCAATCCGCCTTCCATATCTGGATTCATCGAAAGTGCAGCTGCTGCACTCGCTTTTGCTTGCATTTGTCGCACAAACTGTTTTTCGTCTTTGGACAATTTCAATTCATACTCAGCATAGGATTTATTGTACTTTGCCAGTTCAACATTGCGATTTGCTGTTTGTTCTTGCGCCTTTGCTGTTTCCAACTTTGGTTTCAGTGACTCGACCTCTTGTTTCTTCTTTGTTCGATCAGCAATCTGTTTCTCAACTGCCGCTACTTCTGCTTTCGCTTTCCGCGCAGCAGCTGTATTGTCGTTGATCTCATCGTTGTACTTTGTTATGTCTTTCTGGGCCTGAGCAGCGTATTCCTTTATTTTGTTTTTTACGACGGCTGGATCAGTCGCATCCATTGAGTCCTTTGCAATCTTGCGGTAGTTCTCCGCAATTTTTGCTAGCTCAGTAGCATCTCTATTGGTGCGCCGATATCCGAATTGATCATCAGGCTTAGGTGGGTCTACCAGAGTAGCCTCGATCTGATGTTTCTCGTCGGCGTCTTTCTCTCTGACTAACTCTGCGACCTCATGAATTTTGTCGGTAACCTTGTCGTGCAAATCATCAGGGGTGCGTGGTTGGACGCCGCCTGCCGGTGGGTCAACTGGCAAAGCGATTACTTCAACTTTGGGCGAACGTCCTCGCAACAAATCGCGCTCGATACCAAGTTCTTTGGCGGCGGCCCGATTTATTTCCACTTCGCCCGGTTTATATGTTTTGTTGGGATCTTTATCTCCGCCGAGAAATGGTGTGTAGCGAAGATTGCCGTCGGCGTCCTTAATGGTCAGGATACCAATCTGGCCTTTTGCAACGTCAGGTGAATAGACAACAGGAAGTTGGCGATCCGTTGGTTTGTCAGGCACCAATTTTGTCGAAACGTCTTTTGAAACTTTGACATCGCCTTTGGCTGCGCCATGAATGATCGTTTTCATGTCATCGAGTAATTCGCCAGGCTGTTGTTGTTTGATGCCAGCTGCATCTTTGTGGATAGTGTGGTCTTCTTGTGTGTCAAGAACCCTTCGCGTAGCTTTCGGTGTCGCGTTCTTGTCGTTACCCACAACCAGCTGAGGGAGCGCATCAGACAGCGAACTCTTCTGCTGTTCCTTCGGATCTGTCCACTTCGAACCCCATAACTCTTTTAGATCGAAATCTTGTTTCTCTAAGAGTTTTCGAGGCTCTGAAGAATCCGACGCTTGCACATTCCTCTGCTCGGCGTCCTGTCCAAAAGTATTGTCTGCCATCTGTTCCGTCCCTTGCTTATGATGCCTTGCGATACCTAAAGCTTTACCCGTTGTCAAGTATAGGTGGCAGGCGCCAGCGCCCCAAGAGTCTAGCCCCCCGGATTTTCCCACTGGAGGGGCGAAATATACGAAGTGAAAATGCCAAAAATGAGCTTGCACTAAGCTTTTGCAGACACCTGCTTGCAATTTGCCAGCCGCTGCAGCAGTCATCCATCTTTTATATGATGTATATGCTTCCGTTACTGTGTCGAATCTTTAGATATATCTGAAAGCCATTTAATCAAGCGGCTTGGTTCGGCTTCAGTTCAACTTTCACCCATCCTGGTTTGCGTTGATCGAATTGTTCATAGCATTTGACGACATCTTTCAAATCCTCATGTTTTGTAAGTATTTGAGATGGGCTGAATTGATCGTCTTTAATTAGTTGAATCAACGAAGGAATATATTTTCTATGGCTGCAGTTCGCTGCCCTCACCGTCAGTGACTTTTGCATTGCCATACCGATCGGAAATAGAATGGATGATTGTGGGTAGACGCCGATTATGGAAACTACACCGCTCTTACGCACAGCCTCTACACACCAGCATAACGCCTGAAACGGCGCGTCACCCTGGCGCCATTGATCTCCAAACATCACCGTCCATGGTGCCACCATCTTTTGTTCAATCAGATGCTGCAATCCGCCAAGTAAAGAGTTCCCCTTAGCTGGTCCCTTATGTGGAGTCTGTGCGTCCACGCCGACGGCGTCTATACACGAATCTGGTCCATACCCGCCTGTTTGTTCCTTCAGAAACTTGACGGGATCAACCTTTTCGTAATTGACTAGAATTGCACCTTGTTTCTCAGCCATCTTAAGTCGATCCGGGAGTGAGTCGATTGCAAAAACCTTCTCCGCTCCCATAAGAAATGCGCTAGCAATTGCCATTTGTCCGACAGGACCACAGCCAAAAACAGCTACGATATCTTCATCCTGCACATCGGCGATCTCCGCTCCCATAAATCCTGTTGGGAATATGTCCGACAAGAGAAGTGCATCATCATCACTGATAGAATCCGGCAACTTCACCAGAGTGAAATCTGCAAATGGAATTCGTGCTTTCTCTGCTTGTAGTCCATTGAACTGGCCGGAAAGAGCTGGACCTCCAAAAAATGCCGTTCCAGCTTCTGGTCCCATCGGGTTTGATTCGTCGCATGAGGCAAACTCTTCGGCTTCGCAGTAAGCACATTGGCCACAGGCGATAGTCGAGCAAACGACGACTCTGTCACCCTCTTTGAATTCTTTGACCTCAGAGCCCACTTTCTCGACAATGCCTACGGCCTCGTGACCGAGGATTGTGCCCGGCTTCATGCCTGGCATCGTGCCCCGAACCATGTGTAAGTCAGTTCCGCATATAGAGCTGGCTGTAATGCGGATTATCGCATCGGTTTGGTGTTGAATTACAGGTTCATCGACCTCGTCGAGACTGACATTGCCGACTCCGTGAAATACTAATGCTTTCATTGTCATCCCCTCATCTCATTACCGGGGGACCGACGCGATTGGATTGGACTCGTTCCCACAGATTAAATACGATAATTGGAGAACTATCTGACGTCATGGCTAGGATTTCGACGCTTATTCTGGAATAATTGCTGTCAATCATCGGAGTTGCATCTTGGACAACATAATTATTATTGGTTCTGGCGTTATCGTGTTGCTGATGATCATCGGCGCATTCATCGTGTTGAAAGATCAAACAGCGCCAATTGGAAATCCGAATGCCAAGAAACGTCCGGGACAAATACCAACAAGTCACCGTTCTGAATCAGGAGCTGCAGTTGGAGCACCATCTGTTGCTGGCACGCTGCGCGCTCCCGATGGGAGCCCAATTAATTTGGAAGAAGTCAAAACGCACATTCGCAATAAGCGAAAGATCGAAGCTATTAAAGAATTGCGAGAGCTCACTGGACTGGGGCTTACGGAAGCGAAACAGTTTGTTGATCAGCTTGAACAAGAGCTGAGAGAGTTTAGAGGATAACGACTCCACAAACTTTTCACAAAGCTCCGACAGGCACTTCAATGTCTGCCGCTAGATTGAATTGCACAAACGAACAGCGGATTGTTCGGCGGTTCATTCAATTTGGAGGATTAGTCATGTTCGCTAACAGAAAGTCTCTCATGAGCAAAGCAACAAAACTCGCAATGTTGGCGATTTGCGTTGGTAATGCATTGGCTCATTCAATTCCGGCAGCTGAAGCAAATCCGGTTCATTTTCCGCAAGCGGCTTTTAGTCAGCCACATGAAGCAAATACATTCCTGATCGATTTCAGTATTGCTATTCATCCCCAAGCAGTCAATGAATCGTTGATGCGCTCTACAATCGCAAATTTGGGATACTCGGTGCGGGAGATTGTGAACTACAAAACCAGGTACATTGCAGTAATAACTACTCCCGGAGGAACTGATGACGTTCAAGCTTTCAGAACTCTGGAGCGGTATTTTCCATGGGTTCAGCCAAACTTCTATTTGACGCCACAAGGTTCGCTTTCCGGCGTACGTGCAACTGTGAGTGATGCAGGTAGTGTAAAAGTTGGCGCTTCCAATCTGGCTTGGCACCTTGGCGAAGCTCATGTGCCTGCCGCCTGGAAAAAGGCAACTGGTCAGGGCATTAAAGTTGCTGTAGTAGATACCGGCGTTGCTGATATTCCAGCGCTGCAGAATTCCATATGGGTACGCGGAAGTATTGACGGAAATGGCGTGGATGATCGTGATCCGCAGAACCACGGCACTGCAGTGGCAACTACTATAGCTGGTTCTTTCTCTCCGTTCTCATCTGTAGCCGGCGTAGCACCGGATTGCAAACTCGTGTCTTTGCGCGCATGCGATTCACAAAGTCGTGCTACGGACTTATCTATAATGAAAGCAATCAATATTTCCAATCAGTTGGGATGCAAAGTCGTTAACATCGGATTCAATTGCGCTGCGCCTTATGGATTGGCAAACACGGCAGTCCATCCGATTACGGAGATTTGGTTTGAAAACTTGAAACGAGATAATTCCTTGGCCTTTGTACCCAATGGAAATGACAGCAGAGTTGGAGATAACTCTGGTTATCAGAGAAACAAGGTGATGGTTGGCGGTCTTGGCAGAAATGGACGCGTGTGGAGTTTTTCAACGATAGGAAGCTCAACAACATTTTCTGCCCCAGCTGAAAATATCCTCTGCAAAACTCGCAATGGTGTCGAAAGCAAGGATGGTACTTCCTTCTCCTCTGCAATTGTTGCCGGAATAGCGGCGCTGGCATGGTCAGCTCGACCGGAGCTTAATTCTTCCGCGATGACTGATGCCCTGAGAAACGCATGCTCCCCAGCCCAACATACTCTGTACTTGGGGCACGGTTTGCCTAATGCCGAACGTGCTGTGGACAATGCCAAAGTGATATCAAACGGAACGTTATATCCAGCTGGAAGATAGTCCTAATTCACCGTGTGGTAACCGACATGGGGCTTGCAAAAGCCCCTTCTTGGTCTTTAAAGACTAAATAGGATGCTATGACTTCAGTTTCAATTAGTTGCCATATCAGCTGTGTATCGGTGAATTACAGCCTCAAGCTCTTCAAGCGGGAAGGGCTTTTCGAGAAAGAGATTTGCGCCTGCCTTCATGCATTCTTCCAACGCATATGACGATGAATCTCCCGTCAGCATAACAATCGGAGTGATACCGCCTTTAGTGCGGTATTCATGGCAAACCTCCCTCCCATTTTTACCTGGAAGGTTGCTATCCATGAGGATTAGATCATAAGAGCAGAACTGCAAGTGATCTAATGCTTCCGGACCGGAGAAAACTGCTTCCACGGAATGCCCACCGTCGACCAGCCAATCCTTTAGCTCTTCCGAAATATACTCATCGTCGTCAACTAGTAATATGTTAGCCATGATTTGTTCCTCAGCCTTTAATAACTATAGTATTTCGGCCCATTTCCTTCGCGAGGTAAAGGCGTTGATCCGCTACCTGGAGCAACTCTTTGAAGGTCGTTCCATCATCGGGATAGGTGGCCATACCTGCGCTAAAACTGACATGAAACTCCTGTGAGTCTCCAAAAGTCTTGGCACGAAACTCTTCCAAAACGCGACCGAGCGAAGCACGCATTACATCGCCAGTTGCATGAGGAAATGCCAGTGCGAACTCCTCGCCTCCCCATCGTCCACGCAAATCTTCAACGCGGAAGCGGCGATTGAGAAGTTGTCCCAATTCACTCAGCACTTGGTCACCAATGTGGTGACCGTAAACGTCATTCACTTTCTTGAAATGATCAACATCCAGCAAGCTCATACAGAATTTGAAGTGATGTCTGCTCGATTTTGCCAGCAGCGCGTTGACCTGTTCACTGAGCGCCCGACGGGATAATAGTCCTGTGAGCAGGTCACGGTCGGTCCTCTCGCGGATCATTCGTGCGCGCTCCAATCTCAACTTGAGCCGCGCCACAAGTTCCATTTCAATTACGGGTTTGGGCAGATAATCATCAGCCCCTGAGTCGAACGCATTGATACGAGCATCAACGCCGCTGTGTGCGGTAAGGAATACAATTGGGATGTCCTGCCATCGAGGCGTGCTGCGTAACTGCCGGCAAAGATCAAATCCGTTTATTACAGGCATCATCACGTCAAGGAGAATCAAGTCCGGAGTAAATTCCTGCAGAACATGCATTAGATCTGAGGGCTCGTGCAGGGAGCGAATCAGCATTCCATGGCTCACCAGCATGGAGGAAATGATCTGAGTGAAATCAGAATCGTCATCAACGATTAGAATACGTGGACGTCCTCCTTGCCGGATGCTGCTCAAATAAGTAGCTGCTTTAATTATGTGATTGCTGGCAATAGGTTTTGGTAGTACCAGTGAGCCTCCGGCACGAGTGGACTCCAGGTGGTCATCGTGTCTGCCTGCCGAAAGAAATCCCAGAGGAAGATTCTCATTTCCTTGAAATTCCCGAACCTTTTCCGCAAAACGAAGTGCGCTTTCCCTTGACTCCAGTCCGAGATCGATCAAAGCCGCATCGATAGGCTTCTCTTTAGCCACCCTCAGAGCTTCTTCGAAAGAAGCGACCTGTAGTATTTTAAGCCACTGGTTGTTTTCATCTATTGCATGGTTCAGCGACCTACCAGCTGTGACAACTAGAATCAATGTTTTTACTGCATCGTCTTTGCTATCCTCGCTGCCATAATGATCATCTGGGTGTGATGTGTATTTCAAATGAGCAGCCATTGCTTGCATTTGAATGGCATTCATTTGTTCACTAACCTGACTACCTATGTTCTTGGTGCTATTGCCATTTAGCATACCTATGAGAACCCGCTCGACCTGTTCGGATAGGTCACCTATATGACGGAAACCGCAAGAACGAGAGCTACCTTTTAAGTTGTGTGCCAGCCGAAAAGCCTCAGAAAGTTGTTTCTGATTGTGAGGTTCGACTTGCACGCCTTCAATGGCATCAGCCAATTGACGCGCGCGTGAGGGCAATATTTGTGCGTAGCGAACCTTCATTGCGACGTGTCGATCGACTTCGCTCACTTCCACTGATTTTGGAAACTGAGATTCTTCGACGATTCCGAAAAGGCTGTCTATTTGAAGGGTAAAGATCGATGGCTTGAACGGGCGGTGAACGATCAGCGAAACACCGAATTCTTTTCTAAGCTTTTGATAAAAGTCAGCCTCGCGCCAAATGTTTGCGACAAATACAATCTTTAAATGAGGGTTTTTCTGACGGGCTTTTATTATCCATTCCAGACCATTGATATCGCTCAGCTCCTCGCCCACAATCACCAAATCGACAGAGTTCTTCTTGCTTATGTGCTCAAGCGCAGAGTGCCCCGTTGGTGCTACACGTACCTCGTAGCCATTATCTTCGAGCACTGATTTTACGAATGACCAGATCTCCTGGCCATCGCCGGCTACTAGAATTGTTTTCGATGCTGTGTATTTTACAGTGGTATCTAATGCAGTATCAACGGTCATGCTAAATCTAGCGCCTCTTCAAATTGAATGAGTCGGTGAACATTCGCGCCAAAAGAGCCCTTCGTTGGGGGGAAGGTGTTTTGCGACTTAATCCGTGCAGCGGTAATCCGTGCCGCGGGTTGAGTTCTCGTACAAGTGCAAACCCACGCCTGGGTCGCGGAGATTCCGGGGGTTCTTGATACTGACGTTCCCGATGTGGGAATTTAGGAACGTCCATCGAGCTGAATGTGGCAAAAGGGGAACGACCACGCCAATTTCATCATAGCAGAGCCATCTCAAAGCATGATGCCAATTTACTCTAGTCTAAGGAGATCGTTGTATCTTGAGGGGGAAACCGATTAAATCTATCGTAAATTATCGACATATTCATTCTATCGGCGATCATGCAGCTGTGGTTAAAAGTCGCATTCCATAAGGGTTTCTAATGAATCTGTTAGGGTCCCTGGGTTAGCAGAATCCGCTATTGAATCAAGTGTGCTTTTTCCAACGAGCTTGTTAGGGAACCCTAACATTTGCTGCCTGCAAAGAGAGTCGTTGATGGATTCTTCTAAATAGAGTCAGTTGCACTGACTGTCATTGTTCGCTCTAGATTACTGCTTTCCAAGCAAATTGCTATGGGGATAAAGATATAATTGCGCGTGGAAACAGTATATGGGGTAAACATTGTGGCAAGCTGGGAAGTCCCGTTGATGCGATATGACAGGGTGCAAACGACCTGTGATGTGGCAGCTGAGATGCGGGATGGCGTGAAGTTATACGCAGACATTTACAAACCGGAAACAGCCGAGAAAGTACCGGTTTTACTCTTAAGAACCCCATATGACAAAAGCACAGCCCAAACTTGCGTTTACCTGGATACCATGTGGTATGCGCGCTATGGCTACATGGTTGTTGTGCAGGATTGTCGAGGACGTTATCGTTCTGAAGGCGAGTTCTATCCCTACAAATACGAGACAGCCGATAGCGAAGACACCATAAAGTGGGCAGCTTCATTGCCCGGGTCTAATGGCGAAGTCGCGATGTATGGATTTTCTTATCCCGGTTCAGTGCAACTTTTGGCAGCATCCAATAAATTGCCGCAATTAAAAACGATCATGCCTGCGATGACGGGTTGTAACTTTTACGAACCCTGGACTTACGAGGGTGGTAGTCTGACGCAAGGATTCATTCAATCCTGGACTCTGTCGCTTGCACGTGATACCGCTCTAAGAGCCGGCGATGTAGCCGGAATGAAGCGCATTCTAGGAGTGTTGGGACAGTACAACTCAATGGCTTATGCGACTCCGCTAAACGCGCTATTCGAAGAAATTAAGTCGTATGTTCCCTACTACTTCGATTGGGTAGAGCATGACACTTACGATGATTATTGGAAGAAAATCGCAGTGCAAGAGCGCTACGACGATATATCTTTGCCTGTGTTGCATGTTGGTGGCTGGTACGACATCTTCATTTCCGGCACTATCAAGAACTTCATAGCCCTGAGAGAACTTCAAAAGAATGATCCGAAACGGGGCCGACAAAAGTTACTTATCGGTCCATGGCATCATGTGCCATGGCAGCCGAAAGTCGGTTGCGTTTACTTCGGTAGTGAAGCTGAAAATATTGTTGATCTTGTTCAGCTGAAGTGGTTGGATCAACAAATGCGCTCCACAGATCAGACAAATTCGAGCACCGTATCATCGGCGGATGCTGATCCTGATGTTTCTGTATTTATTTTGGGAGCCAATAAGTGGGCGCATTTTGATTCTTGGCCGCCTACCTCTGCTAAGCAGATGAACTTATTCTTGCACTCCGGTGGACGAGCAAATGCTACTGCTGGTGATGGCATGCTGAGTACGAAATCGCCTGAGTCAGAGCCGTGGGATAGTTTCATTTATGATCCGACCTTTCCTGTGCCGAGTTCAGGAGGACACGGATGTTGCTTTGAAGACATGCTTCCCATGGGGGCATGTGATCAGAGTTCCAATCAAATGCGCAATG
Source organism: Candidatus Obscuribacterales bacterium (assembly GCA_019747875.1). GTDB lineage: Bacteria > Cyanobacteriota > Vampirovibrionia > Obscuribacterales > Obscuribacteraceae > JAIEPM01. Next base: position 12,695 of record JAIEQI010000178.1, read on the forward strand.
ATGTTTTGGTATACAGCACGCCTCCCCTTGCTGCAGACCTCACTGTTGCCGGTGCGGTTTCGGTGCTGATCTATGCATCCACAACGGCCGTGGACACTGACTTTACTGCAGTCCTCTCGGAGGTGGATGCGGGAGGACGTGCAATTAACGTCTGTAATGGCATCGCTCGAGCTAGCCGTTGTGCAGTTCCAAAAGAGGAGTATGTCAAATCGTCTGGCGGATCGGCGGGCGCGATTGACGATATTTTGCTTGCTTCCAGGCGTTTTAAGACTGGAGATGCGAAGAGAGTGCTTAGTGGTGAGAAAGTATATGCAATAGAAATACACCTGGGCTGGATCGCTGCTATGTTCAGGGAAGGGCATCGCATCCGCCTTGAGATTTCCAGCTCGAATTTCCCTCATTATGAGCGCAACACAAATACGGGAAATCGCTTTGCAGATTTGAGCGAATTTAAGACTGCAAGACAAATAATTTTTCATGACAAGGATCATCCGTCCGCCCTCTACCTTCAGGTTCTATAAGCGGGACCGAACGTTTAGTTCATAACTCGGCCATCTGTGCTCATCAATTAGCATCGAACCGGCTATTCCGTATGGAGCGCGGCCCGTCCGCCCATAGTATGGAGATTTCCTGTTGTCTGTCAATGGGTTCAAGAAATTTTCCATTTTTTATTCCATGGAAAAAATGGCA
>JAIEQI010000223.1 GCA_019747875.1 Candidatus Obscuribacterales bacterium
ATCGCGCCAGCGGTAGACGCAGGGTAGCTGTGTTCGGAGCGGATAAGTGCTGAAAGCATATAAGTACGAAGCCCACCCCAAGATGAGAATTCCCATACCACAAGGTAGTAAGACCCCGGGAAGACCACCCGGTTGATAGGACGCAGGTCGAAGAGCCGCATAAAGGCGGTTTGCAGCTGAGCGTTACTAATTAGGTCGAGGGCTTATCCAGCTAATATTTTGATGAATCAAAGATCAAACTACATCAATCAAACATTCTCAGTATGCAGTTTCCAGGGTACTGGTTACATAACCAGATTCTGAAAAGTTTCTTGGTGCTGATGCGACTGGAACACACCCGTTCCCATCCCGAACACGAAGGTAAAGACGGTCAGCAGCGACAATACTTGGTGGGAGACCGCCCGGAAAGATAGCCCGGTGCCAGGATTTATAAAGCCCTTGAGTTAAAAGCTCAAGGGCTTTTTTCTTTGCTCCTCTTAGATCGACCAGAACCCCCGTGTTATGATGGATGTATCACATCAATGCATCACATTCCAGGAACCTTTGCTATGGCTACTTCTTTCCGCATTCCACCAGATCAAATGAAAAAGCTCGAGCAGCTTGCCAATGCTTTGGAGATCTCTAAAGCTCAGGTAGTGAAAGATGCGATTGATATGTTGTACGAAAGCAAAATGAAGCAGTCAAAGAAAAGTAAGTGGGATGCACTTGTTGAGGGCGGTTTTGAGCCTATTTCGATGGATCTCGGTTTTGAAGCTAGTGACATTGATGCGCAACGTCGGATTATTCATGAAAGAGTTTCAAAAAAGCATAATCGTAGATTCTAGCTTCATGCTTGCTCTAATTTTTCCTAGCGATTCTGGTCACGAGCTTTGCCGGGACGCTCTGAAGTCACTGCCAACTACAACTAAGTTCGCAAGTTCGGAGGCTTGTTTAGCTGAAGTTTCATGGCTTCTTCCAAATGACAAACGCCTGCGAAAAGCTTTCGGAGAAATGCTCAAACTCTTGGATGTACAGCTTGTTCCACTGGACCTCTCGTCTCTTTATCGAGTTTTTGAACTTCAAGACAAGTATGCAGACTTGAGGATGGATTTTGCAGACGCTACCTTAGTCGTTGCTAGTGAAAAACTCGAAATCAAACAGATTCTGACACTTGATCGAAGGGATTTTTCGATTTACCAACCAAAGCACGTGAAGAGGCTGGAAATCTTTCCGTGAGTTTAAGGCAAAGACCCAAAATTTTGACTGCTGCGAACCAGTGATGACATGTCGCCTGAATATTATGTGTGCATCGAAAGCAACACACACGGGCGAGGTGAACACAAATGGATTTATTTGACGATAAAGCAGAACAACAGATTGCAGACACGTTGTTGGCAAAAACCACAAAAGGCGAAAGCATCAATGATGAACTGAATGCGGTGCCTTACGACGACCGGCTTTCGATTATCCAAAAAATGGAGAGCAAGGCTAATAGTACTGGTTCAATTCCCGATTTGACGATTGGGTATGGGAAGCTTGGCGAACTCAAGACCGTAACCGTTGAAGGAGAGTGGAACGGCATGGTCACCGAAAAGCCCTTCTTCGATAAAGAGGTTTACAACGCAGGCATTGGATCTCAGGTGGCTGATGCCCGTGATGCGGAGATTGCCATCAGAGCTGAAAGTATCAAGAATGAAAAAGGACAATTGCCGGCACTGGAACTATTCCAAGAACTAGTCAAAGAGCAAAAGACTTCGGTATCCGATCGCCTTGGAAAATAGGCATTAGTTCGAGCAACTACAAGAGTTTCAATCCAGCCCACACACCCTCAGACCCTCGATTTAAAACTCGAGGGTTCTTTCTTTGGCATTGTCGCCGTCGTTCAAATTCTGTTCAAAATTGCTAGCTACTCTCTTCGTATGGCATTTGGGAGAGTTGCGAAATGGATAGATTCGAGTTTGAAGCGAATGAGTCAGCTAAGGCCATTGAAAGCCCTGCTTTGGTGAGTTCTCTTGCTACGGAAGACTTCATGCGCTTGGCTCCATTGCCTGAGAAGAATGGCCATGACACAAGCGAAGGTTATTTGCCTGGCCTCGATCTATTTGACGATCTCAATCTCGGCGATATGGGCGCGTCTTCAAAAGTCAGTCTGACCCCCGAACAACGCGAGAGTTATTTGAACAACGCCAAGAATATCGTAGATATGCTCAACAGCAATAAGCAATTCATGAAGTCGATCTTGCAGAACGGTATGCGCGATGGTGTCGATGCTCGATACATTGATCTTGCTTACGTTGAAGACATGATTTCCAAAGAGAAGAATCTCACACCGGAACAAGTGCAGTTTCTCGGATTTGTTGAGAGATATAAGAATGAGCTGAAGGACATGGACACCAATGATCTTCCGGGAAGCAAGGTATCCCTGCGTGATATTTCGGCGTTAAAAGTCAAACTGACCAACCCAAATCTAAGTGACGCCGGCACAACAAAACTCTTGGACGAAATGTACAACATGTGGGGCGCGCGCAATGAGTATGCGCGCTTGCAAGAATTGCCTGATGCTGCACTGTCGCTTTGGGGAGAGAAAGGAGATCCGGCAAAGGCAATCAATCCTGATGCCGTTCAACAAGGCGGACTTGGAGATTGCTATTTCCTTTCCCTGGTCGCATCGATGGCTTCCACTGATTCGGGTCGTCAAATGCTCCAAGACATGATTACTCCTGTGAAAGATCAAAATGGCGCACTCTCGCACTATAAGGTGCAATTTCCAGGTTATGAACTACCATTACGCGTCAATATTCCTTCAAAAGCCGAGATGGCACTTTATGCGCGTGAGAATGGAAACGGCGTGTGGGTAAGAGTATTGGAGCATGCGTGGAATCAGTACAGGAATCATCAGGATCCTCAGCGCTTTAACAAAGAAGGCAAAATGCCCACCGTTCAAGGGGGCGATGATGGCGGCTACTTGCAGGATCCAATGAAAATTCTTTTGTCAGGTAAGACCGACAATTGGTCTACCTCATGGACGAGAGATAGCACCCTGCAGAAGGCATTGAGTGATACCACAAATGGTGACACTATCCTTACTGTTGCTACAAAAGGCTCATTTGCAAACTCCGAGCAAAATAATTCGGGTTCGTCAAAAACATCCCTCTCATCTGAAGGAATTGTGATATATGCAGCACATGCCTATTCGGTTACTGGCTATGATCCTGAAACTAAGGAGGTCACAGTGCGCAATCCGCACGGATCTAACACCCGAATTATTGATGGAAAGAGATCTACCGTCGGTGCCGAAATAAAAATGTCCTACAACGAATTTGAAAAGTTCTACCGTGAAATTGGAATATCGAAAATGAAGAAATAGAGTTTGCCGCGGCGGGAGACGCATTGCGTCACGGCATGCATAAAAAGAGCTCCGCAAGTAAGCAACTAGCTAACTGAGCACGCCTGGATCTAAGCCCCAGCCGATCAAGATTTCTCTTTCTTCTAATGGTGATTTCGCCTTTTTGAATTTTGCGTTTCGACCTTTTACAGTTTTCTCGCAATCAGCCCAGGTGTAGTGGCGTTTGACCTGTCCGGCGTAGTAGCTCAAATAGGTCGCGGGACCGCCTCCGCCGCCAGACTTCGAGCCGGGGCCACCGTTCTTGCTTCTGCCACCACTCTTGCTGCCACCGGCCGATTTTTCTGGAAGAGGCTGAGCTTCAGGAAGATCTTTTAGATCAACAAAGTACCCGTCAAGCGGCCCAACATAGAGCTGCTCAGGATTTCCCTTGGCGAAGGAGACAGCGATTTCATCACAGCGTTCGTTGCCGGGATAGCCCGCGTGGCCTCTTACATATTTCCAATCTATTGTCGAAGGTTTCAGCCTTGTGACTTGTCTAAGCAGCTCTTCCCAAAGATCGCGGTTTGCGACATCGCCGCCTTCGGCATTTTTCCAGCCACGCGATCGCCATCCCCAAATCCACTGGGTGATACCCTTGATTAGATATGTCGAATCTGTATACAGAATGATGCTGTTTTGCTCTGCTAAGTCGAGCATGGCGAGAGCCCTGATCGCGGCTGCCATTTCCATACGGTTGTTTGTCGTTTCCTTTACTCCGCCACCAAGTTCATGAACATTGCCGCCAGGCAGTGACACGATACTGGCCCAGCCTCCTGGACCAGGATTGCCTGTACAGGCGCCGTCAGTGAATATGAGAACATTTTGGTCATTCGCCATCTAACAAAATCCCCAAAGAGCTGTAAAAGAATAACTTGTCCTGCCCGCTGCTTGCAAATTGATTTCCCTTTAGCGGGTGCTGCGTATTTTCCGTATTTAGGACGGAAATGTTCGCACCCTGTTCGCACTTAAGACAGCCTAGTCTCCTATCAAAGAGCGGAGGTAATTTCATATGGCGGGCGACAGAGTTGATACAAATAAAGAAAGCAGTAGATGCGTGGGCGAAGATTCAAGCCGTTGCTTTAGTTTTGAGCCTGAGAGCCAGGAGTCTGGTTTCACGATCGCTGACATAGAAAAGCCCTTTGACCCTTCCAAGAGCGCGCATGCGAAAGATGCTCAGGTCTTTGTTCATAAGATGGAGCAGGCGCAATATGATCAAAGTGGTGCGGACACCGCTATAACTTCGATGCGTGATAAATTGCAAAAGATGCCGGAGCTAGACCGTTTGGAAATCCTAAAAGGCGTTAGCCACTTTCAAGGAAAGAATACCCTGAGCCCTTTTGCACTGGAAGTTATCTTGAAGGACAAAGGTGATGGCACCTTGAGCATGGTTGACGTCGACGTCACAAATAAGAATGGACATCACGATCTCTTGAACACTTCCGGTGGTGAGTTAGTTGATCGCATGCAGGAGTTGACGAGAAAAGGAACGCAAGCGATCAATCTCTCCTTGATGGAAACTGCCGCAAATGATCCTTCGATGGCGGAAGACGCTTTTGAAAGCGCTCTCGATCTGACGAATGGGAATATCGGAGGACTTGAAAGACTGATCAAAAACAATCCGGAATTAGCAAAGCGTATTGACGCGAATTTTACGGAAGTCTTCGCTGGAACTGGTCTGGAATCGTTATCTAAAGAGTTCCAATCTGCTTTGGGTGGCAAGATGACCAGAGGCGGTGAATTCGAAACGCTAATCAACAATGTTGACGTAATAAGAGTACTCCCGCAGCAAGAGCAACTTGGAAATGCCTACCGTGCGCTTGGGGATTTTGCCCTGACGGAACAGCAAAAGCAATCCAAACGGGTAGCAGAGGAGTCTCTGAGCAAATCGAGTTCCGCTTTAAAAGAACAGTACGAGCAGATAAAAAAGACTCTGCTAGCTTTATAAATTGATTCTCGCGATTGAGTACTGAGCCAACCGGGTGTGTATGCCCAGTTGGCTCATTGATTACGAAGATAGGACAGTAGCCAAGATGCTCGAATTCTAGAAAATGCTAATCCGACGACCCAAATAAGTTATTCTTTCGGTCCAGAATTTGCCCTTATCGCCCGCTATTCTCGACAGTGTTCAGCTGTGGGGAATAATCATGGGCATCGATAAACCGGACAAGATAAACGAAGGGAGTCAAGAACTTGAATCAAAGAGTATCGATCCTTTGGCATTACTCAAAGAGTCATTTAAGGAACTCGGAAAGGCAGCTTCAGCTGCTCTTCCCCAGATGACAATTGATGATGGCCGTGTCCATCAAAATCCTGCGGTCGGTGAGCTAGCCAGACCGACTGAAACTCCACGTCCAGGAGATCCACCGCGCGCTGCAAATGGTGACAAATCAGAGCGTGCGGCCGACAAAATGGAATTCTCCATGGGGAGCACGCCGCAACGCGAGAATCTACTCAACTCGATCCTGAACGCTAACGACATTTCTGCCAAAGAAAAGAATGAAATGATTCGTGATATCAAAGCTCTGGAATCTCGAGCTGTCAGAGACTTTGTGCCGCGGCAAGAAGTGCTTGGTGTCTATGAAAACGTATCTCGTCTGCTGGATGCTAAAGGAAACCAACCTGTTAGCCGCGAAAATCGCATAGTTCTTGCAGAACAGGTGTTGGAGCAGGCTGCACATCCAATGGGAATTGATCAGGGCCAGCATTTGACATGCAATGTCACGACTGTCGAAGCGCGCATCTATTCAAAATATCCGTCAAAGGCAGCTGCACTTGTGGCAGACGTAGCTCTCACCGGAAAGTTCGAAACTGAGAATCCTCGCGACAACGATGTTGTTCTCGATCGCTCCAGTTTGAAACCGGACAAAGAAGCAGCAAACAATCCGCCAAAGGATGGCGAACGAAGCTACGCGAGTCAGATATTTCAGATGACCGCCGCAAATATTCATTGGCAGCGACGACTATTTGATCCCAACGGTGTTGGTGTTGCTCGCGGTGAATTGCGTTATGTTCAGATTGAGCCAATCAATTCTGAAGATACGGGTGAAAGAGTACGAAATTCAAAAGGTGAAACACTGAAAATTCGTGATGAAGATGGCAAGGAATCAAAGATTACGGAGCCGTTTCTGGATGTAGGTGATTTGGTTTCAATTAGCAATGAGATAACAAGAAAAACCGAAACCAACTTTGCTCTGGCTAACTCTGCTGAGTGCTTCGACTGTTATGTTCACGGTTTTAAGACTGAGCAGGAGTTTGCCAAAGTTTTGAAGGATGAAAAAAGTCAGTATCCATTGATCCTCATGGTGCATACATATAATGAGCCCTTCTGGAAAGACTCCGGACATGGCGGAAAAGGTGGTGCCGGAGGCGATATGGGTGGATGGCATGTCGTCAACGTAAATTCCTACAACGAGAAAACAGGTGAAGTTCAAATAAGCAATCAGTGGGGCGATAAAACTGATAAGAAGGTAAGCCTCTCAACTCTGTACAAAGCAACATTTGGACCGCCAAAGCAGAAATAATCTGTAAATCGTGTATAACGGTTCACTTGTACATGGCAAGAGCAAGTCAGATCGAAATCTGAGCTTCGAGCTGGACTTGATTGAGCGGGCGGGAGTCAATTAATCCGATTGCGAGAGGATTGTCAAATTAAAAGGGTGCACTGTATATGGTGCACCCTTTTGCTTTGTTTATGACACCGTATATGGTGATCTTCGGCGGGCGTACGATATCGTAGACGTGCCTGATCCGTTATTCTATCTATTTATTCGGACGCTCAAAGGCGAAAAATCGATAGCAGATGTCAAGTGTGCGTTTGCTCTTCTTTGCAGTCGCTAATCCTCCCAAACAGCCGTTTTTGCTCCATTCGCGTCGAAACTTTTGAAAGAGATGCGTAAATGTAAACGGGCTGGGCATATAGGAAGCTGGGGGCGTCCTCTTTTTTTGTATTGTTTTGGCGGAATTTATGGCAGAACCAGCAAGCACGACAGCTACACCAACGGATCAACAGGCAAATTCACCGGCTCGACAATTATTGGCAGCATTAACCAGAGCTTCTCAAGATATGGAGCGTTCGGTTAATGATGCATGCGAGCATGTGGGCAAGTTAAACAACGAACTCGAACGATATGTCAGTGGACAGCTAGAGTCCGCCGACGAGCAGATTGAGCTAATCGTGCGAACGAAGCTTGAAAAGGTTTCGTCAGAAAAAGAGGCAGTCCTTGCACAGCTGATGGAATTACGTCAGGAAGAGTTGCAAGTACTTCAACAAACTGGCAAGAAACTTCGCGATGCTCTGTCAGAAAAACTCAATGAGTTGGTAAACAAGTTCTCCTCCGAAATTGACGATAATCTCAAGAAATTCCAAGCTGATTTGGAAAGCACGGAAAAGTCGATTGCCGATGGCGTTGAAAAGTCGCGCAAGGAGTTTCATGACAGGATGCCCGGTCAGTTGGAATCGATCCGCGAAGAAGTCGGAAAAGAGAAAACGGGACTTGCAGATTTGCACAAGCAGTATGATGAGCAGCTCAGCCAGGGATCGCTTGTAAGCTTGGAAGAGCTGGTAGAGCATTGCGCCGAACTCAAAGCAAAGCTCCAAAAAGAAGGCGAAGATTATCTGGGGGCAGTCGATGAGAACGTGAATGCTCTGACTGCCGAACAGACAGAGCGTTTAAACAAGAGAATCGAAGCGTTTTCTTCCATGCAAAAGAACGTGAAAGAGCGCATTGATGCGCTTTCCGAGGCTGATCTGAATTACGTGAAAGAACTGCCGGATGCCTTTAAGGCTTCTGCCAAAGAGATGGCCGATCTGCATATCGGATTGCACGCGACAACTGTGCGAAATCTTTCTCTTCAATACAGAACGGAAATCTTGTCAGCGGCACAGCAAGCGGAAGATCAACTACAAATCGTTAAAGCCGATCTTCAAGGGCTATTGCGGAGTTACCAAAATCAATATTCCGAACAGTTTGAAAGTCTGTTCGCGAAGTTTGAGAAGTCAGCAACTGATTTATCACAAGAAGAAGTGATTGCTCCAGACCAAAGCCGTGACAGCGAAATCATGAACAAGTTGAAAGAGCAATTCACTACGCTCAAGAAATCATTGGGCGAAGAATCAAAATCAGGCGTGTCAGAAATCGAGACGCACATGGAGAAGTCATATGAGAAGTTCCGCGTGCTACTGGATGCCGCGAGGAAGGACGCCACCGAGAAGGTCGAGAAGAGTTTCCACGACTATCAAGGTGAATTCTCGAAGCTGCAGCATTCTAACGACGAGCAGGTCACGGAACTGAGCAAGAAGTTGGAAGAACTGGAGCAATCGGTTGCAGAAGCGCGGGAATTGATTAGCGCGTTGGATGAAGCAAGTTTGGATTTCTAAGGAAACGGAAAATGTCGAAGAATTTAAAGGATATTGTTGAAGAGGGCTTTTCTAAGCTATCGACGCTTGCCGCCAAACGTCAGGAGATTCTTTCCCGTTGTGACCGCCTGGCCGAAGGACCGGATGGACCCTCAGGCAAAGCCGCAGTCGGCAAGATTGAAACAGTCGAAGGCTCATCACCGGACGACATCAATGCCCATGTCGAGAAATCGAAAGAAGTATTACAGCAAGCACTCAGTCAAATTATCGAAGATAACGAGCGCTTCCTTTCCAGCGTAAAAGAACATTTGGAATTGCGCATAGAAAGGATGACCAAAGAACTAAATCATACACAAGAATGGACTGTCGGTTCTGCCTCCGAGCGGTTCGACTCACTTATCCGACCATTGGAAAGAGAAAAAGAGGCTGGCACAACTGATTTGCGTTTTGAAGCAGTCAAGCTCTTGTCAGAGCTGGAGGCTGCTTGCAAGAGAAGCCAATCAACATTCCATGAAGCGCAAGCAGAAATTGGTGGACGACTTTCCAGCAGCGAGCACGAGTTAACGGCCGAACTCGGCATCGAGTACAAGAATCTTGTAGACGAAGCCGAAAAGAAAAGACACCTAGTGACACAGTCGCTAGAACAACTGTATAGCCATCAGACCGAACAGCTTTCTACTCTTACTGAGGATCTCAATGAACAGCTTGACGCCGCCGTCAAGGAAAACATGAAGTCTGTAAAGCAGGTAAATAAGGAATCGGAGCAGTCTCTGGCTAGCATCAGGGACGAGGTTGTGACGACGGCCGTTGCTGAAATTGTTTCGCTTAGCCAAGAATCTTTTTCGGAGCTGGAAGCCAGTTATGAGTTCAGCCACCATGAATTGTCTGAGAAGCTTTCAGAGCTGCGAACACAAACAGCACGTTTGCTCGAGCAAGTCAAAGAGAGCCTGCTCAATTCCGAAAATGAGGTGCGTACGCGTGCTGGCGATTTGGTAACCCAACTGAAAGAAGGACCTGAAGTGGGCTCCAGCAAGGATAAGAACAGTCCGCTGGATGAACTTGTTGCTGATTTTGGCAGGCAGTTTGATAGTTTGAACAGTGATTTCAAAAATCAATTGAATGACCTTGTAAAAATTCAGGTGGAGCGCCTCGGAAATCTCTCCGGTTCTGCCGAGAGTACGTTCGTAACAAGTGCTCAAGCCCTAAACACCGAGTTGAAGCAAATGATTCGCATGCACCAGCAAACCTGGAGCGATCGTGAACAGGATATTTTAAAGAGGATTGCGAAACTGGAAAAGGAAACCAACGAGACCTTATCTCTCGTTGCCGGTTCCGGGGATGGTGGCGCTGCGTTTGGTGAGGAAGTCTAGAGATGAGTACGTTGGAACAGAAATTGAATTTACCACTCGCCTCGTTAAAAGAGTACATGTGCATCTATCTTCCAGATGGACGTCAAAGTGCCGATGACTGGGCCTCGGCTGAAACTGCCAAAGTGAAGATTGGTGAGATCTATACAGTCTTCCATCCCGCTCGAGCCTTCGCTGAAGGCGAAGATATGTCTGAACTGCGAATCGCCGGACTCGCTATCGTGTTTAGAGAAGACGCTGGATTCCCAATGACATACTTTCTCGAAGATAATAACTTCGAGATGAGCTTCCTGGAAGGCGTCTTATCTAGTAAGGCATCGGAAGCGCGTGAACAAGGCTTAGCCTTCTATTGTTTGCACTCTAAGTTGGTTAAGCCATTAACCAAGGAAACTTCTGCAGCGCTGAACACTATGCATAAATGGGGGGGCGCCGGAGAGCGACACAAAGCTAATCAAGGATTGCCGGATCCGCTCTTCCAATTCTTCACTTCATTTGGAGCAGTTTGTGATCCCTCATTGAGTCATGAACCCCTGCCGATTCCGGAGGCCGTTCTTGCCTTGTGGAATCCGTCTGCTTTGCCGGCCAAGAGCAAGGCTCCTAAAGTATCTGAGTATTTCGTTGCGCCGCAAATAGCCAGTGAACCAGCTGCGCCGTCCGCATCAGCTCCAGCTCCTGCTGGAAATGGCGGCTCAGGAATGTCACTATCCTCTCTTCTAGGTGATGACTGGCTTGGAGGCAGCAAGCCTCCTGAATCGGTTTCTTCAAGTTCAACGCCGCCTGCTGCTGACGCAAGTGGTTCGAACAACCTATTAGAAAAACTAGCATCGTCAGTTCCGGGAACACCAGAAAAGCCGGCTGCCAGCGGACCTTCGCTGGCCGATTTGCTATCACCTTCTGCCCCAACGCCAGCAGCGGACAAGCCCGCTGAAAAGGCATCACCATCTTTGTCAGATTTGCTCGGACCGGTGGTTACTCCACCGGCTGCCAAAGCCGCGTCTCTCGAAGACCTCCTGACGGCGCCTTCGGCGAAGCCTCCTGCTGCAGATCCGTTTGCCACGCCCGCCACTAATGCCGCAGCTCCATCCACTCCATCTTTGAGCGATTTGCTTTCAGATGCGCCAGCCAAGCCTGCCGAGCCGGCATCAAAGGCGTCGGATCTCTTCTCTGATTCGGCACCGGCATCAAAGGTGCCTGGCGATGCTTTTGGCAGTTTGTTTGATGATGACGCCCCGGCAGCAGCTGCGCCACCGCCAGTTTCCGCCCCCCCGGCGGCACCGGTAGAAGCCACTCCCCCAGTTGCAAAACCTGGATCTTTAGCTGATCTATTTAAATCCTCGTCTGAGAAGAAAACTGAGCCCTCCGCTGGTACCGCAGGGGATACCGCAACAGCTCCGCCCAGTTCGCCAGCTACGCCATCATTGTCTGATCTTCTGTCGGGAGTCGGCGGGGGCACGGCCAAACCGGAACTCACTCCGCCGAGTACGCCTTCTACCCCAAACCCATCAACGCCTTCCTTGTCAGATCTTCTATCAGGAACAGCCCCAGCGTCCGCCACGCCTGCAAGTACGCCTCCAGCTAGTCCTGCTGATCCGGCCCTGGCCTCGAGCGCTGGAAATTCACTTTCCAGTCTGATCTCTGGAGTTTCGCCGGCACAACCGGCTGCCGCTGCTACCCCATCCTTGTCAGATTTGATTGCTGGGAAGTCGGAAAACACTCCGGCCGAGCCTCCAAAGCCAGCAACGCCATCGTTGTCTGATCTTCTCTCTGGAACTGGTTCTAGCAGTGCAGCTCCATCTCAGCCCGCTGCACCGGCTCCAGGAGCTTCCTTGTCTGATTTACTTTCTGGTTCAAAACCTGCTGCTAGTGAGCCTCCATCCGCGCCGGTGGCACCGGCTACCGCTTCATTGTCTGATCTGATTTCAGGCGGGGCAGCTCCCGCTCCTGCAGCATCTAATCCAGCTTCACCATCATTGTCAGAGCTTCTTGCTCCGTCGCCCTTGAGCGCGACAACTCCAAATGCCGCAGATTTTGGATTGCCGCCTCCGAATCCGGTGATGGCACCGCCAGCAACACCAAAAGCTAGTAAGCCATTTGTGCCAACTACTTTTAATGATCATGACGATGCTTGGAATATGTTGAAATCCAAACCAAAGGAAACGGTTCCTGGTTTGGACACTGCCGATGAGCTAATGCGCCAAGCGGCTGAGGAAGAGGCGAAGAAGAGTGAACTCAAAGCGGAGGAGACCAGTGCTCCCGTTGAGATCCCCCCTCAGGTAAACAAGCCGGTTCCTATTTCTTCAGATGCAGGTCTTGATCCGCTCGAAGATTTGCGTAGTGCTTTGGCAGAAGAGATTGCCGCGTCCTTGGCATTAAACCTTGATGATGAGCCTGTTGAAGCTTCGACCGAGGCAGCTGGACCTGTTCCGATTCAAGCAAAAGCTGCCGACGAAGTGGCTGATTTGAAGAATGCATTAGCAGAAGAGATAGCGGCTTCACTTAGCCTCAATCTCGGTGATGATGAAGCCGAGTCCACTCCCGATTCGACATCTATTGCAGCTGAAGTCAAAAAGCCGTCGGCCATGGACGAGCTGGCTGCATTCACATCACTCGGCAAGGAACTGGCGAGCACAGCCGAAGCAACAGCACCTGTGGTGGAAGCTAAGAAAAAGCCGGAAGACTCCTTGATTGACATGGAAACGTTGCTGGCTGAAAGTCTATTGCCCTCAGCCCGTTCTATAGCGAAAGAACAGTCCGTGGAAGCTGCGATTGCGGATGCAAAAGCGGCACCGGGATTGGGATTGGCAGACCTCATCGCAGCGCCTGCGCAAGCTCCAGCCATAGCCGAAGCGCCAAAAGCAGAAGTCGTAGCGGAAGCTCCAGCCGCGGCTGAAGCGCCAAAAGCAGAAGTCGTAGCGGAAGCTCCAGCCGTAGCCGAAGCGCCAAAAGCAGAAGTTGTAGCGGAAGCTCCAGCCGTAGTAGAAGCGCCGAAAGCAGAAGTCGTAGCGGAAGCTCCAGCCGTAGTGGAAGCGCCAAAAGCAGAAGTTGTAGCGGAAGCTCCAGCCGCAGTAGAAGCGCCAAAGGCAGAAGTTGTAGCGGAAGCTCCAGCCGCAGCGGAAGCTCCAGTCGTAGCCGAAGCGCCAAAAGCAGAAGTCGTAGCGGAAGCTCCAGCCGCAGTAGAAGCGCCAAAGGCAGAAGTTGTAGCGGAAGCTCCAGCCGCAGTAGAAGCGCCAAAGGCAGAAGTTGTAGCGGAAGCTCCAGTCGTAGCGGAAGCGCCAAAAGCAGAAGTTGTAGCGGAAGCTCCAGCCGCAGTGGAAGCGCCAAAAGCAGAAGTTGTAGCGGAAGCTCCAGCCGTAGTAGAAGCGCCAAAAGCAGAAGTTGTAGCGGAAGC
>JAIEQI010000108.1 GCA_019747875.1 Candidatus Obscuribacterales bacterium
ACGGCGATGGAGAAACTGCTGAATTTTCGATTGCCGCCGCAAAGAAATCTGCTGATTTTTAATTTGCGAAAAACAATCTGAAATGACGGGCATAGCGGGCATAAAGGCTCAGCATATCAGTGGCGTTTTTCAGAAAAACATCGATTTTCTTTTCTGACTCGTGAACGTCAGATGAATTGAAATCAGTATCTGGAGATTTCACGAATTCCTTAAGCTGTCTTGCACTATCTATTATGTAGTTGGTGTTTTCAAAAGCAAAAGCTCTAACGTGGGCGTTTATTTCGACTATGCGAAGGGAGTCCTCAATCATGCGCTTACTTATCGCCCCTTTCTGCTGTAGCACTCTCAGTCTGAGATTGTAGGAGTCTATAACAGCGTCATTTAAATGACTTGTTAGGATTGAAAGGTCACGCAAAAATTTTGAACGTTCACGTGTTGAAAAGACGGCTTCTACCGATCTTCCTAGAGGCTCTATGTTTCTGGATATGCCGATTCCGGCTAGTCCGGCAGCGATTGTTTGTATGACGTGCATTCCACTGTCATATTTAGTTTGATTATTGCTTGCCCTAGGGTTTATCCGCGGACGACCGTACGTTTCAGGTCCGATTGTAATTTTGTCTAGTGCCGTAGAAGTGTTTTGTTCAACTAAATGTTGTTCTGAAATCAAGGTCTGAATGGTATGCAGGTTGTTCTTGTGTTCTTGAATTCTTGATTCGCGAAACTTATTTGGTGATATGAACTTGGACGACTGATTGTCTATTTGCTGATCTCGACACGGTATTGATTCCCAGAGCTCGACAAGTGCAGCCATTTCCAGACGCAGGTCTTTGGCGAGTTGACGCGTGTCTCGAGCTAAGTTTAGAGATCTGTTTATCCTTTCAATGTGTGGAAGTACGTCGCCGACAGGTAGTCCCGGGGATTCGATGATTCTGTGAAGTGCATTTACTTCGGCTTGCAATGATTCTGATTCGCACTTCATCCTTTCGGCTAGCCGCTCCAGGACGGGTTTAATTTGATCGTCAAGCTCTTCACTAAGTGTCAGTTGTTTGAGGGAAACGGTTTTACCAGCAGTGCTTAGTTTAACTAGTTCGTTTTCTCTTACGAAGTACTTTTCTGCTTGGGTCGCAATTTTAGAAAGGTCAGGGCGCCAGATTAGTCTCCGGAGCCATACTCCAACCTTCCTTGCAACGGAGTCTTGGTCTATGTACATGTTTGGAGCCCCAAGTCTACGATTTTCGTTATAGCACAATGCGTTTTTGCGCTAACAGTGTTCTCGAACTGGACCTATCGGTGCAGAACCTGTTGGATGTCAATAGATGCTGCGCTCTGGTGTTCATCAAGTCTGAAGAATTACTCTTCGCGCTAGGAATCAAAACTGCATATAAATAGAATGAGAAAAATTTGGCAGGCAAAAGCATTGGTCAGCGACAATTGGGAGTAGTCCCTGATGTCGAGAATACGAAATGAGCCAATTAAAATACGAAGATGTCAAGAAGCTGTATGAAAACGCTTCTGTAAAGGTTGACAAGGCAAGAAAACAGTACGGTCGTCCCCTGACATTGGCGGAAAAGATTTTACTGGCTCACCTAGATAATTGGGATGGCGAGCCGCCGGTACGCGGACAGAGCGTCGTTATGCTCAAGCCGGACCGCGTAGCCATGCAGGACGCCACGGCTCAGATGGCGCTTCTTCAGTTCATGCAGGGTGGATTCAAGACAGTTGCTGTACCATCCACCGTGCACTGTGACCACTTGATTCAAGCTCGCGTCGGCGCCGATGAGGACATGAAGAATGCCCTCAACGAAAACCAAGAAGTCTACGAATTCCTGCGAACGGCTAGTGAGAAGCACGGCATCGGCTTCTGGAAGCCGGGCGCCGGTATTATTCACCAGGTCGTTCTCGAAAACTATGCCTGCCCCGGCACATTGATGATTGGTACCGACTCCCACACGCCTAACGCAGGCGGTCTGGGCATGTTGGCTATCGGTGTTGGCGGTGCTGACGCCGTCGATGTTATGGCTGGCGAAGCATGGTCGCTCAAATGGCCGAAGCTCATCGGCGTGAAGCTCACCGGCAAGTTGAACGGCTGGACCGCACCGAAGGACGTCATCCTCAAACTCGCCGGCATTCTCACTGTTGAAGGCGGAACAGGAAGCATCGTTGAATACTTCGGCGAAGGCACCAAGTCCATCAGCTGCACAGGTAAGGCGACTATCACCAATATGGGTGCAGAACTCGGAGCTACGACATCCGTATTTCCGTTCGATGATCGCATGGTTACATATTTGCAAGCGACGGATCGTGCCGACATTGCCAAACTCGCAAGCGACAATAGAGACTTGCTGGTTGCCGATCCGGAAGTTGCAAACGATCCCGAGAAGTATTATGACCGCGTTGTTCACATCGATCTCGACAGCCTCGAACCCTACGTCGTCGGTCCGCACTCACCAGATAAAGCACGCCCAATCTCCCAGATGGCAAAGGACGTCCAGACCGAGGGATATCCGGATGTACTGCGTTACGGTTTGATCGGAAGCTGCACGAACTCATCTTACGAAGACATGAGCCGCGCTGCCGATGTGGCCGATCAAGCTGCCGAACTCGGCTTGAAGGTTCAAACGGGATTGATGGTCACCCCTGGTTCCGAACAAGTGTTTGAAACGATCAAACGTGACGGACAGCTACAATCGCTTGAGAAAATTGGAGCGACAGTTTTGGCAAATGCTTGCGGACCGTGCATCGGTCAGTGGAAGCGCGACGACATCAAAGCAGGCGAGAAGAACTCAATCGTTTCCTCCTTCAACCGCAACTTCAGCGCCAGAAATGATGGTAATCCTGAGACGCTTTCTTTCATCACCAGCCCTGAGATCGTAATTGCGTTTGCGCTTGCCGGAAAGCTATCTTTCAATCCTTTGAAGGATAGCCTCACCACCGACAGTGGCAAGGCTGTGATGTTGAAGGAACCAAAACCAGCTCCGGAAGTTCCGAAGAATGGGTTCATTAGCTGCCATGAAGGCTACATCGCTCCAAGTAAGGATGGCGATAACGTGCAAGTCAGCGTTAATCCAAATAGTGAACGTCTAGCTCTTCTCGAGCCATTCAAACCATGGGATGGAAAGGATTATCTCGATTTGCCCTTGCTGTTGAAAGCACTCGGCAAATGCACGACAGACCACATTTCTCCTGCAGGCAAGTGGCTCAGATTCCGCGGACATATCGATAGAATCAGCGACAACATGTTCACGGGCGCAGTGAATGCTTTCACAGGCAAAGCTGGTGAAGGACTAGATGTGCTGACCGGTGAAACGAAACCATTCCCGCAAGTAGCCCGCAACTACAAAGCCAACAATCTTGGTTGGGTTGTAGTCGGCGGAGACAACTACGGAGAAGGTTCAAGTCGCGAACACGCTGCGATGTCCCCGCGCTATTTGGGCTGCAAGGCTGTTATCGTCAAGTCCTTCGCTCGTATCCACGAGACGAACTTGAAGAAACAAGGTTTGCTGCCGTTGACCTTCGTAAACAAGGAAGACTACGACAAGATTCAAGAGAAAGATAGAATCAGCATTCTCGGACTTAAGAATCTTGTTCCTGGACATCCGCTCGAAGCGCTGATTCAGCATGAAGATGGTTCGAAGGATACAATCTCGCTCAACCACACATTTACGGTTGAGCAGATTGAATGGTTCAAAGCTGGATCAGCGCTGAATCTTATCCGCATGCGTCGTGAGGGCGTTCTCTCCACATAGTTGAAGAATTCGTTCTCAGCGAACTTTGGGAGATTCGCTCTTTGCCTTTGTTGGAGTTAAACGCGGACGGGACGTCCGCTTCCCATACTTATGGGCGGACGAGACGTCCGCGCTCCATACGTAGGACAGATTCGCTCTTGATCAACTTAGGACAGATTTGCTCTCGACCACTACTTCTTTTGTGGTTCCTCGATCAGTGATTCGATCTGGATATGCCGCTGGTTCGGTCCGGCGCGTCCGGCTTTTGGTGCATATTTTGCGATGATAAAGTTGGTTTCTAAAATGAGCTCTTGTGAGAGGTCTTTCTTAGAGCTGATGCCGTTGAACAACGTGCGCGAAAAATTTGCAGCCTGCATTGTGTCCGACTGCGATAATACCTTACAGGCTGCGATTCGCTGGCAAAGTCGGTTAGCATAAATCAGCATTTCGCGGCGTTGATCTTGCGATGTCGGAGGTATGCGCATAAGGTCCAATGAGATGCTCTTTGCCGTCTGGCAACGATTAGGTGCTTCAGGATCCAAGACTTGGTCTACAACCTTGAACTTGTATGAAATATCGGATGGCGCATGATTTTCGACTTCTCTATGGTAGAGCATGGTGCCATAAACAAAGTCGTCGTAGGATTTCTTGATTTCTTTCATCTTCAATTCGCAGCGAGCCTTTTCTAGATAGATGTCTATGAGGAGCGGCCGCCCTTCAGGCAGCTTGTTTGCAAGCTCAATAGACTTCTGAAAACTTGCCATCGCTTTCTCAAAATCGTTCTGTGCGGTCTGAGCTTTCGCCAACATTGCTAAACATGCTGGCACTCGTTCTGCCAGGTCCGGACCAGCTGATTCGGCGAACCGTAACGCTGTTTCATAGGTCTTTTCAGCTTCATTGATCTCATCAGCATTTCCCGAATTTAGTTGTGCTCTCCCCAGTGCGAATAGATCGAATAAGTATGCTGTTTTCGCGCTTAAATCTTTGATTGTTTTCGGATTCTTCCAGCGTTCTAGTTTCGCCTTTGCCTTGCTAAGTTCCCTGACGCTCTTCTCTTGTTTAGCGCTTATTATGTTATCGACGCTGGATTTCTTGATGCCTGCTGCAAAGACAATTGCAATCACAACGGTGGCGACCAGTGCAAAAGACCATAATCCAACTTGTGCAAGAGTACGTGTCTTCTGTGATTTTTTCTCATTGTGAGTTAGAAAAATATCTAACTGTGTCAAGTCATCATGTTGAATTTCGTCAAGTTCGCTAGATAGGGCAGCGATAGAAGGTGGTCGATCTTCCGGTCGCTTTTGCAAACATCTTTCAATCAAGCTCGAAAGTTTTTTTGATTGAAGCGTATGAGTCTTCTGTTCAAGTGACGGTGGCGTCGAACTCATGTGCATGTACATCGTTTCGAAGGCACTTTCACCTTTAAACGGAGGTTCCCCGGCTATGCATTCATACATGATGCAACCAATCGAGTAGATGTCCGATCTTTCGTCGCCTCGTTCGCCTCTGCATTGCTGCGGGCTCATATAGAGAGGACTGCCGAGGATCGCATCAGTTCTTGTTAGGGTGTGCCCGCCGGTTACTGCTGCTGCTCCAGCTTCCTGAATGCGAGCAATTCCAAAATCAATGATCTTATACAGATCGCGTCCATCAGCATCCTGACAGTGCATGATATTGCTTGGCTTGAGATCGCGATGAACGATCCCATTGCGGTGCGCTTCTTCCATTCCATCCATGAGCTGAGTGAAAATTGAAAAGAATTGCGTCGCATTCATTTTTTTCTCTGCCAGGTCAGCAGAGAGTGATCGTCCTTTTAAGAACTCCATGACATGATAAGGATTGCCTTTATCGTTCAAGCCAGAGCTGAAGATGCGAACGATGTTCGGATGGTTCAGCACCGCAAGAACTTTAGCCTCACGCAAAAATCGTTCCTGTGATTCTTCATCACGAGAGCCATCAAATAGCAATACTTTGATTGCAACGTCTCTGCCTAGCTCGCGATCGACAGCTTGGAAGACAATTCCCATGCCGCCATGACCGATCACAGATTTTATCTCATAGCGATCTGGGCAGCCGGCTTGCGATTGCAACGAGCCTGCGTCGAGTTTGACAGTTCCTTCTTTTAGATCGTCCATGAATTAAATGCCAGATGCCAGGATCTTTATTCCCGCTTTGCATTTCATGCTAGTCACGGATGATTTGAATTCACAAAGAAAGTTAGATAATGTTTTGCGAATCAATGATGCCAGGAGCAACTTGGTTTATAACCATCGTCGTCCATTGGTGCATTGCCTTTTCGTGCAGCAGCTATTCTGCACATCAGATCGCGGCTTTGATCCTCAATCGGATCAGTTTTCGGTGCCTCTTCCAATGATCTGACGTAATATGTCATCGCCGCTTTCCAGTGGAATAAGCGGAAATGAAGATACGCAAGCTGACTTGCACAGTACCTTTGATGCTCTTCGTGACTTTGCGGCATTCTTTCAAGAATCTTGCTTGCATGCGTGTAAAGCGTGCATGCCTCGTTCCACTCGTTATCGAGGAACTGAATGTCAGCTTGCTGAATCAGATGCAATACATGCTCAAACGATCCGAATGAACCTGTATCTCCATCTCCTTCAAGTAAGCGCTCATTGCCGAAGATATATTTGCTTTTGTTTGTGTCCCGAAAATATCGTGTTCGAATTTTCGGAGCATCATGTTGATCGGCAATCCTTAATACGGAATTGAATAGTCTGATTACCACTTAACTCTCCTCTGACCCAGAGTTTTCATTTGGGACGCCTGGAGTTTCGTTAGGGCTTTGCCCCTCAGAACTCCCCCGTGCGCTCTGGAGTTTCTGCTGGGCTGTCAACCCTTCAACTCCTGCGCCTATGTATTTGCCGAGTAAGGTAGGAACCGAAAACATACCATCTCTTGATAACCCTCGAAAACAGTGTAACGATCAGTCAGAGGGGAAACTATGGTGTTTTTCTCAAGCTGCACTGCACGTATGTGCAGTTGTGACTGGAAAGGTCTACGTGGGCTAGATTAGCTGGAACTTAAAATCGCGCCGGGAAATACGGGACGCGCTCTACAAGCTCTTAGACGCGACTGGGACGACCACACCATGTCGTTTGACATGGAAAATTGCGAAGCATATATTGCAGGGCCCCGGACTCCGAGCCAACTGTCTTGAATTCACGAGGTATGTGGACTGTCCCAGTCAAACTGAATAATGCCGCGCTCAGAGCCTTTTGCTAATGCCATGAATGGGGCTAGTTCAGCTCCCCTATGCGATGTCAAAGAAGTTTGACACCGACTATAGTAGTCAGTCTTTTCCGCGAACCTCGAACCCCGCTATTGCAGAGGGTTTTGGGATTTGGATTTTTAAGGAGGCGAAGTTGTCATGGTCAAAGATCTTTGGCCTCAACCCTATGCTATCTATAGTTAGCTGCCGCCGCTTCTATAGTTAACCCTGCCGCCGCTATCTATAGTTACCCTGCCGGATGGCGGGCATCGACATTGCTAGTTGATTTGCCAGGCATGAAGCCATTTTTCTTATCAGCGATCTTCTGTTTGCCATTGCCGTTTCCATTTCCGTTGTTGTTAGAACTGGCGTTGGCATTGAAATTCTCACTACCATTCTCAGCAGTGCAGGAGCTGTCGAGCGAAACAATGGTTGTGTCAGTGGCGATGATTCCGGCTTCGGCTTCGACCTGTGTAAGTCCCTTCAAGAAGTCGGACATTGCAGTGACAAATTTTTCGCTTGCGACAGTAGGAATATCGCTATGTTCGCATTCCGGGAATTCAACCAGGACTTTCTTTCCGCTTGCCGCGTTGAAAAGCTCTTTCCCGTGAAGGAATGGCACGACAGCATCTTTATGACCGTGCACGATCAACAATGGCGGATGCCCGCTCTTCAAGACCGAAATATTGTCCAGCAAGGGCTGTGGAAACAAAACCGACGGATACAAGTGCATGAGTGGAACATGCTCGCGTCCAATCCTTGGAAGGGAGGCAAATCCCGATTGCAAGATCATCCCTTGCGCTTTACGTCGCGATGAAATCTGGCACGTAATAGCCACACCAAGCGATTCGCCGTAAAGAACGATCTCGGAGGCAGCAATCTTTTTCTCATTCACCAAATAATCAAACGCAGCGCAGCCATCGTCAATGACACCAGATACGGTGGGAGTCCCTTCGCTGCGACCGTAACCGCGGTAGTCGTAAATGAAAAGATTGGCGCCTGTTTTAAGCAGCGCAGAAATTAGATTAGGTCGCCCGGCAATATTGCCTGTGTTGCCATGGCTCATTAGGATTGTATATGTGGCGTTCTTCTGTCCGAAGTACCAACCGTGAAGCTTGGTTCCGTCGATCGAATTGAAATACACATCTTCATAGCGAACATCATTTATATGTCCGGACTGATAATCACCTTCCGGAAAGGGATAGGGGCGGAACAGCATGGCATTGTACAAACCCTTTGCTATTCGTGGCGAGAACAAAAAATATGCTGCCAGCAATGATGCTGATCCGAGGACTAATTTTGGCAAGCTAATAAGATTGTGCTTCATAAGACCTTCTGTAAGATGCTCACGTCGAGCCATCTATCGAATTTATACCCAACTTCCTTGAGTCGACCCACCTGTTCGAACCCGTAAACTTGCGCCAGCTTGATGCTAGCGTCGTTTTCGCTGCAGACTAAAGCCACGATAGCATGGTAACCGTTTTCTGCGGCAGCTGTCATGAGACGGTTCATCAACTGTTTACCATAGCCATGTTTGCGGTAGCTCGCGTCAATGTAGATTGACGGTTCGACAGTTTGTCGATAGGCGCACCGGCTGTGGTAGTACGACAAGCTCGCCCAACCGACAATGGATGAATCTTTTTCAATAACAAAAATCGGCAGTCCGTCCTTCTGGTGCTCTTGAAACCAGCGCTGCCGGGCTTCCAATTTTTCTTCTACAAGATCGAAGGTGGCAGTTGAACTGAGGACAGACTGATTGTAGATCTCGGTAATCCGTGGCAGATCTCGTTCTTCAGCTTCGCGGAGCAACAATGTCTCGCAGTCGACAGTCATCTGATAAATCCTCCTTTTAAATTGTACTCTCTTGGCAGCTAAAAAACCTTACCGGATAAGGAATTAGCCAGCAGTCTGCTAAACTAGTCCTGAACCGGGAGGTAGTCATGAACGCAGCTCTGCAAATTTCGATGTTGGTATATGGCATTCTAATCGCAGTCGGAGGCGTTTTCGGCTTCTTGAAAGCCAAGAGCAAAGCCTCACTCATTGCCGGTGTTATCAGCGGTGCTTTGATGATTACCGCGTATTCGGTAAGCAACCGAAACCTCCGTCAGGGGCTGCTATTCGGCGCCATCGTTTGCAGCGTATTGGCTGCGGTTTTCCTGATGCGCCTGGCTAAGACCAAGAAATTTATGCCATCGGGAATGCTCTTGATTTTGACAACAATAGAAGAGTTCGCGCTATTCCTTGGATATTTCATGATGGAATAAACGGCTCCTCCCGACAACCCACTCAAAGCCAAGCCTATAAATGCAGTAAGGAAAGAATTTGCTGCGCTCAACTTAGCTATAATTGTGCCTGCATTCAAAAGCATGTCGAGTGCCGGGTTACGCCTTTCGCAAGCTCGAATTTCCTAATCCAAGTTAATGGAACTCTAAAATGACTGAATCTACATCTGGAGTAGCTACACATAAGCCGCTGGGCTCCACAGAGAGATCTGACAACTGGTGGCTAGAACCTGCATCAATTGCGGTCGGGTTCGCGATTTTCATCATTTATGCAACGTTTAGAGCATTTGAAAATCAGTACTACGAAGTTGGTAATTTGCTTTCTCCTTTCTATTCGCCGAAGTTGGAATTCAGCTGGTGGCATTGGTCTCCCGCTATTCTGATTCTCTGGATTCCGGCAGGCTTCCGCGCAACTTGCTATTACTACCGAAAGGCTTATTATCGCTCTTATTTCGTGACACCACCGGCGTGTGCGGTCTCTGGATACAAGGGCTTTAAGTATTCTGGCGAAACGAAGTTTCCGTTCGTTTTTCAGAACGTTCACAGATACATGTTCTATCTTGCCACCATCGTGCTTGCGATCTTGTGGTGGGATGCGTTGATGACGCTCTTTAAGCCAGGCCGATTCTTTCATTTCGGTGATTTCCAAGTTTCAGTCGGAACACTGGTGTACTTCGCAAACGTGATTTTGCTCTCCGGCTATAGCTTCGGATGCCATGCATTCAGGCACTTGATCGGCGGACGTCTCGATTGTTTTTCCTGCGGTGAGCAAGCAAAAACTTCGTTATCTTTTTGGGATAAGGTCAGCAAGCTGAACGAGCATCATCAGCTCTGGGCTTGGTTGAGCTTGTTCTCTGTTGGTTTTGCTGATGTGTATACAACCTTGGTTGCACGCGGAGTTTGGAAGGACATCATTTTATTCTCGGCGTCGTAGTAGCGACGCCATGCGTCGCCCGGTTAAAAAAGTCCGGTCAGAGATAACTCAACCGGTACAAACAATAGGATCTCAAAATGTCTAATTATGAAACGATAGAAACTGACATACTTGTGATTGGCGCTGGTGGAGCTGGATTGCGGGCAGCAGTCGAAGCCTCGGCCAAAGGCATGAAAGTCGCGCTGGTAAGCAAATCGTTGCTGGGTAAAGCTCACACGGTTATGGCTGAGGGCGGAATCGCAGCTGCGATGGCAACTGTTGATTCGCGCGATGGCTGGCAAACTCACTTCCGCGACACCATGATTGGTGGCAAGTATTTGAACAACTGGCGTATGGCGCAAATCCACGCTATGGAAGCGCCAGAATGCGTCTATGAGCTGGAAAAATGGGGCGCTGTTTTCGACCGCACAAAAGACGGAAAGATTTTGCAGCGCGCGTTCGGTGGTCACACCTACAAGCGTCTATGCCACGTCGGCGACAGAACTGGTTTGGAACTGATCAGAACACTGCAAGATAAAGGCGTTCACTCCGGCATCGATGTCTATATGGAGTGCACGATCAGCCGCTTGCTAAAAGATGGAGACAAAGTTGCTGGTGCTTTTGGCTACTTCAGAGAGGATGGACGCTACGTTCTCTTCAAAGCAAAAGCCATTATTCTGGCAACCGGCGGAGTCGGCCGCGCCTTTCCAGTCACTTCCAACTCATGGGAATACACAGCTGATGGACATGCTCTTGCCTATGACAGCGGCGGCGATCTCATTGATATGGAATTCGTCCAATTCCACCCGACCGGGATGGTATGGCCTCCCGGTGTGCGCGGTATCCTCGTCACCGAGGCTGTACGCGGAGAAGGCGGCAAGTTGACGAACTCCGAAGGCAAACGCTTTATGTTTGACTATCTGCCGCCTGCTCTCAGGCAGGATTATGCTGCCGATGAGAAGGAATCGGAAAACTGGGTCAACGATACTTTGTCCGGCAAGCTGAAAACAGATTACCGCCGACCTCCCGAGCTGAGCACGCGCGACAACGTTGCAAGAGCCATCTATACAGAAGTGAAAGCGGGACGCGGTTCCCCACACGGCGGCGTGTTCCTTGATATTAGCTATCAACCGGGCGATCGCGTTAAGAAGAAACTGCCTTCCATGTATCACCAGTTCAAGGACCTGGCTGATGTTGATATCACAAAGGGACCGATGGAAGTCGGACCAACCATGCACTACATCATGGGTGGTATCAGAGTCGATGCTGATACAGCAGAGAGCAAAGTTCCAGGTCTGTTCGCCGCTGGCGAATGCAGTGGCGGAATGCATGGAGCAAACCGTCTCGGCGGAAACTCGCTTTCCGACTTGATCGTATTTGGAAGAAGAGCAGGTCGAGGCGCCGTAGCTTATGCAAGTAACATAAGTGAACTGCCGAAGATTTCCGAGGCTGAAATCAAGGAAGCCATTGCTGAACTGGAAGCACCGCTCACTCGTGATAAGGGCGCCAATCCATATGATCTGCAGAAGCGGATGCACGAAATCACTCACAGCGGTTTCGGTATCTTCCGTGAAGAAGCTGATATCAAAAAAGGATTGGAAGATCTCGAAAAACTCAAGGAAGAGATCAAAACGGTTCGCGTTGGTGGCGGCAAAAAGTACAATCCAGGTTGGCACTTGTGCCGAGATCTCCGTAACATGGCAATAGCTGCCGAAGCGATCGGTCGCAGTGCGCTGTCGAGAAAAGAAAGCCGCGGAGCTCACAGCCGCCTAGATTATCCGGAGACGGACGAGGCACTGAGCCACGAAAACAGTTCAGTATGGAAGGAAGGAGACAAGATGCAGCTAGCAAAAACTGCATTGCCAGAGATGCCAGCAGAGCTGAAAGAAATACTCAAGAAGAAGGAGGTGGCCCATGCATAGTGGTACCACAACCAGTGAAGCTAAGCTGCGCAATGCGAAGATGAAGGTCTATCGCGGCGAAGGCAAAGATGGAACATTCAAGAGTTACACCGTTCCGGTTGAAGCCGGCATGGTGGTGCTAGATGCGATCCACTACATTCAACGTGAAATCGACCCCGATCTCGCGGTGCGTTGGAACTGCAAAGCCGCCAAATGCGGTTCGTGCAGTGCTGAAGTCAATGGTCGTCCGTCATTGATGTGCAAAACAAGAATGGAAGGCTTTGCCGAAGATCAGGAAATCGAAGTGCAACCACTGCAAACATTCCCGATCATTAGAGATCTGGTTTGTGATGTTTCGTGGAACTTCGAGCAAAACAAACGCATCAAACCATTCACGCCGAAGCCGGATGCCGACTGGACTATTTACCAGGAAGATATCGAGCGCGTTCAAGAGTTTCGCAAATGCATTGAATGTTTCCTCTGTCAGAATGTTTGCCACATTTTGCGCGAGAACGATCGCAAAGATGCCTTTGTCGGACCGCGCTTCATGATCCGGGTAGCCGGCTTGGAAATGCATCCGCTCGACAGTGCGGATCGTCTCCCCTGGCTGCACGAGGAAGGCGGCGTCGGTATGTGCAATATCACAAAATGCTGCACAGAAGTTTGTCCCGAAGACATTCACATTACCGATAACGGTATCATCCCGATGAAAGAACGCATCGTCGACGAGTACTATGATCCAATCGCCAAGTTCCTGAAACGGGTTTTTGTGCGTAAATAACTAAACTGACTGCGTATTTGTGTAGTCTGTTAATCTGAGGATCCCCGCTCTGTAAGAGTTTTGGGGATCTTTTCTTTCTGGTTTTCACCAGCGTGACAAATAAATTTAGTATCTCGAATGGGACCTTGTCCCATTACTAATGGTTTGTTCTTTAGTCTCCGCGCAATGGCGTGCGTAAGCAAGTACGGTCGTCGTTGGAGTGGATCCTAATAAATTTCGATAGATTTCCAGAAACTGGTGAAATGAGGGCTAGACTCGACAAACACATCAGTTGAGGAGGGAATTATGCCAGCAGGAACAGGTCTGAGAATTTCCACCATGAACTACGTCATCATTTATGTGACTAACATGGCTGAATCAATCAAGTTCTATCGCGATACTCTGGGATTGAAAGTGAAGTTTGACAGTCCGGAATGGAGCGAACTCGAAACCGGAACGACGACGCTTGCATTGCACCACACTGATGCAGGTAAGCTTCCTGAGAAGGCGGAGAATATCCCGTTCATGGTGTTTGCGGTCGATGATATTTACGACGCCTACGACACATTGAAGAAGGCCGGTCTCGATTTGAGTTCTCCAAATCAAGTCTGTGAAGATGCTGAAGGAAAGAAGGTTGGAGTAGGTTCCGACTTCAGAGATCCGGACGGTAATCGCCTTTCGATCTTCGCCTACATGTCACCAGACAAGGTGCGAAAGTAGTATGGAAGATACTATGTAAGCGCCGAGCGAAAGCTGGTCGCTTGTAAACCGAGAACAATTGCAGTAGCACTTGACT
>JAIEQI010000111.1 GCA_019747875.1 Candidatus Obscuribacterales bacterium
AGTGCTACTGCAATTGTTCTCGGTTTACAAGCGACCAGCTTTCGCTCGGCGCTTACATAGTATCTCCATACGAGAGCAATCGTCTTAAGTAGAGCACTTTCAAAAGAAAAAGGTGCCGGTTGCCCAGCACCTTTCTTGTTTTAGCTGTATGAGAACTAGCGGCTTGCAGCGGCAGTTGCTAGTGTCTTCTTGCTTAGTTCCTTCACTTGTTCATCCAATTTGTGGAATTCTTCCATTGTGAATGGTGTTGGTTTCGGCAAGCGTGCTCTCAGTGTTTGGATGCGTGCGTATGCTTCTTCCTTGATTTCTTGCGGAACAGCTGCAAGTGCTTTTGCGATTTCTGGAACGGCATCGACAGCGTGGCAAACAAGCATAAGATCATTGCCGGCTTTCAAAGCCATAGCTGCTGATTCGGCACTGCCGTATTTTGTTCTAATGGCGCCCATGTCCATATCGTCGGTGATTGTGCAGCCTTTGAACTTCCAGTCCTGACGCAGGGTTTCGTGCACCATCTTGCGGGACAGAGTTGCAGGATAACCGGAATCATCAATTTGCGGGTAGGAGACGTGTCCGACCATGATCAGATCCAGCGATGGGAGAACATTTACGAAAGGTACCCACTCGAGCGCGAGGAGTTCTTGCAGTGAACGTTGAACCGTGGGCAGATCGTTGTGTGGATCTACATTGGCATTGGAATATCCTGGATAGTGTTTGCCGCAATTGAGGATTCCTTCTTTTGACATGTATTCAGCAAATGCTCTTGCATTGTTGATTACTTCCTCGGCCGATGTACCGTATGTACGATTCTTCAGTGAATTTTCGTTCTTTGGATTGATCAAAATATCCAGCACCGGGGCCAAGTTGAGATTGAATCCAAACAAGCGCAAGAGCTTGCCGGTGATTGTTCCATGATCTTTAATTAGAGAGATGTCGCCACGCTCTGCGAGCTGTTGTGCGCTTGGCGGCTCACTCATGAACTCCTTAAGACGTGAAACGCGTCCACCTTCTTGATCGATTGTGATGATCGGTTCTTCTTTGACGCTGGCTCTGAGCTCGTCTGTTAGCTTGCGCAGTTGTTGTGGGTCTTTAATATTGCGAGCAAATAAGATGAATCCGGCCGGTTGAACTTCCTTGATTATTTTTGCGGTGGCTTCATCCAGAGTGTAGCCCGGGATGCCCATCACGATGAATTCGCCGCCTGAGAACTGACGCATGCTTTTGACCTCACGACTAACTAGAGGAGCAAATTATATCAGTGAATTTCTGCTATTTAGGTTTTGTTTAGTTGCTAGTTTCGGCTTGATTTAAGCTTTCTGCTTTCGTTTTGAACATTAAACCAATAGCCAAAGTTGTCAGCGATCCAAACATTATTCTCCACGGAAACTCAATCTCGGGTATCGCTTTTAGCGCTTCTATTGGCGCAAGTCCAGCTGTTTCCAGTATCTGATTGGGCAAGCCCGTGAGCAGTGCAACTACTATCGCGCCAACGATCATCGCGATAAGATTGCCTCTGTCATTTCCGCGAGTCTTGGTTAAAAGCCCTAAGAGAAACACTCCGAGCAAAGATCCGTATGTGTAACCGAAGATGCCGAGGACGATTGGAATAATGCGAGAGCTGGGGTGATGAATCACGAAGTAGGCTGTAGCGCTAGCCACGATAATCATCAGAATCGCAAAGATAAACGTGTATTTGCGCGCCACGGCAACCGTCTTTGCATCGTCCTGGACTTTCTGCGAAGGTTGGTAAAAATCACGGGTGTAACTCGTTGCAAGCGCATTTAATGCGGCGCTGAGAGAACCCATGCATGTGGCGAAGATCCCCGCAACCAGAAGACCTCGCAGACCAACGGGCATCTTAGTCAAAATGAAGTATGCAAATACTTCTGTATTTTTCTGAGGTAGTGAAGGATCGGGATTTATCTGGTAGTAAAGGTGCAGCAGAATACCAATTGTCAGAAAAATAAATCCGATCGGCAGGTCGGCCAGTCCGGACAAAACTAGAGAAAGCCGGCTCTTTTTATAATCGGTTGCTGTTAGCATGCGTTGGACCATGTCTTGATCGGTGCCGTGAGTGGCAAGCGTGGTAAACGTTGACCCGATCAACGCCGCGTAAAGAGTGTACTCAGATGACAGAATGGTTTTGATGTTTTGCCAGAGTGGCGCACCGTCAGTGGTGCCAAGTGTGATGAACGGAATATTGTGTGTTCGGTAGAATTCGCTGACGGCTCCCATGCCGCCTATGTTTTGGATGAGGACAGCAATTGCAGCAAGCGCACCGCCGAACATGACCGTTGATTGAATGCAATCAGTCCATACCACAGCTTTAATTCCACCGACGGACGTGTAGAGCGCCGTCACTAACGTGATGAAGATGATTGAACTCAGATAAACTGCGAGCTGCTGACCAGCGGTCGGGTGTGAGCCTGTCAGCAACACAAAACCGACCGCAAGAACAATAGCTGCTACATACAGCCTTGCACCGGATGCCAGTACGCGTGTAACAAGGAATGTGGCAGAGGCTGCTGTTCGAGTACCTTCACCGAAGCGCACATTCAAGAACTCGTAAACCGAATAAACGTTGTAATCGAAGAATGGTTTGATGAACAGGTAGGCAACTATGATTCGTCCGATCACGGTGCCGATAGCTATTTGTAGGTACGTATAGCTAACTAAGCCGTAGCCTTCCCCTGGTGCCCCTAGAAATGTGGCAGCGCTCGTTTCTGCGGCAATGATTGAGGCTAGCACCGCCCACCATGGAATTGACCGTCCCCCCAGCGAGAAGTCTTCCAAATTATTTTCGCGTTCGCCAAATTTTAGGCCGACATAGATAACGCTCACAAAGTAAAGCGCAATGACGGCCAGGTCGATGAAGAAGAAAAGGTCTAAACTCATTGCGGAACGCCAGCGAAGATACTAGCGCACTACGTTAGCACGAACAGCTGCCAACAATGCCGCAATAAAAATTAGAAGTGCTAGTCAAGTTTTCGAACTTGAAGCGGATGCGGGGTCCGCTTAGCTTAGGCGTTCTTTTTGAAGTTTGAGCTTGTGCGGCGTGACTTGAGCACGTTTCCAACATCAATAGATTGTACCTTCGGTGAAGGTTCCCCACCCAGGCTCATGCTGAAGAACTCAGTGATGTATCTGCGCAGCATGTGGCCCATTATCGGTTTTTCCAGGTATCCGATCATGCCGGCTGCTTCGCATTGTTCGCGACTAGCACCAGCTGTGATGGCAACTATCGGGGGGACCGTTCTTTCAGATGCTCGAGCGCGCTCAATTATCTGTCTTGTTGCTTCGAGGCCAGTCATGATTGGCATGTAAACGTCCATCATAATTAGATCGTAGTTGCCTGCCAGGGCACATCTGACCGCCTCAGCGCCGTTGTTCGCGATATCAACTTCAAAGCCCATTGAAATCAGTTCAGCTTTCAATATTGCGCAGGTAGGCAAGCTGTCGTCGGCTACTAATACTCTTCGTGCAGCGTTCATGTGTGAACTCCTAATTCCAGAAAGCATTGACGCTTTTTGTCGCCATTCTTTGTGAATTGACGCGACGACCCTGGGCACGGTTCCCCTATGCATCAAATTTAATATTTGCCCAATGCCTGATTATTTGGGCATTTCGTAGTTCTTCTTGTGGCCTTTAGACCAAGTAGACAATCTGCTGAAACGTACTTCTGGCGCTTTCGAAGCGCTTTTTACCGATCTGTTAGGGATGCTTGTCTCTTTTAAGAGCCACGCAAAGCCGTTTCTCACGAATTTCCATATATAGGACGCGACGTTGCCGACGGCTGATAAAGGATCGAAGTCGGCCGGATGCCGTGATCCCCGGGCGCGATGCGTATGTGCACGTCGGCACGCTGTCGTTATGGGTAGAGTCCGCGTAATCTTCTGGCTTCGTGCAATCTCTCCACCGCAATCGAAATTGCTGATGTACGCAGATCGGTTTTCTTTTCCTTGGCTCGTTGGAACATCTTGTCACAGGCTTTGGTTGCGAGCTTGTCTAGCCGCTCATAAACTTCCTGCTCGGTCCAAAGCAAACGCATAAGACCTTGAACCCATTCAAAGTATCCAGCGGTAACACCAGCTGCGTTTGCCACTATATCTGGGACTACCAGGATGCCGTTGCTTGCAAGGATGTTGTCTGCATCCAGAGTAACGGGAGCGTTTGCGCCTTCCACCAAAATCTTGCATTTAAGTTTGGATGCATTTCCTGCATGAACGACATGTGGTATCGCGCATGGTGCAAGGATGTCGCACTCAAGTTCAAGCAACTCTTCGTTCGTTACCTGGTGACCTTCGGAGAACCCGTTAACACTGCCTGTCTTTGCTACATGTTCGTGTAACTTTTTCAGGTTTAGTCCGTCCTTGTTATATGTGCCACCCTGGCTGGACGACACGCCAATAACGTGGAATCCTGCTGCAGCCAAGCTATCAGCCACAACAGAACCGACCTGTCCTAATCCTTGAATTACAACCGTGGGTGCTTTTGACGTCAGGTTTTCATGTTCAGCTGCTTTTCGGGCGCAAAAGGCAACCCCGTGACCGGTCGCTTCCAGCATTCCTAATGAGCCACCAATCGACCGAGGTTTTCCAGTCACAATCGACGGCACGGTATGACCGACATTGACGCTATAGGTATCCATTATCCAAGCCATAGTTTGCTGATTTGAGTTCAAATCAGGTCCTGGTACGTCCTGGTCCGGTCCTATCAATGTAATGATTTCCGATGTGTAGCGGCGAGTAATGCGCTCCATCTCGGTGTCACTGATTCGATGCGGATCGACAGTGACGCCACCGTGGGCTCCACCAAACGGCAGATCCATAATCGCGCATTTCCAGGTCATGAGCATTGCCATGGCAGCTACTTCACCGAGATTGACATTCTGGTGAAATCGAATACCGCCTTTGCCCGGCCCGAGGGCAACATCGTGATGAACCCGGTAGCCAACAAAGGTTCTAACTGAACCATCGTCCATCCGTGCCGGGACGGTTACCGTCAGGCAGCGTTTAGGGTGTCTCATTGGCTCGTATGTGAGTCTGTCAAATTTCAACAACTCGGCAGCCTTGTCAAGCCGCTGCTGAATCATGAGAAACTCGTCCGTCTCCCATTCGTTTTTTAATTGTATGTTGTCGTGCCCAGGTATCTTGTCAACTGTTTTGCTCATGATCTTCAATTTTGTACGGAGACGACTATATTCAAGCAGGTTTTGTGCTCTTCTTTGTGGGATTCCAAAAGAGTTAAGCTCGCTCTAACTGAGCCAGCACTTTTTCGTGTAGGGCATTTGCTCTGTCTCGCAAGCTTTGTGCCGTTTTCAGGGCTTCTGACTTAGTTTCACTTACGAAATTGCTGTCAGCAATTCCTGGAAGATTAATAAGGACGTTGTAGAGAGCTGCATCTCCTGCCGCTCTGGCTGTCAAGCCCGCAACACCGGCATCGGATAAAGTATTGGGGTTTCCTTTGTCGGCCACCTGCTCCGCCAGTTCAATTGCCTCGGCAGCCATTTTTACTACTTGAAATGGAACGAGTGTGGCCGCCTTTTGGGCATCTTCCATGGCTTTTGCCCGTAGCGCCGTATTCTCTTCGTTGTCTTTCGGCATCCGGCTGGCACTGGCAATTTGATTGAATGCATCGGTGTCCGCATCTATGGCATTCAAAAACTTTGTCTTAAGTTCTTGGGCACGCACTGAAATTGCGTCCATTTCCGCATTAACCTGTTCGAAGCCCTTCTTACCGAAGGTCAGGTTTGCCACCATAGAGCTGAGCGCGGCAGATAAGGAGCCGCAAAGCGCAGCAACGCTGCCACCGCCCGGAGCCGGACTCTCGCTGGAAAGTTCGTCAGCAAAATCTGTGATTGTCATCTTGCGTAGCAATTTGCCTTCCTCGGCAATTGCGTACTCGATGATTTTTTTGCTTGGATCGAAAGGCGCGATTTCCGACAATCCCAGAGATAGAATCGCCAATGAGACCAGGTCTACTTCGGGGATCCCCGTTATTCTTCCCTGCTTCGCCAAATAATGTCGTCCGGCTTGTAGAATCGGCTCTAGTGGTACCATGCCCACGATTTCGGAGCCGGTTACCCGCAGTCCCAACTTGTCTGCTTGCTGGCAACATTCATCAAATGCTTTTTCGATGCTGGTGGACCGGTAATCGACAAGATTGATTGAAATTTGCGCGCGCTTGTACTCGTCTACATACCAGCCTACAGCTTTGCACGCCTTCAATGATCCCGCCACTTTGACCGACACGCCGCTGGCATCCTTCACGATGGCTCCGGACTCGTCGCGCTTTGCTCTGCCGGCTTCGCGGATGCTCAAGGCGATCTCGTTAGCGAGTTTTTTCGAACGTGTGTTCAGGTTGACATTGTACGCGATCAGAAATGGCCGAGCACCAATGACGGTGGCGCCGCTGCGAGCATTGAATTCATGAGGTCCATAATCTGGTTTGAAACCGTTCTTCATTCTGTCAGCCAGGGCCTCGTATTCGCCTTGTCTGACGTCAGCTAAGTTGTTACGCTCCGGCGAAGATGCCGCGCTTGCATATAGGTAAACAGGAATGCCCAATTCGTCTCCGACTCGCTTTCCTAGCTTGCGGGCCAGCTCTGCGCAATCTTCCATGCTTAAGCCGGAAATCGGAATGAAAGGACAAACATCAGTTGCGCCGATGCGAGGGTGCTCACCTTTATGCTGCGTCATATCGATCAGTTGTCCAGCTTTTTCAATTGCTAAGAAAGCTGCCTGGCTTACTGGCTCAGGTTCACCAACGAAAGTAAAAACAGTGCGATTCGTGGACTTGCCGGGATCAACGTCAAGCAAACGAACCCCTTCAACTGACCGTATGGCGTTTGCAATTGCTTCGATAACTTTTGGATTTCTACCTTCACTAAAATTAGGAACGCATTCGACAAGAGGCATGAAAACTCCTCAAAGAGAGATTGCTAAGTGCTAGTAAGCGTTTCGAGTCCCGATATATTAGCAGAAGGGCGACGAATGGCGTCGCCCCTACAGGATTCTTATGTTCTTGCGTTTGCGGATTCTCTCTCTTCAAGTTCGCTACGATCCCGGTTCGATCCCGGGAGCGCCGGCATCTTGCCGGCTTCGATCTTCAAGAGCGATTCGCTCTCTGCAAGTTCGCTTCGATCCCGGTTCGATCCCGGGAGCGCCGGCATCTTGCCGGCTTCTAATTTGAAACGCAGATTCGCGAGTTTTTGTGATCTACCGCGGAACTCACAGCGAAACTTAGAGCGGCGATTTAGCTCCTTTGTGTTCCATCTTGAAAGTCGTCCACAATACGAAGCTCATCATGCCAACTGAAAACAGTGACCAGCTCAATCCCCAGAAGAGCGCAGGGATTCCTGTCAAGGATTGCATGTTCGTCGCATCGGACCATGTGCCAGGGAATGCCCCGGTGGATTGCAGCAAAATGGTCCAAGCACCAGTCAGGGAGCTTAAACAGGATTGAACGGCAATGAACAATAGCAAGACATGGGCAAACTTATCAGAGAGTCGAAAACCTGTGAAAAACAGGAATCCGGACAGGGCCAGACCCCAAATCATACTGCCAAGGCCCTCTAACCAGCGATGTTCAACGAACATTGTCCCGGGCATGACTAAGAGCGTGAGAATACCAAGTCCGACCCCCAGAACCATCAGGATTATTCTTGAAATGCGCTGAAAACGAGCCAATGCGATTAACAAGCAGCCCCATAGCGTTTCGCCGATGTAACCGGCTTGGCTGTATATAAAAGGAAAGCCCCCGTGACAAAAGGTCAAACCGCCGTGTCCTTTGCCATCCTCTACTATAGTTAATCCACTGACCCAGCCGCCCGTGAATATGCAGGCTAATGCATGGCTGGCTTCGTGCAAGAAGGTTTGCAAAACTTGCAGGGGACCCAAGATTGCTTGAAACACGAAGGTGTGACCGAAGAAAATCGTCACGATGGAGAACGCAATAATCCACCAGAATATCTTTGAGCTTGAAAATCCGGATTGAATTTTGCTTTTAATGTTCATGTTCACTGCTCGTCTTTAGGTAATACTGCCAAGATATCAAGTTTAATCCCACTTAGCCAGAAGTAGACGCCGGCAAATTTTGACTGTTCCGTTCAAATCTTGACTCTATCTTAAGATTCACCGATGGACCTGGAAGATTTTTCTTAATTCTTTTGCGACTTAAGATACGATTACGACTGTTTCCGTTTTCGGATTAGTATGCCAAACGAAAAAGACGAGCACGTCAACTATCAAAAATCTTTCTTTGATCAGCACGTTGATGTTTTTAAACAAGACATACCGGCTGATGTGGAAGAACGCAGTGCCGAGATTGTGCGCAGCATACTACGTAATCCGCAGTCTGAGCGCTTGCTCGACGTCGGTACAGGCATAGGCGCATTCATTCGGCACTATGTCTCCCATGGCTTGCCGCAAGAGAATATTGTCGGCTGCGATTTGAGTTCTGCGATGTTGGCAGAAGCCAAACGGCGCTTTCCTGCAGTAGATTTTTGGGAAGGTGATGTTCTCAACTTTCCGGACGATCGCGGCAAATTCGACATTGTTGTTTTTAACGCATGCTTCGGAAATATCTTTGAACCTTTCGCCGTTATCGAGCGAGTTTCGAATTTGTTGAATCCTGGTGGAAGAATAGTAATCAGTCACCCATGCCATAGTTGTATTCCGCAGCTCCTTGATTTGGAGCCAAAGCTCGTGTTGCGCTTGCTACCAAGCAAAGAACAATTGGTGGAGTGGTGCACTGCTCTTAACTTGAGGCTTTCTGTATATCGCAATGAAAAAGACCTATACCTCGCCATTCTCGAACGAGATGTGGCGGACAGGGCGGTTAGCTAGATGCAAAATATCGATCCCAATATTCTTGTCACCTTGTTCTGCTGGGGAATCTGGGGCATCTCGGATAAGAAGGCGTTGTCTTATGTGGGCCAGGAAGATGTAATTCTTCGGCTTTACGTCATTTCTTTTTTCTTTATTCCAGTTGCGTTTTTTGCCCTGCAACATTTCCAGCCCGGCTGGTCGCTTTCCCCTGAGATTCTGCTGTGGTCCGGCTTGGCGTCAGGTTCTTACATGATTGCGATGCTGGCTTACATGACGGCAATGAGCGAGACTGAAGCTAGCTATGTGCTGGGGATTACAGCTGCATATCCGCTGATCTTTCAGATTGTAGCAACGATTTTTCTTGGCGAAGAACTGCTTCCTCAGCGAATGATTGGAGCGCTTGTAATTGCATTTGGACTGTTTTTCATTGGTTGGTCCGGAGAAAGTGCAAAGGCTGATAAGCAAGCTGGAGATGCCGGAGCTCCCTCGGAATCGACTCCAGCTTCTTCCGCTGATCAGCCTTCAACTTACAATCCGACGCCTGCTTCGCTCGTTGGTTCACAATCAGGTACGCACTCTGCATATAATCCAGACTCTGAGGCATCTTCAAGACTCGAATCTGCGGCATCTTCGAGCAAGTCTGGCGTCAACAAAAAAACGATCATATGTCTATTGATCGCTACTTTTACATGGGGAGTTTACGGAATCTTCGATAAAAAGGCTGTGAACATAGCCACGCCTCTCGTCATCTATTTTGCAAAAATCCTCTGGGATATTTGTTCGTTTTTTATTGTCTGGCCAATTATGTTGCGCCGAAAAAAGATCGATTGGAAACAAAAACAGTCATGGGGCTTTGCCGCAATTTCGGAGTTCGCCCTCGCAATAGGCGCATTCACGTATTTATCAGCTTTGTCGAGAACCACCGCGTCCTACGTCATTACCATAACGGGCTGCTATCCATTGCTCATGTATTTGTTTGCACTTTTGCTTTTGAAAGAAAAGTTCAACAAGATGCGCTTCTTAGGAATCATTCTTGTCGTAGCTGGCGGCATCGTTGTTCAGCTAACAGAATCGGCGCCGAAAAGTCCAACTCCCACTCAACGACAGGGTTTATCGGTTCCAGCCTCATTCACGAAAAGTTGAGCACGACTACTAATGGCGCTGTCATGAAACACAAATTGCCGGCTCGCCCGCTTGGCAAGTCGGCGTATAAGATTGTCAGCGAGAAGATTCGGAGAGGGAGGGATTCGAACCCTCGGTGCAGCTTTTGACCGCACAACTTCTTAGCAGGAAGCCGCTTTCGACCACTCAGCCACCTCTCCACGGCAAAATTTCGCGGAGCGTAGTAATGAATATACCATAAATCCATTTGGCGCTTGCTGGCTGCCTTAATCTTTGCTCTTTGCTTGCTTGAGCTTGTTCCTAAGCATTAATACCGGGAATAATGCTTGATGACTTCCGCCAAAATAGTGCAGTTATGTGGTTAACGCTAAAGCAGAAAGGCATATTATTCATTTCGCTGCTGGTCGCTTTTGAGCTCGTTTTCGTGGCAGCGCTTTTGATGCAGCTCGATAAAGCGGAGAAAGATGCCCTTTACGAGGCGTCCGTCAAAGACATTTATGTTCATACTCAAGCGATCGCCAGGGGGTTCTACACCGCTCATGAGAAGCAGTGGGCTTATAACAATAGTTTGACGCCGAAGGCTGAGGCTGATTTGCATGGTACTTTAGACAAGATACTAGCCGATCTGGACTACTTAAAGGCTCATTGTCGGTCGACTGATCAGCAAAAGAAGCTGGCTGAACTGGATGATGCGACAAGAGCGTTAATTCAAAAGATCTACAAATGGAACGAAAAAATCAAGAAGGCTCCCGAAATGGAACAGCCTCTGGTAGTAATCGATTCCAATGAGGATGTACGACTCCCAAAGCGGCATGTGCAAGATCTTGCAATTGAATTTCTGAAAGCACAGCAGGAAGAAATGAACTCATTGGCGCCAGCTCAGGATGCGTTTCAGAAAAACATGCAATTGATAATTGTATGTGGGTTGGTAGCAAATATAGTGCTAGCTTGCGGACTCTCGCTATTTCTTACTAAAGATATAGCTGATCGACTCAATGTGATTCTGCGCAACAGCAGAGCTTTGCGAGCAGGCGGTGAGCTGGCAAAGGAGATGCGTGGAACGGATGAAATCATCTTATTAGATAAGTCGTTTCATGCCATGGCGAAGCAAATTAAAGAACACGAGCGATTGCGTCGCTCCTACATAGCAGTGTTTCGCGAGGACCTGGCTGCTCCGCTACATGACGTGCTTTCAAACATCGATGCACTGAAAGCAAGCCCTACTGATTTTAAGGATGCCAAAGCTGAGAAAATGTTGACGATGGCTCAGAAAAACATCAAGCGGCTGGTCGGTATTGTAGATGATCTAACAGAATCGAATTCGATTGCGCCGCCGGAGATAAAACTGGCACCAGATTCTGTGTTGGTGTCAGACATTGTGGAAAGATCGATGGACGCTGTAAAGGCTTTCGCAGAAGAGAAAGGCATCAGTGTGCGCTCCGAGTTTGAGGAATCTCAATTCGTTGCCGATGGGGACAAATTGATTCAGGTAATGGTCAATTTCTTGTCGAATGCGGTTAAGTTTTCGCCAAAGGGAGAATCAGTGCTCTTAAAAGGGGAGCCCATATCTACTTCTGATGGGCAGCCCATGTTGAAATTCTCAGTTATCGATCGAGGCCGAGGAATTCCCGAGCATGCAAGACAAAGTATCTTCGAGAAATTCCAGCAGGTCGAAGCCGCAGATGGGAAGCGCGGAACGGGGACGGGACTGGGGCTAAACATTTGCAAGCAAATTGTTGAACGTCACTGTGGCAGGATTGGTGTTGATAGTGAACTCGGAAAGGGAAGTACGTTCTGGATCTTAGTACCAACTGAATCGAGAATCTCGCCGGAATATTTGGCAAATTCCTCTGCTGGCGCAAGCGTGTCCATGACTGCAGCTGCTCTCGACAAGGAGCTCCGATAGTGCTTCCTCAACTTTCAAAACTGAGTTTAAAGTGGCAATGCTTGCTTGTTGTTGCCCTCCTTTTGGTCGGAGAATTGACTTTTGTTGGAATTCTCGCATATCAACTGAATGCCACAAAACAAGAGGTCGCCCGTGAGAAGTCATTGAAAGA
This sequence comes from Candidatus Obscuribacterales bacterium, assembly GCA_019747875.1. Taxonomy (GTDB): domain Bacteria; phylum Cyanobacteriota; class Vampirovibrionia; order Obscuribacterales; family Obscuribacteraceae; genus JAIEPM01. The sequence goes on from JAIEQI010000111.1 coordinate 12,005, forward strand.
GATTCTGAAGAGAAGTCAGCGACTTGTTTTTCTGCTAAACGATTACGAGCACATGATGGAACTCTGGGTGGCCAATAGGGATCCCGAATTGGAACGCAAGTCTGTCGAAAACGAGAAGGAGATGAACAAGATTGCAAAATGGTTGCAAAAACATGTGACTTCCAAAGACATGAAGCGGCAAATTGACGGGCTCGCAGAGCTTCAGGGCAAGATGTTTCTGCTTATCAATAAAGTCAAAGAAAAAGTCGTATTGATGGAACAAAGAGAAGCTTTTACTTACGCGCAGGGATTTTATGCCAAGATTCGTGATTTCCGGTGGAACTGGGAACACAGCGCCGTGAATGTAATCAAGGAACAGGAGGATACTCTCAAGACATTTCCAGAGCAGCATGCCGAGCGGCGAAAGTCGATCAAAAACATTGTATTTGTTGGTTGTGTCGGCAACATTTTTATGGTGCTTGCTCTTTCTGTTTTCCTGTGGCGAACTGTTGTTAGTCGCTTGCTGTTAATGGTGGATAATACTAACTTGATCAGCCTTAAGAAGCCGATGCATGCGCGTATCGAGGGCTCAAATGAAATTTCAGATCTCGATCGTGAGCTGCATGACATGGCCGATGCGATTGACGCTGCACAGAACGAAAGGCAGGCATTTCTTGCAATGGTTAGTCATGAATTGCGCACGCCTTTGGCAGCAGTCAGCCTGAGCTTTGAGTTGATGGGAATGGGGGTTGCCGGAGAGATTAGCGCTGAATCGGAGCGCCACGTCAAAGATTCAGAAGCGAAGCTCAAACTGCTCTTGAAGCTGATTAACGATCTTCTCGATCTGGAGAAACTGGAAGCCGGTAAGTTAGTGATGACACCAAAGGTGGTGTACATCGAGCATTTGCTAGAAGATGTTACTAAGCAATTGAAGGATCTGGCAACTCAAAAACAGATCGTGTTGGATGTTCCCGAATCAATGGTCGAGCTTGAGCTCGACCCTGACCGAATGAGGCAAGCCGTTGCTAACATCTTGCATAATGCAATCACTGTATCCGAATCCGGTGCTACCGTTTCGATCAAATTAATTGAGTCTGATACCACTGTAGAGATACAGATCTTAGACGAAGGCGGCGGTGTTCCTGCTGAACTACGAGAACAGATTTTTGAGCGATTCCGAAGCACATCCTCGGGATTACTTAGAGGTATGGGGTTGCCAATCGCGCGAAGAATCGTGCTTGCACACGACGGAGAGATAGGATATTCAGTTCGCGAAAATGGTGGATCGTGCTTCTGGATTCGCTTGAACCTACCCGCGCCAGTAACAGCATCTAGCGCAGCCTGATCAGGGTCGGCGCGACTTGCCCAAATTCGAACAGTCCTTCGTCTGGAGCGCGGATCTGTCCTTCGTATGGAGCGCGGACGTCCCGTCCGCCCATAGCCTCAAAAGCTTCTTGTTTTTGTCGATCTCGGCGAGCGTCGGCTTGCCGACTCCGATCTTCAGAGAGCGATTGCTAAAAGCGGACAGGATGTCCGCTGCCCATACTTATGGGCGGACGGGACGTCCAATACCGTTAACTTAGGTCAAAACGATCTGCTGCGCTTCCTTTTGGGCGCATTTTTCAAGATGAATGCGGCT
>JAIEQI010000152.1 GCA_019747875.1 Candidatus Obscuribacterales bacterium
CTCCCGCTGCTAACTACATTGCTAGCTTGATCAACGGAGATCTACTTTTCAATAGTGTGATTGGTGGAACGCTTACCTTAGAACGACATTACTGAGCAGTAATGGAGAACGTTAGATCGCCAGCAGCCACGCGCTTCGCGCTTATGGGCGGGCGGGACGCCCGCGCTCCATACTTAGAACGCTGCCGCTCCATACTTAAAACGCTTCGGCTCCGTACTTAGAACGCTGCGGCTCCGTACTTAGAACGCTGCGGCTCTGTACTTAGAACGCTGCAGCTCCGTACTTAGAACTCTGCGCTCCGTACTTAGAACTCTGCGGAGTCATACTTTGACTCTGCGGATTCATACTTTGACTCTGCGGATTCATACTTGGGCTACGAAGCAGCCCGGAAGTAAAAGGGGTGCTCGTATAAGGAGCACCCCATTCCCTTGCCACTTTTTTCACCGCTTCGTCGTGTTTGCGGGCCTGCATGGCGCCTACACTTCGGAAGATTGTTTGCCTTCGGGGTCCGAAAGATTGTTTCGGCATCCGAGATCGTTTGCAACCGGTGATTATTTCTTGTTGCGTTGCTCCATCGCGTCGGTGAATTCTTTCGCGTAGTGCAAGCCCATGTATGGTCCGGAGATCTCGGGTCGAACCGCGTTCTTCACGGTCCAAGCGATTCCCTTGCCCAGTGTTTGTACTGGTCTGGTATCGATCACTCCAGTCTTGACGCTGCTCATCGTGTTGTTTGCCAATCGCTGAATGTTCGGCATACTGAACGTGTTGATGTTCGGCATGGTGTTCGGATTCAACGTTGAGTGCGTCACGAAATCATCGGCGGCGTACTTCATTGTCAAATCGGTTGAAATGTCATTGATACGGCGCAGCAATTTCTCAGGCTTGATGTGTCCTGGCATGCCAGGTTCCGGATTGGCTTCCATAGCTTTCATCCAGCCTTGCAAGCCAGCCGAGAACACGTCTTCAATTCTCTGAGCACCCTTATCGAATGTCGGAACTGTCTTCTCTCCCTTGATCGCGGAAGCAGCCATCTTGTCTGCCAATGAATCGATTTTCGGGAAGATCTCAGCCATATTTCCATACGTATCTCTGAGCGCTTTGTTGTTCAGAGCCGGCAATGGTGTTTCGAGCTGAGCCTTGACTATGCCCGGGATAATTGCATCCCACTCCTTGATCGGAATGGAGACGAATTTACCAGGATCGTCCATGTTCGCCCAAACATAATTCTCACCAGGTCTGCGCATGTTGTCGGCAAGTGTAACCATCTTGTCGGCATACGCCATGACTTTCGGGTCATTCTTGGACAACTGACGAATTACTTCGGCAGACAGCTTGATCCGCCAAGCGTCAATACCGTGTACTTCAATACCTAATGGATTCTCGGCGTTGGCAAACTCCTTACCATACATAGAACGTGTTTCTAGTTTGCCAGGAGTTCCAGCTGGGGCGCCTTCTGGCGGCTTACGCAGTGAGGACAGCAATGTCGCTAGTGAGAGTCCGGAGTTGGGGTCACGTGACGAAGCGAAGATGTCTGCTGTATTTTCATTAGCTTCTGCAAGTAGCAGTTGTCTAAAGAATTCGCTCTTCGGCATCGAGCCGTGTCCCGGAACATCAACCGGCGTGTCGCCAATATTTTGCTTCTTCATCACCGATGCAATAACGTCCTTCCTCAGAACGTTGTCGCGGAGGCTTTCTGGGAATCGCAAAAGATCGCCGTAAACCAGATCATGTCCGAGTTCGTGTCTGTAGACACCAGCGACGTGCACGCCGAGCATCTTCTGATATTCGCGCGGCAGTACGACAACGGCTGTGTCGGTTACACCTTTGATTGCAGGAATCGTGTAAGGTCCGGCGCCTTCCGAATTGAAGATCAAGAAGATCGGTGAGTTCGTACCGCGCAGTACCTGATCCGGATTAATGCCTGCCTTCTTCAACATGTGGATCATGTCTTGGTGAACTGAACGCGAATATTGGTTCAGAACAACAATTTCTGGCAGCTTGTCCGGAATACCCATTTGAACGTTAGCCACACGATGATGTTCAAGCAACATTCCAGCTTGCTGAATGTGCTCAGGCTTCGTGATCTGATTTGTGAGTTCAATAAGATTTCTATTATTGGCCCAGTGACCTTGATCAAGTGGCGGTGGCATCGTTGTACGCATTGACTGCTCGAGTGGAGACTGCACGCTTTCGCGGAAATTTGCAATCTTCATGTCAGTCTCAGTAACTTTGGCAGCTGTATCGCGCATGGTTGCAGCCATCTGGCTAACAGCAGCAGCGTGCTTGTCGCCAGGAGCTCCAGCAGCAGGCGGAACTTCGCCGACAGCTTTGACTTTCTCCCCAATTCCTTCCGGAATCTGACGAATGCCACCATTGCCGGCGACCCGCAAGCCATCAGCTTTAGCTGCATTCTCACCAAGGAGCGCATCAATCTTGCTTGGCATTTCATTTTTGTGCCAACGCTTATGTTCAAGCGCAGCCTGAAATGCTTTTTCAGCATCCGGTCTCAACGAACTCGGCACTGCATGCTCATGGCTGAGCTCTCTCTTGATCAGATCTAGTTTTTGCTCAATCGTCAAAGGAGCCTTTCCTTCTTGAGCTCCAGCAAGGACCTCTTCCATTGTTGGTTTAGCTTCTTTGCCGCGAATCTTCTCAGCAATCTTCGACGCTAATTCATCAGTTTGATTCGAGAATTTTCCAACCGGTGTCGTCTTGCCATTGTAGAAGTTCTCCTTCCATTCAATGAAATTGCGACCGGCTTTGGTTGACTCTAATGCCATGCCTGTAAGCTTGTCTGCAGCAAGACCGACAGGTAGACCTGCGACCATATCTACGGTAAAGAGACCGAGACCATTGCTCATATCTTTTGCAGCGCTGCGAATCGTCGCTAGGCTCGTTCCATCAGCATGAACGTCCTGATAGGCTTTAATGACCGGTGCAGCTGCATCCTTGACCATGAAGTAGGTCATGGCACCACCAACGATGGCTTTGACTGCGCCTGCTTTTGGCAGTAACAGATTCATGCCGACGCCGAAGGCAGCCGCGGTTCCCATCTTCAGAGCAAATTCACCGGGATTGTCCCAGTTATGCTTCACACCATTAGCAATACCATTTGGAATATCCAGCAAGGCTTCAGTCGTGACGATGCCATAGCGACCCGCTCTTGATTGAGCGATATACTCTAGGGTTTTGTCAGAATTTGATTTAGTTGCCGAGTTCGTATTTTTTTCTGAAGCCAACAAAAAGGTGGTATTGCCGCTCAGACTTTCACGCAGCTTTTCGCTTGCGTCCTTGTCGAGCTGGTCGGCGGACTTTTTGTCTGCTTCGTTGAAGGCTTGTTGTTCACCCATGACTCTAATTGTCCCTTTTGAGTCGCACCTGATGTAAAGAAGGTAATTGAATACGGCGGCAATGTCGATACGGGCGGGGGCTCCGGCGCTACGTGTAAGTCCCACTGAAATGATTCGATATGATTGCGATATAGCATCATCGAATATGCGAAAATCCGCTTATTAAGCGGTTCTTGCTCTGGTTAAAAACTTAGAGATGTGTCAGTTGAAGATCCTCTCATAAAGAACGATCGATGCAACGGCAACAGCAAGATCCGCTTCCTGTGAGCCGCTCAGCAAGATGAGCGCGCACTCATCTGAGAGCGCGTTAAGCAACTTCCAAAAATAGCAGAGCATCCTCGAGGAAACATAAACGTGTAGAAATGGCTTTCCAAGCCAATCCGCACAAAGTATAAGACGCGGCTAACATTAGCCCAGCTTAACTAACCGCGAACCTACAAATACACTTTTGGTAAGGATGAACATGACAACAGTGACAAAAACAGATTCCGGAATCGATCAGTCCAAACCCTTAAAGGACCAAGTGGCCCTGGTTACAGGCTCCGGCCGCGGCATCGGACGAGCTATCGCCGAAAAGCTAATGGCACACGGCGCCAAAATCGTCATTTCAGATATCAATGAAGAGCTTTGCAAACAAACTGCCGACGAGTTGAAAGCTCAAGGCGGCGACGTCATTTCTGTTGCTTGTAATGTGACGGTTACCGAAACCATAGAAAAGATGATTGAAGAAGTAACCGGCAAGTGGTCGAAAATAGACATCCTTGTCAACAACGCCGGCATTACAAGAGACAATCTAATAATGCGTATGAGCGAAGAGCATTGGCAAGCAGTTATCGATACCAACCTGAGCTCTGCCTTCAAAGTCACCAAGCCAGTTTTGAAAGTCATGTCAAAACAACGCTACGGTCGAATCATCAACATAGCAAGCACCACAGGCGTGCATGGGAACTTCGGACAGGTCAACTACGCAGCTGCCAAGGCTGGTTTGATCGGATTGACAAAAACTGTCGCTCTTGAATATGCCTCGCGCAATATCACAAGCAATGCAGTTGCACCCGGCTTCATTGACACCGCAATGACGCAAGCTCTGGGCGAAGAAATCATCAAGAAGGTTCTTGAAAAGATACCAGCCGGACGCATGGGTACGCCTGATGACATTGCTAATGCAGTTGCCTTCTTTGCACAACCATCTTCTGGATATATCACAGGTCAAGTGCTTGAAGTAAACGGCGCTTTATATACATAAGCTAGATTCTGTCGACATTTAGCATGCATGTCACGAGCAGATATTATTTTGGCTCAAGAACATTCCGCAATGTATGAACAAGCCTAATGGTTGACCGCGTAATGACGTGTTATCCTAAACCGCTGACAGAACAACATATCTGGCTTAGATTGTCACGTTGTATTTTCCGAAAAGGGGGAACTTAGACTCATGGAAGAAAAGGAAGCCTTCGACCGCGTAAAGAAGGTTGCCGTAGCACAGCTCAGCGTTAACCCTGATGAAGTGACATTGGAAGCAAGCTTCACCAAGGATCTGGGTGCAGATTCACTCGACACCGTCGAGCTTGTGATGGCGCTTGAAGAAGAATTCGGCATGGAAATTCCCGATGAAGACGCCGAAAAGATCACGACAGTAGGCGAAGCAGTTAAGTACATTGCTTCTCACCTATAAGTTGCGATTTGACAGCTAGTCTAAGCTGGTGGACCGTGTCTCGGAATCGTCACTGATTCTGAATACACTTTAATTTTTTTAGTGTAAGCGCGAAAGAAATGCGCGCACGGTTCATCATCTATTAGTAACAGGATAATCGCAGGGTCATGAGCAAAGAGAGAGCAGGAGAGCGAGTTGTCGTCACGGGCATTGGCGTCGTGTCGGGACTTGGGCTCGGTATTGAAACCTTCTGGCAGAACCTACTGGCCGGGAAGTCTGGCATTAAGCGTGTGAGCCTCTTTGGCGAAGACCTTCAATGTTCATGCAAAATCGCCGGGGAAGTTCATGGCTTTAACGCCCTGGACTACATGGAAGCAAAGCAAGCCAAGCGAATGGACCGCTTCATCCAATTCGCCGTAGCTGCAAGTCATCTGGCAGTTAAAGATGCCGGACTTGACATGAGCAAAGAAGACCCGGAAAGAGTAGGTGTCGTCGTCGGCTCAGCAGCTGGCGGCTTCGAAACTATTGAGAAGAATTTCAAGATTCTTCTCGAGCGAGGTCCCGATCGCGTTTCACCGTTCACAGTGCCGATGCTGATCGTAAATATGGCGGCCGGTTGGGTCTCGATGATCCACAACGCCAAGGGACCAAACACTTGCGCCGTCACAGCTTGTGCAACTTCTGCACACTCAATCGGCGATGCGGCTCGCATCATTCAAAGAGGCGACGCTGACGTCATGTTTGCCGGAGGCACGGAAGCTCCGGTTACTGCGCTTTGTATGGCAGGATTCGCGGCAGCAAGAACGCTCTCGCTGCGCAATGACGAGCCGGAGAAGGCAAGCAGACCTTTTGACGTCGGCCGCGATGGCTTCGTGATGGCAGAAGGCGCATGCATCTTGATGCTCGAATCGTTGAGCCATGCCAAAGCACGCGGAGCTCGCATTTATGCTGAGTTCGCAGGATATGGCATGACCGGCGACGCACATGACATCGTTGCACCTTGCGCCGATGGTGATGGAGCGATGAGAGCGATGTTAACAGCTCTAAAAGATGCTAATCTTGACCCCACTTCAGTCGACTATATCAACGCTCACGGCACCTCGACTCCACTTGGAGACAAGGCTGAAACCGTAGCTATCAAGCGGGCTTTCGGCGATCACGCCAAGAAGCTGGCAGTCAGTTCAAGCAAGTCAATGACCGGACATTTGCTCGGAGCAACGGGCGCTCTGGAAGCTGCAGTATGCATAATGTCGATCACAGATTCGGCAATTCCGCCTACAATAAATCTCGACAACCCGGATCCGGACTGTGACCTTGACTACGTGCCACATACAGCTCGTACAGGCGTACCGGTCAAAGTAGCAATGTCTAATAGTTTCGGGTTCGGCGGGCATAACGCCTGTCTTGTTTTCAAAAAACACGAGCCCTAACTAAGCGGAGAAGTGAGAAGGTCGACAGCCCATCAACCCCTCGAAGCGTCATGAGCGGAGAAGGTGAGAAGGGTGATAGCCCAGCGAACTTTCGGAGCGCTTAAGTAAGAAGGTGAGAGGGGCGACAGTCCAGCGATCCTTCGGAGCGTTTATAAGAATGAAGGAACTAGTCGGAAAAAGCATCAGCGAACTTCGCAGCTTACTCGATTCCAAAGAAGTAAAAGCCAAAGAAATAGCGGAAGCCCATATCGCGCATGCAAAGCGCTTTGATGACGAGTTGGGTACTTACAACGTCATCACGCAAGAGCTCGCTTTGCAACAAGCCGATAGCGCCGACAAGAAAATCGCCGCCGGTGAAGCTTCGGCTTTGACCGGCATTCCGATTGCCTTGAAAGACAACATGGTCATGCAGGGCTATCCGACAACCTGCTCCAGCAAAATCTTGGCAAATTTCATCCCGCCTTATCAAGGCACTGTCGCCAGAAAACTCGATGAAGTATCTGCCGTCGTTATCGGCAAAACAAACATGGACGAATTCGCGATGGGTTCCTCCAATGAAAACTCATCGACACGCCCATGCCGCAATCCGTGGAACAAGCAAATGGTTCCAGGCGGAAGCTCGGGCGGCTCGGCAGCTGCGGTTGCCTCGGGCAGCGTTGTAGTTTCGTTGGGATCAGACACCGGCGGCTCCATTCGCCAGCCGGCATCATTCTGCGGCGTCGTCGGCATGAAACCAACTTACGGCACAGTCTCTCGTTTTGGTCTTGTCGCATTTGCATCGAGTCTCGATCAAATTGGACCAATTGCTCGCTCGGTAAAAGATGCAGCATTCATGCTGGATGCGATCGCCGGACACGATCCATCTGATTCAACCTCTTACTCTGAACAATTGCCATCCTTCGCAAAAGCACTTGAGACGCCTTTGAAGAAAGGCGTCAAACTCGGTTTGATAAAAGAACTCGTCGGAGAAGGCATCGATGAGGATGTGAAGAAAGCGATTTTCGCGGCGGTCGAAACTTATAAAAAACTCGGATTTGAAGTTGAAGAAATTTCAATGCCGCAACTCAAGCACGCGCTGCCGGTCTACTACATTATTTGCACGGCGGAAGCTTCGGCGAACCTGGCGCGTTTTGATGGCGTCCGTTACGGACTGCGAGCGCAGGATGCCAAAGATCTGCTCACAATGTACAACAAAACTCGCCAGCAAGGATTTGGTGCTGAAGTCAAACGCCGCATCATGCTGGGCACCTATGCACTGAGCTCCGGCTATTACGATGCGTATTACAAGAAGGCGCAACAAGTTAGAAGACTGATCAAAGAAGAATTTGACAAGCAATTTGGCAAGTTCGATTTGCTGATTTCCCCGACATCACCCTCGGTGGCATTCCAAATTGGTGCCAAGGTTGATGATCCATTGACGATGTATCTTTCCGATATAGCGACCATCCCCGCCAACTTAGCAGGCATCCCCGGCATCTCGTTGCCGTGCGGATTTGGGGACAACAATTTACCAATTGGATTGCAACTTTTGGGACCGGCATTGGCAGATGCAAAGTTGCTGCAAGCAGCGCATGCATTTGAGCAAGCCACTGATTTTCACAAGGAACGACCGGCGCAATTTTTTTTAGATAAAGCCGGATCGCACTCTTAATGGCACTGCAATTCTCACGAAGAATGACCAAACGATTTTTTTAGACAACGCCTGATGGCACTCTAATGTTTAGGACCCTACGAGGTAAGGAAAATGACGAGCAAAAAGCTGATTATACTCACTGCAATGGCATACGGACTTGCTAGCCCGGCGACATTTGCTCAGGGCAATGACTTCTTTGGCAGCTCTGTACCGGGCAGCGGCAGCAACATTGAAAGACCACCAGGCGTTCAGGCAGCTGAACAACAAGCATTGCAGAACTCGCATGCCGAATACACTTCCGACGAGAAGCGCATGCAAAAGAAATACAAAGCCAACTTGCGCGCCGCACAAGATCTAATCACCAAGGGTGAGAAGATGTTGAAGGACGGCGAAAAGAAGAAAGACGACAAGATGCAAAAGAAGGGCAAGATCCTCAAAGAAGTCGGCGAAAAGCGCGTCCAAGAACTAAAAGAAAGCAACCCATCCCCCTAATCGCGCGCAAGCATAACTCGGTACTTTGCGGCTCGCGTTAATTCTGAGCCAGGGACATCGCATGCCGCACGAAAATTTCCCGAGTATGAAGCGCTGGCATCCTGCATACTTATAGAGCGCGAGCTGCATAGTATAGAGCGCGAGCTGCATAAGTATAAAGCCCGAGCTGCATAGTATGGAGCGCGGGAATCCTGCCCGCCCATAAGTATGGGACGCGGACGTCCCGTCCGCGTTTAGCCGCGAAGACCACTCAGTTCAAAGCCGAGAGCTGCAAGCGCGAAAAGCAAACACCTATCATCCGATCCCTTAACCGGGATCGACTAGGACAAAACTAGCAACCGCATGCCCGCGCACCACCGGCTGCTGTTTCTCAGGATCAAAGCTCGCGAAGATCTTACTTGGTCGCCCCATTTGCTCACCCTGAAGGATCACTATAGAATCACCCTCAAGTAATTTGTGCGCTGCAAGATAACCAATAAACGCACCAGCAGCGGAACCAGTCGCTGGATCCTCCGGAATGCCAATATGCGGGCAAAAATTTCTGGCGTGATAAGTCATCGAATTTGCGGCATCTGCACTGAAAACATGCGCAGTGACGCAACCAGCTCTTATAAGTATCTGAGAAAGCAGCCCGGCATCATATTCAATACTATTGAGCACATCCCTTGAATTAACCCCGATCATTGCATGCCAGTTGCCGGTATTCGATTTCGCAATTGGATACCTGGTATCAAGCTGGGCCACATCAATCTTCAAAGCAAGCGCCAGCTCCTCTGCTGTAGATTCAAGATCTGCAGATTGCAACTTTCTTTGTGTCATTTCGATGGAGATTTTTCCATCGTTAGCTTTCCGCACCACCATTGGTATCGTTCCGGCCTTGGTTTCTTCACTCGAGTGAGCGACGCCGTCCTGGAATGTAAGCAGCCCTTCTTTGGCAAGAATGTAGAAAGTAGCAACGGTTGCATGCCCACAGAAATCAATCGGAGCTGTCGGGGTAAAAAATTCCACAAGCCAATCAGCAACATTGCTCTTTGAAATGAACGCGGTTTCGGAGGCTTTGATTTCAGCGGCGATTTTCTGTTTATCCGTTGCGGAATAGCGCTGTCCCTCCAGCACGACGCCAGCTGAATTACCCTCGAACCTATTTTCAGTAAACGCGTCAACAAGGTATGCCTTCATCGATTTCCCCCAATTGCACATGCAGCCTATACTACAATCCAACACATACAAGTTCCAGACTTACCTGGTGGTTCTTGATCACTAGAAACCGGCGGGAGATCGGCACGCCCAAGATTGACGTAGCACTTGGCTGTGAGTCTCCATAATAGGCCTAGATTAGACTTGGTGTGCTACCGGCGTTCCGGGATCGAACCGTACCCATAAGCGGTCCCTAATTATCCGCTAGATTCAGTAGATTTAGAGGGCAACTCCGGGGGCTCGTGAGGGATTGATTTGCCAGAACTGTGCCGCTTGCCCTCTTTTCCTTTTGCATAGGAGTTGCCATGGGTATATATTTAATGCGGATCATGTGGAGGAAACTAAATGAACCGGCCTTCAGGACAGATACATGGTGATAGAAGAGACCGCGAACTTGGAGAATTACTTGGAATAGCACTAGCTATGTTCCAAGAAAACATTGGTATCATCCTCGGTGGCACTGCCATCACGATGATTGTACCAGCGTTAATCATGGTCCCGGTTGCTATTGGTATAGCAGTGATGGGTGGAGGCATGGGCGGTGAAGGTGCTCAAGTAGATCCAGTAAAAATGCTGCCGCTATTCGCAATTGGCGGTGTCGGACTGCTCGTAACTATCATTGTTTACATGATAGCCAAGATTGGCTTCACTGTAATACTGCTCAAAATTGCAAAAGGCGAACGCCCTGCGTTTTCCGAGTTCACATCCAATATGGGTTATTTTGGAAACTTCCTGGCTGCCAGCTTGCTGGTCGGTTTAATCGTCCTTGCCGGTTTCATTTGCTTAGTAATCCCGGCGATCTTCCTGGGATGCAAATTGATATTCACCCCGCTCCTTGTTCTCGATCGCGGAATGGGACCAATCGAAGCGATGAAAGAGAGCTGGAGTTTGTCGGAAGGACAATTCTGGAAGATCTTCCTCTCAGCACTGGCTTACATGGTGATAAACACGATAGTCAGTTTCATACCGATCATCGGAATGGTGGGATCGTTTGTTACATTCCCATATTATGAATTGCTGATTTGCGCTCTCTACAGATCGCGCACTGGCGATCTTGCTGCATAAGCACTAGAAAACCTCCGAACCCGCCCATCGGCAACACTGCTGGGCGGGTTCTTTTTTCGGCAGGAACATACAGCCCTCTTCATCGTTTCCAGTTTTGGCGCTTAACTTTTACATTCACGCCCTCCTGGGTATATATGCTAATGCGGACACGGAGAACGCCAAATGGACCGGATTTCACGACATAGTTCAGGACAAATAGTCGGAGATAGAAGAAACCGCGAACTCGGTGAGCTGATTGCAATAAACAATGCAATGTTTCAACAAAATGTTGGTATCATCCTTGGTGGCGCTGCCACTAATGTGTTTTTGCCAATGGCCGTCATCATACCGGTAGCAGTACTAATAACCTTGGTTGCAGGCATCCCATTGGGCGGCGGCGACGCCACTAAAACTACTCCAACCAACGACTTACTCGTAGGGCTGATGGTGGGGGCCGCCGCCATCATTGGTGGACTGTTATACATATTCGTGAAGTTAGGATTAACCAGTATTCTCCTCAAAATTTCAAAAGGAGAACGCCCAGGATTCTCTGAATTTACGAACAATCGTGCTGCCTACGGAAGCTTTCTCATTGCAAACATCTTGGTTTTCATAGCAATTACCATAGGTACTATTTTTCTGATAGTCCCAGGAATAATCGTAGGATGCAAATTAGCCTTCACTCCACTCCTTGTGCTTGACAAAGGGATGGGTCCCATAGAAGCTATGCAAGAGAGTTGGAAAATGACCGAAGGGCAGGGGTGGAAAATCTTCTTTTCTTCCGCCGCATACTACATTATCAATGCAATTGTTGGTTGCATACCGTTACTAGGAATGGTCGGCTCGCTTGTAACCTTGCCGTACTACGAAATGCTGATCTGCACAATTTACGGAACACGCACTGGCGACCTCGCGGCATAAAAACGCCGACACATTGGAAGCCCTCGCTAGATGAACGCTTACTGCAATGACGGACGAGGCTGCCGGCATTAAGGTTTTCAGCTTGAACAAGTTCTTGCAGAGGCGATGCCCTGCGTCGCCCATAGCAATGCGCGAGAACGCTTTGTTCTAATTGCAAGCTTCATCGAAGAGTTTCCACTCCTCTGCGTCTGTTGTGTAATCTGCAAATAGCGCAACACCTTCGAATTGATTAGGCTGGGAGAGCTCTCGAACGCCACGTTCGACACCGAGCAGACCATGGCGTAAGTTCTCCACAGGTTTATGATGCGCTAAAGTTGCATCTTCATACGTTGGAAGTCCGATGATAACTTTGCAATTCGATCCTTCGGCGGCTTTGCATACCTGAACAACTTGCTGGGAAATTAGCCGAACATAAATGCTTGGTAAATAGAACCACGAGTCATATCCCATAACTGCAATTTGATCGGAATACTTTGCGACATTCGAAAAATAATTTGAGTCCCAGCCCCAGAGCGTTCCTGGATACCACATTGGTGTCGCCGTAGACAGAAAGATGTCCGGTAAAGCCTCCTTTGTCTCTTTCAATAGTTCAAGATGCCCTTTATTTCCATTCGTGCAGAACTCATAGTCCCACTGCACGCCATCGAATCCGCAGGTCGAGGTTAGCCAGCGTGCTTGTTCAACGAGTTTCCTTCGAACTTCTGGGTCCTCTAGATCGTTGCGTTCCTTTCCGAACGATGCGACGTAGACCCAAGCTATTGCTTTTGTTTCCGGCAACTTGGAATGAACGGCGTTCGTGATCTTTTTGGCTCCGCCCTCCAACTTGTAATGCAATTCACCATTGGACTTAGTGTTAAGGACGTGGAAATATGCGTACTTGATCTTGTGTGTTCTCAACCTTTCGACCATTCGCTCGAAATCTTGATCGTTGTGCTTTCCGAAGTAAAAGTAGTAGCGAAGCCAGAGTGCGTTGTTGCCTGCGAGTTTCTCGGAATACAACGGGTTGTTGAAGTCGAAGAAGAAATAGTCGATAGCAGCGGCAAGAGCACCGGCTACGAGGAACATGCAGAGGATCAGGATTGTAATCTTTCGCTTTGACATCAGCTAAGTCCATGAGATTAATTCAGGATACAGTGCCTGTGTTAGAGTTTGGTAAATCCCCACTTTAGTGAATGTAAAAAGAATGGACTCTAGGCTCCTCATGGTCTTCTCATTTACATTCACGCCACCGTGGGTATATATGTGTCAATGCGGACACGGGAGAACTCCACATGGACCGGATTTCGAAACACATCTCAGGACAGATATTAGGAGATAGAAGAAACCGCGAACTTGGTGAGCTGATCGCAATAAACAATGCCATGTTTCAGCAAAATCTCGGTATCATACTTGGTGGCGCTGCGCCAAATGTATTCTTACCTCTGCTTATGATTCCAGCCGGTCTGCTTATGTTTCCAGCACTTGGTATTTTGGAGACGCTGGATCAGGCTAGGTCGCATCATCCTCCGACCATACTTTATTGGCTGATGTATGGAGGAAGCGCAATCATAGGCTTGCTTCTCTACATGTTTGTAAAACTCGGCTTAACTAGTATTCTTCTCAAAATTTCAAAAGGTGAGCGTCCGGGTTTCTCTGAATTTAAGAACAATCATGCCGCCTATAGAAACTTTCTGGCGGCAAATATCTTAGTTTTCCTCTCCGTCGCAACTGGTTTAGTTTGTTTTGTAGTTCCAGGAATAATTTTAGGATGCAAACTAGCGTTCACGCCTCTCCTAGTGCTTGACCGCGGGATGGGCCCTTTCGAAGCAATGCAGGAGAGCTGCTCCTTGACTTATGGGCAATGCTGGAAGATCTTTTTTGCGTCGTCTGCGTATCACATCATCAATGCCATAGTGAGCTGTATTCCTTTACTTGGATTAGCCGGATCGCTTGTCGCACTGCCTTACTACGAGATGTTGATCTGCACAATCTACGGAACACGCACCGGCGAACTTGCTGCATAAACCATCCGGCGAGACGCCGGAGCAAGCCCCCCAGTCCAATAGCAAGGTCGCAGTCAACACGCCCTACATCATGAGATTCTATAGGTTAGGGTGTTAGAAGCCGGCAGGATGCCCAATACCATTAATTTAGCCCACTTTTAAACCATACCAAAAGATCTCATACCAAGCGCAT
>JAIEQI010000221.1 GCA_019747875.1 Candidatus Obscuribacterales bacterium
AAATGACGAAAAGCGCCAGTAACTGCTTGCTCCTGGACACTTCTCGTGGCGACCTGTGGTCGCCGAATACTTACACTTTTTGAAATGTACTCTTGCAGGCTGGGGGAGTGGCATCTCCAGTACTTCTGGAATTGCCACTCCACCAGTTATCTTTTAGTGCAAGCCCGACTAGTTGGACTTGCGGTCGACTGTGCCGCGGGCATGCGCCATCAAACTGGCCATGACGTAGACGCAAGCCGCGCCTCCGATCATCGGCAGCAGATAAGCATCCGCAGGCGACGCCGCCTTCTCGAGATCAGCCATGAAAGAAGCGCAGCCGGCCATCGCGAGAATCGACGCAATGAGCACAGCCATCGCCACCCAAATGTTCTTGATCTCGAACGGAAGGCCATAACGATAAGCCAGCATGCCCACCACCATGGCCACAACGAGGAATGTCAGAATCATGTCTGACTCCCAGTGTTTGGCAAGTCATCGCTTGCCTGGTTGCATCATAGAAGGAAGGGGGAGCCCAAAGACCCCCCTTCCCGCAGTTGCAGAGGCGAATCGCCTTACGAAGAACGCTTCCGCGCTTCGGCGGTGACCGCATCGGCGGTCTCGATCGCGTCGTTGGCGGCCTCGATCACGTCCTCCGGCGAGAGGACAGGCGTCTCGAGCTTGGCCTTCAGCTCGCCGCTCGACTGGCGCAGCTTGCCGGAAACGTCGTCGACGGTCTTGCGCGTCTCGTCCAGCTTGCCGGCGCGTTCGGAGACGAGCGCGTCGAGCGACTGGGAGAGAGTCTCGGGCAGATCGTGCTGCTTGAGACCGGCGACATGTTCGCAGATCTTGTTCCAGTTGACCGTGCCCGTCCGCAGCTGCAGAACAGCTTCGTTGAGCGCGGCCTCGGTGCTGCGAACGTCGGCGCTGAGGTGCACCAGAGCGGTGCGCTCCGCCTCTGGGCGAGCCGTCCACTGCTGCAACCGGCCGATTTCCACCAGGAGCTGCTGAAGAACTTCTTCTTCGCTGAGCTCCGTCTTGGCGGGCGCAGCCGGAGCAGGCTCCTGCATCGGCTCAGCCTGCACCACCGGCGCGGGGGCCGGAGACACAGGAGCCTTGCGAGCGGGAACAATCGCAGGATGCGACACGGTCGTGCGGACGGGGATCGAGGACGTGCGAAAGCGCAACTTCGCGAGCAGCGGAATGGCAGCCTCGCGAGCGACGCCCACGAAGGACTTGCCGGTCTCGATGCTATCCTTCGCCAGCGCGCGACTGTACTCGGCGTCGTTCTTGAACGAGCCATAGACGGTGAAGGCGAGGAAGGCGACGGCCGCGAGCATGAGCTCGCCACCGAAGATGAAGCTTGCCACCGTGCAGACGAGCACGACGATTGCCGCCATCGCCCAGGTGAGCGTGCGCTGCTGGCGCCAGGTAGCAGCCTGCTTGGTGCAGAAAGCAAATCCGGCGCCAAGTCCCGCCAGAATGCTGAAGATGCTAAACCAGAATTCCATGGTCTTTTCCTTCTCAGGGTTGAACGTTAGCCGTCAGAGTCCGAGACGCCGTTATTAGCGTCCCGGACCTGCCTGCAACGTTACAGGATTTCGACGTCGCCCGAACGACTGACGCCAGCTCCGGTGGTAACCGGCTCGGCGGCGGACTCGGCGATCTTCTCGGCCTCGGCCAGGGCGGCCTCGGCGGCGTTGACCGCGTCCTCGGCGCTACCGCGCGGCTTGCTGATGTCGGCGCTCAGCGCGTCCTTCGCAGCCTGCAGCTCCGCCTTCTTCTCGGCGACCAGCGCCAAAGCGGCAGCCTGGTCTTCCTTGCAGGAGGCGGCCAGCCCGGCCAGCTTCTCGGCGAGGCTGTTCATCTCGGTGGTGACGCCACCGCACTGCTCCTGCAGGTTGGCCGGCAGAGCGGCCATTTCGCTGCCCAGAGCGCCGGCGATCGCCGCGATCGCCTGGATGCGCGACTCGGTCTGCGCGCAGATGGCGCTTGCCGACTGCAAGCGGTTCACGGCGTCCGTGAGCTCGCCCTGCTTGGTGCGCACCACGCCCTGCAAGCGAAGCCGCTCGGCGCGCTCGGCGTCGGTCAGATTCGCCTGGTCCTGCAGCTTGGCGACCTGCGCCAGAACTGCGGTGAGGGCGCCGGACGAGCCACCCGAGCTGCTGCCCATGAAGGCGGCGCCGGGCGGCGTGGAGCCGGTGACGAAGGTCAGCTCGAGGCGGATGATGCCGTCGAACAGGTTCGAGCGCGACTGGGCGCCGGTGCTGGCCCTCAGCGCGCTGATCGCCTTCTGGAGGTCGGCGTCGACGATGACCAGACCGTTCTCGGAGCCATGCTGGAACGGATAGTTGCTGCAGCCGGCCGCGTCGAGAATACGAGCGTGGGCGGCGGTCAGTCCGGGAACGAAGTACGAAATGCTCATTGCTTTCTCCTGGATGTGTCTGTGGTGAGAAAGAGCCCGAGCGGCATGCTCAGGCTCCTCAGTTCTAGCGAAGTCGCCGTCCGATCACTTCTGACCGGCGACGCGCTCCGCTTCGGCGAGGGCGGCTTCGGCCGAGTCGACGGCCTCTTCCGGCGAAACGCGATGCTTGGCGATGTCCGCTTCCAGCGCGTCCTTGGCATTCTGCAGAGCGGCGGCCTTGCTCTCGACTTCCGCACGGGCAGCCGCCTGGTCGGCCTGGCACGAAGCAGCCAGCTCGGTCAGCTTGGCGGAGAGAACGCCGAGCTGCTCGGTGACGGCGCCACACTGGGTCTGCAGGTCGGCCGGCAGTGCCGCCATTTCGGTGGCGAGCGACTTGCCGATCTCGCTGACGGCGCCGACGCGGGCGGAGGTCTGCGCGCACACGGAGATGGAGGCGCGGAGGCGCTCGATCGCGCTCTTGAGGTCGGCCTGCTTGCGGGTCACCTCGCCCTGGAGAGCGAGGCGATTGGCGCGCTCGGCGTCCGTCAGGTTCGCCTGCTCCTGCAGACGGTGCACCTGCTCGAGCACGGTGCTGATGGCGTCGTTGCCCGCGTTGCCGGCCAGCGGCTTGAAGAGCAGAACGGCGTCGTTCGGCTTCAGCACCTGGCCGACGTTGGCCGGGACGCCGTTGATGCGCAGCTCATGGTCGCGCGGGTCGAGATCGGCCAGACGCAGCACGTCGCCGGCGGTCGAGCCGTTGGACACCTTCTTGATCGTGACCATGCCGGGCTGCTTGCCGACCTTGACCGAGAAGACTTCCGGGGTGGCTTCGGTGGTGGTGGTCATGAGAGTCTTTCCTTCTGGGCTGGAATGGGTCAGTGTGAGTTGCTTGAGAAACTGCCCGCCTGGCTAGCGCTCAGGCCAGGCTACATTTTTTCGTTCGAATGCGGCGGAGTTTTTGAGTTCTCCTCCACTTAGTCGCCTTTGCGGCTTCAGCTGTGAGCCGCAGAGACGATTACTCGAACTGGCGGGTGTAAATCGCCGGCGGACGGAAGCATTCCATGATCTCGTGATCGAGGACGTCTTCCCCGCCGTTGTCGATGTCGAACCAGCGGATGAGCTGCCAGACAGCCTTTTCCGCCAGGATGCCGGCGCTGGGGCCGACCGAGGTCTTGCTACCGCAAGCCGAACGCTCGACTTTGGCGTCATCGACGAGTGTGGATTCCCATCCCTCGACCTCCGGCAGTGCGCACGGATTGATCGAGTAGATGTACATCGAGTCGGCGCCGAGCCGGGTCTCGATCATCAGCTTGATCCGCGACTTGAAGCGGATGCCGTTCTCCCAGATCTGCTTGCGCGACGCCATGGTGTCGGTCAGCAAGAAGACGATGGGACCGAGCGCCTGCGTGCCGTCCACGTATTCCGGGCACTGCTCGATTTCAAGACCGGTCTGGCGCAGCACCATCTCGGCGAGCGCGGCGACTTTGAGCTTGCCGACGTCGTCGTTACCGAAGGCCTGGTTGCCGACATTGTGCTTCTCGACCACGTCCGGATCGAAGACGCGGATCTTCTCGATGCCGAGCTTGGCCAGGCTGAGAACCACCTTCGAACCGGTGGCACCGACGCCGATCACGTCCACGCGGCGATTGCCGAACGCATCGGGGTCGAACACAGAAAGATGTCGTTGTGCGTCGATCATTTGAGGATCTTCCTTTCGGTTTGCCAGTTGATGAGAAAACCCGTCCTAGACTAGGACTTGAACAGGTTGATGATGGACCCGATGATACCGGGAGCATCGTTCTTGGCGCCGGCATCGCGAACCGGCTTGTGGACAGGCGGGTGCTTCCGTCTGCGGTGCCGCCTGGCCGGCTCGCTGCGCGGAGCAGCATCGTCTGCGCCCGCAACGGGCTCCTTGGCCCAGGGTCCGCACTGGCTGGAGCGCGGACGGGCAATACCGGCAGTTGCCGGGCCGCTTGCAAGCGCTGGCCTCGACTGGTCGGAGCCATCGGCATCCACGCCCGTGCCCGCTGGGAAGCAAGCGCTGGCGTGAGCCATCGCGAGAAGCCCTGCTTCACGCTCTGCATCCTCAGCGCTGATGGGTTCGACGCGCTCGGCTTCGCCACCGCCAACGGTGTCACGACTGACAGACGGGATCGGGCCCGAGCTGTCGCGACCGAACCGGCCGTGACCTGCGCTGTCACGACCGTAGCCACTGCCCGCGCCATTGCGACCGAACTGATCGGAACCCGCATTGTCGCCGCTACCTAAGCTGTTCGACCTGCCGCCACCCCACCAGCTGGTGACGCTCGTGCGGCTGGTGACCTTCTTGTCGAAGTCAGCCTGAACAGCAGCTCGCAGCTCAGGTGTGATGTCAGGACGATACTTCATGTCCCGCGGCTGCTCGAAGAACGAGCGCGAGCTGAAGAAGCCGCCACCGCTACCGTAGCGAGGCGTCTCGGCTTGAGCCGGTCGGCCGAACTTCGGGATGGAGCTATCGCCGGGCATCCGCATATTGCCGAGAACCGAACGGTCGCCGACAACGGTATCGTCGGCAGTGGCAACATCGGACTTGCCGATGACGACGCCCTTGCCGGCGGTGGCATCGCTGGCGACCTTGCCGGTTTCGCCGTCCGTACCATCCTTGGCTTCCTTGGCTTCCTTGGCTTCAGCAGGCGCAGCAACCTGGTCGCTGTCAGCCTGCCTGATCTGCTGGACCCAGGAGATCGACTGAGCGCGACGACGCTCCTCCGCCGCCTTGAGATCGGCAGCCTTGTGGAACGCAATCTGCTCGGCGCTCGGCTCTTCCACGGTCCACTCGACGTTGTCGAAGCGATAGCCTTCCTCGAAGAGGAAGATCGAGAAGAGGGCATCGCCCGGCTTGTTGAAGATGCCGCGGATGACCCAGGGATAGCCGCTGTCTTCGAAGCAGAAGCGCGACTGGCCGGTGTTGCTGGAGCGCCCGGTGCCATAGTCGTTGAGCATGGTCTGCTCGTCGGTCATCGACGGGCTGGTGCCCATGTAAACGTGCGAGTGACCCCAGAAGCGCAGCTTGTTGACGTCCCAGTCGGCCTCGTCCGTGTCCTCGACGACGCCATCGAGAAGCTCCATCGAGAGCTCCGAGAAGCCCTCGTTGCTGATCTCGGTCTCGGTCGCGTGCACCTTCTGGCTGAACAGGAAGCACTTCTCGATCAGGAAGTCGCCGTTCTCCAGGCGCTTGACAGTGCCCATCCAGCCGACTTCCTCCTTCGCGATCTCGACGTAGAGGTTCATCTGCGCGTAGGCAAGACGCGAGACAATGATGCGGGGCGCCTTCGGCTGACGCTTGGGCAGAAAAGCGACGCGCGTGCTGAAGTGCGAAGCCGGGGTGAGCGGCTTGTCTCTGTGCGAGTTTCCAAACATCGGTCAATGTCCTTTCTAGCTGGCTTCCGGCCAGATCTTGAGGAAAGAAGAAGTCGGCTCATCGGAATCCATTTGTTCAATGAATTCGATGGCCAGCTGAACGAGAACGGAGAGTTTCAGCTCGCTGAGCAAATCGGGGAACGCTTCCCGAAGCTCGCTTACGCATCCACGCCCGCTGTTCAGCACTCTGGGGGCTTGCTGCGCCTGGTTGACTGCATCGAGTTGGCGGCTGAGGTTGTACCAGCGCACGCCATCGGCTCGTCCATCCAGGTGGATGTCGATGCGGAACTTGCCGATTTCGTGCCTGAGCCGTGTTTTCGGGCACTGACAGCTGAGAACATCGGTCCACACCGAAACAGTACCTGCTCGAACTGCCACGGACGAAACCTTGGCAGTTTTGAGCAAGGATTTGAATTCACGACTCAGCTGGCTACGGTCGGCAACGCGCTTGGAAGCGGCTTGACGTTGCTTGACCAGGCGCGACCGCAAACAGATAACGAGCTCCTGCTGGAGGCGCTCGATCTCCTTGCGCATCTCGGCGATTTCATCGAGCGTTCCCTCGATAATCTGCTTCACACGTTCGGCACAAGCGGTGGCGTACTTTGCTCGATAGGCGACTTGCGCTTCCGTGATCACGACCGCCTTGTTCTTGATGCGTTCATCACGCGCTGCGATTGCTCCTTCGGCAGCCAGTGGCCAGTAACGGATGCCCATGCCCGCCGCGTCGTTGTTGACTTGATTGCAGCTTTCGGCAAACTCGATCGCGATCTGGGCAGCAAGAGCCCACTCCCGTTGCTGGAAGAGACCCTTGAAGATTTCAGCCGTGTTGCCGAGGCAGGCGCTGCCACTGTGCCAGATGTGCACGCCCTGCATCGACCTGCCGTGGTCGAGCGTAGTGCCATTCACCTGCCGGGTTTGATTCATCCAGCGTGGCGCTGCCGCCGACGGCGACAGGTAGATCTTGAACTCGCCGATTTCATGGAAGCGCCCCGTACCCGGATTTCGGGCAAAGAGCAGCTCCGTGCTGACGATGATTTCGCCGTTCTCGACCTGCACATCCTTTACTTTCGGAACTCTGAGCAGGGCGTCGTATTCGGCGGCGAAGATGTCGTCTGTGGACAGACGCTCATTGCGCAGCAACTTGAGCTCTTCGGCAGCCGCCAGACGGAGCTTCTTCTTGAGCTCCTTCTTGAGCTCGCGAGCAGCCTCCTGAAGTTCAGCCGCCGTTTTGTCCATCTCGGCGGCGGCATTCAGAAAGCCCGAGCCAACGTCGACAAAGAGTCGCTCGGCCTTGGCTGCCGATTGCTCGACCTGCATCTTCTCGATGACCCGCTCCAGAATAACAGTCAGCAGCATCTCTTCTCGTGCACTCCCGGCACTGACCAGGTTGTGCATGATATATAGATTGTTGCCGATCAATTCGGCGACTGCGCAGCTGCCATCGTAGAAGACGTGTCCGGTGCCGGTTGGTGACCAGGAACCAGCATTGGCGCAATCCAGGGGGATGCCCCAGATACTGGCCGGCGACTTGCTGTGCGTTGTTGTCGCCGCGGTCGAGAAGATGTTGACGTAGAACTTGCCGTCCTCCACCGGAGCCACGACGACGCCCGGATTGGCGACGACTATGTCCTTCCGCAAGAAGGGCATGAGGACAGACGAGACTACGCGAGTCATGCCCTCCTGGTTCTTTCCCTTCCAGGCAGCGCCACTGCTAGTGGTGCCGACGTCGCCATCGCCGCCCGGTGTTGCGGGCACGTACAGGCTCGCCAGAACGATACCTTCGTACTGGCTTGGCGATTCGCTCTTGAGCTTGAGCCCGAGAAGATCGAGGGCCGGCTGCAGCACATCGGACTGCACGATCACCCCTTGTTCGTCACCAAGGACGAAGTCATAGAAGGAAATTGAACCTGCGTCCAATTTCGCTTTCTGCTCGCCGTTGAGGCGGCGCAAGAAATAGCTATTCATGATACCTCCTCTTAGCCCATGGGGTTGTCGGTGGTCGCGGGCTTGCCGGCTTTGTAGTCGCTTGCCGGCGGCGGATCCGCATGATGACGTGCTACGTTGAAGCTGCCGCTTTTCTGCTTGCAGCAATCCTGGAACTTCGCGGGTTGGTAGAGTTCGGCACCGCTGAGATCCAACTTCTCCTGCAACCAGGCGTCGAACTCGCCGACTGAATACCCGGCTTTCAACGCGAAAGACATGGCGCAGGGCGTGCCGCTATTGGCCATGAGCTGCAAGCAAGACCACCAGGTCAGCAGGTTCTCACGCTTGAGAATGGACCACGCTTCGCCGAGTCCCGCGGCAAGAGCAGCATAGTTGCGCCGCTCCAGGTTACCAGTAAGTCCAGGCAGCTGTGCACTGGCTTCGTTGATCTGGCAGCTCAGCGATGCACCAAAAGTTTTGCCGCAGATCTCCCTTGCGTATGCCTTTGGCCACGCGCACGCTTCAAGCTGATTCTGGAACGTCGCCAGACTCAGCCGATGAACCTCGTGCTCTGCCAGAATCGGGTCGAGCAGCGCACGGACTTCCAGAAGCCCGGCATTAGCAGATTCGGCTCGCTCCCGTAGCGCGTCCCAGTCCTGCTTGCCGATAGCCGCCGAAGCGAGCACTGACGATGCCTCAGCCATCGGAGCGCTGGTAGCCTCGGCAAGACCTGCCCAGGCAAGGTGCTTGTCGAGGAAAGCAAACTGCTCTTGCAGAACAGCGACCGTTTCCTTGGCGGCGTCATGTTTGGCGATTTCCGAGTTTGCGCGCACATAAATCGAATCGATACTGCCACCGGCAAGCCGCTCGATCAAAGCTTCTGCCTGTGCCACCAAAGCCGGCCAATCGGCCTTGCCTTCTTGAGCTTGAGACCCGAGCTCGCTCAGCTCGCTTACGAGCAACTGGAACTTGCGGTCCAGCGCCCGAGATATGACCTCCTTGTTGTTGTGCAAACACTGCACAACCATTTCCAGGGGCAGAGCAACCTGCCCGATCTGCTCACGTGAGCGGCAACGGATTTCGTGCTCCTGTCGCAACCGTTCGGCCGCGAGCCTGGCTTCATGGAAGCGCTGGGCCTTGTACAAGGCTGCGATCGAAGCCCGCGCCTCGCTATCGGCGGCAATGTCGTTGTCCGTCGAATTCTCGGTGTAGACGAAGTTGATCGCCGAGTCGACAGCATCCTTGTCCGCCAGCACCGTGTCGATGAGATTCTCGGTTTGTGCAAGCTGAGCCGTGTAGGATTCGAGCCCCTGCTTGAACGAAAGGTTGCGCCGTCCTTTCAGCGCACCTTGCACGTAGACCAGCATGCGCGCCAGCTCGTCGAGTGAATCCTGCAGCACATAGCCTGGCTCGTCGAAGCTGTGTCCGCTGGTAAAAGCGGGCAACTCCTGCAGGGATGAGGTCAGAGGCGTACGCTTGAGAGCGTCGATGCGCTCATGCAAGCGGCTGGCGCGATTCATCTCGCAGGAGACGAGCGCATGCAGCCTTAGCGCACCAGTCAGGATCCTGTTGAGCTCGCGCTGCTTGGACTCCAGATACCGGATCGCCTTTGCGTGACCCTCGAGCGGGTCGAGCGTGAAGCCTGCTTCGAGCGCGTCGATCAGGCGATTGATCTTGTCGAAATTGGCTCGATAGCTGGGGTGCTGAAGATCCAGCTTGTTCGCCTCACTGAACGAGACTCCGAGAGAGTCCCGTTCACGCTTGAGGTCGCTCAGCTTTTGCGAGTTCGCCGCGAAGGCGTCCTCGAAGCGTTGCAGCGCTGCTGCCGCCGCTATCGAAGATGCCACGAGCGACTCTCCAGAACGGGATACCGGAGCGGTTAAAAGCGCAATCGCTTTCTTGAGATTGCGATAGTGCTGAAGAGCGACTGGTCGGCTACTGATCAGCTTGAACGCGTCCTCGGCCTGCGACTTCCTTTCACAAGCGCTACGGTAAACATCAAGGAAGTCCGACCAGGTCTGGCGGGCTGCCTTGTGTTGCTCAGCACTGACATTTGCAAAACGCGTCTCGTCGCCATTGACCAGCAAGTGAGCGTCAGCCTGCAGCCGAGCGATGGTATTCTCGGTGCACTGGAGCAAGTTTCTCAGGGCTCCATGACAGTCCCGATAGCGCTGCCGGTGTTTCTGGATGTAGTAATGCCTTGCCGCGTAGAGCAAGCCGAGCAGGACGATCACAGAGGCAACGCCTAAGAGAATCGCCTCCATCGTCGTCAGATTCATCAGATTCGTCAGAAGCATCATGGGGTCCATGAGCGTCTCCTTCATTGGAGTGATTTCGAGAGCACAAGAGCCGACTCAAAGCCTCTGGAGTTAAGGGGCGCATGCCCATCCCAACTCCAGAGGCTCCAATTCGCAATAAGAAAATGGCTGAGTCATCAAACGATGCAGCCTGTTTTGGTTCAAAATCCTCAATAACGGTGTTTCGCACGGATATCAAAGATCCGTGGTGATTGCCGTTAAGTTCTTAAGGAAGAAGTGTTTTCAGTTGGGAGGAAATCCTCAGAACGTAAATAAAAGACGAGTCGGTACAAGCAATCCATACCTAAACATCAAGCACCTTGGAAACCCCTTTTGGGTCCGTTTCTAAAACGTTGCGTTGCGAGGTTCACTGAGATGACCCTGTTCGGCGGCTGAGCGCTAACCGTAACGTAACAGAAGCGCTCAAAACGCAGTACGCAACCAAGAGCTTGCGTTACAAACTGATTGCGCATAGCAAACTCGCTGTGAGCTCACAAAGGACAATATTTCGCAATGATAAATGCAATGAATAACTCTTTACAGTATTACGTTCTCGATATCAATTCATGCAGAGAAGAAGCCGAATGGCCGGCTTCTTCTCTGTCGTAAAGGAGCGACTCTAATTCCCGTCAAACCGGAGTATCAGGCCGCTGCGATGCGAAGCAAGCTGCCTGTGAGGATGCCGATCAGGCAGGCGCCGACGAACTGAAGAGATCCGGCAGTGAGCAGCAGCCCGACGGACAGTAGCATTGCAGCAGCGGTGAAAGCCATGACCGAAAAACTGTAGCGGAATCTCCGCTGGTCGATCATGCCACCGAGAAAGAATCCGATCAGACCGGAGAGGAGAGAGAGGGTGAGAGCGAGTGCCATCGCGAACATTTGTGTGCCTTTGCGGTTACCTGGGGAGAAGGGCTTTCAGCGAGCAAGCTAGTTTCTGAGGAGCATCATCGGGGAGCCAACATATAGTTGGATTTCTTTGGCTCGAAGTCGCGGAGATATGCTGAGAAAGAGAGATTGCTCGACGTGAAAGAGAAATTTGGAATGACCATTTGTACAGAAATCATGGCGCAGTTCGCAAGCAGCACAGGGCGTAGAAGTACGTACCCACCTATATTTCAGGGTTGCACAGCTAGGCGAGAAATGGTATCATCCACGGTGGCACCAAAACGTCAAACCACACAACTTTGGTTGCGCGTTTTGACGTCAAAATTTTAGGATTCGTTTTTTGTCTGCAAATACAGACGGCACGGAAGGCCCTTTTTGTGACGATTCGCCAAAAACGAATGAAACAGTAATCCAAACTACATTTCGAATTAGGCACTAACTTGGCTCTTATCAACGCGACGCTGGTGAAAATACGGGAGCGAGTTGCCGCTTTGATGCAAGAACGTATTGCCGCTCTGTGGCGAAACCATGATCAACTTGTGGCAGTTACAAATACGTGTCATGTACTGCTATGACTTCGCCCCAGCAGCCTTTTTTCTCTTAAACGGGAATTGGCTTTGTACGCGACCTCTACTAATTATTGACAACGTGAACACATGTGTTCACGCGAAGTGCGATAGAGGGTATGAGCTCAACTGCAGCCGTCGGAAAGGATCAACGAAAAACTGACCTCAACCTCACAACGCCTTCTCGAATTAACTCCGGGCTCAAGTTCCCAAAACCGAGTATGTACTCTCCGTTAGGCCAGTTGGCTGGATTTTGATAAAACACGCGAGTAGAAACTAATCCGATGCCATTCGCCAGCGCTCGCTCAATAACCTCTTGCTCCTCTATTTCAGCCTTGAATCGCGCCAGCAGAAATACACCGGTGTCTAACCCACTTAGCTGCACTCGTTTACCAAAGGCTTTCCGCAGCTCTTCCGAAAGCACTTGCCGCCGTTCTGCGTAAATTAGTTGTTGCCGACGAATATGACGATCAAGCTCACCGAGTTCAATGAATCCACAAATAGCATTTTGCATTTGCTGCGGTATTGGCTCGCCTCCAAATTGTTTGGCAAGCACATACATTTCGACTAAACCTGCAGGCACGATCAGATAGCCTAGCGATAGACCTGGAAACATCAACTGATTGAAAGTCCCTGCGTACAGGACGAGACCTTTCTTGTCCAAACTCATGAGGGCAGGTTGGGGTTTACTGCCGATCTGATATTCACTGTCGTAATCGTCTTCAGCAATCAAGACATTATTTGCGGCAGCCCAAGCGAGTATCTCCAAGCGCCGCCTCAAGCTCATTGTGATGCCGGTTGGAAATTGATGAGACGGAGTCAAATAAGCAAGTGCAATCTTGGACTTGCTTCGAGGTACAAGCATACCCTCACCATCAAGGGCACCTGGTCTTACAACGGCACCGGTCAGTCCGAATATTTTCCGGGCTAAATGGTAACCAGGATCCTCGATCAAGACCTGAGAGTTGCTATCCAAATGAAGCCGCCCAACCAAATCTATGGCGTTATTCAGTCCCATCGTCAGAATCACCTGATCTTCTGAACAATCAATTCCGCGATATTTGCTTACAAACTGACTTATCCTTTTTCTGAGCGACTGCGAACCCTGGGGCTCCTTTGCATGATCCATTGCTTCGGTATCTAGATTCCTTGCTTCTCTACCAAGAGAACGAGCCCACTCCACTTTTGGAAACTGATCAAAAGCAGGCCTCCAGGGAAAAAACGCAATCTCTGGTTCTCTAGTTTCAGAGATGCTGGATTTATGTCCGCACAATAACTGAGCGTAACTTGAAAGAGGAGCCGAGAACGATCCGCGTTCATTCTCAGGTTCAAATTTCACATACTCGCCAATGTACATTCCAGAACCAGCGAGCACGCGAATGTAACCTTCGTTGGAAAGGCGATCCATACTGGCAAAAACTGTCGGTCGGCTTACCCCGAGTTGCTCAGATATTTCACGTGTGGAAGGTAGTTTCGCTCCTGGCAGCAGCAGCCCTTCTTGGATGGCGTTTTTGAAAACACCGTAGATCTGATCGCTCAACGATTCGTTGATATCTCGATTCAATAGTTTCTCGCTCAAGATCAGCGTGCGTCTTCGAGGCAAGTGCCGCTCCAGCCCAGGGATTTAATAACGCAGTTCCCCGAATCGACCGACTAGAAACGCAAATCGACGAGGAACATTAGAGGCTTAGACAGCAGTGCAAGTTGTCAACAAGAAAAATCAGCATCTGAGAATTATTGGCCCAGCTAGCTTTGCGGCAATATGAGAGGCGGAGCTAGCTGCACGAGGCGCAGATCATTAGGAAATCACCCCTGGCCTTTACATGCTGCCAAAAGTCTTGGACCTCGAGCGTCAATTATGTAGATTCAAGACCTATCCAATTTCCATTTCCTTTCACCTTCCCCACCCAGCAAATACGTAGCCAAACTCAGTATTATTTTGCTCTCGCATTGCGAGTGGGTTGGAATCGGACTGGATTTTTGGATGATGTTACGCCCTGGAGCAATCTGGGGGATCATTCGTTCGGTAAGCATTTAATGCTTGCCATCAACCTGAAAGGCCAAACGATTATGTCCAAGAACATCCCTGCTGCTCTCGCCGTTCTCTCCGACGCCCTGACCTCCGCTGCCCGTTCCAAGGCCGACCTGCACAAAGCGCATGTCGACGCCACGAACGCCGGCACGACCGCCAGCACCAACGAGGCCGCCAAGGCTCTCGGTGCTGTGCAGTCGGCCGAGAAGCTCGGTATGTCCACCCTGAATGCCGCCATCGGCATCGTGGATGTGGCGACCGGTGCTTCGGCTCCGGATGCTGCGGCTGACGCTGCGACGGTGAAGACGCTGGACGCTGGCCTCGCGGCTCTCGATGCGGCTCAGAAGTCCCTCGAGCAGTCCCGCGCTGTGGTCGATGCGGCCCTGAAGGCGGCTCGCGACAAGGCCCTCGAGGCCCGCGCGCAGCTCGCCCCGAAGGCGCCCGAGAAGAAGTAACCCTTCTTCTGAAGAAGTAAAATTCTTCGTGGACTGTCCTGCTGGGGGTTTAACCACCCCCGGCAGGCGGTTCATTCGCCTTTTTCTATCTCTTTTTTGTCTTTTAAAAAGCCGGAAACCTGGTCAATTCTCGTACTTTCTCCGCCTTTTTCGCTTTGCTCATTCCTACGATACCCTATCGTATCCACAAACTCCGCCCGTAAGCATTCGATGAATACAGGTTGTGCTAAAGGAGAAATTATTTTCTAAAGTCTTGCCAAGACTGGCCATTTGA
>JAIEQI010000217.1 GCA_019747875.1 Candidatus Obscuribacterales bacterium
AGGTCCTTAAATACTGGAAATACAATGAGAGACGCGCAGCTTAAATTAATGGTATTGGGCAGGATGCCGGCGCTCCCAGAATCGAACCGAGCGCTCAACTACGCGAATCGTGCCGAACGTCACTAGTTCTGGCGACGCTGCTTGGATCCGATATTTATTGTTCGAGTTCGGAGAGGACGGCGATAAAGATATCGACGAGGAAGGGGTCGAATTGGCTTCCGGCTTGTGACTTCAAGACGCGTTTTGCTTTTTCGGCGGACATCGCGGCTCGGTAAGGTCTGTCGCTGATCATGGCGTGATAGGCGTCTACGATTGCTACAATGCGTGCCGCAAGGGGGATCTCGTCTCCGGTTAATCCACGCGGATAGCCGGTTCCGTCCCAGCACTCGTGGTGGTTTTCCAGAATGTCGCAGATCTCCTTTAACGCAGGAACACTGCGCAGCATTTCAGCACCCAATGTTGGATGCTGCATCAACAACTTCAATTCGTCAGTTGTAACCTGACCTTGTTTGTTGATAATGTCCTCTGGCACATGCAATAGTCCGACGTCGTGAAGAAGGCTCGCCACGCGGATTTGCTCTACTTGCTTGGCTGACAATCCCAAAACTTTTGCCACCATTTCTGCAAAACGCGCGGTCTCAAGATGGTGGACCTTGTTGTACTCGGATTTCGAATACAGCGCGCCCGCCATCTTCTTCACGGTTTCAACAACTTCCGGAACCAGCATGCCATCATCCTGTTGCTGACCGACCGGCTTCGCCACAGGTTTGGCTGAAGGCTTCGCGGGTGGTGCTGCATCAGCGCCCGGTGCGGCAGCTCCCGACGGTGCAACTGGAACTTGTGGAGCCTCTGGTTTCGCTTCCTTCGCATCTTTGAACTTCAATTCAGCAGCAGTGTGGACCTGATTACGTCCCATCCGCTTCGACATATAAAGCGCTTTGTCAGCCAACTCCAAAAGTTGGTGCTGATTTTCTGCATCATCCGGATAACATGCAACTCCAAGCGATGCGGTGACACTCAGCTGAATGTCTTCGTGAGTTACAACTTCGCGACTGAGAGTTTTACGAAGACGTTCTGCCACCACTTGGGCGCCTTCCAGATTTACTTCAGGAAGCACCACCAAAAATTCTTCGCCACCATAGCGCACCGGAATATCCACATCGCGGCAATCACGCTTGATTATGTGCGCAACTGATCGTAGTACGGTGTCCCCGACAGGGTGTCCATATGTATCATTGATCGACTTGAAGTGATCCACGTCCATCATCACGACGCAAAGATTTCTCTGATAGCGCTCTGCGATACGCAGCTGCTCCGCAAGCTTTTCTTGCCCGGTTCTGTGATTGAACAAAGACGTAAGTCCATCAGTTGTCGCCTGTCTTTCAACACGTTTATAAAGACGCGCTGTCGTCACCGACGTCGACAGTTGATCAGCAACTTGCCGCAAGAAGTTTTGATTGTCCGTGCTCCACACATGCTCTGATTCGCACTTGTGACCGCCTAGCAGCCCATGAAGCTTGCCTTCATACGTAATTGGCAAATAGAACAGCGAGTAAATATGATAGTTCGAAAGAATGTCTTTCCTGAAAGGATCGATTTTCTTTTCTCGCATAACATCGCTAATAAAGATATCGTCTTGCGGACTGAAGTTTTCCTTGAAGATTTCCAGCAAGGTCAGATCTCGCTCTTTATCGATCAAGCTGTATCCGGCATCCGAACAGTACTCTTGACGGATCGTGTCGTTCAATTCCTCTTCGGTTTCCGAAGGCAGCACCACAAAACAACAATCCAGATGCACCCAGCCGGCAAGTTCCTCCAGCATGCGCGCAATATTTTCTTCGATGTTGAACGATGTTCTTAGTGTGTTCGAAATGCGGTGCAGAAGCGTGTCTTGATTGCGGCGGATTTCCGCTTCCCGTTGTTTTTCTCTGAGCTCGCGCGATTTGAGTTCCAGCTCCGCATATGTTTTGCTGATCTTCGCGCTAGCTTCTCGCTCTTTCTCGCCGACTTGCTCCAGCCGCTTTGTGTAATCTTCCAGTAGCTTGAGCTGCATCGCTAGCTCTCGCTCAGTTTTCTTCGCGCGAATCAGAGTGCGCACACGCGCGAGCAGTTCCGCATCGATGCAATTCTCATCGAGACAATCATCAGCGCCCGCATTCAAGCCATCGACTTTGCTGGTCGAACCAGTCTCTGGTGCCACCATAATCACCGGGATGAATCTGGTTTCGGCCTTCTGCTTCAGATACTTACACAGTGAATCATTACCATGAGTGAGCTGCCCGTCGATAATAATCAGATCAACCGGATTCTGTCCGATAAATTCAAGACATTTGGCGGTATCATCAGCCTCATTCACGCGATAAGCCGAAGAGAGGGTGCGCGAGAAGCGGCGCCGGACGACGCGATTGCCATGCACAACCAATATATTCTTCAATTCAAAATCGCGCGCGCTATCGCCTTGCCCTTGCAAAACCTGCAACGCCAAATTCGGCAAGCGGTTAGCCAGATGCTGCCCAACAATCTTTAAAGTCTGCATGTCGCCATCTTCGACACCGACAGACTCGTCAAAGGAAACCAGACGCAAAAGCCCTTTCAGCAGCCATTTTTTCTGGTCGAAGCCTTCGCAGATCGGCACGATAAGATAGCGGAATGTCGCATCGCCTCCGCCCTCTCTTTGCTTGCGCGGACGGCAGGTGCCGACATGAATCTGCAAGTTCTGAGCAACGGTCGCCGCCAGCTGGGAATTCGGCTCCGTCAACACTTCGCCGTTTTCGTCTTCAAGCGAATCAATAGGATAATTCGCTACCTCGTCAGACTCATCGCTGAAGAAAGTGAGCAGATTTACGTTGCCTTCCGGGCGTTGTACGTCAACGATTCCGTAGTCGAAACCAAGGATATGGCAAATGTGGCGGCGCACAGCATCAAGCTCTTGCACCGGATCAACGGCTATCTCACCAGAAGGTCTGCTGGCTCCGCCGCGAGGGTCTCCCATATTTTGCGCGCTCGTCATCTATATTCCAGAAGCATGGTAAATGGTCAGGACATATATCGCATATGCCTCTCCAGTTCTGAGTTTAGCAGAAATATTAGCGAATTCTCAAATCTTATTCAACTTATGTCAAAAACTTTCGCCACCACCACTGAAACATGAATAGCGTCCACAGTTGCTTGCGGCGGTCGAACTTTGCGTTTTCGTGTTCGTCCAATAATCTTTGGACGTACTCCCATTCAAAGATCCCTTGACTGCGGATAAAGCTTTCAGACAGCAGCTCATCGACAATCGGCTTGAATTCCTTGCGCAACCATTTGGCAACAGGTATGCCGAACCCTTTCTTCGGACGCTTGAGGATGTTATCCGGAAGCAGCGGAGCCACAGCCTTTTTGAGCAGATACTTGGTAGTCATTCGATGGACTTTGTAAGAGCTTGGCATTGAAAGCGCATACTCAACAAGAGGAAACGCCAGGAATGGCAGGCGGACCTCAAGCGAGGCAGCCATTGACGAGCGGTCGGACTTGACCAGCAGGTCGTCCGGTAGATAGGTAATCATGTCCACCTTCATGATGTGCGAGACGACATCGTCATCGCTGCCACCGCCACCATGCATCTTCAGGGCGTCGGGCAGTATTTCGTCATCCCTTGTCAGCGTCAACACATCGGAACGGACTAACTGTTTCTGCTCGGAAAGAGGCAGCGATCCCATCCATTTCAAATGGCGATCGACAGGAGTCTGATTGGCTGATTCGATGAACTTCTTCGCTTTGTAATCGAAGCTCAGGTTGTTCATATTCACAGGCAGGCTGCGAATCGCCGGCTCAAGGACTTTTGTCCTGATGGCATGCGGCACCTTACGCCAGACACCGGCGAGTTTGTGCGCCTGGTAGGTTGGATAACCGCCGAAAAGCTCATCGCCACCCTCTCCAGCAAGCGCTACTTTTACATGCTCGCGAGTCATTTTTGACAAGAAGAATGTCGGCACGACGGAGGCGTCGGCGATAGGTTCGTCCAGGTATTCCCAGAGTTCTTCGAGCGTCTCTCGGGCAAGATCGGGCGAGAAGATCGCGTTGTGGTGCTCGGTACCAAGGTGCTTAGCGACTGCTGCCGCGTGAACGGACTCGTCAAAAGAGGCATCGGAAAAACCGATCGAAAAAGTTTTCACGCGCTCTGAGGTTACTTGCGTTGCCAGTGCTGCAATGCTGGATGAATCAATACCGCCGGAAAGAAACACACCAACAGGCACGTCGGCGATCATGCGCAGACGGGTTGATGTTTTAAGCAAGTCCAACAATTTATCGGCGGAGTCTTGTTCGGAAAGTTTTTCGCGAGTGATCTTCGGCGTCCAATAACAGCCGGTCTTTACTTGACCCCGCTCTACAAGCAGATAGTGGGCAGGCATTAGTTTTGAAATGCCTTCAAAGATAGAAAGTGGTGCCGGCACATATTCGAACGCGAGGTATTTCTGGAAGGCTTCGCGATTAAGTTCACGCCTCGAATGCGGGTGAGCAAGAATGCCTTTCAATTCCGATCCGAAAATCAGCTGCCCAGAGAATACGCCGTAATGGAGCGGCTTCTCGCCCATGCGATCGCGAGCAATGAGCAAACGCTCCTTATTCGAATCCCAAATCGCAAACGCAAACATTCCTTCTAGATACTGCAAACAATCGATGCCAAACTCTTCATAGAGGTGGACAATGACTTCGGTATCGCTAGTGGTCTTGAGTGTGTGCCCTTTGCTGAGGACAATTTTGCTTAGGTCTTGGTAGTTGTAGATTTCACCGTTGAAGACGATCCAGATTTTTCCGTCTTCGTTTGCTATCGGCTGGTGGCCTGTGGATAGATCAATAATCGAGAGGCGAGTCATGCCCATTGCAACGGGTCCCATGACAAGCTCGCCAGCATCGTCAGGTCCGCGGTGATGGATGCTATGGCACATGGCCGGGAGATGGTTCTCAGCCTGCGTCAGCTCCTCACCGTTCAAATTGATATAACCGACAATCCCGCACATAGAAGGCCTCCGCATATACGGGCGTTTTCCCGCAATGATATTGTGCGGCCTTTAAAGCAAAAACGCATTAGAGCCAGGAAAGAAGCGGTTTTTATAGAGAAAAGCTTTACCTATGATCTATGTGCGAATCGTGGCAATGCGATGCAGCCGGTGTGAATCTCTGTGCGTATGAAGCGCATAGCTAGTCGCAGGGACCGGAAAGGAGAGCAAACACAATCATCGAAGACGTTCTAAGTATGGAGCGCGGACGTCCCGTCCGCCCATAAGCCGGCGCCACGCCGGCGTTTCTGGTAATCGCTAGTGGTTTATGGAAATAGAAGCGCTAGTGGTTTATGGAACTAGAGTAGCTAATGGTTCAGAGAAATAGAGTCGCTAAGGTTTAGAGAAATAGAGTCGCTAGTGGTTTATGGAAATAGAGTCGCTAGTGGTTTATGGAAATAGAATCGAAAATCGTTTAAGGAACTAGGTATTCAACTGGTTGCGGCAATTCAGCGGACGAGACGTCCGCTAGCCATACTTATGGGCGGACGGGACGTCCGCGCTCCATACTACGAATCTTCGAAACTCCACGCTACCATACTACGAATCTTCGAAACTCCGCGCTACCAATCTTCGAAGCTTAGCGCTCCATACTGCGAATCTTCGAGCTTTACGCTATCGAAATTTCCAAGGATCTCAATTCGAACAGATTAAAGCAACGTAATCGCTTTATTTTCCTTGTTCCAATAATAGATTGGGCGACCTGTTTTATCGAGATAGAGCCATTCGGCAACGCCTTTTGTTGGCGGGGTGTCGCATTCGACCCAGGTATCGCTGCCGTCAAACCTTACCTGATAAGCGTTCTCGCCATTATCCTGGTCGATCTTCGGCAAACTGGCGCGGCTGTATTCGGCGCTGTCTCTGTAGCTCTTTAAGGTCCTATAATGACTCTGGGGTGGGTTGAGCATTATCTCGTCTCCATTGACTACTGATCATTGTACGAGCATTTTTGCTTATTTCAATCGGCCCCATGTCATTTCCACTTATGACAGTAGTCATATCCAGGTAATAGCTATTTCATGGAAATCTGGTTCCCGACGAATCCAGCGCCGAATCCCTCAAAAGATTCAAACATGCATCCTATCAATGTCGACCTGCATCGCAAGGTCACTTACTTTGAATGGATTTTGATCGTAATCTGTGGGCTCGCCGAATACGCCTACCTGACGTTTGCCCACCCGACCCCCGTGGCGCCGAACCTGGTTATCTCACTCATATTCTTGCTGATTGTTTTCTTACTCAGTTTTGTCATTCCAGCACGCAGCACGTACTGGGACCGGATGTGCTTCCTCTTTCTCGAAATTGTGCTTTTGACTGGCTGCTCAGCATCTGGACTTTCCCGAGTGGTCAGCCCACTATATATGGTATCAATCGCAAAATCGTGCTTGATTCTCGACAAAACAGGACAAGGGATCATTTTCGCAACAGCGCTTGTGACAAACTTCGCAAACGGTTGCTTCAAAGCGTACATCAATCCAGATTTGCCAATGTACATGCACGGTAACCCATGGTCGCTGGGCGCGATTTTTAGTTATATCGGAGTATCGTTCGTCGATAACTATGCAACTTTCGCGATGATTGTACTTGTAGAAATCTTGACTCTCACTCTTGTTTCCGAACAGAAAGCGCGATTTGAAGCGGAGCAATTGAGTAACGAAGTAGAGAGCCTTGCGACAGAACTTGAAAGAACAAGAATTGCGCAAGAGATCCACGACAGCCTCGGACACACGCTGACGTCCCTGAATATTCAGCTTGAGGTATCGCGCAAATTTTTCGAGAGAGATCAAAAGCGCGCGTATGAAGCGCTCGACCTGGCGAAGCAATTGGCAGGACAGTCGTTGACAGATGTTCGAACCGCGATCCAGTCGATCAGGCAGCCCGATTTCGATTTGAAGGAAGCAATAAATAGTCTTGCAAAACAGATACAGGCAAGCCAGCAACTGGAAGTTCTATTGGACATCTCAGAGAACAATATTCCAAAAGCGATTAGTTATCAGCTCTTCCGCATCGTGCAGGAATGTTTGACCAATGTTATGAAACATGCCGAAGCGACTCAGGTGAAGGTCTCTTTGCTCAATGACAACAAGAAGATCGAACTCAAAGTGTCAGATAATGGAAAAGGTCTGCCGGGCGAACTGAAATCACAGGGATTTGGTATAAGAGGCATGCAGGAACGGGTAGAAAGTATGCATGGGAATTTGGAGATTCAAAGTTCTCCGGGTGATGGCACGAACTTGCAGGTGACGATTCCGCTATGATTCGCTTGATGTTGGTAGACGATCAAACACTGATTCGACAAGGCTTGGCGTCGTTGCTCTCCCTTGAAGATGACTTCGAGATCGTCGGGCACGCAAGTCACGGAGCAGAAGCTGTCTCGCTCATCGACACTCTAACGCCTGATATTATTTTGATGGATATTCGCATGCCCGTCATGGATGGTGTGGCCGCAACAAAAGCGATTCGCGAACGCCATCCGCAAATGAAGATTTTGGTTTTGACGACATTCGATGAGGATGAGTACATAGTCCAGGCGATGCAAGCTGGAGCCTCCGGTTATCTATTGAAGGACGCGCCGACGGAACAACTTGCCGCTGCGATTCGCTCTGTTAATAGCGGGTTTACGCAGCTTGGTCCGACCATCGCTCCGAAACTCTTCTCGCGCTTGAATGCGCCATCAAACGCTCAACCAAAAGAAGATGCGCAATCAATGTTCACCGGTAGAGAATTGGAGATCTTGAAACTGCTAGGACAAGGAAAGAGCAATAAAGAGATCGCCCAAACGCTCTATATAACTGAAGGTACAGTAAAGAATCACATAACTAAGATCCTATCTTTGCTAAACGCTCGGGACCGAACGCAAGCAGCACTGTGGGCGCAACAGAATTTATAAGCTGAGTAAAGTCGGTGCAGTTAGTCGCTTGTTCGATTCGATAGTAGCTTCTACTGCATGAAAGCCTCGACTTCATGAAAGCTTGTACTTCATGAAAAGCTTCCACTGCATGAAAAGCTTCCATTGCATGAAAAACTTTCACTGTATGAAAAACTTCCACTGCAGACTTTACGCTAGGTCGCGCCGGGCGCAGCGCAAGGGTTTTCAGGAGCAGCATGTTACAGGAAATGTTAGTCGTCATTTCTATCCCAGGTTGACGTCAAAGATCTTTGACATTGACAACGAAGGGATCTTTTTCGGGCGCATCCCAAATGTATTGCTGCACAATAATCTCCAGAGACGAGCTCGAGCATGACGAACATAGTCGATGTCCAAGATCTTTTACGTCAACCCTATGTCCCAAATTTTCCACCATAAGATTTGGGATTGCCCGCCCGAAATGCACCATGACAACAGGGCGAGCGGACTTCATTGACGAAGATACAGGATTGCCTATCGTGCTTCTCCGCCTGGGCAAGCTGATGTAACCCCGTAACTCTGATTGCTTGGCGCCGAGCTTGCAACCATCTACCAGTTCTCAGTCAAGCCGCTCAGGGCATAGTTCGAAACCATTGGCGCCAGCGTTGCCACCATGGCTGGTGCGCATGTTGATCTGTCAGGAGACGCATCTGCTCTTGCGTTGATTCCAAACGCGCTTCGAGATAACCAATTCTGTAGTGAGCTTGATCCAACTTATTCAGCGTATCTTGAAACTGAAACTCCGTCGCTTCAAGCTTCGAGCGCAATTGCAGCAGGTTCATTTCATGCTGACGCGACACAGCCGGCAAATAGATTTCATCAAGATCAACGTCGCTCACTTCGACATGCTCAAGCAAATCCTCCTCGTTCAAATCGCTCATGGGTTCGATTCCGGGAGCGCCAGCATCTTGCCTGCTTCGATCTTTGCTAAATAATCGCTCCGTTGAAGGTTCAGAATATCGATCGGGACCTTGTAGATTCAATGTCCCCGACAAATCAATCCCCATTGAATTAAGCGGAATTGAGCCTGCCTTCAAAGAATGTCCCTGCACTGAATCGTTATCAAAAGAGTCGCAATCAAATGAATCGGCATGCGCGGAATTCGCATAATTTGAATCAGCCCCCATCGAGTCCGCCGACCCCGATTCGCCCATAGAATCAGCAGACATCAAACCCGATGATTCAGTGGCAATTGCTTGTTCGCTCGTCGCGCGCCTTGTCTGTTCTACGAAGCGGCGAATTCTTCTCTTCTTCTCTGCAAGTTTCGAATCTTGAGCTGCCTCGCCGCCGAACAATCGCGGATCACAAACGCGCCAGACGATTCCATAGGGGCGTTTAATTCTATATCCTTCCAATATCCCATCTTCAAGACGGCGTATTACCGCACCTCTTGTCAGTCCTAGTGTTTTTGCGGTTTCTTCGACAGAAAAATCCTGCAAAGGTCGTTGCTCATGCAAATCATCCGCCTCTGATTCCTCGAGAAGATCTTCAAGCCCGTCCAGACTGAGACTATCATCATCCGAGAAATTTGGTTTAGCCTGCATTCTGCTTCCTCAACCGACACCAAAACGATACTAATTATGGTGCCTCTTCAAAGCAATGTCTAGGTGGCACTAATATATACACTCGGCTGCAAATTGGCAGGGTTGCGATTTCTATTGGATAATATATTCATCGACGTATGAACCTACGCTTGCAAAGCACTCTGCAGGTATCGATTGAAGCAAGACGTTCCGAATCTTTCGGCAGTTTTTAAGAAGAAGTTCTTCTGCCGCTCTACCTTAGAAGTGGCGCCTGACCTGATTGGCGCCATCTTGTGTAGGAGATTGGCAGATGGCACCATTTTGCATGCGCCCATTGTCGAGTTGGAAGCATACACATCCGACGACCCCGCATGTCATGCTTTTCGCGGACTGACGAAACGCTGCGAAGTGATGTTCGGACCAGGCGGATACTCATATGTCTATTTCATTTATGGAATGTATAACTGCCTAAATGTAGTCACAGAACCCGAAGGCGAAGCAGGAGCTGTGCTCATCCGAGCCATCGGCACAGAAGGTGGCAACGGACCAGGAAAGCTGTGCAAAACATGGGGAATTACCAGAGAACACAATGCACTAAGTTTGATGGACCCCAATGGAGAGCTTTGGATAGTAAAAGGTCCAGAGATCCCCAAGGGGCGAATCGGTACGTCGATCCGGGTCGGCATATCGCAAGCGCAAGATCGACTGTGGCGATTCTATTTGAAGGATAATGAGTTTGTCTCCGTCAAAAACGTCCGCCCGCACAAGCCTAAAAAGAAGCAATCACAAAATAATAGACAAGGATAAAGAAGAGAAGAGAAGAGAAGAGAAGAGAAGACCAGAGCAGAGCAGACCAGACCAGACCAGACCAGACCAGACCAGACCAGACCAGACCAGACCAGACCAGAACAGAACAGACCAGAACAGAGCGGACCAGAGCAGAGCACAGCACAGCTCCACGAACAGAGTGAAAAGAAGCACACGTCGGACTATAATCTAGCGAAGGCTAAAGCGAGCACTTACAAAGAACGATAATGAAGAGTCGAATTCCTAGAGCATTTAGATTCCTACTTCTAATCGTTTGGATGATCGTCATCTACTATTTTTCCGACCAACCAAATTCGAACGAAACCACGCTTGAATTGTTCGGTTCATTCAATTACTGGGTTCGCAAAGGCGCTCACATGACAGAATACGCGATTCTGTTTCTTCTTTTCTTTGTTTGTATACCAATACGAGCTTCGAATCCGCTAAAAGTCGGTAGCACCGCACTTGGTAGCACAACAATTCGTGAGGCGAGCGAGGACGCCGCCACCAACCTCGCGATCAATAACGTAAACACGAACCCCGCGAGCAATAACACAAACCCCAACCCCGCGAGCAATAACACAAACACGAACCCCGCGAGCAATAACGCAAACCCAAACCTCGCGAGCAACAACACAAACCCAAACCTCGCGAGCAACAACACAAACCCCAACCCCGAGAGCAATAACGCAAACCCCAACCCTACTGTCGGGATAACTTTCAACAACGCGTTGATCCTCTCTTTCGTTTTAACCGTTATCTATGCGTGCACTGACGAATGGCATCAATCATTTGTTCTCGGTCGCAGCGCATTATTCTCAGACGTTTTGATCGACGCATGCGGAGCGTTCATGGCATCCATGATCCTATTTTGCAAACAACGGCTTCAAAACTAGCACCTAGCAGCAGGATCGCTGCTGGCATTCCGGCAATCTGCGAAAAACGCAGAAATGTGCTGAGAAGCCTCAGACAATTCAAAAGAAACCCACACAGAGCTAGAGCAATCACGTCTGAGCAACAGCTAGAAATTATTTGCCAGTTGTTGCAGAAATATCTTGCTGATCGGTGACAACAATCTGCCCGTCTTCACCAGAAGCCAGTTTCAGGCGCAGATTCACAGGAGTAACGATCTTCGGATTTTGCGGATCAGAAAGCATCGCTTTGATATCAACTTGAACGGTGCTCTGATCGACACGCTCCTGTTTCAGTTCCGTGATCATAATACTTGTCTGCGGTGGCAACGCGGCGAGCTGCTTCTTGCTCAAAGGGAATCTGGTTTCCTGCCAATAACGCTCCAAAAGATCAGGGCTCATCGTCGCCATCGCTTGAACTTGAGACAGACGATAAGTCTTCGCACTAAAGTCGAGCATGCGGCTCACGAAATCGCGCACAAATGAATCCACTTTCTTGCTGTTGAGCGGATCTGCTGCAAGTGGATCCGCCATTACTGGCGGCTTTGCCGAAATCATTTTGTCGGAGCTAACACCAAGTCCGAATCCGATCGCAAAAATTGTCAGAACCAATCCGACAACAGGAATCATAAATGCACGAAGAACCGACATCAGCATCAGCTTCATCGGCATCTTTGTACTCTGCAGAGCATGGGTTGGCACAACCAAATCAGGAATGGTTATTTCGCCATCATCCTGGCTACTCAATCGAGCCGCATTCCGCCTGCGAATCGCCCGCGGACTTTCCATCTTTTCTATCTGTGGCTCAGCCTGATCTTCCTCAACAGTAGAGACACTACTGGACAAGATCCTTGACAACTTCAAGGATTCGTCAGGGGTCAAGGAAACCGAACTTGCCGGCGGAGTTCCGATTCGTCGCTTCACTGAAAGCGACAACTTGTCGGTCAACCTCTTTACTACAATCAAAAATCCCGACTGCGTATCAACGACGCGTTCGGTGGTTGTGACCGAAGCGGCAACCATATCGGGCAATTCGAATATCTGCCCGGTGCTGTCACCAGAAAAAGGAGCTGCCGGTGAACTTGGGTCCTCAGAATAACTCATTTTACCCCCGCTCACCGGACAGCTAAAAACCGTATCCGATTATTATATGGCAACTTGCCTTATAGATATTCTCTCAAACGAGAAGATCTTCCTGGCTGCCTTAGTTTTCTCAGAGCTTTGAACTCTATTTGACGAACACGCTCACGTGTTACGGCAAACAGTTGTCCAACTTCTTCGAGTGTGCGCTGACGTCCGTCATCCAAACCGAAGCGCAGACGGAGCACATCCCGCTCACGAGGTGTTAGCTCGTTAAGCATTCTGGCCAAATCTTGGCGAAGCAGTTCGTGTGTAACAGTTGTCTCAGGACGCTCCGCTTCACTGTCTTCAATGAAATCACCGAGGCGAGAATCTTCTTCCTTACCGATTGGTGTTTCAAGAGAGATTGGCTCTTTAGCAGCCTTGATAATCTCATGAAGTTTAACGAGCGAAACGCCCATGTTCTTTGCCAATTCTTGTTCTGTTGGCTTGCGGTTCAACTCTTGAGCGAGTTGACGTGTGACCTTCTTCAATTTATTGATGGTCTCAACCATGTGAACAGGAACGCGAATTGTGCGCGATTTGTCAGCAAGAGCACGTGTGATTGCTTGACGAATCCACCATGTTGCATAGGTGGAGAACTTGTAACCGCGCTCGTGGTCGAACTTTTCAGCGGCTCTAATTAGA
Source organism: Candidatus Obscuribacterales bacterium (assembly GCA_019747875.1). GTDB lineage: Bacteria > Cyanobacteriota > Vampirovibrionia > Obscuribacterales > Obscuribacteraceae > JAIEPM01. Next base: position 12,959 of record JAIEQI010000217.1, read on the forward strand.
CCGAGGTTACCTTCCTGAATCAAATCGAGGAATGACAGACCGCGTCCAATGTACTTTTTCGCAATTGATACGACCAAGCGAAGGTTAGCTTGTACAAGCTTTCTCTTAGCCATCATGTCGCCCTGAAGAATCTTACGGGCTAGTTCAATTTCCTCATCCGGCTTCAGCAGCTGGATGCGACCGATTTCACGCAGGTACAATCTGACAGAATCTTCAGTTGCGATTTCGCGACTAGAAGGAAGTTCAACCGGCTCGTCGTCATCATCTAAATCGTCTTGCTCATCATCAATGATGGTGAAGCTATCACTGTCGTCAAGCAGGTCGAGCTCTTCAAGCTCGTTTCTCTTCGCAATGTTCTCGTCTTCGACGAGCATTTGATTCATGCCTTTTTCAGTATCTGCGGCTCTAGCTTTTGCCATTATCTATGTTCCCTCTATAAGTAACCGGCACCAACGCCGATGCGGCTTCGTAGGCAGTGCGTCATAAACATACTGACTGTTTTTGATTGAGGAACAAATTCGGTTCGGGCAGCCTGTTCTTTTATTACTTATTGATCTTGATAAAGATCCTACGAAGCGGCTTTCTCGAGGGAATGAATCTGTTTTCTAAATATCAGCTCCATGCAAGATAATATGTGCGAGATGTGAAACGAAGGGGTTTCTAAATTGTTCTGTAATCTTTTACTTTGCAACCCCTGCACAAATCAATATTATTCCTGCCTTGGCAACGCCCTGAACCCAAGTATATGTGCGTAGATCGATCTGTGCGCACCCTGTTAAGCTAGATTAACTCTCGCATGAAAGCCGCTTAATAAGCGCCTCAAGCGCCACCAGACAAGCATTAACTTCGATCGCAGATAATCGCAAAACGCTTTTCTGTGCATTATTTAAGAACAATCGCAGTCACGAAAACCGGACAGGACAAGCGATCACAGGTGTGTTCGGCATATCGCGAATATACAGATCGCATGTGCATTTGATCATAAATGGTCGAAATCAAGTTATCTTGCAGTCAATTTTTGCATGCGATTGAGCTCAAAAATCAACGAGCAAAACGTCTCGATTGGCTTGCAATTCCTGGATTTTCGGCTTCGCAAAATGCGTCCCGTGGCATAAAAGTGTCTTGCATCACAAGACAACTCCCCTTCTCCATCACGAAGACAACTCCCAATCTTGCAATCACCAAGGCAACTCACATCTTCATCACCAAGGCAACCATCTTGCATCACCAAGGCAACCATCTTGCATCACCAAGGCAACTCCCATCTTCCATCTAAGGCAACCATCTTGCATCACCAAGGCAATTCCCATCTCCCATCTTCATCACAAAGCAATCGAAGCAGGTGTTCGGTGAAGTGCATATCTGATGAATGGCAGGAGCAATATTACTAGTAAGCAATAAAAAACCGTTGTCAAATATTCCTTATTAGCAATAATCCTCGGAAATATTACTAGTATGGACTGGACCCCAAAGAGTGGACACTTGACGTGATAAATCCACCTTCGTGACTTAAAATGTCAGAAGGAGGAAT
>JAIEQI010000207.1 GCA_019747875.1 Candidatus Obscuribacterales bacterium
CACACTGACGATCCAGACTCTCTCACACCGACGATCCAGACTCTCTCACACCGACGATCCAGACTCTCTCACACCGACGATCCAGACTCTCTCACACCGACGGTCCAGACTCTCTCACACCGACGATCCAGACTCTCTCACACCGACGGTCCAGACTCTCTCACACCGACGATCCAGACTCTCTCACACCGACGATCCAGTTAGTTTTTCTCTAGCGTTGAGAGGAATGAGTCTAGTCCTCGCGCTTTAAGTTCCGCATAGCGCTTCTGCGCCTCAGAATATTGAGCCTGGGCGTCCTTGCCGACGGTTTTGCCTTCGAACTTTTGTTAGTTTTTCTCTAGCGTTGAGAGAAATGAGTCTAGTCCTCGCGCTTTAAGTTCCGCATAGCGCTTCTGCGCCTCAGAATATTGAGCCTGGGCGTCCTTACCGACAGTTTTGCCTTCGAACTTTTGCGTGTTCTTGCCGTAGAGACCCTTCTGTAAAGCTTGTGCGCGTGCTATGTCAGTTAGTTCAGCGGCGTTGAGCTGCTTCGCCTGATCTTCGGTGAAGCCTGCTTTCTTTCTAATGCCCTGTGCATCGAAATTTGTAGGGTTCTTATCCGCACTCTTTACGACAAGAAGTGAATCATTCAGGCGCTCCTGCACGTCCTTCGGAAAGAACTGAAATGAGTGATCAAAGAGCAAACGCTCGACTCTCTCAACAGTCACTTTGTTATCCATTCCTGACACTTTGAAAAAATTCTCTTTCAAGAAGTTCACACCATCGTCAATCGATTTGGAGTTGATTTCATTCATTGCACCCAACACGGTTACATCGCTCATGGAGATCTTTGCCGGGTTAGCATCTCGGCGAGCAGAGATGCCTGCGATCTTTGAAAAATTGTCATTCAAGAATTGGACGAATCCCTGACTGCGCGGGTCGAGATCGGTGCGATTTGCCTGTTCCTTTAGCTGCTCGGCGCTGAACGAGCCGGCATTTTTCCCGAATGCCCTGTTCCAGTTGGATTCGGCTTCGAATTCGGTTTTGGCAGCTCCCGTATAGCCCTCATTTCGGGCTATTAAAGCCACTGTCTCTTTTGCGAGCTTTTCAGGACTTTCAGAGAGAGATTTCAGAACACTGTCGGGCAAACGCTCCTGGGCGTCGCTCCTAAGTCTTTCCAGAGTCTGTCCAGCTTTTCCAGCGCTGTTGGATTCGCCACGCTCTTTATCCGCAAAGTTGCCGTCGGTCATAAATCACCCGAAGAGTAGTTTTCTGACTATACTCCGGTCCGATAAATTTACAATGTGGACTTCCACCCTTTTTCGAGTCGAAGCGGGCCGAGTTCGCTTCGCCTCGCTGCGGGCGGTTTCTTGGACACAGACTCCGAATAGTCCGGGATTGTAGGCCTGACAGGCGCAAAAGTCCCGCTATAATAGAAGTCTCGGCTCTCGGATTCCTAACCCGGCAGCTTTTGTAGCATATCGTCCGTGTCCGCTCCCCGAATCTAGTCGTATTCTGTGTTCGTGCTCCTGCGAGAATTTAACTAATCATGGACAACATGAATCATTTGACGCGGGGAAGCATGACGATAAAAGTTGGAACAGATATTTGTTCCGTAGATCGCATTGCTAAGGCTTATAAGAGATTTGGGCAACGATTCCTCGCCCGCCTTTTTACGGAAAGCGAAATTGCATACATATTGAGTGCACCACCACATACAGTGGCACGCATCGCCGGCAGATTTGCTGCCAAAGAAGCTGCGGCGAAGTGCCTTGGAACGGGGTGGTATGGGCTCGCGTGGAAAGAAATCGAACTAGTTCGCAAACCCAGTGGAGAACCTACCGTTGTGTTGCATGGGCGGGCCATTGACATAGCTAAGAAACGCGGACTCGATTCATTCGAAGTAAGCATCAGCCACGAACATCACTATGCCACGGCTACGGTTATTGCTTGTAGTGCAGGTAAGAGATCGAGCCGATCCACGAAATAAAGTTAGCAACGGAAACTAATCACAAAGATGTGAATTAGTTTCCGTAGAAACAAGCTTGTCTTAGGATACGAAAGTTTTTAGGATACAGAATTTCCTGCCTAACAGGCCGGCTTGAAAAAGTCTGAGGATGAGGTAAACGGGTGCCTCGGTTTAGGTGAAACATTTTGGACACTGACATCCTTGGTTAGATTCCCCGAAACCCTCTTAATACGGGACCTTTTATTTGAAGCGCACACCCTTGACATAGGAAACATTTTGCACCTCAACCTAAGGCATACTTACGGGGTTGCGAATCAGCTCAAATTACGATCAGATAATTCTGAAGTATCGCAATAAAAAGCTCAAAGGCATCCACCCCCCACCATTTGAGAAAAAGGTTGAAGCATCCTAATGATTCAAAATCTCATTTGCCTTGCTGTTCCACTTCGTTGCTTCGTCAGCACGTTCGGTATTGCTACAAATTCTGCTCAAGCGTTGATAGGTCCAGGCGACGTAATTGCTACGCTCACCATACTGTTGTGAGTAAATCGGCAAGCTTGCCAAAAGGGCTTCTTCTGCTGGTTTGTACTTCTTCTGATGAATCAACGCATCAGCAAGATATACCAGTGCTATTCCGCGTCCAAGAGATTTTTCACCTGATACTTTCTCAAACATTTTTGCTGAATTCGAATAGTATGCTTCCGATCGATCATACTCAGTCAATTTGTCATAACAGCGACCAACATTTTGCAGAGCCTCAGCCATCTGCGTTGATTCCGGTCCCGATTCTGAAACCAGGATGGGTATTGCTTGATCCATTAGCGCAATTGCACTTCGAAAACGTGCTTTTGCTCTGGGCGGATCGGCACTTTGAAAATTTTCTCCTTCCATATATGTCTGGCACGCTTTCATATCGATCTCCGAGAAGCTCTGTTTCGGAAGGAAGAGCGATGTAGCCTGAGTGATTGCGCTGGCTATTTTGTTATTGATACCAGCTGGTGCGGGTGCTCTTTCACTAATGTCCGCCTGCACAACAGTTGCAATTGTAAGGGCCGAATCAGCATTCTTGTTGCTCTGCTCAGAATTAGAAGTTTTCGGACTTTGTTCAGATCGCAATGCTGAAGCAATTTTGGAATTCGTCGATTTTGTGTTCTTAGCATGCGCCTTTGCTCCGGTTTGCTTAGGAGCCAATTTGGAAATTCGAGCATTTTCAGGTTGAATCTTGCTGTGTGGAATCTGGAAGACTACGTTCGGATCAGGCTCAAAAGAGTCGACGGACACGGGGACCAGGTCAGGACCGCCCCTGAGCCCCTTCGGACTGGGATGTTTATCCACGAACTCAAGATCTGTCAGGGTTGACCTGACCGGCACTACTTCTTGGACCAATTCGGTGCTCACGATGCTCACGTCATTCGGAGCAGATTTTATGGGAATCGCTTTCGCGTTCTGCGCTTCTTGAGCTTGAATATAGCTTGTCCCATCAAGATTCTTCGAATCAATAACGAACTCAACAGAGAGGGGGCTCGCATCTGCCGGAAGATGCTTCGAAGCATGTGCAGCCACCAGACATGCAAGCAAACACAAAACAACAGAGTGTGTTCCAATAGAAAGAAGTATTTGACGATGAGGAGGCATTGCCCTCCATTTCTCGTCTGGACCTAACAAAGCTAGAATACCCCATTCATTCATTGTTAGCGCTCCTTAAAACTATTATGCCCGCGGTGGCAAAAAGGCTTTAGCGGAAAAACCCGGTAATCGAATTAATAAATCTGGGTCCTAAAATTAGGAATTTCGAAGTGAAGCGAAAAGGGAACTGTGATGGCGTTCGCGCCATAGGGCTCACTTGGATACGGCAGCAAATTAACAGAGACCAGCCAATGATCAATCAGAAACGCCGCTTTACGGCAGAAACAAGAAAAGAAGACATAGCCGGCGAATTCGCCGTCGTTAAACTCGATGAAACCGGCTTTATTACATTTTGGTCAGAAGAAGCTGAACAGTTGTACGGCTACTCACTTGACGAAATGAGGGGAAAACACTTCGCAAGTCTTTTCTGTGAAGGTGAACTCGAACGTGGACGCGCTGTTTATGAATTAATGGCTGCCGATTCTCGCCAGTCCTACTTTGCTTTCGGGTGGCAACTTCGAAAAAATGGGCAACAGTTTTGGACATATTCAGAAAGCACAAGAACTGAATCGGGTTTTGATATCCTTGTCACCGAAACCAAACCTAACGGCTAACTCGCATCAAGTCCTCTCCGATTGATCTTGTTGTAGCAAACTGCCAATTGAGGACCTCACCGAGATCAATTTTCGCCTCTTGGGGTTTTGTATACGAAAGTAATCGGCCACCGAAGGATTTTGGAAAGATTTCCAAAAAAGAGCTTGGAAAGAGGAAAACCTTACCAACTCTGAAGGAAATCCAACAAATATAGAAGCGATAGCGTTGATACAATAGCTGGGCTTTAGTTCGGAGCTAATCCGAACTTGTCATCAGCTTTGCGCTCAGCTTTGAGTGGGTGGGGGAAAATTCAATCATGTCTAAATGGTCGTTGCGCGGCAAATCAAGGAAGTTCATCGGCAAATCAGCATCGATGATTTTCGCACTTTCGATGCTCGTCTCTTCATCAGTTCCGCAAATGGCTAAAGCGCAAAAGACTGACGCGCAGACCGAAGCGAAAGTAAACAAATTGATTTCCCAAATGACTTTCGAAGAGAAGGTCAAAATGCTATCCGGTACAAGCGACCAAATGCACGTACCAGGCGTTGAGCGGCTGGGCATTCCGGAATTGAAATTCAGCGACGGACCTGTGGGCGTTCGCTGCTGGGGTAAAGCTACCGCCTATCCTGTCGGAGCTATGCTGGCTTCAACCTGGGATGAAAACCAGGCTTTCGCATACGGCAAAGCGCTCGGAAGAGACAGCAGAGCTAGAGCAGTGCATGTTTTGCTAGCGCCTGGCATGGACCTCTATCGCGTCGCCCAATGCGGACGCAATTTCGAATACTTTGGTGAAGATCCATACCTCGTGTCGAAGATGGCAGTTGCATATTGCAAAGGAGTTCAAAGCGAACGAGTTGCAGTTAGCGCCAAGCACTACGCCGCCAACGATCAAGAAATTCAACGCGATTCCATAAATACAATCATTGACGAGCGCCGCTTGCATGAAATCTGCTTTCCACCATTCAAAGCTTGTGTACAAGAGGCTGGCGCATGGACGCTCATGGCTGCGTACAACAAAGTAAACGGTGATTGGTGCACAGCCAACAAATACTTACTCACAGATGTTCTGCGCAATCAGTGGGGCTTCAAAGGTGTGCTTATGTCAGACTGGGGCGCGGTCCACGACAGCCTTGGACCGCTAACAGCCGGCACAGATCTCGAAATGGGATCAACCACTCATTACACGCTCGATAACATCAAGCGCTTGCTGGCTGAGGGCAAGATCACTCAGGATGTAATCGATGAACACATCCGCCGAATTCTGCGTATGTCTGTTGCAATGGGTTGGTTCGATAACAAACAAGAAGATAAGAGCATTCCACTCGACGATCCCGCCAGTGCTTCGGTGGCTCTGGAGACAGCACGCAAAGGACTTGTCCTCCTTCGCAACGAAAAGGATCTGCTTCCACTAAATAAGAACACCGTCAAAAATGTTGTCGTCATAGGACCAAACGCAACTCCAGGAGTTATTGGTGGCGGCGGCAGCAGCGGTACAGTTCCTTTCAAGAGCACGACTCTGTTGGATGCTGTAATCAATAGCGCCGGAAAATCAGTCAACGTAACTTACATTCCGAATTGGATTGGAGCAAATCCAACTGCCACGGCTGCATTTAACTGCGGCAGCTTATTCGAGCCGCTCGATAGCGGCTTACGTGGAGTAAAAGGCGAATATTTCGCCAACTCGGATTTATCCGGCACACCAAAGGTGGTGCAGACAGATCGCTCCATCAATTTCTGGTGGGGAACATGGCACCCCGTCGAAGAGATCAAGCAACCGAACTACTCAGTGCGCTGGACAGGAAAACTCAAAGCGCCACAATCTGATAACTACACGTTCGCGATAGTTTCTGATGGAGCTCGAATCAGCCTCGATGGAAAAATAGTGTTCGATAACTTTGGAGACGGCACCCAAAAGAACACCTGCTTCACCATGCCGATGAGAGCCGGTGAATCACATGATCTCATCGTCGAGTACAAACACACGGCCGGCTCTTCGATCATGCAATTCAATTGGGGGCGCACAAATGAAGCCTTCTCTCCTGAACAAGCGAAATTGATCAGCGACGCCGATGCTGTCATTGCCTCGATCGGCATGAATCCGTTTTTGGAAACAGAAGGTCTTGACCGTCCATACGATCTGCCAAGCGAGCAGCTCGACCTGCTCAACGCAGTCACAAAATTGAATCCAAAAACTGTTGCCGTGCTCAATGCTGGCGGCAATGTCGGAATGGATAAGTGGATCGACAACGTATCTGGCTTGATCCATGCCTGGTATCCAGGTCAGAACGGAAACATCGCAGTAGCAGAAGCTATTTTTGGCGACATCAACCCAAGCGGCAAGTTGCCTGATACTTTCGAAAAACGCTTCGAAGATTCACCGGCATTTGGCAACTATCCTGGTAATCCTGCAAATGGTGGCACCTTGGAATACAAGGAAGGAATCTATGTCGGCTACCGTTGGGCTGACAAAAAGAACGTGGCTCCACGCTATCCGTTCGGATATGGCTTGTCGTACACAACTTTCGCTATGAACAATCTGAAGCTTTCAAAAGTTGGAAACAATGTAACGGCTTCAATAGATGTGACAAATACCGGCAAGCGCGCCGGTGCTGATGTGGTGCAAGCCTACGTCAGACCGATCAATTCGACAATTGATAGACCGGTCCAAGAGCTCAAAGCTTTTTCACGAGTAGAACTTCAACCGGGAGAAAGCAAGACGGTTTCTATGACACTGACACCCGATGCAATCGCAGTCTATGATGACAAAGCTCATGCTTGGACTTATCCAGCGGGACAGTATGAAATCGCAATCGGGGAATCGAGCCGCGATATACGTGCATCACAAACAGTGAAATGGGACAGCCGGCAAGTAGCAGATAAAACCACTAACGAGTGGCGAATATATTAGATCCGTCATCCCACATTTTGAGCGAACCTGTGCTGCGAAGTTCTTCATAGAAGTCATTAAAGGACTTCGATAAGTAGGGATCGATCAATGAGTGGGACTTCTGCTTCTCTCGAATGATCGCTAAACATCTCAACGCCACGTCTCTTTCGTTGCGTTTGTAGAACCAATTGCCAATCAGCCAGAGAGCTTGAGCTTGCCGGAGGTCGCCGCCACTACTATTTGTAGCTTCCTTCTCAACTTGCTGCATGAGATTCAACATCAGCTTGCGAGATTCCTGCGTCTTGCCCTGCTTGTCCAGCAGATTCGCGATTCCAACTTGCGAAGGAACTTCTCCAGCGGTGCCATATTCCCGAATGCCATAGGGTGATGCTTGACGATAATACTCAATCGCTTTGGAATAGTTTTTCCGATTCTCTTCAAGTGATGCTAGTGTAAGAGGGACATCCAGCCAAAGCGGAGCTACTATGTACTTAAGACTAGAAGGCAGATCCATTGTTTTAATCTGCTTATCATCCTTTTGCATTTGCAAAATCTTCTCCGCCTTTTTTGCATATACATATGCCTGATCGTAGTGATGAGCGAGTTGCTCTATTGAAGCCAAACGAATATAACAATTCGCAGCTTGTAAATACTCATTCTTGTCGTCTATTCTGCAAGCTGCAAGTGCATCCAGCATTGCCTCACGCTCTTCTTTTGGGCGGTCCAAATCAGCTAGAACTTTGGATCTCAGATAACTTGCAGCGAAGAGCATTTTTACGTCTTTCTTTATTCGCGGAGAAAGGTCGTTAAGTCGCGCCAGAATTTCTCCGCAGGACTTCTGATGCTCCGTTTTTGACTGTTGGTAGTACAAGCGAGGTTTATACAACTCAATTAGCGCTCGCAACTCGGAATCGGGAGAGGCACGTCGCAATGCTGTTCCCGCCAAGACCTTTGAATTATCTTTCAGGCTACCAGCAAATGGCTCGGGTTCGCTGTTTTGCTTGCTTACAAATAAAGAACCGAGCAATGAGCCAACAAAGACTCCCAGCGGAGCTACCAATACGATCGCAGCAATAGCTATTAGTTTCTTCGTGTTATTCCAAGAAGCAATTGGTGGATTCTTTCCCCGTCTCCTTAAAGCTTCAAGAAATTCTTCCTTGTATTGCTGAGCATTTTTCGGTCGCAATGCCGGATCCTTCGCCAGTCCTTTAGAAAAGAAGATTGCTAAAGAATCGTGCGGGTTTGCTTTGATTTGCTCTATACTGCCGACTTCTTCGTTTATATGCTTATACTGGACAGTCCAAGCACTTTCTCCTTCAAAAGGCGTCTTTCCAAACACGCACTGAAAACACACGCACGCAAGCGAGTAGAGATCTGATCGAGCATCAAGCTTTTGTCCCTTACACTGCTCAGGGCTCATATAAAGTGGGGTTCCAAGCATCGTACCTGTGCGAGTGGTGCTTGAATTTGTATCGCCATCGATGAACTCCCGTGTGAGGCCGAAATCCAGTAGTTTCACCTGAAAGTATTTCGAACCAACGTCATCCATCAGCATGATATTGCTAGGCTTGATGTCGCGGTGCACAAGCCCGTTTTCGTGGAGAAATGCCAACGCGTCCGAAACCTGCAACACGATTGCTTTGATCTGCGCATCACTCAGGCTCTCGGTCTCTTCGAGAACTTTGTCTAGGGTTTTTCCGTTGAGAAATTCACTGACGAAAAAAGCTTTGCCGGAGTTGGTGAATCCAACTTGAAACACCTGAACGATGTTTGGATGGTTCAGGCGCGCAAGGATCTTGGCTTCGTTTTGAATTCGTTCGAGATTCTTATTTGGTCCAGGCGAATAATCATCCGCCATTATTTTCACCGCGACAACCCTGTTGAGCGGCTTACAAAGGGCTTTGTACACTCGCCCATGCCCACCTTCTCCAAGAAGCTCCATTAGCTCAAATCCTGCAATATCGATTTGAGTGGAAGTTGAAGTATTTTCTTCCTGGCGATTGTTAGTTGTGTGAGGATCCGTCAATTTATTCGCTTTTTACCTAGCTGCATTACCGATCCACTTAACTTCATCAGAGTTCGACTGATCTTCAACTCGGCTTCATCACAACTCAACTTCGCTTCTTCTATAAGATCGCTTCCCAATTTTCACTCCTCCGATTTGCCACATGGGAATTGTTTTCTGAGTCGATGAAAAACAAGATACCTAATGATTCCTCCGCTCAATTGGGGGCGACGCTGGGAATACATATATGCCTCTTGTACAATTGTGCCCCGTACTCAGCGGCATGGTGCTCGATTTTAATGTACAAACCAATATTGGCAACTCTAGCTTACATAGTTTCTCCGGACCGATCGAAAGTGCTGCTTGTCCATCGAAACAAAAGACAAGACGATATTCACTTCGGCAAATTCAACGGACTGGGTGGAAAAGTCGAGCCGGGCGAGGACATCATAAGCAGCATCAAGCGGGAAATTATGGAAGAATCGGGGCTGCAGGCTGAAAACATTGTTTTGCGCGGAACTATAAATTGGCCGGGATTTGGAAAGGAAGGACAGGACTGGTTTGGATTCATATTTCGCGTCGACGGATTTTCGGGAAATCTTGTTACGGAGAATCCCGAAGGCAGCCTAGAATGGGTCGACATCGACAGGCTCGCAGAGATCAATATGTGGGAGAGCGACCGCGTATGGCTGCCTCTAGTATTCGAGACTGAGAATTCACTTCCCTTTCATGGAGTCGCGCCGTTTGAAAACGGTAAGATGATTTCCTGGTCTTGCACACGGCTCTGATAAAGACCCACTCCCAATTAGGCTACCTTCCATACGGGATTTCAAAATGAGCCCGTTCATAAATAAGCAAGTTTCATATGAATAGACTGCCTCTGGAAAATTTCCCTATTGGGCAATTTCCATGGGCAACCCACATTTGAGCCGCAGCAAGGTTTACTATCTGGGGCGATTCCCATACGGGGTGATTCCATACGGGGTGATTCCATACGGGTGATTCCATACGGGTGACTCCATACGGGGTGATTCCATACGGGTGATTCCATACGGGTGACTCCATACGGGGTGATTTCTATACCGGTGATTTCTATACCGGTGATTTCTATACCGGTGATTTCTATACCGGTGATTTCTATACCGGGTAATTTCAATAGAGCGCAATTTCCATTTGGTATCAAAACGTTTCCAAAACGGTAATCACACTTGGAGCCAAGTGACCTCCACGCAAGTCCCCTGGTTGTGTCCAAGCTTTTTTGACATGTCACGTTTCGCAGTCATCATTGTCCCACAGCGCTTTCGGGACAGAACGCGCCGTTGTCAATGTCAAAGAAGTTTGGCCACAACCAAGGGGACACAAAACAGTGAGCCAAACCTTGCCCACTGACTGCCGCAGACTTGACATTCACGGTGTCGAGAAGTATCATAATAAATGTCTACGTTACGTTTACTGAGCAGCCAGAAATCGTAACAAGCACAGAGGAGGATCCGCCATGTTTGGACTAGAGTACAAAAAGGCGCCACCTACTGTTTATGTAATTCTCCACCAGGACGGACAAATCAGAAAGCAAGGCCTCGGGCTAAACTTCTGGTATTTCTCGCCAGTTTCAACGGTAGTCGATGTCCCACTGACCAGTCAGGACATGCCCTTTATCTTCAGTGAAGTTACCGCCGATTTCCAGGAGTTGAGCCTGCAAGGGCAGCTCACGTACAAGATTACAGAACCAGTTTTGGCATCATCAATGCTTAATTTCACCGTCGATCGCAAGGGCAACTATCTCGAAGAACAAGACACTCCCATGGAATTGCTCGGAGCGCGCCTGGTCAATGCCACACAGGTAATTGCGCAAGCTGTTATTCGTCCATTGAGCTTGCGAACGGTTCTACAGAATCCACAAGCAATTGTCCATGGAATTCTTGAGGGATTGCGAAATTCAGAAGCTGTAAAAAATCTCGGAACACAGATTCTCGATCTGTCGATCATAGCTATTCGTCCGACGCCGGAGACTGCAAGAGCTCTTGAATCAGAAACACGAGAAAAAATTCAACAGCAAGCCGACCAGGCGATTTACACAAGGCGAAACGCGGCAGTCGAAGAAGAAAGGCGCATCAAAGAAAGCGAGTTAAATACCGAGAAGGCTGTCGAGCAAAAGCGCAGAGAAATTCGCGAGACAAAAATGGCCGCTGATATTTCGATCGAAGAGCAACGTACAGAACTGATCAATAAGAAGGTTGAGAACGATAAGAAGGATGCCGATAGCAAAGCATACGCCTTAGAAGCTGCTCTCAAACCAGTACAAAACACAGATTGGCGCACACTCCTGGCGGTATCAGCGAAAAACGGAGATCCGCGTTTTGCAATGTCTCTTGCCTTCCAAGAGTTAGCAGAGAATGCCAACAAGATAGGACAACTAACTTTAACTCCTGATCTTTTGCAATCTCTCATGTACTGCCCGTCTGAGAACAATGGACACAAGGAGCATAAGAGATAGGCAGGTTTCCCATGTATGAAAAGATTGTGTTTGTTACACGCAAAACGCGCCTTCAAGAGTTGATTGAAAGATTCAATACAAAAGCACAGGCCCGCTTTTACATCGAACACTCTGGCTCCAACTTTTCAGAGTATGAGGAGGAAGATGAGGAGTACCAGCGTTCAGTTGAACTTGTCACAAAACAAGTTGATCCCGCACTCAAAACACAATATGTGGACAGAAAGTTTGTCCCCAATTTTGTTTTTTCGAAGAAGGATATTATCGTTGCTTTGGGTCAGGATGGGTTAGTTGCTAACGTCGCAAAGTATGCGGCAGCGCAACCCATTATTGGAGTGAACCCGGATCCCAAAAGAATCGACGGGGTATTGGTCCCAGTCCCAGCAACGCAACTTGATCAAGCCATCGATGCGATCATGCAGGAAAAAGCAAAGCTTGCCATGGTCACCCTCGCCGAGATAACAACCAATGACGGTCAACGCTTGCTGGCTTTCAACGATCTCTTTGTAGGCGCTCAAACCCACATCTCCGCACGATACCAGTTGACTTATGGATCGCGCTCGGAGGAACAATCCTCTAGCGGGATCGTTATTTCAACCGGGGCCGGTTCAACGGGATGGCTTTCCTCCATGTTTAATATGGTGGCAGGGATCGCGTCCTTCTCTGGCGCTCGTGCAGCTCAGCCGATTAAGATGCCCTGGAACTCTTCTCAGCTTATTTTTGTAGTTAGAGAACCGTTTGCCAGTAAACACTCCCAAAGCAACATCGTCGCGGGATACGTTGATGATTCACAATCGCTAAAGATAGAATCGCGCATGCCCAGCGGTGGCACCATATTCAGTGATGGAATCGAATCTGACTTCATTTCATTCACGTCAGGCATGATCGCCACCATAAAACCAGCAGCGGAACAAGCCCATCTTTATACGCCAAGCACAGTTAGACAGGAGAAAAGACCTGAAGCCACGCAGAACTTGTTCGGTCTGCAAGCAGCTCAGAGCCGCAGCCGATAGACAGATACCGTCAAAAAAATCTATCCAGACAAGTAAAGCTGCGCCCTCGCGAAATTTGCCTTGTTAGGTTCGCGGATTTGGCAAGACAGCCAGGAGAGATTTTGGAGTTCGGTTCGATCCGGGAGCGCCGGCATCTTGCCGGCTTCGATCTTTGAGAACGATTTCGTGCCTGTCCGTCAACAGCGAAGTACTGCAAAAAACTAGCCGCCAGAGCCCATGAAATTCTATTTGCTGAAGGAAGCATCGATTGAAGTTTCGGTAGCACCCGAACGCTCCCCTATAAGTTTCAATCGCGAATAGACATCCTTATCCATGCTAAGAACAAACATTTTCCCGCTCTTTAATCTTACGGTTACCGTTATTTCGTGACGGTTTCCAACTAATGCATTCCCGAGCACCGCTCCTCCGATTGCGCCGAGTGGTCCAAAGAAACGCAGACCTGTTAATGCTCCAACACCAATACCGACCCAATTACCGGCAGGGTTTGCATCCTTTATATTCTTTATGTCCAGGTTTTGAATTTGACCGTCAAGATCGATCTGTTCCCTCGTTTCCGATTCTGGCGCAAAAAGCTCTGGACTGCGAACAAGCGAGCAAGCTCTAAGCTCCCAATAGCCCTCGGCAATATCGCCGGAAACCACGCGAACCTTGGTTGGATCAAGGCGATACAAGATATCTTCGGGACCCATATCTCTACTCCTCTTTTAAGTCGCTGTTCCCGCATTATATACATTGCCAGCCGCCCCTGGCATTATTTCACGAAGGAGTTTTAGGCGGATAAGCTAGTTGAGCCCGGGAACCCCGCTCTAGTGGCTCGAAGTTGAGTTGCGCCTGAGACGGGGATCTGTGGCGGTCACTCCTTCACATTCCTACTGGCGATTCCACGCCAAGTGCCGCTCTATCTTAATTCTGCAGAACTCGGATGGTCCTAATTTTGCCCCGATGGGAAAAACACCATTGACCTTGGACGCATTAAAGTATTTACTATTGCTATTCGGGGTAAGGTTTAGATCATGGCTGGCTCTCTTCAGAAGGAGTGAGTCACATGGGTGATCGCGCAGTAAGTTCGCAAGTTTGTATTGGCAATGAATGCTTTGATTTGAACACTGTTCAGGACGGAGGGTTCTCCGGGTCCGCAGTGACATGGGCTCCAAGTGAGCAAGGTTTTTCGTCAGCGTCCAAGCCCGCAGGCGTCGTATGCCGTGAAGTAAACGGGCTCATGGTCTGCACCAACATTTATCCGGAATCCAGCCTTTCATCGAACTTCCGTCCGGCCGCAACGACTCCGGCAGAAAGAGTCGCGGCAAAAGACAACGCTGTTGGCGCAGCTAACAGCGGCTTTAGAGAAACGACTTTCGACACATTCCCATGGATGGTACCGCCCCAACTGGCGGCTCAATACGGCGACAATACCCAAAACACTGTCGCACGGGTGAACTATACAGAAGCAGCTCCAGCCTATTACACCCCTGAGTCCAAGCAAGATGTCTACCAGGGACCATCAAACACTCAGCCAGCGCAAAGTTATGATGCGTATTCCTTCCACCAGGGAACTCTGAGCCGTCCAATCGAAGCCAGTGCAGCCCAACCATTCGATCCCTATTCTTTCCACCAAGGTGGAGACCGAAGAACAGCACCGGTAACGCCCCAAGATCAAGGCGACTTCCGCGATAAACCGGTCGTCACCCAAGCACCCAAGCAGGAAGTGCAGCAACCGGTAAGAACCTGCACCCCAGGCGGATGCCCTGGCCAGTGCCACCCCAGACAAAATCAGTACAACCCCTGTCGTCCGTGCAATACCGGCCGCTCCTGCGGTGGATGGTATCCAGGAAAAGTGGTTGGACGCATCTTCGGAGGTCGCGGTCGCTGCCGCTAAGATCTGGCTCGCTAATCTCAACTGTTACAAATAAGTTGTCTTCGCAAGTTCCACTGAAAGCGCTGACAACTTATTTTCTTGAGAGCGATTCGCTCTGCGCTCTCGTATGGAGATACTATGTAAGCGCGGACGCCCCGTGCTGTTGGCGATCTCATGGAGCGCGGACGCCCCGATGCCGTTGGCGATCTCATGGAGCGCGGACGCCCCGATGCCGTTGGCGATCTCATGGAGATACTATGTAAGCGCCGAGCGAAAGCTGGTCGCTTGTAAACCGAGAACAATTGCAGTAGCACTTGACTCC
>JAIEQI010000181.1 GCA_019747875.1 Candidatus Obscuribacterales bacterium
GCCTGCCATTTTTTCCATGGAATAAAAAATGGAAAATTTCTTGAACCCATTGACAGACAACAGGAAATCTCCATACATGAGATCGCCAACAGCATCAAGATGTCCGCGCTCCATACTTAGCTGCTATTAACATTTCTAACTTTTCTTAGCGCTTCATGTGAATGCTTCAATCCTTTTAAGAATTCTCGAGGCGTTTGTAGACGTCTATTTCCGCTGATTTAATCCAAAGCATGGGAATCCTCCCATTAAATTCCTTGCACGGTGTCAAGGGTTCTGGCACTATTGGCATGGCGTCCGCTGGGGTTTGGAAGCGATTATTAGGGGTTGTTCCGGAGGCCAGAAGAGTGAATCGTTCAACTGAGTTTCCGAGGTCATTAAAGACAGTCTCGGAATACAAAAAGGAAAGGAAAACAGGCGAGCTCGCTGCAATCAAGCCAGCGTCTGCAGCTCCTTTTGTGACAAATGATGCGGCTAATTCTATTCAAGCTGCTTTGGACTATTTTGATAACGAAAGTCAAATCGCGGCACCTACCTGCTTTGTCCCTGCCGGGCAAGCGCCCAGGGATGCTTCGGCGCTTGCTGAATTCATGAGCAAGGCTGCAGATATCGAGTCTGTATTTGAATTCGAAGATAAGTCGCCGCAGATTCCGGGACCTGGCGATCTGGGTGCACAGCTTTCTATGGTTGCAGGACTGACGGACCTTTGCGATTCAAGCCCAGCAGCTTCAACTCCGGTGGAACAGCATTATGGTGCTGACAGCGATCAGGCAGCCAACAACAGCAAACGATCGATGAGCATGTTCGATCAGGCTGCAGTGTTGAAAGACCCGCAAGAAACTTCCGGCGTTTTTGCCGGCACAATTGAGCGTGATAATAAAGGAAGAGTTGTGCGCGCCCTTTATATAGGAGGGGAATTTTGCCGCTTCCAATACAACGATAGAAACGAACTGGTTGAGCTTTATTATGCAGGGCTGACCTGGAAGCTTGATGAGATGGGATGGGTCGCCCGCGATCGGCAGACCGATTATCGGGTCGATGGCAAAATCTCCGTTTTGTCTGATGGCTGCATTCGAATTGAAAAGGACGATGTGATTCGGACCTTGAAGCATAGTGGCACTCGAATAGACGAACACAAGTCCGGTTCCAGAACTGAAAGTCGGAAGCTAAAGAATCTTCCTTCACCTTATGATCTTTTGGCAAAAGCCAAGCCGGTCAATTCGCTCTGGCTGAATGGCTGTTCAAAACGTTCGACCGGAGAACGGCTAATTCTCCACTCACCAATGTCGATGGATGTTATCAACCAAATTCCCGAGAACAATATCATCTCGAATGCGATGATTCCATCGATAGCTGATGTAGCTCCCTTGATGGACACAGGTAATTTTCAATCGGTCAATTTGCCGATTATGGAGCGCTCTGAGCGCCCTGACAAGCTGCGTGAGCTCGAAGATCAACTCGCTATTTCAGAGGTAGATAGTAGTTGCTCAATGACGACCTTTAAGCGAGAAATGACAGAAACCTATTTGAAAGCGTGCTTGTGGTTGATGGATCGAATTAAGGGACCGAGTTCGCCAATGCATTTGCGATTCTTGGATCGTTTGGCCGATTTGTACTTCTCTCGTCAGAGAAACGAGATGGCAGAGTTGACTCATTTGAGAGCCTTGCATATTCGTGAGCGCTTTCATGGTTCTAAACAACCGGAGCTTGCGATCAATATTTTTGGGCTTGCGAAAATCTATGAGGCCCGTGGCAATTTTGCTCGTGCCGAAGAACTCTATCGCGAAGCTGCTGATCTGCAGGAACTTGGCTTGAGAAAGATCCTATTCCTCTATAACGAGGGAGTAATAGATGGCAGCAAGCTTTCTAGCCAAATCGAACCACTCTTTAGCTCGCTGGCCGAGCTGGTTCGCTTCCTGGTATCACAACGCAAGATGAAGGAAGCCGCTAACATTCAAGCAAAAGCTGTGCAGATCTTCCAAGATATCAGCGAACGCGAATCTGAGACTTTGCGTTCAGTGCTGAGTTCAGCAATTGAACCTCACCTGCTAACAATCAAAGAACTGATCAGCACAAAATCCGCAGCTTAGTAGGTGCGGTGCCGTTCTACAAGCTCTAGCTTATTAGCTAAGCTTAGCGCTCGTATCCGTGCATACCGATGAAGCGGCCGTAATTCCGGCGGTCTGTGATCTGTCCATTGGGATCGGCAATGCGCATTCCGGAAAAGCGGGTTGGTGCTGAGAAGATTGTGTTTGGCTTGAAGAATGTTAAATGCTGTGTTGATCCATCCTCGCGTTTACGAGAAATCGTCAGGTCCATTCTATTGTTTATTTCTTTTCTTTCCAATCTGAGACCGTCAACCTCTTTAGCCCAATAGGAGATTTTATCCTCAACTACCATTCCAAATCGGTTGTATCTCGCCACCTTTAAGTCGTGTTGTAGTCCACCTTCAAACGTTGTCGTAGCTATTTGGACTTTAGGTTTCCCATAAACCTTTTCCATGCATTGTCCAAGCTCAAATCCTTCTTTATTGTTGCAGACAGGCATGCCTTTCTCTTCCGTATGAGTTCTAGTATGCAGATATGCTTTCGACTCATCCATATCAATGATATGCCATGCGCGGGAGCCGTCTTTGAATGAAGTGTACTCATGCATCTTTTCGATGGATCCGCCTCTAGGAACTGCGCTGTATGCGTCTGAAAATACTTTCAAAGCCATCTTTGCGTCGACTTTTCCAGTTTCTGATTGTTTGAAAAGTCGGTCAACGTTTTCGGCAAACTCAGAGTTGCTCATCACTTTTCCTCGCTTGATCAGTAATAGGCTATACGCAGAGCCAGAGAGGGTGAATGGTGGTTCTCCCAATCAGTAATTCTTGCGAAGATAAGTGCAGTTTCCTCAAAACTGAACAGCATAATTGTGCTGTCCACTGCAGGCCTCACTGCATAATTGCACGCTACTTAACCTGGTTTATTTTGACGTTGTATTCGTCGAGATAAAAATGCTCAGGGATTGATGCAACGTCTTCGCGAACCGGCTTTTCCGGTGTGTATTTGAATAGTTTTCCGCTAGCGATTATGTGGTCGCCTTCTTTGAGTGAGTTGAACGCTTTTGCTGTCTGTGCCGATACCTTTGATTTTGTTTTTGAAGTCCTTGGTTCAAAGTAAACCACCTCGCCCCATGGACTTAATATTGCGTGTGCCAGCTTGGTTCTTTCAGTGTAACGTCCTTTCAGGCTCACTGATTTACCCACGTATTTTGTTAGCAGCTCTTTTGAGAACGTTGTGATTTCTTCGGCAGCATTTGCAGCAGTGAATGCTGACAAAGCCAATGTTGATAGTAGCAAAACAAAGTGTTGCGCGAAGGCGCGTTTAGGCGGGCGACGCATGGCGTCGCCCCTACGTTCGATGGCAAGCAGCTCAAAATGCCTATCTTGACGAGACAGCGTTTGTACGGGCGGCGCTCCAGAGGATTCGGTCCCCAGATCTTGAAGGGGCGATTCCTCTGCGGAGGCGAGCATTAGATCTTGAATGGGCGATTCCTCTGCGTTAGCGAGTATTAGATCTTGTAGGGGCGACGCCATGCGTCGCCCGTGAATTGCGCGAAGTGCCTTAGATAACATTACTTCTACTCTCTTGTGCAGCCATAACGCAAAAACAGAAATGACGGATCGTAAATATCCGTCAGCTATTCATTATAGAGAATGGAGAGTGTGGAAACAAATTTCCTGGAAACGCTTGCCGAAGATACGCGGAGTTTGGCTTTGGGGGGGGGTATGCGATTATGAGAGTCGCGCAGCCCCGGCAAGTTGGTTTCCTGAAATCGAATGAAACATCGTCATGCATCACTCATGTTTCACATATTAGGCAGATATTGGGACATGTATCGGGCGCCGACGTGACATTTTCAGGTCTTTTCATTAGTTGAGCCGGTCGCTTCAATTTGTTTGATTTCAAGGACCTCGCCGCTAATTCTTGGTAGTGTGAACCAGAAGCGGCTTCCCTTGCCTTCTTCGCTCTCGACGCCAATCTGTCCACCAAGTTGCTCCACGATCATTTTGCAGATGGGCAAGCCTAATCCGGTTCCGCCCTTTTTTGTTCCGTCGTCTTTTTCTACCTGTTTGTATTTCTCAAAAATCGTGGTTTTGAATTTCTCAGGCACTCCGCGGCCATGGTCTTGAATGCTGATTTCAACAATTTGATCTTTGGCGGCAGCGCTTACTTCGACTGATTCTCCGGGAGGAGAGAATTTAACCGCATTCGAGATCAGGTTGATCAACACCTGCACTATGCGGTCGGGATCGGCGAGAACTTCGAGATCGGTTTCGCTCATCACCAAACTGACTTTGTGCGAGTCTGCGAACTCTTGCACTGATTCAATCGATTTCTCTATAGCATTCTCTATATAAATGGCTTTCGGAGCCATTTGCATTTTGCCCGCTTCCATTTTCTCAAGATCAAGCAGATCATTGATGAGTCGAATTAAGCGGTCTACATTTCTTCCGGATTTTTGAGCGCCCGTTTTTACTTTGTCATTAATTTCGCCAAAAACGCCGTCTGCGAGCAATTGCAGATATCCATTTACGGAGGTCAGTGGAGTGCGCAAGTCGTGGCTGATCATCGCCACAAAGGTTTGTTTCATTCTTTGAGCTTCTGCGACTTCCTCTGCCATTTGGTGAAACGATTGGTCCAATTTAGCGATCTCATCGACTCCTGTAAACGCCGTGTTGAGTTCGCTTCCGCGTTTGAAGCGCTCGGTATTATCTACCATCAAAGCAAGGCGAGATGTGATTGCTCGCGAGAAAAATCTTGCCAGCGCGATGGCGAGCAGGATGTTGCCGACTAGTCCCACTAAAAGTAGCGAAATAATCACGCCGCGCAAGCTCTTTTGTCTGTGTGGAATTTTGCTGATAATCTTTTGTTCTTCCGTTTGCAAATCAGCTACATCTATCAGCAATTGCTTGAATACAGGTGTGAGAAGGTTCTTGCTTGCGGAAAGGCTCTTAAGGGCCTCTACTGGTCCCTCGCTTTCAAATTTGTGCCGTCCTTCTATCAATACGGCGACTCCTGTTCTCAAACTCTTGTCGATGCGTTTTAGAATCGCCTGGCGCTTCGGATTATTGCCGAGCATCTTCTTTAGTTCATCCAGCGTTTTTAGAATTTTGGCTGATTTGACATCAAACTCTTCGGAGTAGCTTTTCTCTCGCGTCTTTGCGTAGCTGCCCAGCGATTGAACACATTCATAAACCATGTTTTGCAAGCTTTGTGTGTCAGCGACTATCTTGCGATGGCGCTCTTCAAGATCCGCCTCCTGATTTGCCAGGACAACCTGCCATCCCAGGATTGCCACGAAGGCAATTTCCAAGGAAAGTAAGAAACCCACAAAGAAACGAATTTGTTGGGCTAACGTCAATCGAGAAAAGAACTTAGAGAAAGGCGAAATCACGATACTTCAAGTATGTACCCTACACCGTGGACGGTGCGCAGCAAGTTGCCGTCGGGATCTACTTTCTTGCGTAAGCGTTTGAGTGCTGTTCTGAGTGCCTCGGTTGTTGCCTCTGAGTCGGATGGCCAAACTCTATTAAGGAGCGCTTCTGGACTAAACACCTGATTAGGGTGACGCATGAAAAATTCCAGCAATTGGAATTCACGAGGTACCAGGGTCATCGGTTCACCGTTCACAGTAACGCGATACTTCGCTGTGTCGATAGTGATATTGCCGGCTTCCAGAACGTTGCTGTTAACGGCGGCAGGGCGGCGCAGAAGAGCTCTGACGCGCGCGCCTAATTCCTTCATATGGAAGGGTTTGGTCAGATAGTCATCGGCACCCGAATCTAAACCCGCTTCCTTTTCGCTTACTGTATCGTGACCGGTTAGCATCAACACCGGAGTCGTGCCACCAAGGGATCTAAAACGCTTCAAAATGTCTAGACCGCTCAGATTGGGGAGGCTCCAATCAAGGATGATCAATTCGTACTGAAAAGTACGCAAGTGATCGCTAGCTTCCTGCCCATCAACTAAGTGTTCGACGGTGTGATGTTCAAACATCAAAAACGTGCGCACTGTGTTTGCAAGATCTTCGTTGTCTTCGACAATGAGAATTTTCGCCATGCTCTTCCCGCTTCAGTGAGTCCGTCTCTAGTTTACCGTGAACTTCAGCTCATTCAAGCCTACTTGCCACGCTTTTGCAAGAGCGCTTGCAGTTGCAACTTGGCATCATAGTCTGATGGAGCAAGTTGCGTGGCGGTCATAAGTTCAGCCACAGCGCCGTTCAAGTCGCCTGCATCTGCCAGGGCGAGCCCCAGAGATTTATGCAATTCCTGGTTGCCAGGTGATAGACGTAGTGCCAACTTATATTGAGTGACTGCGGATTGATGGTCACCCTTCTTCTGATAAATCCATGCCATCGTTGAGTGGACATCCGTATCATTTGGTGACAGCGCAACTGCTTTGCGTGCTTCGACCAATGCTTCATTCAATTTCTTTGTGCTTGCCAGTGCCCAGGCGTGCCCTTCGTGTGCTTTAGCATTGTGGGGATCCAGCTGGGATGCGCGGGTATATTCGATGATGGATTCCTCCCAGCGATTCATTTCGCCGAGAGTGCGTGCGAAACGAATGTGTGCGGTGGCATCTTTTGGATCCAACTCGAGAGCTGCGCTTAGCTCCTCCAGTGCATCAGTTTTCTGCCCTAGCGCTTTGTAGCACTCAGACATGATCAAGTGTGGTGCCACCAGTTTGGGATCGATTTGTACAGCTTTGTGGCACTCGAACAATGCTGGGCGGTACCAGGTCTTGGTTCTATAGCATTCGCCCAGATATGTGTGAGCAAGAGCATTTCGTCTGTTCAATCTGATCGAACGTTTGTAGGCCGAGAATGCATCCTCATGTTTGCCCATTAAGCGGTAAGCTTCGCCGCGCATAAAGTAAGCATCACTATGGCGCGGACGCATTTCGATGATTTTGTCGAATTCCTTTAGCGCTTCTTGATAGTCAGACATCGCCAGCAAGACTTTGCCAAGCATATAGCGAGCTTTGATGTTCCCGTCGTCCAGCTGCACAACTCGGCCGTACTCGATCATAGCGTTGGTGTAGTCATGTTTTGCGAAGAATTTATCTCCGGACTTCATGTGTTCGTCTGTTTGCTGTGCAGCTTCTGGTGTCAGCTTTGAGATGCTTTCTTCGCCAGATTGGTCGCCGCCTTGCTCCTGCGAGTCATCCTCCAGTGCCTTTAAATCGTTCTCTTCAGTTGAAGCTGATGAATCCGGGGCGCCTTTGCTTGGCGCAGCTTGTTTCGGTTTGACATTGAAAAACGCGCCAAACATGGCTCTTGCCGGTGAGATGCTCGGTGCTGCTTTTGCGGGAGCTTTCGCTGGCGGCTTACTTGTTGTTGCTGTTGCGGGTTTGATCGCTGGGCTTGGCTTCGTCGCTGACGGAATCTTCGTCGCTATTTCTGAGGAATGCGGAGCCTCGTTCTTGTTGTCGGTCGATTCGGGCGCAGGCTGTGAAATCTTCTTCTGTGAGAATAGCGGAGAGTTCGGTGATAGCGTTTCCACTGCTGCATCCGGCTCTTTCACCGCAGCGCTTTCCGTCGCGGTGGGAGCTCCTTTAGCCCTTCTTCTGGGAAGCAAGGAGCGCGGTGATATTGTTTTTGCTGGTGCAGCTTCTTTAGCAGTCGGCGGATCGGGGATCTCCAGATACTCAATTTCAGAATCCTTGGAACTTGCCACTTTGGACGGCGTTGTCGGTTTTGTGCTGCTGGCATCTTTTGCGACTTCCGCGCGCCGGCGAAAACCTCTGCTCGGGGGCGTTTGTTTCTTTTCAGCTTCGGTACCGTCTGTAGTGTCAGGCACCACTCCAGCTTTTCGTTTCTCAGATTCTCTGGTAGCTTTCTCGCTTGCTTCCGGTGTCGTTTTCTCGGTAGCGTCAGCCGCGGGGATCGTTTGCACGCTGGGAATATGCGGAGCCGGCTTTGCCGGAGTTGCCGCTTGTGGATTCAGCAAATAAGAAATCTTATTGCGAGCTCTTTCTCTGAGCGACTTCAGTGCTTGAGCTTCAGCTGGCGTGCTGGTCAAAAACAACGATAACGCAAGAGCGCCAGTTAGCCAGCTTGCTCTGCGCGACTTGTTGTCTTGTGACTTTGAGTTTAGCTCTGGCATTGTTTACTCCCTAGCTCTGATCTCTCTACCGGGCTCATTGAGGCGATGCGATTCACACGGAATGTACGTTCGCCTTTTGCTTGATGACAATAAGCGCTCAAATAATACTTCTTGCCGGAGCGCATCACAGAGAACGGTGTGATTTTGCGGTCCTTGATTCCAAATCCACGATAGTGAATTTGAAGGTCTTGTTCATTCTCGATTGCGGCTCCAATAGCGACAACTCGTGGATTTGAGCATTCAGAATAATTCTCCAAAACTGTGATTGGGTCTTTGAAGAAAATTGCGCCGCTCTCGTCGAGCAGATTGCCGAGCGTGCATTTTCTGTCGAGCTTACTGATGAGGTGGAGAAAGAGCTTCATCACATGCAGGCTGTCAGCTTCCGCTCTATGATAGGTTTGCGCTTCGTATCCCAGATGCTCAATCAGCGTTTTGAGTTTGTGGTTGTCCGAATCGTGGATTAATTTGCGCGATAAGCTGAGCGTATCAAGCACGGCATTTTGCGGCATGGACATCTGCATGCGCGAAAGAGCTACCTGCAAAAATCCGACATCGAAATTGGCATTGTGCGCTACCATAACCGGCATGTCATGGTGGTCTGAACCATTGTTAGCGCTCATCCAGTCGACAAAAGACGGAATCACTTCCTGGTATTTGGGCATTTGCGCAACCATGTTCTGGGTGATGCCATGGATAGCGGTTACGTCGGGCGGAATCACTTGCTCGGGATTAATGAGCTGGGTGCGTTTTCCGAGGATCTGTCCGTTGCCTTTGAACTTAATGGCCGAAATCTCCACCATTCGCGAAATGATGGGATGCCGTCCTGTAGTTTCAGTATCAAAGGCGACAAAGGTAAGGTCGCGCACGGGACGACTCAGCAATTCCAAAGCGACTGGGCTGTTTCGATTCTCTAAAACTAAAGCGGCTGTAGACATGTGACCCCGGACGGCTACCGCACACATTATAGGGCTTACCCCCCGGGTCCTTGTCATTAGAGCGTAGTCAGCTGGGACACGGTAGAATTTGAGCTGGTGCCCGTTAAATATATTTCCGGCGCCTTTCGATCCCTCAAACCTCAGCCCAGCGCATATTTGATGAAAACGACCGCGTTATTAATCATTTTTCTCGGACTCCATAGCATGACCCCAGCCCTTGGCTTCGGCAGCTCTGATGGCACGTCCAGCAATGTTCACGAGCAAATAACCAGGGACGCTCTCGGAAATGTCCTTTCTGAAGCGAATTTAAGGGTTGTCGTTGACGCCAATCTGGCGCAGGACAAATCTGGCAGCCCTGGACTGGCAGAGGCGAGGAGGCATTTCGGGGAAGAACACATTACGTCGTCGCTTCGTTTCATCGAGCGTGAGAAGACTCGTGCATTGAACTATGCCTGCGAGTCAGATACGGATGGACAGTTGCGCGGGCAAGCGCTGGCGCACTTTGGAGAGCTACTGCATTCGGTGCAGGATTTCTACAGCCGAAGTAATTATCTAGAGTTGATGTTCACCAACAGCTCTTTTAAAAACGACCCTTATTCAGTGCCGTTAGTTGACTGGCAAAAGGTGCCCGATGGTTATCCGGGGCTGGAAACTTTTCGTGCAGGAAAAGCAGAGACTGTTTCTTTCGTGAAAGATAGCGCCACTACAGAGGGTGGCAAAAAGATGGTTAGTGGTGGTGTCAGCTACTTTCAAGTTGCAAAAGATCTAGCAGTGCGAGAATCGCAGCGGCAGTGGAATCTGTTCGAGACGATGATACGAAACCGGTGTGGTGCGCGTGCCGCAGCAGTGATTGCTGCGTTGAAACAAGCAAGTCCGGAAGCTGCAAAGCCACCTGCTGACAAGGGCGATGACGACTAATTGTGCTTAGTTAGCCCCAGCGACCGCAGTCGGGGCAATCGGAGCGACCGATTAACTCTGTCATGTCATCAAATTCACTGCGAAGCACATCAAAGCGGAGAAGATGATTGCCGGAGATGGTACCAATTTGCGTTATTAGTTTGATCGCTTCGGCTGCTTGGAAGGCGCCGGCTAGCGACGCTATTGCACCAAGGACTGATTGCTTGAAACCGTCGGGTGGAAAGTCTTCCAACCCGAGTCTTGCAAATACACATCTGAGGCATGCCGACCTCCCAGGGATCATGCTAAAGACGTGAAAACTAAACGACAATAGACCGGAATGAATCAGAGCTTTTTTTCGTTGCATGCATGAATCAGAGGCAACCAACTTGTCTTGCCAACTCTCCAATCCTTCGACCACGAGTTCTCCCTCTCCAAGCAAATGATCTGCATTGTGCGTATCGAATTTGAAAAAGCAATTTCGAACTTGAATATCAGGATTGAGCGTCGTCAGTTTGCGTTTGAGAATGTCAACTTTTGGATAGTTTATGTCTTCAGAGGTGAATACGGAGTGTTTGGATAGGTCGGATTCAACGACAAGGTCTTGATCTACAAGTATGATTTTTCCAATTCCCGCCTGCGCCAAATTGACAGCGCAATTGGTTCCGCAGGGGTCGAGCCCGAGAAGGACAATGGAGCTTGAAAGCAATTTCTCTTGACGAGCTTCAGACATGCCCGGTAAAGAGAGCTGGGATTTATAACGCTCCCTCTGATCTTCGCTCAGGGACACCTTTCTGCCTCATCAACCGCGCCCTAATTTTAGCAAAACTGCTTCGCCAGCATTGGGCCAAAGCTTGCAAGGGTTACTGATTAATCCCCCTTTACAAGTGGCGAGAAACTGATATTATCATCAATGGTCCGAACTTTTTTGGACTATGTGCATCGGGTTAGATTACTAATTAAATTCAGGGGTTTCGGTTCAAGTTTGGAAACTTGAAAAAGGTCGCACGTTCGTTCGGTTGTGATAGCAGTTCTCTTTATTTTTCCGCTTAAAACGACTGCTAATTGAATGCGTCTGGGAGGATGCGTCAAGTTATATTGATGATTGGTTTGGCTTGTGATCAAGTCAAAGTGTTTTGCTAAGAGCATTTGCGGTAGCAAATATTGGGATGAGTCAGGGGCTCATTCCTGTCAGTTACGTGCATGAAGCGTAATCAGCTCTAAGTGTTATGTTCTGCTCCGCGATCCTGATGCCTTTGGGCGGATGGATCTGCAGCTATCTGCGTGCATGTGCACGAGGGGAACACAATGGCTTCAGATTCGGACAACGAAGTTTCTAGCCGTGCTTCAGATAATGTCGGCGAGCAACAGGAAGGCTCATCTGAGCGTCACGAACGCATGCTCGATGAAACTCAACAGGGCTCAACTGCAGAAGAATTTGGTAGGCAAAGCTCTGAGCAGAGAGCGCAAGACTCAAAATCTCTTGTGCAAAATGGCGCGCTTCCGGATTTGATGATTGATTCGAGCTTTGACGATCCGGCGCTTGATGCGATTAATCAGTCTGCAGGAAACAGCAATGGCGGAAATCGCCTGGACCAGTCGCAGGGAGCCGGTCGTGATAATTTCGGATTTCACCAGGGCGCTGCTGGAAGAGATAAGGGAGCCGAGAAGAAAAACGATGCGAGCGACAAACCGGCAGACAACGCTTTGACGCCACCTGAACCAGTCACTTTCAAGAACATTCAGCCCAGCGGTTATATCCCGGGAAATGGTGGCATTGATGGTGGTGACTATGATATGAAGGGTCGCATTGCTCCAAATACGGCAAACTTCTTTGATAAGAAAAATCCATCCGATTATGTGGCGATGGCTATTGATTCCCAAGCTCATGTCAAAGATGGTCAATTGTTCTACTCGAAGGAATTGGACGCAAAGTATGCGAATCAGCTAGCTGAAAAGTATCCTGATCTCAAACCAGAAGACAGGCACATGTGGTTAAGGGCCGTGGATACTGGAAGCGCCTTCCGGAATACGTGGGGGGCCAATGGACCGACCCGTGCCGATATTGCGGTTCCCAATCAGCAAGAGGCGAGCGACATAAACAAGGATGGACACGCCAAGAAAAATCCGAGTAACGCGATAAGCCTTACCATGGTGCCAGAAAGTGATAAGGACAGAGTTGCTGCACTTTCGAAAATGCCCACAATACCGGGGCAAGAGAAATACATTCGAGGGAAGGATTTCGGGTATCGAGACGAGCAACCGAAACCCAGAAGGCGATAACAAAAAAGAGAGGTCCCACGGGGTACGGGGACCTTTTTTGTTTAACTTTCAAAACTCTCTTTTCGAACCGCGTCGAATCTGCGCCCGGTGCGATTAGCGAACGGCGGCGAGATCTGGTTTTACCAATCGGCGGTGACGCGCGCGCGTCCGCGGTATGAAGTTTGCAAACATTGAAATACCTGCGATCGCACCGAAGAGCAAACCGTATGCAATGTGTCCGGCAAGGTACATCGCGATTGCATATGGATGCGTCAAGAAGTATTCGGTCATCCCCAGGAGCGGCATCACTATAAACTGACCGGCACAGTAAAGGATGAGACCCCAGGCGAGTCCGCACATGGCTGGACGTTGTAGCTTCAGGCGTCCACCCAATAGCAATCCATAACAGAGAGGAAAAAATAAGGAACCGAGGAAGAAGTGAATTGCTAATCCCATCATCCACGATGGATGAGGATAGAGCGGAAACGACGAAGGCGTCATCATCATCCCTAGAGCGCCGGCAACATCTACTGAGGGCAAGCGAAAGAGACTCGCACAATAGAGAAATGCTGTTTGCACAACCGTGGCTATAAAGCCGGCGAAAAACAATTTTCTTGCATCGTAATTCATAAGAGCCTCAGCTTATTCATAATCTATTCGATCTCACTCATCGCATACGCGGGGACTTTAAACGGGTGACGGACCGGGCTTCCTGGCGTTTTATCAATATGCGGTATCGTTTGAATTCTTTTGCATGAGTGAGCGTTACTTCAGTGAAGACTGAATACTCACATCAAAGTTCCAATTCGGCGCTCGAGTTTCTGTGCGATGCTTGCACACTGCAGGCTGCCTTTGCATTCGCTATGCGAAGTCGGTGTAAGAAGTTGAGGTACTTACATGATCGGATCGACGATGTATCACATTCGTGTGTTTGTTTGCATGACGGATTTTAGGCAGGGCTGAAAGAGGAAGCAGATTGGTAGTATGCGATATTGGATTCGGCTCCGGCTCCGGCTAGATAATGGAGGCACGTGATCTTGGATAGCCTGGAAGCGCCAGTGGCACCATGCATCTGGTTGGTTTTCTAGTTTAGTTGCGGGCGATGATTACTTGGGTAGCGGCGTCGGAATAGCCGTCGCCCGCTAGATAATCCGCAGGTAGTGTGACCATGTCGTTTGCGTTTGCTGTTGGCATTCCGCGAGTCGGAAGATCTCCATGTTGTGTTCCGAGATTCACTTGATCAACTTTGCCAGTCGAGATCAGATCTCTGGCTGCACTTCGATAGATTTGTCTTACTTCTTCGGCCCTTGAGCCCAATCCTTTGGCTTCGACATTATCGAAAAGCAATTTGTTTTCTGAAATAACAGCCCACGACATTGCAATTATTTCGTTCTTTGAATTCGTCACTACAAAAAATCCTGAGTTCGGGCTTTCTTGACCGTACCATGCTGCACTTGCTGCGTCCCCGTGAGGATGCTGACAGGAATTGGTGTGGTGTCCAAGGAAAAGTCCGCGTGGATCGTCTCTTCTTACAAAGAATCCTTTCAGCCCAGATTCCCCAGCGAAGATTTTCTCAGTTGGAAAAGGCGACGGAACTGATTTCGAGGCTTCGAAGCGGGCCTCAATTTGATAATATTCACTTTCTGGTACGGCCCAGCGGGCAGCTTCGATGGCAAATTCGGGATTCTTCGCCTCGGGGTAGGTTCGCGATCTGATCGTCTTCACCATTTCGGTGATCGGCAGTGCGCGTTCTTGCGGAGTCAGCGACTCCCATCCTGCAGCTACGACGCGAATTTCTTCGGCGCTGTGCTTAGAATGCCTGAGCAAGTATTCGGGCAGTCCTGCTGATTCGCGTTTGCTCAAGAATGGAAGATACTCAGTCGCGTCGTGAAAATTTTCATGCATTTTAGATCTTGCAGCAAGCCATTCTCCCGAGCGGGGACCGAAAATTTGAGCAAGGCGCAAAGCCGCAGCATACTGGCGATTCTCTTGAACAGAGTGTTGCAGCCGGTTGCTTGGAACATCTTTTAGAATCAACCCTGCGGAATTGATGTTGTCGAAGAAACTGTTGGCTTTGAGATCTTTGATCAGTTCTAGCTTTGTATCGCGTGAGAGGACGCCTCGTTTCTTGAACTCAGCTTCGTAAGCGGCTGTAAGGGCTGTTCTTTGCTGACCGTTCAAATGTTTGTAGAGGGCGTGAATGATGTGCGCCGTTCCCGCTTGAGCATAGTTTTGTTCTTGCCCTTTAGCAAGTTGCTCTGGATAGGTTTTGTTCCAAAACTCGGCTGCTCGATCATTGTACGTGACTTCTCGCTTTCCAGGACTAAAGGCAAAATCTTTGACAGATCTTGCGGCTGTCCATGCGTTGTTGGCTGCAACGCGTTCCCATTCTTTGAGATCTTTTGCAGCAAGTTCAACTCGAACGTTCTCAGCAATCTTGGGACTTAAACTGGTGAACGCATATCGTGCCGCGTCACGTCCAGGGGCAGCTTTCAAATGTTCAGGCAACTGATTCCAATTGCGGATCATTATTTCGCGATCAACCGCACTCAATTGCTTATTGTTGAAGTACATATTCCAGGCGCGGGGATCTGAAGGTATATCACCCATCCGTCTTTGCAAATCGAAAACGTCAAATAAGAATTCGCGCGCCTTATTGCTTGGCAGCGGAGAATCCAAAAGATCACCCCAGCCCGGTCTATGAGCGGGTGAGGCGCCAGCGACTCCAGTCTGCGCTATTCTGCCCCCATCGCTCACCGCTGGTTGCGAGCCCGGGAGCGCCGGCATCTTGCCGGCTTCGATTGCCGCTGACTGCAATCCCGGGAGCGCCGGCATCTTGCCGGCTTCGTTTGCCGCTGGCTGCGATCCCGGGAGCGCCGGCATCTTGCCGGCT
>JAIEQI010000212.1 GCA_019747875.1 Candidatus Obscuribacterales bacterium
ATTAAACGATCTCCACGAGCCATTCCCAGGCTGAAAAAGAGCGCTCTACGGTCGCCGGTAATGCATAATCCAAGTTTAAAATTCCTACTACGTGTCATCGTACTACATCACAAAAGGAACCAACCATGAGCTAGAATAAGCAAATGCCAAACTTGGAACAGCTACTAGAAACGATACGTGCTCAAGCAAAAGACCGGTTTATTCTTGGAATAACGGGGCCGCCTGGTTCAGGTAAAAGTACACTGGCCGCACTAGTCTGCAAGCTGTGGATGGAGCAAATGCATAACACCAAAAGTGGTGGCGCTGACATCGTCCCTATGGACGGCTATCATTATTCAAACGAGGAGCTAGATCGTATTGGTCTACGACAACTGAAGGGCATCCCAGAGACCTTTGACGCCGCTGGGTTTGTTGAAAAATTACGACACATACGATCACACCCAAACGAAACTCACTACTGCCCACGTTTCGACAGAAGCATCGAGGCATCGATTCCCAATGACATTGCAATCACTCCAGATCTCAAATTAATCGTCGTCGAAGGCAACTACTTGCTTTTGGATGGTGATCCGTGGAAAGAACTGGCAGATATTTTTGATAACGTTTGGTACATCGACAGTGATGAATCCGTGCTACTTCCACGATTGATCAATCGCCACATCGAAGGTGGGAAAACACCTGAAGAAGCCAGAACAAAAGTAGACTCTACTGATTTGCCAAATGCACGCCTTATCTCGAATAACCGCCACCGCGCGGATCTTGTTCTACAAGCAACAGACTTAACAGCCACCGGATCAATCTAAGTCAACGAATTACCAGGAAGCAAGAACCAGAACGTGCTGCCTTGACCCGGGATGGAATCGACCCCAATAAAGCCTGAGTGAGCGCGAATAATGTCTCTGCAAATCCACAGCCCCAAACCCGAGCTGACACGATTATTGTTTGCAACTTGTGGAACGACTCCAAAACGCTCAAAAATAATCGTGTGATAATCAGGATGGATTCCGGGACCACGGTCAGACACCGATACCTTTACGTTCTCGTCAATTCTTTCTATCTTCACAGTAACGGTGGCAGCCTCGGGAGAAAAGCTGATGGCATTGTTCACCAAATTGTTCAAGACCCTTTTGATTAGCTTGGGATCCGCGAAACAGGACTGGTCCTCGCCAACCAGATCCAGTTTCACCTTACGCTCATCCGCCACTACCTGTAGTGCATTCACTGTCGAACGGGACAAATCGTACATACTAATCTTGGATGCCTCAATTCGCCCCTGACGATTACGAATCTTCTCTACATCTAAGATGTCGTTGATCAGTTCAACTACGCAGGAGAGCCCCTTCTGTGCCCGCTCAAGTGAATCAGCTACTTTGAATGGCACGCGACCGAGAATACCCTCATTCACCATATCTAGTGTCATTGCTACGCCATTCAAAGGCGATCGCATATCATGAGTGAGTTGCATGATAAATTCTTGCCGAGCCCGTTCCAATGTCATGCGGTCGGTAATATCATCTGCGGTGGCAAAATATTTACAAAACTGAGTCGACCACTCGACATACCAGGAGACATCGATCACACTATTATCCTGCTTTCGAAGGCGTGTTACGAACTCGATAGGCTGATCTATTCTGAGAACGTTCTTAAAGTGATCGGCATCCTCATGAAAAATGAACTTGCTTAAGTTGGACCCGATTAATTCAAACTGATGATACCCCCAAAGCCCCATACAGGAAGGGCTGACCGAGTCAATGCTCAAATCCTTATCAAAACAGACGATAACGCTTCGTGCAAAATCGGCAATCGAGTGCTCTCGTTGAACAAGCTCCTCAATCAGCTCCGTAAGCTGGTCGATGGAACCCTCGACACTATTGGCTTTTTTCGCAGCATCGGCGTCGACCTCCGAAATTAGTCTTTCACAATGCACTTTCAACTTCGCGTCGTTGCCTAATACTTTGAAGTAAAAGAAGCAGCCGACTGCTCCCAATAGCTGCGTTAGCACGAAGAGATAGCGAGCTTCCATTAAAGCAAGCACAGCACCAGCTATGAGAATTACGAGCAAAACAAGCGCTGCAAATTGTACAGAGGAAAGCGGCGGCGCCTTTTCATCTTCAACTCTGATATTGTTACTGCGGCTCTGAACGAGCAGTTTAACTGTTTCTTTGTCCAGGGCAATCAGCTGAGCCGGTGTATGCATGGCACTGCTTGCCGCATTCTGAGCCAGATTCCGCAGCCTGGCAAGATACCACTCCCGTAGTCTCTGGTAATTTTCCGCCGTACTCACTATGCCGCCCACACCCCGACAATAGTGCCCTACCCCGAAACGCGTAGCTTTCCTCGGGTTCTCAGATATCCGGCGGTTTATCAGACAAAAAGGGCAGGAGCCATGGAACTAGGGTGTCCATGACTCTTTTGGCGATTTCGATGTAATTTCGTCCGAGGAGTTGAGGACTAGCTAGAGGCCGCGCTCCATCCAGCCAATCCTCAAATCCTTGATGCTTTTATTATCTACAAAGTTGTTTCAGAGTTTTTACAAGAACACGTTATGAACAAAAACAGAAATGGTGTTCAACTCCTTCGAGTTTTGCAAGTGGAACGCATAAGTCCCACTTGAATTGCAGTAACTTTTTGTTGGAAGCCAAAGAAAGGTTCGGCTAGTCAGACCTCAAGACATAACCCATCTTGTGAACAGTTTCGATCGGGTCGCGACCCAATTCAGTGCTGATGCTCTCCCTGATGCGTTTGATTGCTATTCGCACTGCAAGTTCACTTGGTGCATCTTCGCTTGGCCAGACTGCATTTAGCAGAGCTTCAGTCGAAAAAACATGTCCCGGATAGCGCATGAAGTGTTCCAACAACGCGTATTCCCGTGGGCGCAGAGAGATCGGCTTATCATTTGCAAAAATGACCCGCTTACCTGCATCCAGGCTGAGAAGTCCCACTCGAATGAGATTGTTAGCCGGGGCCGGCTGTCTTCTCAAAAGAGCCTCAACCCTCATCACCAGTTCACGACCATCGAAGGGCTTTGCTAAGTAGTCATCGGCGCCCGCATCAAATCCACTACCCTTATCCTCGATAGATGATCGACTTGTCATCATCAAAACAGGAGCCGTTCCACCTGAAGAACGATAAGTTCGCAGCAATTCGATGCCAGTGCCAACCCCCTTCAGGTGCCAATCAAAAATCATTATGTTGTAGAAATACGTATCGATAAAGGCAAGTGCATCTTTGGAGTTATCCGCAACGTCGACTTCATGACCGCGAGCTTCCAAGTACTGTTTCACCACATTTGCCGTGGCCGAATCATCTTCAACAACTAGAACTTTAGCCATCTACACGCCACCTGAACCGTGACATAATAGCAAATGATTTGCCAGATTGTGTTCGACCCCTAGTCGAAATGCGGTGCTCTTTTTTCTGGTTGCATCAGAATGAAGTCAAATTCAGAGAATCGGTGAATCTTGTGTCCATGCTCGTCGGGACGCAACCAATTCAGGCTCGAAATAACTGGGGTGTCTTTAGTCGGCACCGCCAATGGTGAGCGAGGGGTGTACATACGCCTCATTGGTTCCTCAATGTAGAAATTGTCGTGCTGTCCGTAGAATGTGCTGAGCTTTATTCCACGCTCGCGCAGCATTTGAACAACTTGCGGACCATCACCCGAATCATTCAATCGAAGATGTTTATTGCCGACCCAGAAGACAACGCTAGCATCTTTGTCCTCTAGAATTTTCAGCAACTGTTCAGTCATATGGCGATTTCGATCTAGCAGCTCCCGCGAGCCGAACTTGCTTGGCACATCGATGGGTGCCACCTTCATACCATTATCTTTCGCGGCTTGCAACATTGCCGCATATTCGCGATGCTGATGCAACTCGGGCAAAGCATTGAAATCCACCTTCCCATCTGCCTTGAAGAGCTTGATGTCGGCGTCGTTCTCAACTGCAAAGTGCGTTGCTTTGCCTTTTAGTTTCGGCATCAGTGAATTTGCCGCCCATTCATTATGGCCGCTGCCGTGAACGTGATACTCGCCGATAATCACCAATCGATTTTTCTTAAGCTCGGCAATAACAGTTTCGACGGCGTCCTTCCCATGCTTTTCCGCTTCCTGTTGCAGATACCTGGAGAGCTCCCATGAAGGAAGATTCTTGACCTTTTCAACATCTGGCGTTGCATCTGGTTTTGCTGCTCTCTCAGCTAGTTTTGTTCGTTCGGAAGCCTTGCCGGCAAGATCCGCTGCTTTAGCAGCAGAAGCGGATGCATCTTTATCAAGAACTATTTTTACGTCAGGACGCTTCAGGGACTTGGTCATGAGCAGCCCCTCGGAAGCCCACTTCTCTTGAGTAACGATGATTGTGTGATCTTTCGGAGCTTTCCGAATGGCTCGATTCAAATTGTCGTACCAACCTGCAAAACTCGAAATTATGGTTGTTTGAGGATCGCTAGCCATCGCCTCAGTCACTGAGCCTCTGAGTATCCGGCTTTGGTTCTGAGGCTTGGCCAGGGACTGTATTGCCAAACCGCCACCTTCAAATGCTGCTCCCATGAGTGCATATCCCGACATCGATACGGCCAGATCGCTCCAGCTTGCTTGGCCACCGGCACGCACCTCAGCGTCTACCAATCCGGCAGCTGCACCGGAACCGCCACCTACCACCATTCGTTGACCAAGTTTTGCTCCAAAGCTGCTAGCCTCAGCCATGTTCTTGCTCAGCAAATTGGCAGTTCCGCCCATAGTGGCAAAGATGGCCGAATCATGGAAGCCTTGTTTAAGCCTTGCAGCAAACAGATTCTGATCGGCCTTTAGCTCGCTCGGAGTCAGAACTGAACCTAAGACAAAACCGGCTACTCCTTGTTCGGTAGCAGCTCTAAACACGCTCTTCTGAGCGGCATCACCAAAGAGTAAGGAACTTCCTTTGTTAGTCAATGCACTGACTGCAATGAAGGGCAGCGCTGTACCGGCTATTTCGCCGATGGTTTGAGCAGTGCTTTTGTCTTGACTGGTAGTAACATCGGTTTTGCCACCGAGCTGTCGAAGCGCAGACACAGGTTTTCCAACAGAACCGTCTAGAACGCCATAAGCAAAATCACCGACGAGGTTAGGTTTGGTCTCCGCTCTCAAAAGATTGGCTGCAGATTTTTCAGACGAAATCAGATTTAGCAAATTATGCTCACCCTTTTCCTGGGCGCCAGAATTTGCTTGAGGTCTATTAGACTCGTTCTGCTCAACGAATTTAGACACTGATTAGCTCACTACAACCACTGCTATCGTAAGATTCCCCATCAGTTCGGTAAATGGGAAAATTGCGAAGTTCTTACATTTAGGGAGAGGTTTTCGAGAACGGAACCGGAAGCAATAGAAACAAACCGAATACTTACTTCTGAGCCTATTTGTTCTTCAAGAAGGGGAGCACATTCTCGATAGGTCGCCCGAGAATCGCTTTCGATCCTTTCTCGACAATTGGTCTCTGAAGCAGCTCGGGATGCTTGACCATTAGCTTCACAAGCTCTTCTTCGGAAAGGTCAGAGTCTGCAAGATTGAGTTCTTTGTAGGTGGCTTCCTTTGTGCGCATAATGTCGCGCGCGCTCAACTTCATTTTCTTGAGCAACTCATGAATCTTCTTCTCGCTGAGCGGCTCAACGTAGTAGTTCACATTGTCGTAGGCGATACCACTTTCTCGCAAAATCTTGTCGAGATTGCGGCAGGTTGAGCATGTTGGTTTTTGGTATACGGTTACTTTCTCGCTCATGATCTTTGCTCTCTTACTAGTTTTCTTTGAACATTAAAAAAGCCGACAAGATGCCGACGCTTGCAGGATCGAATCGAGCAAGCATACCATCTTGGCTTTTGATAAAGCCGGTCAAATCCTACTACGCATTGTCGTTTGGGGAGGCAAAAAAAAATCAAGAATACAGAGTAGAAATGCGGGCCTCGAAACGTACACAGACGTTCGTTCCGAGGCCCGCACCTTATCCTTTTCTTGCGGAACCCAGCTGGATTGCTGGGTCCCGCTCCGATTGCTAGCGGCGGCCGACGATCAGACGCCGTTCTGCTTGGCGAAGCGCGCCACGAGCCAGTTGCGGAAGTTGATCTCGACCGGGATCCACGCCAGGAAGAGCGGGATCATGTAGACGAGACCGTTGTAGTATTCGAAGCCGAACACCACGTAGGCAGCAGCCAGACCAGCGACGCCGCCGATCAGGTTGTTGATGTTGGTGGCACCGAGCTCGAAGTGTCCGCCGACCTTGGCGACGTTGATGGCACGCGCACGCAGTCCGCCGGCAACGAGGCCAGCGACGGCGCCGGCAAACAGCCAGTAGATGTAGGGAACGATCATGGCGAATTCGAAGTTCAT
This sequence comes from Candidatus Obscuribacterales bacterium, assembly GCA_019747875.1. Classification (GTDB taxonomy): domain Bacteria; phylum Cyanobacteriota; class Vampirovibrionia; order Obscuribacterales; family Obscuribacteraceae; genus JAIEPM01. The sequence goes on from JAIEQI010000212.1 coordinate 6,357, forward strand.
CTTGACCCTCATTCGGTTAGATTGTTGATGATGAAACCACAGTTCAGATGCAGGTTCAGGCGCGACGCAGGTAGCGCTGCACCTTCTGGCAGACCCGCACGTCTTCCATGGACACGACCACCATGTCCATGAGCACTTCCGAAAGCAGTCGAGCCCGCCGACCGGCGCGCATGTCAGCCTTCGTGATCGAAGCGAGTTCGCTCTGCCGAATCAAGGCCGCGTACTCGATTTGCTCCGCGCTGGCAAAACCCAATGCCAGCAGAATCTCGTCGAACGTCGATTCGGAGTTGAGTTGAGTGTTGTTGACGTTTCTCAATCTCGTGGTCCTTTGCTGTGGGCTCGGATTGCCTCAGATGAGCAGTCCAGCCTCGTTCAGAATCCCTGCAGCACGCATGTTCTGCCGAAGCAGTTCATGCGACTGCAAGACTGTCGTCTCCTCCGGCGCGACCCGGCCGAGATATTCCAGGTAGACTTTTCGCGGGAAGTGTCGCGATACCCGCGGAAAGGGCAGTGAGTTCCGAACCTCGCGCAGACCAACCGGACGGTAGCCCTTGGAAGCAATTACCTCTTCAGCGCGCTTCCATAGGCAGAAAGTGCGCTTGCCAGGTTTGCCTGCCCAGAGATCGATTCCGGTTGAGATGCAGAAGATTTGCTGGTAAGCAAAGGCTTCCACGCTGCGCCAGTATTGGAGGAGCTCCGCCTGCTCAGGCACGCACTGAAGATGAGCAAGAAACGCCAGTTGATAGCGCTCCTCTGCCGCCTCCAGCGCTGGATGCCCGCGATACACCGAGAATCGGGAGCCCGTTCGCGCAATCTCTTGCTGACGAACACGCTCATAATCTTCGGCTGCGGCATCCAGCGCGCTTCTGAGAGACGGAAGGTTGACACCGAGGACGGTGCCAGAACGGTCGTTCATTCAACCCTCCGTTGATTGAGCGCAGCGGCGGCGACCGGTGCTAAAGCGAACCGTTCGCAATCGCCTCGCGGAGGACTTCGACAGCCCGCTCCTCGCCGTACTCGACCAACGCGTCCTGCGCGTTTTTCGAAATGCCAAAGCTGAGTCCGGCGACGTGAGGAGTGAGCATGTCCACAAGCGTGTGACCCCAGGCGGGATCCACCTCGTGGCGGTGGAAGTGACAGAGACCCATCACTTCCTTCATGTGGCCGGCTAGCTCGATCGGGCTGAGCATCTCCAGAGGGAGAGCCGTCGCCTTGTTGAGCTTGACGATGATGGCGCCCGGCTTGTCGAAATCACCGGGGTTGCGGTGATACCACGCGCCGTCGACCAGCAGCATCTTGCCGTTCGGGTGAGCGACCGGGCGAAACGCGCCAGGAAGCGCGCAGCTGGCGGTGAGAGCCAGTGCCAGGTCATCCGTGTTCTTGTGGGTGAACAGGACCGGCTTGCGCGAGATCAGGTCGAACGCGAGAATGCGCAGGCCGGGCTGAGCCTTGAGGCCGAGCTCGGCGACCATCTCGCGCATGGCAGGCAGCAAGTCGGGGTAGATCGACGTATGCTCGATGAGCTCGTCGCGAGCAGCTTGCGGATCGTCAAACACGACATCCTCAGCGCCAGGTGCCCCCAGAGCCTTGAATGCCTTGGTCACGATCGTGGGCTGCCATCCCATTGCTGCCAGCAGCAGTTCGGACGCCTTGACGTCGGGGCCGATGTTGCGCGCGGCGTTGATGATGCTCTTGCGAAGACGTTCCTGGAAGACGCGATGAATCTCATCAGCGTCGAGTCCATTTTCGTGAAGCGTCGCAACAAGAGAACCAACAGAAACGCCGAGCGCTCCTTCGATTTTGACGCCGACGCGACGGGCGCCTTTGAGGAAGCCGATGCTGCAGAAGCCTTTGACGCCTCCACCGCCGAAGATTCCTCGTCGTGTGATCAGTGCCGTCATGATAACCTCCCTTTCAGGTGCTCTAGGAGTGCTCCTTGGAGCACCTCAGCTGGAAGAACGTTCACGTCGGTGCCAGACTACTTTCTTCTGCACGACCGAAGTCGCACAAAAGAAACCAGACTGGGGCTTGGCCGTTAGGGCATAGAAGTGTTGGGGCCGATGTGATGTGAACGAGTGAATACAAGTCACCGTACGCACTAGAGATCTCTAAGAAGCAAGACTGCCGGCCCCCGGTTATCCACACGCCTGCGCAGATCCCACCTCGCGCAGTTGGCACACCGGCTCATCTGTCTGAGTCCCTTTTGGCAAGCAGACTGCATAATTGCACAGAAGATTGCTGAGAATCACATCAGCCAGAAGAAGCAATCCTACCACCTGTGGTATCACATTTACGCAAAACGAACTACACCAAACACCAGACAAGCACCGCCAATAGCACCACCAGCAGTGACACCACTAGCGAGGGTTGCCCAACTCACCCAATCCGCGCCATACGCAAACCGTGTCGGGGCTACGTGTTATGCGCATAGAATGCTTGTCCCTAGCCGCATGGGCCAAGCACAGTGAGATTATCTTTCAACCCCAACTCTTCACCAAGAAAAGCAAACCAACATCTGACACCACAACGCATTCGACTATTCGCCAGCACCAAATTCGGTGCCAGGCGCATAATGCGTTCTGATGGAAGATTAGATTGGTCAACTTGTCACCTGCTTCGGCATCCAGCCGGAACAGAATCCTCCTCAAGTAGTCCAGAACTCTGGACATAGAAGGACAAGGCATGATTTCCAAAATCGTCAAAATCGCTCTGCTCTCGACCCTTGCACTGGTGGTGCTCGGCAAGGGAACGCTGATGTATCTGCAAACGCAGGAGCAGGTTCCCAACAACTGGGCCGGCACCGACACGGAAAAGAAGCTGATCAGCGAGATGGTCGACGCCGTGATCGCAAAGCAGCAGAAGGAGCATCAACCCGGCGCCGTCGCCAAGCGAGACGTTCACACCAAGTCCCACGGCACCTTCAACGCCACGTTCCGCATCCGCCAGGACATCCCGGAATCGCTGAAGGTCGGCATCTTCGCCAAGAAGGGCGAGTATCGCGCGCAGGTTCGCTTCTCGAACGGCGCCATGTCCGCCGACAGCTACGATGCGCTCCCGAACGTGCGCGGCGTCGCGATCAAGCTCCACGGTGTCGACGGCAAGAAGGTCCTGCCCGGCGATGAGAACTCGTCCGAGCATGACTTCCTGCTGGCCAACGATGTGGTCTTCTTCGCGCCTGGCGTCGAGGACATGCACAAACTCGTCAACGGTGAAATGGGCGCTCTGATCAAGCAGAATCCGCGCGTCGCGGCACTGCTCGCCGACGCAGTCCTGAAGCTGGTGAAGAACCCGCTCACGACCGACTACTTCTCGCAGGTGCCATACGCACTCGGCGCCGAAGGCAATGAGCGGCTCGCCGTCAAGTATTCGCTGACCGGCGCAGCGTCAAGCCTCTTCTCGATGCCGAACCTGTTCGATCGTCACTACCTCCGGCATGCAGCGGTCGCTTCGCTGAACAAGGGTCCGGTGACGATGACGTTCTCGATCCAGGTCAAGCAAGCCGGCGAGTCCATCGAAGATTCGAGCAAGCCTTGGACGGGCGCCCACATCCCGGTCGCCGAGCTGATCTTCGACAAGGTCGAGGGCATGGTTGCGGAGAGCGCCGGCGAAGAGCTGTCGTTCAATCCGGTCCGCGCCCTGCCCGAGCACGAGCCGCTCGGCTGGCCCGGTCGCGTTCGCAAGGAAGTCTACCCGGCCGACTTCAAGTGGCGCTCCGAGAAGAACCTGAAGAACTAGTTTCGAATCAATCCCTGGAAGGTGAGGAAAGGGCGAAATCCCTTTCTTCACCAGAACCGAAAAGGAGAGCACATTGGTCTTCTTCACAACTTTCCTTGCCCCGCTCACGCGCGGCATGCATGATCTCTGCCAGGAACAAGCCGAGGAGCTCGCCCGCATGGGTGCCGGCCACCTCGCACTGATGACGAGCCTGACGGCAACCGTCGTCTTCGGCCCCGCCTTGATGCTGCAGGACATGACCGTCCGCCAGATCAAGAACAGCGTCGAGAGCGCCTGATGTCTGGTCCACATCTCATCTGGACCAACAAGGAAACTCCGCGCCCGTCCAACAAAATTGCGTCGCTCTCTCTCGTCGCAAACCGGGACGTGGTGCAGTTTTCACCAGGCGCCGTCACAATCGTCAGCTGGATGAAATACGAGTTCGACCGCCTGACCTGCCAAGGCGCGATTGCCAAAGGCGTCAGCGTCACGCTGCGGAACATTCCGCCGCAAGACCAGCTCGACCAAGCCTGCCTGATCATGCTAAGCGAAGGCTACTGCTGCTCTGAGCCGCAGAAGCACGACCCGAAGTTTCCTGGAGACGACCCCGTCATAACGGTGTGGCTGGAACGCCACTGACTGTTCGGGCGGGTCGTTGAATCACCAACAACTGGGCGCGACCCGCCCTCATCCCAAGGAGGGATGCCATGACTCATCTTCGCACTGTACCCTCACTGGCTACGACTTGCGATGCGCCAGTGGCTTCCAAGAAAGACCGTCTCACCGCTGCCGCGTTGACGCTGCATGTGAACGACGGCTACAAGCCCATGAGCACGGTTGCTCGCATCGCCGGACTGCACAATGCGCCGAAAGTGAAGGCGCCGATGACTCCTGGGCACACGCTTGCTCGGACGATCCACATGGAATTCGTCCACCTCAGCAGCGAGTACTCGACTTCGGAAGGCGCCCTCGTCAAACTCGACTTCGTTCCGTCCGACACGGATATGGAGGAAGCGCGCAGCCTTCTGAAGGGACTCGGCTATGTCGCCGGCAAGCTGAACGTCGTCACTCCGAGACTCAGCGGAGAGAAACCGTCGGCAAACATCTGGGTCGAGTACGACAACGCCGACAAACCTTACTTCTCGAAGCGCTAAGCGTCAACAAGGAAAATCAGAATGTCTTGCTTTGCAGGATGGACTCCGGAACAGTTCTTCAACGTCGCCTACGGCCTGACCGTCGTGGGCGGAGGAGTCGCCTTCCTCATCTGGCAAATCATCGGTATTTCGCGAGATTCCGACGATTACGTTGCCAGCCTCCGCCGCCAGATGCGGCGTTGAGCAACCATACGCCGGCTACAGCATGCGGACTCTCTTCGGGTGCTGCTCTACTTCTCTTTCATTCACAATCTTCGAGAACTGGAGAACCGGATGATCAACTACATCGCCACCCTCAGCGCCGATAGGCTCTACTTCGGCGCCATTGCAGTCCTGGTACTTGCTCTCCTGTGCAAGCGCATCTACGACTGCTACATCTTCGCCGATCTGCGCACCGGTGAAGAGAACCGCAAGATGGACGTACTGAAGTTGCGTTCCCTCCTGGCGGGGCACGCGTCTGTGTTCGCGATTTCACTGGGATTGTTCTTCGAGCTGAGCCTGCAAGCGATGCTCTGGTCCGTGGTCGGCTCCGCCGTCGTCATGATTCTGCCCGCGGCGTACATCTACCTGAAGTCGAACTGGGCCCTCGACGATGTCCAGAAGGCGATCAACCACACCTGCGTCGCGCACTTCAGCTTCGACAAATTCATCCACACCGGCGGCGACCTGATTGGCCGCAAGGACTTGAAAATCACCATCGAGCAGGGTCCGCAGCTCGGCAAAGTCTCGCCCAGCGATATCATCGTGGCTGAGTATCTTCTCGCGAATTTCGAAGATATCGGCCACGTCATCTCGAAGTCGTCCAAGAAGGGGCTCATGCCGAGCGGTGTCCCCGGTGGCATGTACTCCACCAAAAGGACCGTGCGCATCTACGGCATCTCGAAGGAGGACCTGATGGTCTACCCGGAGATCGTCTGCAAGCGTAATGCGCACTGGCTCGGCAAGGACACTTTGCAGTAGAACCAACTCTAAGACCAACCTGACGGAGACTAGCTCGTGTTTGAAAACAGCGAGTGGGTCGAACTGGTTACAGCCGAGAACGTGCTCTGGGTCGCGTTCTTCGCTTCCATGTACGGTCCGCCCCTGGTCGCCTTGTGCTACTACATTCGGCACAGGCTGGGACCGAAGACTTCGCGCTAAAAAGCCCAGCAAGTTGCTGGCTGTAGGCGCCTGCGATGAGCAGCGCTGATAGAGATAACCGGAAGGCGCCGCGGTGCCATCCCCAAATCTTATAGCAGCGTCCAAGAAGGACGCTGCACATTCGATACGGAGAAATCCACTATGTCGATTTACTTCCTCGGAATTGGACTTGTCGTCACCATGCTCGGCTTCGCACTGGACGTGTTGTTCAACGTGCGCTGGCTGACCCGCTTCTTCGAATTCGTCGACAGCATCGTTTACGCCGGACCCTTCCGCTTCGTCGGGCTCGGCATTCTGACGTCGGCAGCGATGTTCGGCATCGGCGCCCTGGTGCTCGGCCCTGTCATCGGCTTCCACGAAGCCTTCCTCGACGTTTATGCCAGCAGCGTCGGCATCGCACTCATGGTCATCGTCGCCTCCCTCTTCGGCGGCATCCATGACACGCGCGCCGCGATCGGCAGCTACGTCGGCAAGCGCCGCCCGCAGTCCACTCGGGCTGCCTGGGGCGTGCTTGGCGTTGCTTCCTTCACCGGCACGATCGCCGGCTTCATCATCACCCGCCTCTGAACCGGCAGAAGCATGGCACCGTAAATGGTGCCATGCTTCACCAGAATCAAGGGATCGATTCAATGAAAGCTGTTTATCTCCTCATCGCCGCCATGGGCGCAATCTCCCTCTGTTTGCTTGCGACCCTGGCTGCTGCCTCCTGGGCTCTCGGCAACTTTGAAGCAGTTCAAGAGCTCGTGGTCGGCGGAGCGTTCATCAGCGTGGTGGCGCCCGCCATCTTGTGCATGGCAGCCTGGGCCGGCGACGCCTACTTGCAGCTCAGCCGCGAGTCCCGGAAGCCCAGTCCGCGAAGCCTTCATGGCGTCTGGGCCAGGAAGCGGGGCCGCATCGTTCGCGTCGGCTAACGATCCACCATCGATCATCTCAACTGGAAAGAAAGCCTCACATGAGCATCTCTTCAGCGAAGTTTTCGGCGCGTCAATCCGTCCTCGTCCGTCTCTCGCCACACGCCTATTACAACACCGCCCGCGGATGGCCGTCATTCGTCCGTGTCTTCGGCAAGCATATTATCTACCTGGGCAAGAACACCCAGCTCCAGGAGCACACGTCTCGCGGATGGTTCGAGGGCAAAGTCGTCCGCCGGATCAAAGGTCGCAACGGCGTGAACCGCTACGAGGTCCGGCTCACCGACAGTCGCGAAGTGCGGGTCTTCAACGAGACCACGATGGTCGCACTGCGGAACCGCGGAAGGCGCAAGATTGGAGCCACCGTCCTCACCAAGGTCGTCGGCGCCAACGGACACAAGCGCACCGCCTGGGTTCCGGGCAAGATCACCGGCTTCGGCAGCGGCAACGATCGATCAGGTCGCGGCTACAAGATCGCTCTGAACGGCGGCGGTTTCACCACTCACGTTGGCTCCTTCGTGGTCAACTACACGGGTCCGACCAACTAGCTCAAAAGCGGCAGTCAGTCAAAGCTTCCGTACCAAACTTAAGCCAGCAAGAGGGCATCGCAAATGGTGCCTACTTGCTTCCAACTGAGAACAGAGTGCTTCCCAGACCAACACAGATCATCCGCGAGACAGAGTGAGTCAAAGACCACTCTCTCGCAAACAAAGAAAGACAATACAAATGCTCGGTCACATTCTCGCCTCTCTCGCGTTCGCCATCTCGGTCGGTGGCATCTGCTTCCTGGTCGCACACTACATGTCGCCGCGGCCGTTCTTCACGAAGCCGTTCAAGACCACCTTCAAGATCGCATTCAACGCGTTCGCGAGCATGGCGATCCTGTCGTTCCTGACCATCGCGATCACGAACCTCACTATCCTGGTCGTCATCCACGTCCTGATCGCCGCCTGCGCCATCGGATTCACCTTCCTGGTCACCGGCATCGCGACCGGCGTCTCGACCTGGGTGCGCGGAATCTGGCAGGACACGAAATAAGGCAGGCAACGAGAACAAGGGGAGCGCAAAAAACGCTTCCTACCCAACAAGATTGAGGAGAGTCCTGTGACTCTCCTAACATAAACAGGAAAGCTGCATGCTTTCCTCACCGTCAAGAATGGGAGAGTCCTTGTGACTCTCCCCGGTACCGAGACATGAATCTAAGATATTCCTTTTTTCGCTCCACATCCGCTACATCGCATAGTACTACCACCCAATACATATACGCCCTCTAGCAAATCAGCGTCTCTTCATGTTAGACGCCACGAACCTTTGCCGTATATAGGGTGGCTATGCGCCAAGTAATCTTGCCGAGAAAAGGAAATCCGCTTCAATTGGAGTTGCAAGACAACAAAAAAAACGGATTTGAGAATGATAATACTGGTAACTGGCGTAGAAGCGGCAGAAGTTCTTGGTGTTTCAAGGTAAAGAATGTCCAAGGTTTGAGTTCGAAAATATATGTCCTGTATGTACGCAGCCGGGGAGGCTTGTGAGACATGGGTTCTTCGAGCGAGGTCTCATCGAAGAAGACGGAAAAGAATGGCGAATTAAGATTGGGCGCGTGCGATGCAGGGATTGCAGAGCCAGTCACAGCTTAATGCCTGAGAATTTGATACCGTACAAGAAGTATACCGTTAGGGCATTGCTACAGCCTGTACTGAAATTTGTACTTGGTCAAATGACATATCTGGATGCAGTGAGTGAGCCTGTAAGCGAGGCTGCGACTCTGTTTGTCGTTGTCGAAAACATCCTTAGGCATTTGCCAATAGCAGCCCGAGTCATGCTGGAAAGCGTGCAGGATCTGATGAAACAACTGCGGCAGCCAGCAGATCGAAAGTACCGCAGCAGAAAGAGCGAGAAGAAGGAAAGGCTGGAATGGCTTGCCGAGCTTGTAATAGCTGTGCCGAATATTTTCGAGATTTTGAACAGAAGAGGATATTGCATATTTGGGAGCGGAAGAG
>JAIEQI010000007.1 GCA_019747875.1 Candidatus Obscuribacterales bacterium
GATCGAAGAAGATCCTTAGGATCGAAGAAGATCCTTAGGATCGAAGAAGATCCTTAGGATCGAAGAAGATCCTTAGGGTCGAAGAAGGTCCGTGAGATTGAAGGGGCTCAAAGAAAAGAGTACTTAACTGGCAAGAAGCTTTTGCAAATAGTGGGGGGCTTTATTATGGGTCTTGCATGCAGCCGCTTTGGTAGGCTCATTTGTTTCTTCAAAATGATGCACCATGCGCTCAGCAATCAATTCCGTGACGGGATTGGATTCAGGGTCAAATTTCTCCTGCGCTTTCAGAGCTCGGAGTAAAGCGCGTTTCGACTCTGCACTTCGGCCCAGTTTGTTTAAGTAGGTAGAAAGAACAACAAAAGATTTATATCGATGATCGTCATAGTCATCACCATCTTCAACCTCGTATATTCTCGTTGATTCTCTCAATAGGTCCACAGCCCGCTGATACTGCTGCTCCGCGAAAATCGCATCATGAGCCATTTCGTAAAGAGCATCGGCTTTGATTAGTTCCGAGCCGGAGACCGACAAGGCTTTCATTTCCTTGAGAGCGGCTTGAGCTTCATCAACAGAGCTGGTCTTACGTGCCGCTTCCAGATCGACTACTAACCATCTTAATTTATTAGCGTCTCCGAATAGTCCCGCCTTTTTGAATTCGGAGCGCACGTCTTGCAAAAACGCCAAAGCTTGCGCATTCATTTTATTAGGAATAAGAATGTTATTTGCTATGCGATTTACGGTTGTGGTGATCTCGTAATCACGCGGCGGATCATTCTTTAGGAATAGTGCCAGTGCTCGCAGATAATCAGAAGCAATACTTTCTACAGCTGGCGCCTTTGTCGGTTCTTTCTCAACGAAGTCTGAATAAGAATCTAAGAGCGCCAGTTCCACTTTCGGATCATCTTTAGACTTCGTCTCGGTAGCCTTACGCATGTCTGCGTAAAATGCATATGCATCCAAGTTGAGCTCAAGGTGCTGGAAATCACGGTACAACTTACTGAGAATTGAACGGAATCTATCCCTGCACTCACTCGAGTATGATAGATTGCTCGATAACTTTATGAATCTAGCAAGCAGCTCTTTGAAATCGGGAATGTGTTTTTTTGCGTCCGGAACACCAAATGTTTCGGCAGAAGCCTCCATCAGAGGGAGGGCGACGCCCTCACCCATACGCTTATGGACAACAAAGAAATCATGCGCCTTTTGAATCAAGGCCCCAGGTTCATCATACATATCGAAACGGCAAAGGCCTAACGCAGTTCGATGCACAGAAACTGCAAGATTCGCGCAATCTAACTCACCTAATTGGTAATTCAACGAACTCATATGGGATAGAAGAAGATCTCGCAGCCTCAAAAACTGTTTGCGGTCAGCCTTGGTAACCGGGTCGTCAGCTATTCGTGTAGTTGTACTGAGGATGCTCGTAAACGCTGGACTTCCAATGAGTTTATTAGCAACAGCCGCATCCAACAAAGCCCACGACAACGTTTTTGCCTCATCAAACTTGCGTGCGCTCAACAATGGGCTCATGTTGTATTCCAATTGCCTGAAGCTGGAAAGCTGGCATTCTGCCGTTTTCTGAGCGGCCACAGATATTACAAAGTCTTTTTCACGAGCAAGCCTGTTCGCATCGGGTAGCTTAAACCGTAGACAGTCCAATATTTCTTGCATAAGATAAGCCGACGGATTCAGCGTTGCACACTCTTCCCTGCGATCTCTTTCAGCAAGGAACGGTTTCATTTTTTCCAGGTAAGCCAAAGCGGCTCTCTGACCATCAAAATGATGTAACGCCCGAGCCATTTCCTTCACACAAGCAAAGGGAAAAGCTCCGGATTCCGCACGGGAGAAAACGTCCTTCTCTAAAGCCTTCATCAAAGCAGTCTTTTGCATAGAAGGCGTTTCAATTTTTTCCATAGTAAGAATGCGTAGGTATGTTCCCGCCAAAGGGGGATTTTCCCTAACCATCTCTTCTCTCGAATCCAACAATACCCTTGTTTTGTGAGCGAGAACTCTGGATTCTTTTATTCTGGAATGCCGGCAAAGGTTCTCTGCAATCGTAAGGCATTCGTTTGCGAATGAATTTAGTACGTCATATGATTCTGTCTTTTCCTGCAGCTCAATGAAATATTCAGTGTGCTCCTTGATCTTCGATTCACTTCTATTGAATTTAAGGTCAGAATAAATCGCATGCACGAGTACCATTGCAGTGCCCACGCCAGGGAATCCACCGCCCTCTTTCAGTGAGTTTCTAAGCTCATTAACACAACTATCCACCCCTGAGGGGTCACGAAGACCAATAAACGCTTGCGCTTTCGTCGCCAACAAGCTCACCTGGCCCTCGCGGTTAGGCTCATCGTTGTCCCTCACGTATAAGGCATTTTGGTTAATCAGCTCAAGAGCCCTGTCGAAGTCCCTTACCGACACATAGTGGTTAACCATGCGCAGAATAGTTTGAACGGTCCAGAACTGTCTTGATTTCTGGGAGAGCTTCTGCCCGGATGTTGCCAGCAGCTCCTTCATTTCCATTATGTAAGGAAGAGCCTCAGCGGGGTCTGCGTTGCCAACTAAGTCACTTAACCCTAGAAGGTGAAGTTCAACATTTGGAGTATTCTTGCTCAGCCTGGCAAATTCCACGAGCAACTTAAGTCTCTCGGCTTGAGCCGGACTTGCCCTCGATTGCGCCAGCAAGGACCGAAGTTTGGTAGCGCTCATTGAATCGGTGGCTTTCGCTTCTTTCTGAGGTCTGGTCGAAGGAGTCTCCTTTATGTAGAAGAATCCAGCAACAGATATGCCAATCAGAAAGATGCCACCAAATATGAATGGAAGTCTTGGGAAGGAAATGGATGAGCTTGCAGTCGCGTGCTCTTCAAATCCACCCGGGCGCGCCTGTAAATCCTTCAGATCCGCGGCTAGCTCCAGCACCGACTGGTATCGGTCATCCGCCTTTTTCGCGAGTGCTTTTAACAAAATGGACCGAAGTTTGTAAGGAACAGTTTTGTTCAATGCTCGGATTCGACTTGTCGGATCCTCGCTTTTTTGCTTGAAGACCAGGCCCACTGCGGTGTCAGCCTCAAACAACGGCTCACCGGCAATCATTTCAAAATATATGCAGCCAATCGCGTAGATATCCGAACGCGGGTCGACCCGTCCTTCGACTTGCTCGGGACTCATGTATTGAGGGCTCCCTAACAACTGTCCGGTCCAAGTCAATTTTTGGCTGCTGCTTTGGCCGGCGCTGACAAGCCGCGCCACACCAAAATCCAATAACTTTACGAAAAACGGATGTGGCTTATCAACCAACATAATGTTCTCTGGCTTTAAGTCGCGATGCACTATTTCTTCCTGGTGAACCGCATTCAACGCGTCACAAAGTTGCACAATAATTGAAGTTGAAAGTTCCCAACTTAGTCGACCTTGCTCATTCAGAACGGTGCGTAGTGTGGAGCCCTCCACGAACTCGCTGATTGCATAAGGGCGGCGCTCGTCATCAAGGGCCAATCCATAAACAGTCACAATATTGGGATGAGTAAACTTTGAAAGTAATTTGAATTCGCGATAGAAACGAGCAGTACTTTCATCATCTAAGCTCTCTGAGTTCAAAAGCTTGATAGCGACATCACGATCAGCATCGACCTGGCGCGCACGATAGACAACACCCATTCCACCCGTGCCAAGTTGCGAGACAATCATGTATCTGTCTTGAAAGGTTTTCCCGATTTGCGGTCTAGACAATCTTTACCCTTCTGAGCTTCTGCAATCTTTCAACTGAAGGAAACTCGTGTCGAACCTATTCACGCGCATGTTCAACCGTGCAGCGATTGCTGCATTCCGCTATTATAACCCTTGAAAGTAAAGGAGTAATCTGCCCCCAGATTACTCCCCTTTGTTTAAATCGATGCATGATCCGTTCTGAGCTGAACAAATCGTTTTACATGTTTATGCCGCGACTCGTTTTCTGACTCCCTGCAGCGCGCGAAAACGCATAGGAAAGTTTTCACAACGATAGCAGTGGAAATCGTCTGATCTAAAGTAAACGCCAGGTGCAGTTGGCTTCAATCCAAGAACTATTCCAACATAAGCCGAGTTCGCAAAATCAGATTTCACATAAACAGTTTGAGATTCAGTCAGCAGTCCCAGCTTTTCTCCATTGAAGTGAACAGCCATTATCTCAGTGCTGCCAAGCGTAATCGGCAAGCCGCCACCAACTTCGACAATCACTCGATCTGCCAGTATATGCAGGGGACCCATTTGCAGGTATCCATCTCTCTTAAATTCACGCTCCAATCTGCTTAGAATTTCGCCACCGAGTGATTGGGCGAGCATATCTGCCCAACAGGCATCCTCAGCAGGTTTGCGAAACATTCGTGCAAGTGCACCACCCCAAGTTTCATGCGCTTGCTTCTGTAGACGCGAGTTGTTCTTAACTAAACGTGGAGCAGTTAAGGAAATTTGCTTGCCACTGCCTGCGATAGTGACATCGGCAATTCCTTCCTTGCTGCAAATCATGATTTCCTGAACTTCTTCCCGCGAGATGCAAATTTCTGAAGGAACGAGAAGCCTCTGGCGTTTTACGATCTTCTGTTCGTCAACAATGATTTCCAAGCCGCACTCATGGATAAACATCAGCAAGGAGACAAAGAAGACAGAACCTGTTACCAGTAGATGAGCTTCTACTCCGCCCAACTGATGAATCAAACTTCCAAGCGAACAGAAGATGAAAAACATGAAAGTGCTCAGCAGCGAGCTCGTTTCTGTTCCCATCGATTTTGTGTTACGCAAAAATAGAGCCGTGAAGAAGCATCCAATCATCAGCATGAAACGCAAATCGGGCGGTGGTCCGTAGTGCTCTTGCGGATCGCAACTATATGCAAGGGCAAATGCCATCGCAAAAGCATCAAATACTCTTAGCGTCCAAGACCCTCGAAAGGTCAAAGGAACAAAATCATCAAAATTTCCGCATGCAACCTTAGGTTTGCGTTGTGACATGTGAGACTCCTCCCCATATGAGCTCGTCTCGGTTTGACCACCTGCCACAGTCAGTAAACCATTTAGCCCTTCCTTACTAAGGCTGTATACAGACCTGCATAATTCTCGACTTAAGCACGTCTAAGCTAACAGTACTGCAGTGGGAATCTCCGCAAGTCTGAACTTTGCATGGGCCAAATGCCAGCAAGCCACCTTGATTTCAAGGAGTCCTCTACTGCTAAACTAAGTCTTGGAATAGGTTTGAGGCTTCAGAGCAGTGTCCGAAAAGACAACCTGCATCAAGATCGAGAACCTTGTGAAGACCTACGGCAGGGGTCGAACAAGGGCGCTGGACGGCATTTCTCTGGAAATCGGCAACGGAGAAGTCTTCGGGTTGATTGGTCCGAATGGCGCAGGGAAAACGACGCTCATGGGCTGCTTGTTATCCTTACTAAGGCCAACTTCTGGCGATATTCACATCTTCGGATATACACCTGACAATCTGCGTGTCAAAGAACTTTCAGCATTTCTTCCTGAGCGCCCCAATTTTGACGCCTGGATGACAGCTCGGCAGTTTATGAGCTATCACCACATGCTAGCCAAGCTGCCACACAAAACATCCAAACAAGATGTGGAAGAAGCTCTGCGCCAGGTCGAACTAGACCCTTCGGCATGGGACCGGCGGATCAAGAAATTTTCGCGCGGAATGCTTCAGCGATTGGGCCTGGCTCAAATGCTTTTGGGCGATCCAAAACTCTGTTTTCTGGATGAACCTGGCTCCGGCATGGACCCAATCGGTGCTAATCTGCTGCGCAAACTTCTACTTAACTGGAAGAAGAAGAATGTGACGGTTGTGCTTAATTCACACCATCTAGATGAAGTCGAGCGAGTTTGCGATCGCGTCGCTTTTATAAAAGGCGGCCGCATTCATCAAATAGAAGAACTTTCCAATATAAGCAAAGAAGAAATCACGATTATCGTCAAATGCAGCCCTGAACTTGAGATGCCCGACGATGTTTTGTGCAGCGATATCGCCGCTACGCTGGAAGGACACTATTTCGGCATTACAGAGCATTGTTTGCGATTTCGCCTTAAACACGAAAAGGACAAAGCTTCGCTCGTCAAAGCATTGGTAGAAAAACAAGTTGCAGTTGAGGAAGTCTTTCAGGAGCGACGTGGACTGGAAGACCTTTTCATAGCCTTGCATAACGAGGACCTGCGTCGATGAGTCCCGCCGTTTATCTATTTACTCTCTGGGTAAAGTTCAGCTCCATGTCATCGGTACTAGGCCTGCTCTTCCTCGCGATTGGCGTTCCAATCATATTGAGCAGCGTAGCGGTGGATGGAAAGACAGCAGATTTGCTCGTGAATTTAGTCAACGGACCGACGCTAGCTATGGCCATCTCTTATACGTTCATGCAAGACAACATTGCAAACACACGCCAAATGAATGATGGCGAATATTTGTCGTTGTTGTTTGCGCGACCATTGACGCGCTCTCAATATATAGTTAGCAAATGGCTTGCGGGGTCCACTGGCGTATTCATAATAATGATGCTGAACATCCTCACCTTCAACACCGCACAAACCTTGCAAGGCAGAAACACGGTTGTAGATCTCAACTTCTGGAGCATGAGCGATCTCATACTCAACGCACTAAGCTATTCCGCATTGATGGTCGTAATCAGATCTTTCCCAATGCGACTGGGAATAGCTGTTTTCATCATTCTTGTCTATGCATCATTGATCGGCCCTGCACTTTCGTTTTCGATGAGCAGCTACGAAGGTGCAATTCCTGCAGTTTATATGATCTTTCAAGCTCTGGTTTTCATCTCGAACTTCCTTCACCATTTCGTTTTCCCGGGTATCGACCTCTTTGAAGTGCTAAACACCACAAGGTTCAGCGTGCTTCCACTTGTAACTTACGTCTCCAACATTTTGATGTATCTGCTGCTGGGTACAGTTCTCCTAAGCAGACGGGAGTTCTCATATGGCGAAGAGTGAGGGAAGTGCACCAGAAACTGAATTGCAAGAAAACGTTTCAGCGTCCCAGAAGAAAAGCTATGGTTCTACTACAGCAGTCCCAAAATGGCTGTTAATCTCAACGATGTTCCTCCTGATCGTTCGTGCGGGTCTCTCGATTTCAGAATCAATCAGCCCACCAAAAGCCAGCGAAGAGATTAAGTGGCGAACTCCAGATACCATCACGCCATCGGATCGCGGCAGCGACAAGCTATTCTTTTATGAGTTCAGTGCCGACTGGTGCGAACCGTGCAAACAACTGGAAAGCACGGCGCTCTCATCGCGAGAGGTTGTGAAATTCCTGAACGAAAAATTCATTCCGATAAGAGTCGTTGATCGAAAACGAGAAGACGGAAAAAACACGCCAGCCACGCAAGAGCTGGAAGATCTGTTCAGCGTTCAAGCCTTTCCGACTATGGTTGTAGCGCTACCGGACGGCACAAAGATTCAGGACCAATTAGGTGTCGTAAATGCAGTTGGATTGAAAAAAGTTCTATCGGAAGCAAACACTCTGTCAAATTATTTTCATGGCAAAGAATGCCTCATCAACGCAGAACCCAAGTTAGCCACAGAATATTTTGAAGCTTTTCTCAACCAGACTCATTGGAATCACTGGCGCGCTCCTTTTGCATCTATCCTTTGCGCCTTAGCCTTCGAAACTATGAATGATCAAGAAGGGTCCAAGAGAATTCTTGAGAAGGCAATAACAACTTTCAAAGATCATTCATTTCCTTACCCGATAATTACTCACTTGGCCGGAAAAATCAGTTTCGATGAGCTGCTCAAGGAAGCGGGGGAGAACAAGGGCAGCAGGCTAATGGCATATGCTTACTCTGGTGTGCAGGATTTCTCTCGCGGAAATACGGCGCAAGCGACAGAGAAACTGAGCTGGGTAAAATCGAATTCGAACGACGAGACATCATTTGAATATCGAATTTCCAGATCGCTGCTGGCTCAGATCAAAATGAAGAAGCACGAGTTCCGCTCAAGCGCTGCACCAAATTCAACTCCGCCGAATCTATCTCCAGCAAACACAGCACCCTCGAATGAAGGTCCAGCGATTCAGCCTGCCGCTTCCCAGTCAGGTAAATCCCGTGAACCAGGCAATAAGTGATCGGCGCGCTTGCTATCCCACGAGTTCTTTTCTGCCAGCCACTATTATGGTAGGTTCAACCTTGTTGCGATTCGAGCACAAGGCTTCCAGAGCCTGACATAGCAGCAAACCGCCAGCATCGTCAGCATGAATAAAGTTGCTAGCTCCGAATGATAAACATGCTTGCGATAAGGATTGGTAATTCCAAATTGCATCGTTTTGATGGTGAGCATAAAAACAAAGATACGGAATATGCAGAAACCCGTGTTTTAAACATTTTACTGATCTGAGCACTGATTCAGGATCGGAATGAATACCTACAATGACAGCGTCAATATCAGCATTTTTTGCCAACCACAACATAGACTGATCCTGGCGCGCATAAAACAGGTTGACGGAAAAAGCGGGCAGCGCACTCTCAATACGGTCCTTCTCCCGCAGATCATCCATTCTGGCAAGTATGTTCATAGTCCTGCAGCCCTTTTATCAGTAAGTTCCAATTTGCTGTCACCACATAAGCGAAGGTAAGACTGCCACCACGATGACAGTGAATTACAAATTACTGCAGACTTCAATAAATGAATGCGCCGGTAACGCTCAGCCTCACTCATGGTCAATGATTGAGAAATCGCGTTGGAGAACTGGCTTACGTCCGAAGTCTCGATTTCAATACAGTGTTTTCCAATTTCTTTGTAGACACCAGCGCCCTTCGATAAAACCAGCGTGCCCGGGAAGCTGTGCTGCGAGGCAACATATTCTTTCGCCGTCAAATTCAGCCCGTCTCGAATGGGGCTAACAATCATACTTTGGGCACGACTATAAAGCTTTGCTAATGACGCACTCGATTGAGGAGATTCTATCCAAATTAAGGGATTCCACTGCTCCGTGGCATGATTTGAGTTTAGCTGTGCAAAGCGTCTGCGACAAGATTCCCAATATTGATCGAATACAGGCAGACCCGGCCTTGAACGGGCGCCGATCTGCACAAAGACCACCTTCTCCTTCCATTCCGGATTGATCGAGAAGAAATAATCGATTGCATTCAGGCGCTCAAAAACCCCTTTTGTGTAATCACATCGATCAACGCTCAAGATAAAGGGAGTGTTGCCCAGACCCATCTCGTAAAGTTCAGCATCTTGTTTTGCCATGCCATTCCAATGAAAGGAATCAATACCGAGCGGAGCACAAACAAGTGAAATTACTCGTCTCGACGAGGGTCCGTCCTTGATAGAGATTCCGTACACCGTCCTTCTAATATCTAGCTGCGGCAAATTGCGAATGACAAAATCAACGAAATTGTCCAGGTACTCCTGAATGTGAAAACCAATTACACGTGCGGCCAGCAATCCTGCTGCAATCTCGCATAACGGCGCACTATGCTCCATCCAAATGTTCTTTGGCCAGGGAATGTGCCAGAACACGAACGAGTCCATAGCCTTCCGGGTTAGCTCCGGTATCAGCGCAAATTGATAGTCATTGACAAAGCAATCATCGCTGGATATCTTTTGTGCAACACGCAAGCGAAATGAAACTACAGCATTGAAAGCTTGATAAGCCTTTTGCTCTTCTTCAGAATAGATTGCCAATTCAGGCATATCATGAAGAACAGGCCAAAGGAAGTTGTTACAGTACCTGTAATGGTTGGAAACTAACTCTGCGTGCAAAGAGTAACTTGGTTTTTCGTTGTCGTCTTTTACGCAAACGAGATCCCGCTCACGCAAGAACCACCACTCCGATACTGCTTCGTGTTCATTAAAAATTTGCGCGAGCGAATTGGAAACTCCGCCAGGCGCACAAGGGCCGCGATAAGATAATATGCGCATTGCCGATCCTCGTCATCTCTGCGTTGAAGCAGAACATACTCAAACGATCACCGTTTGTCGCCGCGATGCATGAAATAGTCGAATGCCTCGCTGCGACAACAGGTTTTCATGTCTCTAGCATAGATTGCGAAAGTTTCAAAAACGTTTCGATTACTCTAATCATGCAGGACTTGGAGATCTCAACGAACAGAAAACCGTCCTTGCGGACGGTTTCTGCACGAGATAGAGTAGAGGGGATGGAAAACAATTATTTTTTGCTCGCATCATTTAACTTGCAGATTCCTAACTTGCTGTTTTGGACAAGGTTGGAAATGAAACTTTCACTGTCGTGCCACTTTCTGGATCCAGGGAAGCGATAGAAACTTTGGCTTCGTGCGCAGTCGCTATTTCCTTGACGATCGCGAGTCCCAATCCACTGCCTGGGGCCTCAGTACCAAGTACTCTATAGAAGCGCTCAAACACGCGCTCTCGTTCGGGCTGCGGGATTCCTGGTCCATTATCCTGAACGGACAATGCAATGCATCCCTCATTATTTTCGTAAAACAATCGAACCACAATCTGTCCGCCAAACTGAGTGTATAGAATAGCGTTCTCGATCAAATTTGCCGTCAATTCAGTTAGTCCGGTGGCGTTTCCACGGATCACGGCCGGTGTGTCAGACCCTTCAAAACTGAGCTCGATTTCCTTATCCAACGCCTTTTCTACAAAGCCGGCGGTAACATCCGACACAATCAAATTCAGATCAACACTGTCATATGTACCAAACTTATTTGCAGGATCAGCCTTTGCCAATGCAAGAAGTTGATTGGACAAGCGGCTCATGCGATCAGTACCTGATTCGATTTGGTCCAGAAGGTTATTCATTCTTTCATTGGAAGGCAACCTTTTTGCCGCATAGATGTATGTTTTCAAGCCAGCCAATGGTGTACGAAACTGATGCGCAGCGTTTGCAACGAAACGTTGTTGAAATTCTAAATCCATCCGCAATCTAATAAGTAAATCATTGATCGCTTTTACTAGAGGCTGAAGCTCAGTTGGCTCATTCTCCTCGGAAAGGGGACTCAGGTCAAACTGCGAACGAACAGACAGTCCATCCTTTAGCACGCGAAGCGGTCTCAGTCCGCGCGAAACACCGAGCGATACGGCCACGCTACCGAACATAATCAGTAGAATCTGAGGCACAAGAATCGACAACAGGATCTGTCCAGTCAAAAATTGGCGTTTCTCCAAAGTTTCAGCGACTTGCACGAAGACAGGTCCAGCTGAATATGCCGGGACACCTACTTTGAGGCGCGCTATGCGCACTTCCCGTCTGTTTAGCATGTCATTTCGCAGAAGCGGCAAATCCGAATTCAACTTCGGAAAGGGACCCTGGAGGATGGTATCGCCAGCGATGCGAGTGCCATCCGTTTTAATTACTTGGTAGTAAAGTTTTTCGCGACCGTTATGCCTGAGAACAGCAATGGCGGCAGGCGGCATATCGAGCCAGACTTTTTTCCCGTCAGAACGCAACCGCGCAGCTACTGAGTCAGCTGAATTCAACAATTCGCGATCATAGGCAGCATTTGCGAACCCGGACGCGAAGAAATATGCAGCCGCCGTTGTTATCAAACACAAAAGGCTAAGTGGCAATAACAGCGATGCAAGTAGATGCTTGCGAATGGATTCATTCTGCTTTCTCAAGTCTGTACCCTAGCCCCCGCACAGCACTGATAGTGATACCATGAGCCTCCAACTTCTTTCTTAGTCGGTGTATCGTAATACCAACCGCATTATGACTTAGGTCCTCCTCCCAATTAGAAAGGGCGCGAGCAATCTTAGATTTGTCAACCAGTCGGCCCAAGCGCTGCAAGAAGATTTCCAGTAGGGCGACCTCACGAGCGGAAAGATCCAGGATTTCTCCATTGACGGTAGCGATGCGGGTGGACGTATCGTAATGCAATTGTTCAAAAACAATCTCATTGCGGTTGGCCCAAACATCTTTGCGAAGAAGAGCGCGAATCCGTGCTTCCAACTCAGGTACTTGAAATGGCTTGGTAATGTAATCGTTTGCTCCGACGTCCAAGCCGAAGACTCTGTCATTCAGACTGTCGCGAGCTGTTAAAACGAGAATGGGCAAAGATTGCCCTCGTCCTCGCACTCTTTTGATTACTTCTATGCCATCCATTTTCGGCAGGCCAAGATCCAGAATCAACAAGTCATATGCATTCACATTCAATGCAAGATCAGCTTCAACTCCATTTGCCGCAAGATCGACAGCATACCCACTATCTTTTAGAACCATGGAAAGCCCATCTGCTAGAAAGCGATCATCTTCGGCCAATAAAATTTTCATGACAGCACCCGCATTTGGAATAACTCCACCCTCTAATCTTAGCTCAGAAAGTGACGAAACCGGTTTAGTGAAACATTCGCGAAATGTTCTAGCCACGGCATTTTTCCGCATTCCAGTGCAGCATAAATATTCAAAAGGACGCCTGTTTGAGCGCTTAACGAAGCCATCGAAACCCTCGTGAAATCTTCGCAAGTTAGACTTAATTACGTCGGAAGGCACTCCAAGTGTAGATTTACGACAAATAGCTAAATTAGTCCAGCACGTCGAACATCGCCAGTTGGCGACATCGCAACTTCTGCGTTTGCTGGGAGGCAGGAGGTATGATCTCAGTGGACTTCTCTCCGCAGATCAAAGACTTCATAAGGGCGCACGTCAAATCAGTGTGGCAATTGGAGTTACTCCTTTTCGTGCGAAATTTGGATCGCCCTGTAACGGCAGCAGAAGCAGCAGCCGCTCTTTACCTCAGCCCGGAATCAATAAACAATGCACTTGCAACCTATGCCAAACGGGGAATCTTGAAATCAGATGGCAAGACTCCTTGTTCATACACATACGCGCCGCTCTCAGAAATCGGCGATCAAATTGAACAAACAGCCAAAGCCTATGCGGAGCGGAAGTTCGCTGTCATCAATTTGATTTTCAGCAGTCCGGTGCAGAGTTTTTCCGATGCTTTCAAGATTTCGGAGGAAAGCGAATAGTGGCACCACTGGCATATCTACTATGTGCCTTGGCAAGCATTGTTTGCTTTGCATTTCTTGTCCGCGCTTATCTCAGAACTCGCGTGCGATTGCTGCTCTGGAGCACAGTTTGCTTTTTCTTTCTAACTGTTCAAAACATTGTTCTATTCACAGATCTTGTACTTGTCCCAAGCACTGATCTGTCGATGTATCGCATGGTTTCAGGTTTAATAGGCTCTTTTTCCCTGCTATTCGGCTTGATATGGGAGACAAGGACATGATTGAGCATCTTATTCGCGGCGCTACTATTACTAGCGATATCTGCATCGCGCTCTTCTTCTTCCGCTTCTGGACTGAAAAGCGAGACAAGTTTTTCCTCCATTTTGCTTGCGCATTTTCATTGATCGCTTTGAGCACCTTTGCTGTCGTCCTGCTTGGAAAGGCTGCAGATTTCAAGCCATTTGCCTATGGACTTCGCCTGTTGGCGTACCTTCTCATTATCTTCGCCATCATCAATAAGAACCGCCCCGAGAAAAGTGCTGATTGAACTACCGCCGCTTCCGGCTGCGAAGGAGTAACGCGACCGGACTCTGCGGTGGTGGTTTTTTGAGCTCCAGGTCTTAGCAAGAGAAAGAGGATCTCCGCTTAGAATTAGATTCTAAAACAGCAAAGTTTCACAGACCTTTCGATCAAAGTGCCTCTCTCAAAGATCGAAGCCGGCAAGATGCCGGCGCTCCCGGGATCGGACCGAGCGCCAAAAGAGACATCAGATTCTGCTAAAAGATTTCTTTGAGCGACTCGTCGCAGGCTTTTATTGTTTGCTCAATGTCATCATCTGTATGGGCAGCAGAAATCGCGGCCGCATCCACGCTGGATGGTGGCAAATAAATACCGCGATTAAGAAGTTCATGATAGAAGCGAGCAAATTTAGCCGCATCTATCTTGAGGGACTCTCTGAAGTTGGTAACAGGCAATGGCGAAAAAATGATCGCAAACATTGAACCGACCCGTTGAAGCCGTACTGGCAGTTTGCACCTGTCGATAATTTCCTGAAGTCCAGCAAAGAGCAGAGTAGCTGATCGCTCCATTCGATCATAAACTGACTTTTGCAAGAGCAAGTTCAGCGTAGCGATGCCACCAGCCATGGTGAGCGGGTTGCCGGAGAACGTTCCAGCTTGATAGACCTTGCCGATCGGTTCCAACTCATTCATAATATCCCGGCGTCCGCCAAAGGCACCAATTGCCATTCCACCTCCAAGTGCTTTTCCAAAGCAGGTGAGATCGGGATTAATACCATAGAGCGATTGGGCACCGCCGCGAGCGACTCTACAACCAGTCAAAACTTCATCAAAAATCAGTACAACGTTATGGTCGCGGCAAAGGCGCTCCACTTCCTTCAGATAGCCCTCTTTCGGTGGTACCACGCCCATAGATCCTGCCACCGGTTCGATCAAAACGGCGGCAACACGCCCTTTGTTCGCTTGCATGCAATCCTTCAGAGCGCTGGCATCGTTATATGGAACAAGAAGAGTGTTCTGCTTGGACTCTGCAGGAATGCCATCGCTGGAGCTATGGCTTTGCGAAGCTAAAACGGAATCTGAGTGCCCGTGATAACAACCTTCGAACATGATAATAAGATCGCGCTTTGTGAATCCGCGGGCAAGACGAACTGCACTCATAACCGCTTCGGTACCAGAGTTGACGAAGCGCACCATCTCACAGCTTGGAACCGCGTCAGAAACTGCGCGCGCCAATTCCAGCTCCAATCGATGGGGCGCACCAAAAACAGGTCCAGCCGCCAACGTTTCCTGGCAAGCTGCAACGACCTCAGGAACACAATGACCTAAAATCGCAGGTCCCCAGGCGCCAAGGTAATCAATGAACTCGTTGCCGTCGACATCATAGAGCCGAGAACCCTGTGCGCGCTCGAAAAAAATCGTATGCCCGCCGACTTCCTTGAATGACCGAAAGGGACTGTCTACACCGCCAGGAATGTATTTAGCAATCTCAGCAGACAACTCCGCTGATTGCTTTCCGAAAAAGGTATTGGCTTGTTTCTCGGTGGACGGATTAACGCTCATTGTTGCGCCGAATGTTCTTGTCGTGAAGTTCCAGTGCTGTCCTGCGACTTCATTTCAACTGGTTGCTCAAGAAATCCGTCACCAATACCGAACCCTCGGCCAGCGTTGGGGGCAGTGTCCGGGGCCGCGCTCTCGCTGGCGCCAGTCGAATCAGCTGAAGCCGTATCCTTGTCAGATCTCCAGAACTGGTACCAACGTTTTTTCTTTTTGGAAGTCGGTTCTTCAGCAGCCTTGGGCTCCGCCGGAAAAGACACCTTCACCGTATGCGTTTTGTTAAACTCTACCGAGATGTCCTCGTGCTGGCTCTTGCCCTTCGGACTGATGACTTCGATGTGATACTTTCCAGGCATCAGATCAATCCACTTTGTGTGAAAGATGGATTCGTGCCCCTCCTTCGTGAAAACCTTCACAGCCATCCCAGGCTGTTCATTTTCGGTTTTGAGTTCCAGGTGACCGACATAGAAAGTGCTGGCGAGCCATACGCATCCGGTGCCTATAGCTCCCAGAATTCCGATTGACGTAGACACAATGGTCAAGACTGATTGAGTTTTCTCTACCCCTGTTTTTGAGTTGTGGACAGGGATAGCGCCTTCCTTGACATTCTCGGTGGTGATGTTGTTGCTCATGATTCAATGCGGACTCGATGTCCACTCTCCATCTTGGTTTCTTAGAAGCCGGCAGGATGCCGGCGCTCCCGGATCGGACCGAAATCCGTCTCCATCTTGGTTTCTTAGAAGCCGGCAGGATGCCGGCGTTCCCGGATCGGACCGAAATCCGTCTCCATCTTGGTTTCTTAGAAGCCGGCAGGATGCCGGCGCTCCCGGATCGGACCGAAATCCGTCTCCATCTTGGTT
>JAIEQI010000038.1 GCA_019747875.1 Candidatus Obscuribacterales bacterium
CCGTTGGCAAATTTCCTCAGCTCTCGGTTGAAGACGCGCGCTCAGAAGCACGGGAGATATTGATCGACATGGCTGCCTGTTTATTTCGGACGAAAAAAACACTTCATTTCAGTTGAAAAAAGCACTTCATTTCGGAGCAAAAAAGCAGGGTAGCAAAGAGATACCAGTGCATGTCGAACGGACATGCACTGGTCGGACTTGACGCCGGATAACCAGCATCGAAAACTCGTTTTTGAATAGAAAGCGAGGTTCCGATGCCTAATCGGAGGTTGTCCATGAAAATGATAAGAGAAGTGCTGAGATTGCACCACTCATGCAATCTAAATAATAAACAAATCAGCGATGCACTCGGGCGGTCTAGAGGAGCTGTGACCGAGTACTTGCACCGCGCGAAAGCGGCTGGGCTAACTTGGCCGCTACCTGAAGATCTGAGTGACACAGAGTTAGAACAAAGACTCTTTCCGAAGATCGACAACAAAAAGAAACGTCCATTGCCCGATTTTTCTGAGATCCATCTTGAGCTGCAGAAGAAGGGAGTTACTCTGTTGCAACTTTGGGCAGAATACCGGGAAGAACATACAAACGGATATGGTTTCACGCAGTTTTGTCATTACTACAACGAATTCGCACAAACTCTTGGCTTGGTGATGCGCCAGGAGCACAAAGCCGGAGACAAATGCTTCTCAGATTTTGCCGGAAAGAAACTGGCAATCACGATCGATCCTGGAACCGGGCTGCAGAAGATGGCTCACTTGTTTGTTTGCACCCTGGGAGCCAGCAACCGCACGTTTGCTGATCTCTACTGGAACGAAACTGCGGAGTCTTGGTGCAATGGTCATGCAGCTGCGTTTGAGTATTTTGGCGGCTGCCCAAAGGTCTGTGTTCCCGACAACCCTAAGGCCGTAATCAATAAGCCCTGCCGATACGAGCCAGAGATCAATGAAAGTTTTGCGCAAATGGCTGCTCACTACGACATGGTTGTTTTGCCTGCCCGCGTACGAAAGCCTAAAGATAAGGCAAAGGTTGAAGCGGCAGTAGGGGTGGCAACTCGCTGGATACTTGCTGTATTACGAAAACCATTTTCTTCAGCTTAGAAGAAGCAAGAGCCGCGGTCCGAGAGCTCGTCGATAAACTGAACGACAGACCATTCAGGAAAATGAATGGTACCCGCAATACGTTATTCGAATCTGTCGACAGACCAGCATTGAAGCCTCTTCCAGAAAAACGGTATGAATTCAGACACTTTGAAAAAGCAACCATTCGCCTGGACTATCACGTTGAATTTGACAAGCATTTCTACAGCGTTCCACATCAGTTGAGAAATGAACATGCTGACATATGGGCGACTTCAACCACAGTGGAGATTTTCTCCAAAGGAGTGAGAATCGCAACCCATCCTCGCAGCTATCTCGAAAACAAAGCTACAACTCTCGACGAGCATCGACCAAAGAGTCATCGTGAGTTTGGCGATTGGACAACAGAAAAACTTGCTGAGTCTGCCAGTAAAATTGGACCCGCCGCATCGGCGTTAGTGGAAGCCATAATTCAACGGCAAAAACATCCTGAGCAAGGCTTGCGAAGCTGCTTAGGAATTCTACGGCTGACAAAACGATTTGACGAGCAGCGACTGGAGTCGGCATGCAAACGAGCTTTGCTCATCCAATCCTACTCTTACAAAAGCGTAAAATCCATTTTGTCTTCCAACCTTGACCAGCTACCAATAGCTGAGAAGCAAACTCAGCTTTCAATCGTTCATGAGAATATTCGCGGTGCTGAAGCCTTTGCACCCAAAGTAATTGAGGAGCAACACCATGTTAGTAGAATCGACGATAGAGAAATTGAAGCTTCTGAAGTTGCACGGAATGGTGAGAGCTTTGGAATCGCAAATGGAACTAAAGGAGGCCCGTGAACTTTCTTTCGATGAGCGCCTCGGCATGCTACTGGATGCAGAGTCCTTAGATCGCGAGAACCATAGAACACGTGCTCGACTTAGGCACGCAAAGCTGCGCCTTGATGCCTGCATGGAAGATCTAAAAATAAAAGCAAGTCGTGGACTTGATCGTGCAACTTCAGTATCACTAGCCTCTTGCGATTGGGTTCGTGACAAAAGAAACATATTCATCACTGGACCCACTGGAGCTGGCAAAACTTACCTTGCCTGCGCACTAGCTCACAGCGCATGCAGGCAGGGCTTCTCTGCAGTCTATCATCGCGCTTCGTCCCTTTTCGACGAGCTAACCATTGCAAAAGCTGATGGGCGATATAAAAGAATGCTCGCGGCAATTGCAAACAAATCACTTTTAATTCTCGACGACTTTGGGCTAGAAAAGCTAACCGTGGAAAACCGCCGAGATCTGCTTGAAATTGTCGAGCAACGCTACGGCAACTGCTCCACGGTCATTACAAGTCAATTTGAGGTCAAGCTCTGGCACGACATCATAGGGGATCCCACTATCGCGGATGCAATTTTGGATCGCATCGTGCATAACGGTCATGAACTTAAAGTAAAAGGCAAATCATTGCGCGATCCTGCGACAGAATAAGCCTGGCTTCCAGCGACTGCCCGAGCTCAGTTTGGCGAATTGCATTACTTTGCTGGGGCAGTCACTTCCAGCCAGGTTACACAAACAAAACAAATACAAAAGGAGGAATCATGAACAGCCAACCTACAAAGTCTGAGCGGTTGCGCCTTGAGATAATCGAAGATCTTGGTAAACAGCTGAATGTTGTACAAAATTCTGCTGATGACAGAGTCGCGATGTTGTGGGCACGCCGACGCTCACCGAGCCACCAACACTTTACATACCAGTGGAGCCACCTGCTGTAACTCCAATTCCAAACACACCCGTAGAGAGGCCTGATACCCGGATATAACTACTTGTTGCGAAGTAGTTTCGAGCCGACTGCTTTATTTTGGGACTTTTGCTTAGAGTCAAAAATCATTGACTTGGCATCGTTCAGTTCTGGACCCATCAGGTATGGCAAGATCTTTTGTAAGACTAATGCTGCTTTGTCGTAGTCTTGAACTTGCCGCAGTTGAAGCGCGTAGCAGTATAAGGCTTGTGTTCGATTACTCTCAAAAATGGGTACTTCCAATTTCTCAAACTGCTGAACTGAGTTGAGGAACTCTTCAGCACTCTTCTTCTCTTGCTTAAGCTCATGGAAACACAAGCCTAAATAGTAGTGGCAAAGTGGCGCATTCTCAGAAATTTTTGCTGCTTTCGAGAACTCTTTGATAGCAAATTCCCACGTTTTGTTCTCGAAATAGCGCTTTCCCTTGCTGTATGCTTTCCGCCAAAGCATATGCTCGACAGAAGGCATTACTAGTTCAGCTCCAATGCTTTTGGGAATGTAGGCAGATCGGTACTGGAAAGACCCGGCAACGCCATAAGCCAATGACTCTTTTAGATTGAAGTATCGACTATCCTTTAGATGAGCCAAGCTTGAAGTGCTTTTCCGTGCTTCAAGAATGGTTGGACCTGCGAAGTCTACGAAGTCCTTAGAATAGGCGACATAGCACCCGTCGTCAGCGGCGTGAACAAACTCATGAAGCAGCACCCAGAGCTTGTCATCCCGAGTGAAGAACTTGTCGGATATGTATATACAATTGTCACCCTCCGATGTTGCAACCGCATGGGAAATACGGTTTCCGTGGAAAACATTGATTTCTTTCACTCTTACTAGACTTAGAAGATGATCGGCCGATGCCAAACGCAAGAGACCTGGACAGGTAGCACCAATCCAAGAAATAATTCTTTCAACTTGCTTGATCTCATCAGCAGTCCAGAATAGAGAGACTGCTGGTGAGTAACTACTGCGAAGCTTCTTTGAGTTGACATATTCAACGAAATCAGTAATCTCCTTAACTTCAGCGGTTGGTATGCCTTTGTCAGACTCGCTCGAAGCTGGGATGAAGGTGTTGAGCAAAAATGAAAGAAGCAACAAATGAATGAGTTTGTTCATACGGCAGGGCCCTGTACTGCTTACCAGATTACTTATATGTTTCAAATATGGCAACCACCAATTCAAGGATAGCGATGGATACCAGCACCAATACCAAACCTTAATCCCGCTTCCGCCTTGGCAGTGCTACATTGGTTACATGGCTGATTTCCCTCTAGCCCCTTCACACGGGCACTATGGGACTTCTGCTATCTACTTGGACGCCCTGTTATCGTATTCGTAAACAGCCTTAAATTGGCTTGGTAGCTCAGTTTCGCCACCTGCTAAGTGGCTGCCGACACAACATTAAATGTGATGCTCGCTTTAAAAGCAGCTCAACGTGTCGTTCTCAGGGCTCTCCAGTACACCACGATCTGCCCTACAAGTTCGCGACACAGCTTTCCGTGTCGACAGCTTCGCTTTGCCCTCCGCATCCCATTCGAGGTTTGTAGAAATATCATGCCCAAATTAACCAAAGCTTTCATCGAATCCCTGAGCCGCCCGGAACGTGGTCAACTCATTGTCAGAGACGAGGTATTGCCAGGCTTCGGGGTGCGCCTGACGCCCAACTGCATTAGCTTTGTTGCTGAAGGACGCATGGCAGGCAAAGCTAAAAGGCTCACCGTTGGCAAATTTCCTCAGCTCTCGGTTGAAGACGCTCGCTCAGAAGCACGGGAGATATTGATCGACATGGCTGCCGGTGTTGAACGCAGGGCAGAGCCGTCAGTCCTTACTTAAAATGATTCAATTTGGAATTGGTGTGTCAGACAGTTTGCAGGTGAATGTACCGGTGTTCGCTACTATTGGTTTAGGAAAGTGGGGAAATCAGATCCGACTTTACGATTGACGGGATGGCACTCCGGACCAACAAAGGGCGGGCGAGGAGTACTTTATGTTGAAAGACCCGCCAAAATGCCATTTGATGGAGATGAATGTTGGTCATCGGTCATCTTCGAACTGTTGAATATACGGAATGACGCTGCCTTTGCATCTTTGGACAAGCGCCTGTCGCAGGGAACGCTGCAACACTCCGAATGGCTGCGCGAAACAGCTCGCCTTGAATATAAAACTACCAAAGAGCGAGTACAGTTCTATTTCAAATACTGGAAGCCCCATTGCGATAAGCTTACAACTGTTGCTCATGGAATTACGAATTGGTACATCAATCTTCCAAAGACATTTGAGCTTTGGTTCGGCTCAATGCCAAAAGACTCTCCTTATCTAAAGTTCTACAGCGGATCAAAATGACTGCTCCTTGGTGATACCAGCACCAATACCAAACGTTAATGCCGCTTCCGCCTTGGCAGTGCTACATTGGTTACATGGCCGATTTCCCTCTAGCCTCTTCACACGGGCGCTATGGGGCTTCTGCTATCTACTTGGACGACTAGCCATCGTATTCGTAAACAGCCTTAAATTGGCTTGGTAGCTCAGTTTCGCTATCCAGTCCAGCTAAAAATGACATTCATTAAACATGATACGTGCTTCAAAAGTGGCTCAACGTGTCGTGATCAGGGCTCCTCCAGTACACCACCCTATTGCTTCTTTTAAAAAGCTAACCAGCAAAGAACCGTTGCGTCATTTATTATCTTACCAAAGGTGGTACCGTTCGCGGTATTAAGTTGTGCAAGTGAGCCTGCTGGTCGATTGTGAAGCCTCAATGGTTCTATGCCGCTGGCCATTTGCTTCAACATCTTGCGTGCTTCCTCTCTCGCCTCCTGAAACTCTAAATGGGCGGTTGCTTCAATTGATGGAACCCACTGTCGAGCGATGGAAGCAAAATGATGCCGGCACTGCAAGAATCAATGATAGCGATTCTGGGTCGCTTGAAATAAAAGGTATTTCCTTGATCGAGTCAGCCGAACTACCAGCCTACAATCTGGCAGCAGCTGCAATGGATTGGGAAGGTGAAGTGTATTTCTGATAGCACATCAAATCAATTCTCTCCATGCATTCACCAGCGAAATCATCAGCTTCTTGTCAGTTTTGGCAAATTCCGGCGTGGACTTAAGAACCTCCGGTCCCTTACTACCGCGTGATAGAAGATCGATGGTTAAGACTTAACAACTTGCTGGCATCTAAAGAGATTCTTCCTACTCGATAGATAGTGTTTGTCGCGTGCTGTTTTGCTGTGCGCAATTGAAAGCGGCGAGAGCCGAAGTCCTGAACAGTGTCGTTGCTATTTAGGCTGATTGCGTTTTTAAGCGTGTGCTTTCAAGGCCTACAAAAGCGCTTACACGCACTTCAAAACCGCTTCTTTACAGTGTATTATGTGAAAACGTCGCTGGGAAAAGATTCTTTATCCCATTCAATATCTGTTCAGCCTAAGGAATACACATTATGAAAACTAGCATCGGTGTTATAGCAGCATTAGTTCTTTTCAATATTGCTGTGGCACAGCCTGTAAACTCTAAAGGTGTTTCCAGATTTGATGTAAAAATGACAGACGCACAAAATGCGGCCATACCGGACGTAAGTGGCGGGCTACCCGTGCTCCCCGGTACGACATGGGCTGTAATAAGCATTTACGAAAAAGGCACAACGCCCAAAACACAGTTCCGCCCGTCCAATTATTTATTCTGTAAAAATGGAAAGTGGGAGCATCAAACCGGCACTTTAAATTTGTCGGGCACATATAAGGTAAAGGGAAATAGCCTCACCACAGATGACGGGCCAGGCACTAAATCGTCGGAGTGGAAATTAAGATGGGACGGCTCCGTAAAAGAAATGGAGATGGAGCAGGGTAACACCATCTTCGTACTGAGATACCAAGGCAAAACAAAATGTTAGTAAGCAATTCGTGTGGATGGACACATTTCATCGACCGATAGGCATTATTCAACATTGACATAACCACAAAAACGAATGCCATTTTCGCGCGAATTGTTGCGGCCCATCATATTGAGCATCTCGTTTTGCAGGTTCTCTTAGCGCGCCTTGAGCTCTTCCAGATGCTCTCGGGCTGCCGGCAGATGAGGGTCCACTGGGGAGCAAACTTGCAGAAAGTAATTCAATTCTGAAATGGCGCCTGCGCGGTCGCCGCTTTTCTCCATGGCCCTGCTCAATAACCAGTGCACATTTGCATCCTTTGGCGTCAGTTTGGCTGCCTCTTTGTAGGCATCGACCGCCGGAACCACATACCCCTGCACCATCAACACCGAGCCCAATGTGGTACGCGCTGAAGCCGAATTTGAATCAAGGCGCACGGCTTCCTTGGCTTGCGCCGCGGCTTGATTCAAATCACCACTTTTCATAAGAGTGTAGCTGAGCCGCTCCCGCAATTCGGAGCGGGCAGGATATAGATCAACAGCTTGTTCCAAGTAACTAAGAGCCGCTTCTGTCTGCCCGGCGGCCAGAGACTTAGCTGAAAGCGCCTTGAGTATCGATATGTCTTTCGGATTGAGCCTGTATGCCGTGTTCAATTCTTGCAAACTGCTCTCCTTTTGCCCGAGTTTATCTAAAACGCGCGCATAGTTGAAGTGGAACAGCTCATCGTTTGGGCGAGCAGCGATTGCTTTTCTATACATGTCCGCTGCAGTTTTCCAATCATCTTTAAGAGTCAAGGCAGCACCGAAGTCGGCAAGGGCGTCCGCATATTTCGGATCGACAGCGATGGCTAGTCGATACTGTTCCAGAGCTTCATCTGTTTTTCCGTCAGCAATCAAATTGCTCGCTTTCAAGTAGGCTCCCTCAGCGGAAAGAAAGGAACTGACCGACGAGGGAAGATTGGCAACCTGCTGCGCCGGTGGGACACCGAGCACAAGATCTGTCCCTGTCCATGCGGATTTCATGACAGGAACCTGCTTCTTCCTCCAATCTATAGAAGCCGTATCAGATTCGGTCTTCTGCTTGGCGATAGCAAAAGCCTTGTTGAGTGAAATCAGTCCATCTTCCTGGCGCAGAGCATTGGTGAGATTCTTGGAAAACGCGCTACTCCAGGTGATTTCATTGGGTTGGCTGGAGGATAGAATGATAAAGCCGTTGCCCAAAACGACTTTTCCGAGGTCGAGATTATAGCTCTGAATGAGAGATTTGGCGCCTGATTCCAGGTTTGCGGCACCACTGTATGCCGCTTGCAAAATTAGTACAATGCGGTCGCTGTGAACGTTCTGCTTTAATGTACTCATCAGTGTCTGCATTGAGATGCAGGTTCCATAGATATTATCGAGGGCGCAGTCGTAGGCGCATAAATAGGTATTGCCGTCGGTGGTGGGAAAGCCGCTTGTAGCAATGAATACGACAACTAGATCGTCAGGACCCACAGCGTTGCCGAGGAAGCTCTGACCCAGCGCTGTCATTATGCCTTGCCGCGTGGCAGCGCCGTCGACGAGTAACTTTACGTGATTGCGATCAAAACGACCTCCACGCGAATCAATTAAATACTCGCAGAAGTCTCTGGCAGACTGACCCATGTCGCCAGCATCAGCTGGGGTCAGGCGCGCTTCTTTGAACTTGGATGCGCCAATGACGACAGCCCACTTTTGTTTGATTGGTCTATTTTTACCAATAGTGTTTGGATTCAGGTCTTGAATCTTGGTGAATTCAATGCCGGGTATAGAGCTCGGCGAAACATCATTCGCCGCTTGAGACCACACAGGCAAGCACGTTAACGTCGCTATCAAGAGAAATAGCCACTTAAACCGTCGCATCAAGCTGACCTCAAATTAGTTGCCATGAAAGAGCTGTATACTTGCCGAAACCATTCCATCGGCACCAGACATCAAGCGAACCAAGCTGCTGTCGCCAGAATTTTGCAGCTGAGAAACCCCCGAAAAATCATCAGGAATCATAACCGGGGTTGGATCATCCCAAGTCAGTTTCATGCGTGTCGGGCATAGGTCTTTGGCCCCAGAGCGCTCCTCTGAGACAAAGGCGGTATGAGTAGTATCTTGAAACGACTGCGGCGTTACGGCAACTGTCTCATTTGCAAAAACAAGACCCAATTGCTCAGTTCCTGGATGTTCATCAAATTTCATCCAGCTCTTGGATGGTATCGCATAATCCTGACCTTTCGTCAGATAGTTGCGAGTGCCGTATTCGGCAGTGGGAAATAGAAAGTAGCTTTTACCGGTGGTACCCGTCTTCATAACGAGATAGGCATAGCCGTCGCTACCTGGTATCAAATGGAAGCGAATCTGATCACCGGATTTGAATTCCATTTTATTATTGCAGCGATATATCTTTCCGTTTCTAAAAAGCTCAATCCAATAATTGATTTGAGGACGGGTTGTCGTCGCTATACGATTCTTGAATTCGTGCTTGGGAACTTGCTGTGGAAGTGCAGGTATTTCATTTTTTACTGCTGATGCTGTTACAGTTTCATTTACGGAATCACTTTCAATCTTGGCCGGTTCACTGCTCAAATACTCATCCTTAGACGCTACCACGGGTAGTATCGCCAAAGATCTGGCGATTTTGGGATCCAGCGGCGAGATATTTCGATCGATCCACGTCGTGATGAAGCTCAAGTCGTCTGGTCTGAATTGGCCTTCTTCGAATATCAAGTGCTCGGCGTTCTTGCTCAAGACCAGTTGCCGATTCGGCGTCATCAGCCGTTCGAAGAGCTTCCAGGTTCCAGCAGGACGGATCAACTTGTCGTTAGTTCCTTGTACAAACAAAACCGGAGTGTTTTTTACCAGTCCGGCAGCTGTCAGATTGCCAGCCATAAATTTGTCGAACTGCAAAAACTCTTTCGGCGAAAAGTCATTTCGCATTAGCGGGTCGTTTTTCCACTCATTTCGCACTTCTTCCTTTTCTGAAATCTTTTGCACAGCTGCCTTTGCGACGTCATTCATCGGCTTAGAGTAGCCACCGAATATGGTGCTCAGCCCAGCTTTTACAGTAACCCCCAATTCGCGTCCATTCATGCCAAAGCGATCGCGCGCCGGAACCGACGTGATCAGTCCTGAAAGCAGCTCAGGATAAAAAGCCGTCGCTCGCAGCGCTACTGCTCCTCCCATCGATTCGCCTAAAATGACTACGGGCAAATCGGGATGATTCTTGTGGATTTGCTCCAGCACCGCTTTGATGTCTGCAAGACAGCCGTCGAAGTCCAACTCGGTGTGCTGTGTCGTATTCTTCAACTCGCCGAATCCGCGCAGGTCCATTGCGTAAGTGGCAATGCCAACCTTAGCCATCTCTTTGCCAAAGGCGGCATAACAGCCTTTATGCAAGCTAAATCCGTGAATACAAAGCATTGCGACGCGAGGCTTTTCATCGGACGGCAGCCATGAAACGCAGGGAGCGCTTTTGGCTGCGGCGTTTGGAACTCGAATCGATTTTGCTCCGGATTCGTCGCTATCGCTTGAGGCTTGACGCTCGCCGCTTGCACTTTGGGCACCTGATTCAAGCATGAAAGACGCAAAGCTAAGCGCAAGAATAGCTGTAAATGCCAATTTTGCGATGTATTGTCGGATGATCAATCCTGCTTCCTCGCCTGTCTTGATTACGTCGCCCGGCTAAGTTTCCGCAGCGCTTATACCGATTGCCCGAAGCTCCTTCTTAAATCAAGAGAGTCCATCAAAGCTCAAATGAATATCGAATAGTTTAGCAGAGAAGCCTCTTCTTTAAGCATTCCAATAGACTGTCCGCCGCCTTTTGATGACCCAGGTTGACGTCGAAAAGCCAATCACGCGAAGGGAAGGAGCAAAAAATTGCCCTTTCTTATGTGTTTAACGCGCCAAAAAACCAGCCTGCTCCAGAGCTGCCAGAAGAGTATGCACGCGAGGTAATGAAATCGCTAGGGGATTCGAAAGGGGCTGGAGCTCAATTGGCAAGGAATCATCCATACAAATACGAGGAACGGAGAAACACCAAAAATGAGCTATGCATATTTGCACAGTTCGTCACCTGTACATTTACTTCGGCGACGGCGGGAATCCGCTCAAATGTCCACTGGGAGCCGATTTCCACTTGACTCCCGATCTATTTCTCGTATTATGAAAGAACGACAGAAACGCCCGCCAGAATTCAATGGTGTCATACGCCATGAATGAGCAGAGCGTTGGCTGGCGTTAAATTTAAAGAGCATCCGCAGACATTTTCTTTTCTAAGACTACAGCAAGCATAAGCAATTGCTCAAGCATTGCCGTTGTCTGCATGTCTGCGTAGAAAGTACAAGTAGGAGACGGTCCATGTCCGAAGCACGCTCAGAAGTAAGAAAAGCAACAGACGCCAGCACAGAATCAAATGTGGTACCACGCGAAGTCTGGATGAACGAGGCTTGGGGTCCACCACCGCGAAGCCGAGATGTGGCGGTTGAATCAAAATCGGACACAACTCAAGAGTTGCCGGCGATCAAAATTGAGAACGGAAACAAAACCGGCAAAGTATCTGATGAGTTCAAGGAAAAAACAGAAAAAATAATCAATGCCTTACCAGAAGACGTAAAACAACTTCTGCGAAAGCTGGATATAAAGATTGTAGCGGCACCGGGCTTTGATGTTCCAGCTCCGCCGGGAGCACTGGGAGTGTTAGATGACAGAACAAATACCGTGACGATCTCCGAACGCGCACATCAGGGAAAACCAGAAGAAGTTTTAAGTGCCACGGCTTATCACGAGGTCGGACACGCGCTTGATGGAGTATTTCTCAGGGAGAGCAATGACGCAAAATTCCAAAAGGCGCTGGAAGCCGATCGCAAAGCTCTTAGCTTGGCAATGAAACGAAGCCTCGTAGACTACATGAGCAAAGACGAGGATGCATACGCCGAGAGTTTCGCAGAGTCCTTTGCCTATCGGCAGGTAGAACGTACTGGCGGCAAAATACCAGACCAATTTTTGAAACTATTCCAGCATACGATTACTTATATGCGGAAGAAGTATCCGTAGTTACTAGGTCTAGAATTTGCTTGCGGCCCGCAGGCAAACAGCAGAAATGAGGCAATACTTGGGCGAAAATATGTCGAATAATGCATGCCTGCTTTTTAAGCCATTCTACAGTACTGATTTACGCGGCTTCCTGGCTTTGCGAGATCAATCTTGTCGTTTGGTCTTTGAGCCATTCATCAAAGAGAAAGTTTGGAACGAGGTTGATTTCAATGGAACAGAAAATCTAACAGCCTAATCTGAAGCTTCCACAAAAATGGAATACAGGCTTGGCAGAGCCCAGGTAAAGTTGATACCAAATACCTCGGAGAAGAGCTTCCAGGTTGAGCGACGTCACTTACTTTGGTGGAATTTTTTTTGGGTTTTGCTTACTTCTTTTTGCTCACATCGAATAGTGCCTGGAAGAGTAGATCCAGCTAAGACATCATAGATAGTGTTTGGTTTGCAGATATCAAACTGCCTGACATACTGCTGCAATGGTTTTGAATTAGCAAGATCGAAACCTGCTTTCATGCTGCTAAACGTTGACAGTGCCACCGCGTCAGTCAATATGTCGACAACATTCCAAGCGGCTGAAGAGTCAGCGTTTGTAGAAGTGGCATTGTCACTGATCATGACCTGTTCGTTTGACGGTCTTTCGGACATATGAGCCTCCTCGTTTCGATGTTAGACCAGCTTAACTGGAAGACAGTGCAGGTCAGGTGCAAAAGGAATAGCCATTAAGAATGACGAGCGACTCCGGGATGAAGCAATCGGAACCAAGCATCACATGATCGAGATAGGTAGGTCCTCGCGGACTTTCCTCCTCACACCACCGTGCGTACGGGTCCGTACACGGCGGTTCGGCAAACGACCTAAGCTAAACGCGGTAGTCCAAGCGCGTACAAGTAATCATTTGGAATCGCGTGCTGGTCATCATGTCCGTCTACAGAGAACAGGTTCCGAATCAAATTAATTGACTAAACGTTGCCAAACTAATAATGCTACAAGTAATAAACGGAAGTGGCGCCACCTGGTCTCCGCTTCCACACAAAAATGTCAGATTCGTACCCTACGATAACCTGATACCGTTGTTTGCCCTCCAGGGCTTTTACTATTTGGCACTATAACTAATGGCACTTTCGTCTGGAAGTGAGGCTTTTGCTTATGTCAGACACTAACGAACCCAACGATAATACAAACAGAAGATCCTCAGAAAACAACAGGGAGCTTAATGTTGATCGGTCTGAGTTTCAACAAGGATACCAGGCACGAGAAGGTGAAGTCAGGCCGTCCGCAGCAAACGAGACAAAGCAAGATACGCTCGAAATGACAGACCCATATCCTAAGACGAACAATGAAAGCAGTCGTTTTCGTGGATTGTCTTCTAATAGGCCGGACGCTGACCCGTCCAACAAGGACGCGGCGAAGCCTCCCGAGAGAGCAAACCCAAAACCTGAAGGCACGAGTCCTGAAGGCGCAAAAACTGAAGACATAAAACCTGAGGACAAAAAGCCCGAGACCAAAACTCCCGATTCAAATGCTCCTACAAAACCAAGTTTTGAAGTAGTTGGTCCAACAGACAACTTGGATCCCCAAAAGCCAACGGTAGCTTATATGGATAACTTTACCAAAGGTTGGCCGGCTGTGAGTTTAGATGGCGACAAGAATGAGGATGCAAAAATTTCTCATGGTGAATTCAGCGCAATGATTGCAGAGAAGAACGGATTTAACGCATTGCGGCTGGAACTAACTACTAACCGTGCCAAAGATATTGATTTTGCCAAAGCAATCGATGATGTCGGCAAAGCGATCGACGATGGAAAGCTTCCTCTAGGAAAGGGGGACGTTCTGAACATTAGCGCTGGCAATAATGACCCTACATTTGCCGAAGCTTCTAAAATTCTTGGATTTCAGGTGACCCCGGAAAACCTGAAGGAAATGAGACCAAAGGTCCTTGAGCGCCTCGATCAGCTCTCGAAAGACCCTAATCAAACTGATAAAGATCGCGAAAGGTTTAAGCGGGTTGTCGATACCAACGCAGCCATTGATAGAATGCAGGCTCGTGGTGTTGAGGTCATGCAATCGGCAGGTAATGAGGGTCCAAATAAATTCTCGTGGGATTTCATGAACGCCAAGCATCAACTTAGCGCTGCCAAAGCTGATGGCACACCGGAAAAATTCAGCGCTAATCACTCACTGACCACGCCAACGCAAGCGAATTTCGACATTCACTACAACAAACATGACATGCATAGCCCTCAGCCGCTAGAGCAACAGAAGGGTCCTGGAACCTACACAATTGGCGATTTGAAGTTTTCCGCCGATAAACTTGGCGGCGTGCGAACCTCGAATGAATCCATCGAAATGCACAAGGATGGTTATCTCCAACGTGCAAAACCAGCGGAGACTCCAGTTGATCAGGCATTTAACAAGAGTACAAGAGATGCGCAACCCATGATGCCTCCCAAAACTCCAGCGAATTTGGAGACCGTAAAACCTGTGCCCAACGATTTAGATTTTACGAGAAAGCCTTCAACGCTCAGTGGCGGCTTGGAGACCAAAGGTGCCTACGTAGAAAACGCCGAGGGCACCTCCTATGCAAACATAAGCGAACTACCCAAGCACCTTGAGCGCTTACGCAAAATAAAGACAGGGAATTAAGGTGCCAACAAGCTAGTCTGTCTCGCTATAGCTCTAAGCACTGGCACAGTTCCAGATGCAACAGGAAGCTGGCTTCTAATCTATAAAGAAGGCTGCGTAATCTTCTTGGACGCAGTCAGGAATCTATCTGCACGAATATTGGTTCGCCCGCTTCAGTTCTGATTCCTGCCTAGATCATGTCCTTCCATTCAGAATTCTTGTTCAAGAAAACTAAGGGATGGCGATTCTGTTGACGGCTATTCTTGCCTATGAATCGAAGAGTTAAATCTCTCCTCAGGACAAAACGTATCAGATCTGAGAAAGTAATTGTTATGCAAGACGTAATCGACTTTTTCAATCGCTTTGCCGCTAATCTGAAAGCGCCCAATGTTAGTTTGAGAAAAGATGCACCAACGATTAAACGGCGCATTGTTGATGAAGTAATCGACCTTTTCATAACGGGCTATAACGCTGCATTGGAAACGGACGTGCAGTCATTGGCTGCGCAGCTCAAAAACGTCGGATTCTCGGCTAAATCAGTTATGCTGGAAGGAGCCTATGCCGCAATTGGATCTCTCGATCTCAATGAAGGACATGGCTGGACACAGCTCAATGAGTTAATGGCAGTAGCTGCAGACAATCCCGTTTCCATCAATGAAGGAATTGGCCATGCTCTATGTTTGCAACGCGCGCCTGTAGACTTTGATCCATCGTTGACGAACTCGTTCTGGGGCTGGATGGCTATAGATGGCTATGGTTGCCATTCCGGATATTTCCGCTGGCCATCTGCTGTAGGAAAGTTGGAAGTCCCAGCAGGACTTGATGAATTCGGAATGCATGCATTTGACCAGGGACTAGGAAGGGCGATCTGGCTGATCGCAGCAGCTGATCCAGCCACTATCGGGGAAATATTGAGTGGCTTCCCCGACTACAGGAAAGCGAACCTATGGAGCGGCATCGGAATGATGGTTGGCTACTGGGGAGCCGATGACGATACTGAAATGCGCAGACTGTTCAGCATGTCAGGAAAGTATCGTCCTTTTCTTCAGCAAGGTGTGGCATTTTCAGCCACAGGACGTTACAGAGCTGGTGAATGTCCTGATTTCACAGTAGCTGCGTGTTCCACAATTTGCAAAACAAATTTCAACGAGGCTGTTGAGTTTGCTACGACTACCGTTAGCAGTCTTGACGCACCACCGGCTACTGCGCGCGAATTTGCCGAATGGAAAAGTCGAATCACTGCCAAGTTTCTTTAGGCTATACGCTTTCCTCTTCCTCAATCGTATTGTCAACGCTGAGGCAATACCCTACGCCGTGCAGAGTTTTCAAAAGAGGTTCATGTTCGTGTAAGTCAATCTTTCGCCTAAGTGTCTTAATATGTGTTCGCACGGTATGAATTGAAGCTTTACCATGCCACAAGATAGCGATCAATTGCTCCGGGCGTGTCTGTGGCAAACTAAATTTCAGCAGATTTATTTCTGACGGCAATCGAAAATTCAGCAGTTTCTCCATCGCCCC
>JAIEQI010000187.1 GCA_019747875.1 Candidatus Obscuribacterales bacterium
ACTCTTGATTTAACAGTTCCAATTTACAGGACCTGTCAAGTCCAATGTAAGAGCGCGGACGTCCCGTCCGCCCATAACCTCACAGAGCCGCTTGTGTTCAATTGAGCTAGCAAGCGTCGGCACTGCCGACTCCGATCTTTTAGAGAGCG
Source organism: Candidatus Obscuribacterales bacterium (assembly GCA_019747875.1). Lineage (GTDB taxonomy): Bacteria > Cyanobacteriota > Vampirovibrionia > Obscuribacterales > Obscuribacteraceae > JAIEPM01. Next base: position 150 of record JAIEQI010000187.1, read on the forward strand.
ATTCGCTCCTTTGAAGTTGGTTCGATCCCGGGAGCGCCGGCATCTTGCCGGCTTCTTGTTACGATTCTTGTTCTCTCGTTGACTCCGCTACTCCGTCTGACTTAGGGAGGGACGGTGGTGTCGTTACTCGACGCTTCTCAACGTTGGCCATTTTGATAAAAACAGGAATGAACAAAAGCGAGGCAAGCAAGAAGACGAAACTTGCCACGATCGGAATCTGTATTGACCCAGCCATTATGCTGTCCGTTCTCAATGGTTCGATCATCAATCTACCGATGCTGTACAGCGCAACATAAATCAGGAAACAAAGTCCCGGATAGTTCGAGAGCTTCTTCAACAGATAAAAGTAGATGAGCAAAAAGATTCCTAGATCCCAGATCGATTCATATAAGAATGTCGCGTGGAAAAGTTCGTAATTCGCAAACTGCGGCGGTCGGCTTTCCTGCGGAATAAATACGGCTAACGGAAAGCCTTCTGGAACCGGTGTCCCGAAAGCCTCGGAATTGAAAAAATTTCCCCAACGACCAATTGCTTGTCCCAAAGGCAGAATAATACCAACGAGATCTGCTAAATGTCTTTTTGCCATCTTGTGATGGAGGGCATAAAAGTAACCGGCAATAGCACCACCAATAATACCACCATGAATGGACAACCCGCCTTGCCATGTTGCAAAAATATCTTGTGGCCGTCCGATGAATTCGGGCCAGCTCAGCGCCACGAAATAAAGCCGCGCACCAACTATTCCAGCAATGAAACAAACCAGAGCAAAATTTGTCAGCTGTTCCGGATCTATGCCTCTTGTCTTTGCGACACGCGATGCAATCATCGATGCGCAAATAAAACCAACAGCGAACATAACTCCATACCATCGGATGGTCAGAGGTCCGAGCTTGGCAAAAACAGCGCCAGGAGATTGAAGAACTAAAGTGTGCAAGGAAGTCCCAATCGACTATTGAGCGGCTTCGACAGCAGGAGCGACCAAGATTACTTGTTTCTCTTTAGCCCATTTGAATATATCGGAGGTACCAGCTGTGCAATTCATATCCACACTAGGTGGAAATGTGGTCGCGTGAACAATGAGTACTGGCAAAATTACGGCGAGCATAATAGTTCCCTCAGAAAAACGGTTCTTGTTTTACTTGAGCTAGACTTAGCTCTAAACACGTCTTAGACCAAGGTATAACGTTGGCTCAAGATCGTCAAGTTGACAAGACCTTAAACAAGGTAAAAAAGCCATGAAAACAAAGACTCGCTGGGTTTGCCAGAATTGCGGATTTCAAACTTCGAAAGCTATGGGCAAATGTACCGAATGCGCGTCTTGGAATAGTTTTGTCGAAGAAATCGACCAGAGTAAGTTGCAAGAAAGCATGCCTTTGAGAGCGCGCGGAGCCTTTCAAACCCAGGAGGAATCGGGAGGACCGATTGTTCTTAGCGAGTTTGACGATTCCCAAGCAGAAGAGCGCTTGAGTACCGGCTTCGATTCACTAGATGAGGTGCTTGGCGGAGGGCTTGTGCCGGGCGCAGTCATCCTTCTGGCTGGGGATCCTGGTATCGGCAAGTCAACACTTCTGCTTCAATTGGCGGCACAGATGGCAGAACGCCAAAACACCCTATATGTCTCTGGTGAGGAATCGAGCAGACAAGTCATGGTTCGCGCTAAGCGCTTGGGACTGGGCAAGACACCGATGTACATCGACAGTGAACAGAATGTCGCAAATATTCAAAAGCAATTAAAGGCGACCAAGGCGCAATTTGCGATTATTGATAGCATTCAAGCCGTTTATCATCCAGAAGTGGAAAGCGCGCCGGGTTCAGTTAGCCAGGTGAGAGAAAGTGCCGGTGCGCTCGTTAACCTTGCAAAAGCACAAGGTATCTGTACCGTAATCGTGGGACACGTCACTAAGGATGGAGCAATCGCCGGTCCACGAGTTCTCGAACACATGGTAGATGTAGTGCTTCAGTTCGAAGGCGATCGGGCTCGGCAGCTTCGCACTGTTCGTGCGGCAAAGAACAGATATGGCTCCACGCAGGAACTGGCGATTTTCAGCATGGCGGACAGCGGGCTAACAGAAGTCACCAATCCAAGTGCAATATTCTTAGCTGAAAGGCTCGAAAAGCGCCCTGGCGAGCGCTCTCCGTCAGGAACCGCGGTGATTGCATCATGCGAAGGGCACCGTTCTCTGCTGTTGGAAGTGCAATCACTTGTTTGCGCAAGTAGCTTGGTTTCACCGCGCCGAATAGCAAACGGCTATGATTCGTCGCGCTTACTTCAGATCCTCGCAGTTTTGGAGAAGCGTGTTGGGCTGCCGCTCGGCAAGCAAGATGTATATGTGAACATCGTAGGCGGAATGGAATGCAATGATCCCGGCGGCGATCTCGGCGTTGCAGTAGCAGTAGCAACCGCATGCATGGATCGTTCTGTCGATCCACTCTTAGTTTGCATAGGGGAGATTGGATTATCAGGCGAACTTAGATCCGTGGTTAACCTGGAACGCCGATTGAGAGAGGCTCAGAGCCTTGGATTCAAGCAAGCGATTATCCCACCGTGTGAAGATTCACTCAAAACAAAATTCAAAGATCTCAAAATTACCGAAGCAAGCTATCTCGTCAACGCGCTTGAAAAAGCGATGCCCGGCTTAGGCAAACCTGCCAAGACAGAAAGCACAAAAGGATCAGAACAAGTCAGCGTCAATTAATAAAGATCTGATCGCGCGAAGCGCGTTGCAGCTAGTATGGAGCGCGGACGTCCCGTCCGCCCATATGCGCGAAGCGCGTTGCAGCTACGTATTTCGGAGTTTCGCAAGCGGTAGAGTCTCCCTAAAGCTTGGCGTAGATAGCAGAATTTGCATATGGGGAGGCAAGATGCCCGCGCTCCATACGTTTCCCAGCTGAATCGAGTCCCGCCTTTCGAAGGCAATCACAAAGAGTTAAAACTGTAACCGATTATCAAATGCCCCAGCAACAAGAATCAGTGATCTGGATGAATTCAAGAAGTGTACAGTGTGGATTCAGATTCGCCACGAAGCAGCGTCTGACTGCCGAACTCTAGCGCTCCTCGACATCATGGAATCATCCCCGCTGGCGCGATGCGTGAGCACGGAAAAGAGGGAATAGACACAGTAATATAATTAGAAAGCCACTCAACGGCGACAGTTTAGCTACCTACAATCATGAAAAGCTCTGAACCATCGACCCGAATAACAGAAAAGCTCTCGTCCCTGCCAGATAAGCCCGGCGTGTACATCTTCAAGGACAAAGCCAACGAAGTCATTTACATCGGTAAAGGGCTGAGCCTACGCTCGCGGGTTCGCTCATATTGGAATCAAACCACATGGTTAGACCGTCCGAAGCTGGCGGTTCTTGTGCCACGCGTAGAAGACATAGAGATCGTCGTCACGAACTCCGAGAAGGAAGCACTGCTCTTAGAAGCTACCATGGTGCGCAAGCACATGCCTCGCTACAACGTTCACCTGAAAGACGACAAGAAGTATCCATGGCTCTGCATAACTTACGATGAGCCTTTTCCCAGGCTGATCATGGTGCGCGACCCCGTTCGCTACAAGAAGGAGCATCCAAAGGCTAAGGTCTTTGGGCCCTACGTCGAAACTGGAATGATGTGGGAAACAGTACGCGTACTGCGCAAAGTTTTTCCCATGAGACAGCGCAGAACACCATTTTTCAAAGACCGCCCTTGCATGAACTATTACATTGGCTTATGCATGGGTCCATGCCAGAAATTGGTTGAAGAAGACTTCTATAACCACATGGTGCAGCAAGTCGAGCTATTTTTATCCGGCTCGCAAAGCGTTGCTGTGCGCAAGATGGAAGAAGAAATGGACTTGGCTGCTGAAGCTCTTCGATATGAAGAAGCAGCCAAAATTCGCGACCGTCTCGTGGCACTACGCACGGTGCTTGAGAAACAGCAGGTATTTTTCAAAGATAGCAAAGTCAGTATGGACCTGATCGCGGAATCACACACAGAGAAGCTGATCATGATCTGCCTTATGCGCGTTCGAGAGGGGAAACTAATAGGTTCGGAAACCTTTGATCTTCCGCTGCAAGACAAAACCAAACCTGAAGAAGCCTACCAATCTTTTATCGATCAGTTCTACAGCGAAAGTGAAGACATCTCGCTTCCGCATGATGTTGTCTTGCAGTATCAAATAGAAGATGAGGAAACATTGGGACAACTGCTAAGCCAACGCACGAAGCGAAGCGTAAAACTGCAAGTTCCATCGCGCGGCGATAAAGTGCGCCTGCTGGAGATGGCAAAGAAAAATGCAAGTCTTGCCCTGGAAAACCAGCTCAAGGAAGAACACGGCACCAATGCAAAGGTGATGGAGCTTCTTACAAAATTGCAGGAAGAACTCGAACTAGGACGTCCGCCAAGACGCATTGAGTGTTTCGATATTTCGAATATTCAGGGTACCGATAACGTAGCCAGTATGGTTGTTTTTGAACAAGCCACTTCAAAGAAGTCCGACTATCGAACATTCAAAATCAAGACAGTTGAAGGTGAGCCGAATGACTTTGCCTCAATGAAAGAAGTTGTGACTCGCCGCTTCAAGCGCTTGAAGGAAGAGGGCAAACCTTTTCCTGACCTTGTTATTATCGACGGCGGAAAAGGACAATTAGGCGCAGCTTGCGAAGCATTAGCAGAACTAGCGGTGGAAGGACAAGACATAATTGGTCTGGCAAAGAAGCAAGAAGAGGTTTACAAGCCTGGGCGCTCAAATCCAATACTTCTTCCGCGACGTAGCGAAGCGCTGCATTTGTTGCAGAGAGTGAGAGATGAGGCGCACCGATTTGCGATCACGTTCCATAGGAAATTGAGGGCCAAACGCTCTCTGATGTCTGGATTCGATGAGCTGCCCGGAGTTGGTGAGGCCCGTCGGAAGAAACTATTACTCTACTTCAACAGCTTCGACCGCCTGTGCAAAGCCAGCCTGGAGGACATAAAGACGGTTCCAGGAATTCCAGAAAGAACAGCAATTGCCATATTCCAGCATTTGCATCCAGAGACGACGCCGGCAGGCTCGCAAGAGGAAATTGAAGGCGAACAAAATCTGGAAGCTCCAGGAGGTCAAAAGGAATCGCGAATCGCCAACGAGAATGAGCTTGCAAAAATAGAGGACACCGAAGAGATTCAATTTGAGGATGACGACGCAGGTTCTGCAAATGGCGATGAGCCGATTGCCTTCGAGAGTGAAGAAAACGACGCAGTGAGTTTCAGTTAAGATTTGCGTGGTGGTAAAATATCTCTATGGTCGACACTAGCGCTGTCCGACTGGCTTCAGGAGCAGGCGAAATGATTGAGTTTTTTCAAAAGCACTACAAAGTCATTATTTGGATAATGATCGGGACATTCCTTATAGGTTTGTTGCCTACAATTTTCATTCGATAAGCAGTCAACACTATTCATGAATGGACTTTCTTCGCGCATAGAATGCCCAATCATAGAAAGCGAGCGTCTTGTTCTTCGCCTTCTAGAAGCCGAAGACTGCGCATCTGCAATTGCCTATCACCGAAACAACCAGGATCACCTGATGCCATTCGGCCCAAAATGGCCCCCGGATTTTTTTAACGAGGAATTCTGGACGAAGCAGGTAGAAACAAACAAGAAGGAATATCGCGAAGATAAATCAGCTCGCTTCTTTCTTTTTGAAAAACGGGGAGGTCGAACCGCAGAAACAGTTCCCGACAACGCAAGAGAATATAACAATGAGGTTATTGGAACAGTTAGCTTTGGCGGCATTCTACGCGGCGCGGCGCAGTTTTGCTATCTAGGCTATGGCCTTGCAAAAGAGAAAGAAAAGCGCGGATATATGACCGAGATTCTCCGCGAAGCAATAGTATTTGCATTCACCGATCTAAAGTTGCACAGGGTGATGGCAAATTACATTCCAACGAACGAGGCAAGTGGAAAAATCTTAAAACGCCTTGGATTTACAGTTGAAGGTTATGCCAGAGACTACCTCTATCTCAACGGCAAGTGGCAGGATCATATCCTTACTTCGATAACAAATCCTGACTGGCGAGAATCCTAAAAGCTACCGCTCGATCGCTTCCTCTTCTTTTAGGTGGATCGAAACAGCTTCTGCCGGAGAGGGAGTAATCGTTAATGCCTCTGAGCCGGTCTCATCGGATGTTCCGTCTGACGATTCCGTGATTGATGAAGACTCGCCATTCATATTTGACTGCAAATTCGTTTTATCCAAATTCTCAAACCCGTAATCCGCCACTATAGATGGATTGCTTTTGTGCGGATCATCCTTCGCCAAATCCAGATTCTGCCTCCGTGCAACATCTCGGGCACCATCAAGCTTCAATAGTTCTTCCCGCATTTTCTTAGCCGATGATGATCTCTTTGCCAGGTCAAGCGCAGTAGCTTTTGCAACGATGTCGTTCAACTTCTCATTAACTGATTCGACTACCTTGCGTGGATGGGATGATGCAAGTGGCGGTGGATCATGCCCCGTTAGAAGGAAAAACAATGTGCCACCAAACGCATATATATCGCTTTGCTCAGTTGGTTTGCCGCGGAACTGTTCCGGCGGCAAATAAGCATGCTTTCCAACAACGGTGGCAGTAGCAGCTGATTCGAGTTTATGAGCGACGTTGAAATCGACCAACTTCAATCTTCCATCTGGCTGCAAAATCAAATTATCAGGTGTCAGATCGCGATGGATAATTAGCGGCTCCATAGAATGCAGATGTTCGAGGATATCGCAAATCTGCAAGGCGATATCGATTACAAAAGACTCCGGCTGCCGGCCCTCATCCTGCACCAGCTGTTTCAAAGTCCGCCCTTCAACGTACTCCATCACAAGATATCCCCGGTGATCTTCGACAAATGTATCGATCAACTGGACAATATTCTGGTGACGAATTTTCTCAAGAATTTCTGCTTCCTGCTGCAACTTGCGCATGGATTGCTGGAAAATCGAATCCCCGCGATGCACAGGTAGGATATATTCTTTCAGAACAATTGTGCGTACATTTCCCGTTTGCTCATCTGCCATAGAAGCCAGGTAGGCGGTGCCTTGCCCCCCAGCACCGAGCTCGCCTGCAATTTCGTATTTACTGTCATGCAGTTTGTCACCCGGCGAAAGCTGACCCGAACGAACGCGAGCAGAAGACGCAGAAAAGTACTTCAACCAGAGTTCCGTATAAGTGCTGGCATCGTGCTTCAGCTCCTCCCGCAATGATAAGCTGTCATCGAGAACCTCAGCCGGACACTTCGACCGCAACTCATTCATAAACTCAGTCGGGTCAAACGCCTTTTCCATAATGTCCCATGGAAATTCATACTTGAATTTTTTCGTTTGTATAACAAGCACGTCTTTGTTTTTCTTGCTTCGCCTTATCGCCGCTTTGCGAATATCTGACCAATGAATCAATTTCGCTCCCCACAGAACACGCCATGGATTCACGCCGACGACAAGCCCTTCCGCATAGCGGTTTACGAAAGGTCGAGAGAACAGCAACCACTTAATTGCAAAAGCTATAAGAAGAACTAAACAAACATCACAGGCAATTAAGCCACCATGATTGACAATCAAATTGCCCGCGTTTACGTTAAGCTTCGAAGTGCTCACAGCAAAATAGTACAATTGCTTGAGATTGTCAGAGAAGTGACCAACAAGCCCTGCGGTCAAATCTTGCACCTGCATAACAAGCGGCAGCAAAGCCAAGTAGGCTAATACGGTCGACATAATGGCAAACGCTTTTGAGTGTGCATACTTGGTTGACAGAAAATGCGTCCGCCCTAGAAAAAACGCCGTAGCCAAAAATGCCACCACAAAACACACAATCCCGACTTCGTTGAAGTTGGACAGGGCATTAACAAGATTCATCACACGAACAGGTGCCGAATCAACATCATCCACCATCGCCATTCCAGCGGGGCTGAGCTTGTTGACCATTTCAGTCCAATATCCGATTCCAGAAATGAAGGAGTACGCGGCAGCTACGATACAAATCCACGAAAAAAGACCAGGCTTTGCTTGCCTGACATTGAAATCGCTTTCCTCTTCCAACTTGATCAATTCACTTCCTCTTCTCATTTCTCAGCTAGTGTTTTTCGATCGTTGAGGGACTTCATGACCGCAATTGTAGTTTCCGCTGAAGGGAAGCGTTCATCCACTTCCATTGCAGTTAATTTTGCAACCAATGAGTCGACTTCTTCTGAGATGTCGCTGTTAGTTTGTTTGGGATGACTCTCTGAAAGCGGCTCGGGGTCCTGACCTGTCAATAAATGAAACATGGTGGCACCTAATGCATAGAGGTCGCTTGCAGGCTCCGAATATCCGCGAAACTGCTCTGGGGAAATATACGACTGTTTGCCAACAAGCGTTCCTGTGGCGGTTCCGAGGAATTGATTTGCCGCACCAAAATCAATAAGGACGATGCATCCATTACGTTCCAAAACAAGATTATCTGGTGTGAGATCTCGGTGGACGATGGGTGGAGACAGCTTATGTAAGTAATCCAAAATTTCGGCAACTTCGATCGCCCAGCGAAGCACTAGCTCCTCTTTCTGCGGTCCTCGTTCTTTTACGTAGCGCCTCAGATCTTTTCCATCGATGTATTCGAGCAACATGTAGTGGCGCCTGTTCTCAACGAAATTGTCTAAAACACGAGCAATTCGTGGATTGTTTAGTGTCATCAAAAGTTGAGCCTCTCGCTGGAACATTTCCAACGCTTTGCCGGCAGACTCCTTATCTGAATTTGCAGGAACCACAGCTTCCTTGATAACGCAAAGCTGGCCATCCTTTCCTTTGGCAAGATAAATCGCTGACAAACCACCAAATGCGATTTGACCAACAACCTCCAGTCTTCCATTCTGAAGCTTCTCACCAGGCTCGAGTGGAATGAATACCGTTGAGCCAAAGCGGGAAGACATATCATCTTCCCAAATCTGGGTGAAGCTTGCGTCCTGTCTGGTTTTTGCACTGGTATCCATTTGCAGCTCCACCTCCGCCAGTGGTGGCTCAATAGGAATTTCAGGAACATATGACTGCAGAGCAAGAATGAAACTTTGAAGATCGTGTTTCGAAAATGCATCCAACTCCAACGGCAAAGTTGAATCCGAGAATTGCATCAAGATCGCGTTCGGGTTCTTTGACGGAGCAAGTCGATCTCGATCTGTGTTCACAAACATCACAGATTGCAACTTGCTCCAAGGACGATAGAGCGAGGAGCCAACCTGTAAGAGACAGCGTAGCGGAAACTTAATGCCCTCTCGCGTAATTAGAAACTTGTTCTGGATGCAAACAAACAAAGTGAAAGCGCACAATGACGTGAAACCGACGAAGAACAGCCAGAGCCCCAACAAAGCCAGATCGGAAAAGATCCCACCAGCAACAACGGCCTCACCCAACCAAAGCACTGCAGCTGGCGCCCAGAGTAACCAGAAAGGCGACGAAAACACCATAAGCTGCAATCCACGCTTTGATGGGCTGTCTTTGTAGTTGACCGTAATCAGCGGATTGAGTTCAACTGTCATTTCTTCTCCGACATGCTAGGTCAGTAATTTCAACTATTGGGGGCGCATTGTATACTGCTGAGGCCTGAAAAAGAACCCATCCGAAGTGTGTGCATGCTATGCACCTTACGATTTCGAATCTCAAGGAACTTCTAAGAGCAGCAACTCCTTTCTGTGGGGTCAGCTTCCTGATGATAGCCCCCATACACCCGACTCTTCTATACTTGCCCCTTTTTGGCAAAATTTGGCTCGGGAAAAGGAGAGAATTTGCGGACGCAAGAGATTAATCCCTGCTAAGATCATCTTCGTTTTCCTGAGATCGTCATGACAGCAAAACCAAACGCAGCGCCCCTTGCCGAAAGAATGAGACCTACCGATTTGGACGAATTGGTCGGGCAAGAGCGCCTTTTCTCGTCCAACGGGCTTTTACGGGAGATGATTGAATCAGACGAACTCTTCTCCTTTATCCTTTGGGGACCGCCGGGCGTCGGCAAAACCACCATGGCGCGCCTTATCGCGACGAAAACCAATAGCAAATGGATTTCTTTTTCGGCAGTGACTTCCGGTATCAAAGAAATTAAAGGCGTAATGGCTGAAGCCGAAGCCGCCTTCAATTTTGCCGGTCAACGCACATTGCTATTCGTCGATGAAATTCATCGCTTCAACAAGGCACAGCAAGATGCATTCCTGCCCTATTTGGAAGCGGGCACAATCATTCTCATTGGAGCGACAACGGAGAATCCATCATTTGAATTAAACGCCGCACTGCTCTCGCGCTTGAAGGTTTTTATTCTGAGCGAGCTGACTATCGATGAGGTCGCAGAAATTTTGCGGAATGCGGTTAACAACCGAGAACGTGGACTAGGCGAGCTCGAACTCAAGATTTCAGACGACCAATTGAAGCTCATATCTACATACGCATCGGGAGATGCGCGAACGGCATTGAACAGTCTTGAGTTGCTCGCATCTGTAATGAAGCGGCGAAAGATCACGGAGCCGAGCGATGCGGACATCAAGGATGCAGTACAGCAGGCGATTCTGAAATACGACAAGACAGGCGAGAACCACTACAATCTTATTTCCGCATTGCATAAATCAATCCGCAACTCTGACGCTGATGCCAGCTTGTATTGGTTGGCACGAATGCTGGAAGCGGGCGAAGACCCGATGTACATCGCGCGAAGATTGGTGCGTTTTGCATCAGAAGATATCGGACTTGCGCATCCGCAAGCTTTAGAGCAAGCAGTCGCAGCGATGCAAGCTGTGGATCTCATAGGCATGCCTGAAGGAAAACTGGCTCTTGCTCAGATTGTGGTTCTCATGTCCGTCTGCCCCAAATCCAATGCTGTTTATATGGCATATAACGCCGCTGCAGCAGATGCATTGAACTCTCTACAGCATCCTGTTCCATTCCACTTGCGTAATGCACCTACAAAATTGATGAAGGATGTCGGCTACGGAAAAGGCTATAAGTACGCGCACAACTATTCGAATGCGAAGACTGATATGAAGTGCCTGCCTGAAGAACTCGAAGGGACTGTTTACTACGAACCTACAGAGCGCGGCTTTGAGGGCAAACTGAAGAGTGCTCGCAAACCACAGAACGGAGCGGACTAATGCTTGTTGTGTAAAATTTGCCAGGCGCTGGAGCTATTCTTCTTCCAAACGAGCCAAACTATCAATCGCATCCTGACAGCCTTGCTCAGCCGACAGCTTATACCATTTGATCGCCTTGGCACGGCTAGCCTTCACACCCAAACCGCGCTCATAAACGTTGCCTAGATTGTATTGACCGACAGCATCATCCTGCTCCGCAGCCTTTTGATACCAGAACAAGGCCTGTTTCGCGCTCTCTTTGACGCCTTTACCTTCGCTGTACAAGTAACCAAGATTGTTCTGGGCACGGGCATCGCCAAGCTTTGCTCCACGAGTAAACCAGTAGGCAGCAAGTTCGAGATCCTGCGGAACACCGCAGCCGGTGACAAAATGTACACCCATAAATCCGAGCGCCACCGGGTTATCCATTTCGGCAGCAATCAAATGATACTTCGCACCTTGCTGATAATTCTGCTCCAAATCATCGCCATCTACGTACAAACAGCCCAGCAAACAAAGCGCCGGAGGATAGGCATGATCCGCAGCGCTATTCACATACTGCAAGCCCCGTTCAAGATCCTTGGCCACGCCTTCGCCAAAAACATATTTTTGCCCCAGCGCGAATTGCGCTTCCGGCAATCCAATTTCAGCAGCCTTATGGAAATACTTGATCGCCTCATCCTTATCTTGCTGAATGCCGGTTCCGAATTCCAGCAGACTTCCATAATGGAACTGCGCAAGCGCGTTGCCCTGATCTGCTGCCCGGTGCAAAAGCTCGGCACCAACGGTTAGATCTTGCTCGACTCCTAAACCGTTTATGCACAGCAAGCCCAAACGCAAGAACGCTTCCTCTTCCAAAAACTCACAGGCTTGCTGATAGTATTCGGCGGCTTTGCGCAAATTGCTCTTGCGACCAAGTCCAAGCTCATACATGTAGCCGATCATAAAAATGGCGCGGCCCATGTTTTGTGCAGCGGCAGCCGCGAAATAATCCGAGGCTTTCTTGTAATTTTTCGGAACTGCGATGCCGTTCAGATAGTACTCGCCTATTTTTGCCTGAGCCATCGGGTGCCCTTGGGCAGCGGCGCGCTCGTACCAGCGAGCTGCAATGGTGTGGCTTTCGGGCAATGCCTCTCCGAGTTCATACATCATCGCAAGATTATACTGAGCGTCCATATGACCTTGCTCAGCGGCTTTCTGAAACCATCTCGATGCTAACGATTGGTCTTCCGGCACTTCCTCATCGTCAGAATACAAACAAGCGAGGCGATATTGCGACTCATCATCGTCGTATTCGGCAGCCATCCGCCACCACTTCATCGCCTCTTGCACATCGCGCGCGACACCCAGCCCTTCGTAGTAGATGACACCGAGGGACGCCATGGAATCGACATTTCCCGACTCCGCAGCGATTGTCATCAGTCGCACGGCCTCTTGCGGGTTGTCCTGCAAAAGCAACTCTGCAAGCGCGTTCAACGCATCAGGATGCTCGCTCTTTGCGGCTTCCTCTGCCCACTCGCGCGCCAGATGCATGTCAGTTGTCGTGCCGACGCCATTGGCGAAGTAAAGACTCAGGTTGACCTGCGCGTCGACGTGGCCGCTCAATGCAGCTTTTTCCATCCACTCGAATGAGCGAGCTAAATTCTGTTTGACTTCAATACCATCTCGATACATCACACCAAGAGTGTATTCAGCCTCAGGAACTCCGTATTTGCTGGCTTTACGGACCATTTCCAGACCCAGCTTGGCATTCTTTCTACGACCTTTTCCAAGCAAGTACATAATGCCAAGAGAAAAGTATGCCTCTGGCATGCCCTGATCCGCCGCCTTTTGATAGAGATCGGCAGCGCGTGAATAGTTGTGCGAAATCTGTTGCCCTTCGGAGAGGAGCACGGCAAGCTCGTATTGCGCCAGATAATGCTGCTGCTTGCAAGCCTCCGCCAGGAGCTTCGCGGCTTCAATTTCATCTCTGGTTTCCGGATTATCACTTAGATAATGCCTGGCGAGCAAAATCTGTGCGTCCGCTTCGCCCTCATCGGCAAGCTTTCTCATCTCATCGATATCTAGTTCAGGAGCAGAAATGCTCGGATCTTCGTCGCTCATCACTCACCGGTCAGCATAATGTCGAATTCAGGCGCCAGCTCGGGACCCTCCGACCTAGACCTAATGATACAGGACATTATCGGAGTTTTTCAGTTCTTGGACCACAATGCGGTCAAGAAGTGCCACCAGCGACGGTTCTTGAGCTTCTCGGACTCTTCGCGGGACTCCCGTAAAAGGTCTGCCAGGCGGACATTTTCGGATTCATTTGCTGTCAACAGCTCGTCAAGAAGATCTCTTTCTGTTTTCAACTTTGCAAGCGCATTCATCAGATGCTTGCGTTCCTCTTCAATCTCGTTTTCCTTCTTGGCAGAGGCTTCAAGCTGAACAAGCTTCTCTTCCAATTCAGGAATGCGTTGCAAATTTATGTACTGCGCCATGACCAATTGTTTGAGGTTGCAAACTTCATCACTCTTTTCAGAGAGAGCACTTTGCAAGGCTATAACTCGGCGGTGCAGGTATGACAACTCGTCTGTGTATTTGGTTTTCGCTTGCATTTCGGCACTGCGATGGATAATGCTCAGAACCTGGCGTTTGACTTTTTGATCGCGCGCTTTTCGCGCTTTAACATCAAGTCCCTCTGCCACCATTTCTGATGCCCACTGAAAGAGATCATCGAGTCCAGTTAGGTCGAGTGACTCCTCATGAAGGGCGTGGATATCGACGATTGATTTTGCGTTCTGGCTTTCCACAGGCAAGCTCCTTTTCTGCCCGATATAATAGCTGCTACTTGCAAAATGCACAAACATTTTTTTTGGACTCGCCACCACAAGTGAAACCACGTAGATCAAATTCGCCGAGATCCTCATCAGAAGATCGAGACACCACTCTTGGTGCATGCCAAGAAGACTGCTACTACAGTTGCCTTCCCAATGACCGCCAGTCGCCCCAGAGGCTTACTGCATCTACATTCCAGGACATCTAGCGCTCGTCGCTTGCTTACAATTTCTCTTCGAGTTTTACCGATAAATCAGAGTAAATTTAACTGGCATTTTCGATTATCCTTGTGTGGTGAAAGTCGATCAACAATTCCAACAGGGAACGGAGCTTTTTCCGCGACGTAATGAATATCAATTTCAAACTCAGAGACAATGCTCTCAATCTCAACGGATCCTTCTAGAAAAGAAGAGCTTAGCCCAATGTCAGAAGTTCAAAATTCACATTCAAATTCACAGTCAACTGATAGATAGAACATACGCCTCTACTAAATCCCCTCAATTACGGCAAGATTATGCAAGAACCAATGCCCAAGACCCAAAACGCCTTCAGCCTCTCAATAATCGGAGCGAGACTGGCAGACTGGTGTGAAACGTGGTTTCCGGATGCATATATTTTCGCGGCACTAGCTGTGGTTGCAGTATCCATTGGTGCGTTTTGTGTCGGTAGATCGCCCGCAGAAATTGGAGTTGACTTCGGAAAATCTTTTTGGTCTCTTATTCCTTTCACAATGCAGATGGCATTTGTGGTTATCACCGGATACGTTGTCGCGGTCGCGCCGCCTGTGCGCAAATTGATCGTGAAACTGGCTTCCGTGCCAAAATCTCCCCGCATCGCCGTAGTATATGTAGCATTCATATGCTTGATGGCATCACTGATCAGCTGGGGGTTGAGCCTCATTATTGGTGGCATGCTAAGTCGGGAGATTAACAAACGGATCGAGGGGATTGACTATCGTGCGATGGGAGCGGCGTCTTTCGTCGGATTGGGCAGCATTTGGGCACTGGGCGCCTCGTCATCGGCAGCATTGCTGATGAACACAAAGTCTTCGATACCACCTGGACTTTACCAAATCAGCGGGATAATCCCGCTGCAAGAAACACTTTTGACCTGGCAGAATCTTGTGATGATCGCAGTGCTGACACTACTCACGATGTGGATTTGCTATGCGTCTTGCCCGACAGCACAACAGGCTAAGACCACAGCCGACGCTGGAATTATATATAAGGATGACGACGGCTCCACAGCTGCGACAGAGAAGGCAAAAACGCCCGGCGAATGGCTGGAGTTCAGCCCGATCTTGACGCTTGGCATTGGAGCGCTAGGAGTCATATATCTGATTGATACCATTCGAACGCAAGGCGGATTGGCAGCAACGGACCTGAACATTTACAACTTCTTCTTTTTATTTCTCGGGATGTTCCTTCACTGGACACCGCGATCATTTTTGAAGGCAGCATCACAATCGGTCCCGATGACGGGCGGAGTGCTTTTGCAATTCCCGCTATATGCAGGAATATTCGGCATAATCATGGGGGCGGGCTTAACAGAGATACTGGCAAAGTTTTTCATTTCGATTAGCACGCGAGAAACATTTCCGGTGATCGTTGGAGCATACTCAGCAATACTTGGACTGTTTCTTCCTAGCGGTGGCGGTAAATGGATTGTGGAGGCACCGTACTTGCTTGAGGCAGCCAATGAGCTGAAGGTGAATCTTGGATGGATTGTGCAATGCTATAACGCGGCAGAAGCTCTGCCCAATTTCGTAAATCCTTTTTGGATGTTGCCACTGCTTGGGATGATCGGGGTGAAGGCGCGTGACCTTGCAGGTTTCTCGATCCTGCAGTTGATTTTCCATACACCGGTGGTGTTGCTCATGCTCTGGCTTCTCGGATTAACAGTCGAATACGTGCCACCAGTAATTCAGTGATGGTTCATGTTTCTGCGCGATGATTCAATCGCCTCTAGGAGGGCGCGCCCGATCCGCTTCTCCGGCTCTGCTTCTCCAGATCCGCGTCTCCAGATCCGTTCCCCCGATCCGCCTCTGCCGATCCGATTCTGCCGATCCGCTTCTCTCGATCCGCTTCTCCCGCTCTGCTTCTCCCGATCCGCCTCTCCAGATCCGCTTCTCCAGATCCGCTTCTCCAGATCCGCTTCTCCAGATCCGCTTCTCCAGATCCGCTTCTCCAG
>JAIEQI010000219.1 GCA_019747875.1 Candidatus Obscuribacterales bacterium
AGCGCGGACGTCCCGTCCGCCCATAAGTATGGGCAGCGGACATCCTGTCCGCTGTTATAGACTCTCAAGCAACTTGTTCCCCCAGGAGCGCCGATATATATGCCTTCACAAGTCCCCCACCTTGACGCCATAGAATAGCGAAGAAAGTGGAACTCGAAGAGGTTTTGAAAATCGAAATGGAAGCCGAGAGAAATTTTCGACGAATAATCCGCAGAAAACTGCCCAAACTGAAAAACCTATCAAACACAAACAACCTACGGGTTGGGCTTGGCGGCTCACCGGACGAATTTTCACAGGTAAGCTGTCCAAATGATTTTTCGAAAGGCCTATCGTGTGCTGCGTGCTAATGGCGAACCGGCAGACTATAGCTCCGTTCTCCGTCTTGTAACTCAAAGTCTCATTGCTTCCGATCAAGACTAAAGGATGAATGCTGGTAGTCGATTTACTGATATGACATCCGCCGAATGACTGCTACAGGGCTTCTACGATCATCATCTTTTCATCCAGAGTTCACGGACAGTTCACTCCCAGTTCATCCTGCAAACCTATTATGGCAACATGAAAGTAAAACGCGAGTTGCCCTCCAACTGCTACACCCGATGCTTTCCATCCGTTCTAGAAAGAAATTCAGATACTGCACAGGGGTCCAGTCTCATGAAAAAACAAAGCGATGCGCAAAAACTATTGGATAAAGCAATCCAAGCGTATGCCTCCAAAGATTTCTTAGTTGCACAGGAAATCTTCAAATGGATTTGCCAGCTCTATCCTCTTAACTGGACGGCCAGGTACTTTTATGCAATGAACCTATGTGCTCTTGGTGATTTCTCAGATGCACGCGCGCAATTATTTCACATCGAACAAAACGCAGACGATGGTGTTTGGCAGCATGTCTCGCGCAGCGGCATCGCAGTCGTAAATAACAAAGAAGCACACATGCGCAAATCATTGAATATGCTCCTCAATCTAGGGAGCTAAATAGATCGCTCGAAAAGTGGCGTAACAATATACTCTTCATTGGCCCGCATTGCGGAGGGTGAGCAATTACCCTCCGCTTTTTTATCTGATCACAGGCGTAAAAACAAGTCAAGATTCGAAGCTAATTGATTACATAGCGATTAGCTCAACTTTTTTAAAATCCAATAAGGCACTCTCCGGAACACATTTGAACCGCCGTCGTCGGTTGGGCTACCGGGAAACAAAAAGGAGTTTCCCTTTCCTATTTCCAAGAGGCGATCATGAACAAGCACCTAGTTTCCTGTTTGGCTTCAACAGCCAGTGCAGCAGCTATTTTCCTTATGCCGATTTCTGCCTTCGCGCAGTCCTACGGTAGCACCTACGGCAACACGTCACCGAGCTATCCGAACCAGGTTTCTTCTTTCTCAGCCTATGTACCAGCGGGAATGATGTTGGATGCTCAATTGCAGACCGCTATTTCTACTGAAGCTGCAAGACCTGGCGACCTTGTTTCGGCTGTAATGAATCAACCAATCCAACTAGGTAACGGTTATTTGCCCGCAGGCACGACGCTAGAAGGACAAGTTGAAACGGCAAAGGCTGGAGGCTTTCTAGGCCGAGCAGGCCGACTGACAGTAAAGTTTAATCGTTTGAGAACGCCAAATGGTTTATCTGTTCCAATAGCAGCAACCATATCCGGCGATTTGGGCAAGTATCATCAAACTGGTACGGATAGCAATTCCTTTGCCGGCGAAGGCATGGGTACAAAAGTAGGACAGGCCGCGTTGCGCACCGCTATTGGTGCGGGTGCCGGCGCGGCCCTTGGCACTGCTGTTGGTGCGATCGCAGGACGCGGACGAACTAACGTTTCTTACAACCCTGTATATGCGCCGTATGGACACGGAATGATGATGCCAATGGGCTACCAGCCGACCTACGGCAGCGGAGCTGCTCGCGGAGCGGGACGGGGTGCGTGGTCAGGAGCAGCAATCGGCGGTGGCGTTGGATTGGCTGACAGCCTATTGCTGCGTAAAGGAAAGAACGTAAACGTTCCATCCGGAACACCTATCAAATTACATTTAGACGCGCCGATCCAACTCGATTCACGAAGCCAGATTGGTGCTTCGTAAGAGCTCGCTTTCATAGCAAATGCCTTTATGTGTCGTGAGGCTTCCTGCTTTGGCGAGAAAGGTTGAAGTCGAGTACGAGCAGAGAACGCCGGGTGAAGGTCAAGAGTAATCACAATTGTTCGCGTGAGTTTGACGTGAGTTCGGCGTGAGTCGAACGTGAGGAAAAGCCAGTAAAATCAAGGCATTCCAGTCTTGACATCTCAGCATCTTCGCATTACTATGTTGAGACAAGTTTCGAAATTGGCGAAACGATTGCTCTGATTTAACAAAACCCGCCACCTGTTGCTCGCTAATTTGCGCGGCTTAACGGGTGTATTTATAACGGAGAGAAAAACATATGGCGTCGTCTGAGAATGGCAATGAAACAAACGATAGCGTACGCGAATCGAGAGACTCTGGTGGTGCAAGTGCTGACAGCTTCAGAAGTGAGATATCAAATGATCCATCGTCAAATTCTCGAATTGAAGAAATGATGTCTTCTCGCGGAGGGCTGCCGAGCCAATTCAACAATGATTTTTACATAGATATGGGTTCACAAATACCAGAGTTACCGGGACAAGGTCCAAATGAACGAGAAGGAAGCGCAGCTAAGACTGAAGGAAATAGCTCTAATGGCGCTTACGCGGAAGCCAACAAAAACGAGTACAAAGATCGTGGGGAAAGCAACAGGCTAGAGGGACAAACAGAGCGCAATCCCGCCCCGGATAAACCGCAGAACAAAGAGAAAGCCACAGATGCTAATTCCAAACTAGAAGAGCAAGCTAATTTTGATGCAACCATGCCCGTAGGCGGGAAAGCAAAACGATTCTGACGTACATAAGAATATGGAGTGCATTTATTTATGGGCCGATAGTTAGACTCAAGGATCGCTTTTTCAGGTTCCTACGCCTCGTTCCTGCAGGAAGGTTGCTCTGAAAAAGCCAGCATGGACGGCATTGAGGCGGCGCGACAATTTAAAGTTCAGGTGCCTGAAACACGCGTATGACAACGACATCTTTGCAGCTCTGTCCGCAGGTGCCGATGGTTACTGCCTTAAGGAAGCTTCGGGTGATCAAATAGCAATGGCAATTCGCACTGTATCAACCGGCGCGGCTTGGCTTCATCCACGCATAGCCACGCGTTTTACAGGCGGCTTACCGCAGCGATAGAGCCAAAGCTGCCAGTCCTCCAAGAATCGGCAAATTAGCTTTGTCGAACCGCGAACTCGAAGTGCTCGGGCTTATTGTCGAAGGTTTATCAAACCAGGAAATTGCAAACAAACTCATTCTTAGTCTAGAGACGGTGAAAACCCATGTGCGCCATATCATGGACAAGCTTGTTGTCTCGGACAGAACGCAAGCCGCTGTGAAAGCACTCCGTGAAGGGCTTCTCTCCAGGCACTCAGCACAGTCTTGACCTGGAGGATTCACATAACTTGAATCCTGTGATAACAGCTTTTTCTCTAGTAATGTTCAAGTCATTATGTCTCGTCCATCTCTATAGAATTGTCAATCACCACAGTTGCAGACTGCTAATCCCCGCAATATCTTTTTGAATGCGTAAAACTACCAAAGCATAAATCTCCTGTCCTAGCTACTATTTGCTTGATAGCGCTTTGGTGAAATATGGACGGCTTTCAGGGTAAGCCTCGATCCACCGAGACGAGTACTACTTTTTCACCCTCTGAAATGGCTCTACTTGCAGAGCCTCATTGCGCCTTGCTTTGCAATTCTTCCAGAGAACTGCGTCTCGTAAGGGATGGCGTTATTCAGGGAAGCACCCGCAGGCTCGAACTAGCCTATCAATCGCCATTACTTACTGCGCTCGAAATAAGTGGCGGAATTGCCCTTGGAGCCTCCTTTACTTGGGCCATGCACGAGGGCGGAAAAATAGCCAGAGCAGCAAAGTATGGTGCATTTGGTCTAGGCGCAGCAGGACTAATCGACATCTCCAATAGATTAAAGACAACGGTCTCTGTCTACTCAGATCAAAATGCAGGCAACAATAGCGAAACAATACAAAGTAACAAACGAAATGTCATAGCTGACCAGATTGGTGCAGTGCTCCCGGATTATGTTCTAGGTATTGCATCGGCAGGGTGGGCATCATCCCTAGTTTCAAAACACCTGTTCAAGTCACGGTCGGAGCGTATTCCAAATTACTATTCAAAAACACCATCGGATCATGGAAAGAATCCGCAATCTCACCTTTCTTTTCGAATCGATCCGGATTATTTAGTCTATTCAACGTTAACAGCACCAAGCAGGAGAATTCTTGATGTTCCCATGCGAGAACAAGTGACGAGCTTCCAGAATCGAGCTTGGAATCTCGATAAGCCGGCTTTCAATTACCTGAAGGACAATGATCTTCACCTGAAAATTCTGCAAAAACGTCCAATCGAAAATGGGTCCGCCATATCAGAACGATCATCTCGTTTAGTGCAGCAAATGAAAGCTGATCCCAGCTTCCGTCTGCTGCTGTTAGACACAGAGAAAGCACTAGCGAAGGTCAAAAAGGAATGGCATCAAAATTATTCAAAAACAAATGAAATTATGCAAGAGAATACTGGTATCACTTTCGATCGCAACATTGATGTTGTTATAACGCATCCTGCCATTGCTCAGGGCACCAGCCGTTATGGCAATATTCTCTTCACGGATCACTCAGTTCGTCCCGAGAGTTTTGCAAATCAAAATACTGTTTACCTGTGGCACGAAACCCTGCATCACCATCTCCCACCAAAGTACGCAGGAAAAAAAGAAATAGATGTTGCACATGCTGCAATTGAACTGGCCACAGACAACGAACTGAGGATCCGGCTAAACAAGGGAAGCTATCCGCCGCTTGTTGGGCACGAATTTTTGGCTAATGGAAGAGAGCTACTTCTGCCAAGCTGGAGAAACTATCTTTCCAAAGAGAAAAAAGACATCGTTTCATACATAAACGAAGCAGCCAAAATTGCAGCAAAGCATTAAGCCAGATGCTCCACATTGTCATTCATGCCATAATACTCTTGAGTTTTTCCCGAACAAGCCAGTTCGCTCTAAGAGTGCAGACGAAACCTCGTATATTGCATTAGCAGTACATTCGCAGGAATCAACTTCGCCGGCACTACCAGCGAACTCAAAACACGTGCCTTTGTGAAAAGCGGCATGTGAGCGAGCCTCATTCTTAGGATCACTCATCCGTTTTGCTTCTTTCATACCAAGTCCTGTCTCTTCAGAGTAATTTGCTAGCCCGTGCGCCCTGCACACGGGAACTAAAACCTAGCTTATCTGGTCATAGCTAAGGCGGGAACCTCCGATTTCCGTCAGGAGGAGGGTGACTCATGTCTCGGAAGAACTTATCGGTTCTTATAGCTGAAGACCATCCGGTTAACCGGAAAGTATTGGGGCTGCTGCTAGATAGTCTAGATGTGCCTTTTGACTGCGCCAAAAATGGAGCGGAGGCTATTGAGGCTGCTGCTAAGAACACTTACAGGCTAATTCTAATGGATTGCATGATGCCGGAAGTAGACGGTTTTCAGGCAGCATTTGAAATTCGCAAACAAGAATTTGACCAGAACAAGTACACGCCGATCATTGCATGTACAGCCATGGACAAAGACCGCTGTTTAGAGCGCTGCATACGTTCAGGCATGAATGATCATATCGTGAAACCAATAAGCAAAGAACTCTTACGACGAAAGCTTGCATTCTGGTCCGTGGCTTTCAAATCGATTCACCAAATTTCCGCAACTGTCTCAGAAGAGATAGCCCGCTTAGAGAGCAGTAACCAGGATGAACCGATTAATCGGATTTATCTCGATTTGCTATATGGGGTTCAGCAGCTTGAGGAAGTTCTGCAGCTGTTCTTGACCGTGACAGAAACATTGCTGACCGGACTAAAATCGGCAATCGCCAATCGAGACATGGTTGTAGTTCGGATCTTGGCTCATGAGATAAAAGGTTCAAGCTACGCAGTTAATGCACGAGAAATGGCGCGAATCTGTCGTGAACTTGAGCGTGCAGGTGAAGAAGAAAACTGGGCAGAGGCAGAACAACTAAATCAAACGCTTGAACAAGCATTCTCTAGAGTTAGGAAATTCCTACATGGAAAAGAGCTAATAACTTGATACCAAGGACTTCTAAACAGCAAATGTTCAGCTGCTGAACTTCCGCGCTTATGATCGGCGATTTTTTGAGCCCCAACAGCTTGAAACAGCTGCCGATCTGTACCCAGAAAGCCAAATTCAGACGTACCCAAAAGCTCCGGTGTAAAACTGGGGAATCTACGTAAAGCTCAGATTTAATAACGCAACCCAGTTTTCCCCCCGGTGCCCGAAGTCCGCCATAGACGGGCGGGGATGCCCCCTAGGGAGCAACGGGTTTGAAAACAGGGAGTTTCGGGCATTAAGAGCTAGTAGATTCCGGCTCTTAAAATTTTTATGGCTGTAGAGAAAGCGACTGTCACGGAGAAGGAAAAATCCGCGACTCCGGCTAGTGCTGGGAGTGAAGCGGATAAGAAAGCGTCCGATAGCAAATCGGAACGCGAAAAATCCACTTCGACTGCTGAAAGTGCTAAGAATCTCAGCAATCAAGCAACCAAGCCTGGTGATGCACAGGCGTTGCAATCAGCCGGCGCCAAGCCAAAAGGTGATGTTGTGCCTTTGCTCGGCAAAGTAGAGATCACCGAAAAGAAAGAGCCAAAACAGCTGAATCCGGCAGCGGTTCGAAAAGCTGCAGATGACATTCAAGAAGCGACGTTCAATCGTGCAATGTGGGGCTGGGGATGGAGCAAGCCTGATCCCGAGAAAGTGCGCAACATACTAGAACCAATGAATGCCGCAGATCGCAAGCGAGTCGAAGATCTCTACGCAAAAAACAATCCCGGTCACACGCTGCGGGGCGACCTGAAAGAAAAGCTGGGTGCCAGCTCCGAAGATTTCTTGAAACTGGAATCAATACTCAATCGAAAAGACAATAAGTCCGATGAGACAGGACAAGTGCACCTTGCGCTGAACAAACTGGAGCAAGCAGCCGCCAGGCAAGATTCGCGTTCGGGAGCAATCAATTGGGTGCTTGGAAGAGTCAACCCCGGAATGGAACTCATCAACAAATACCAGGACGCGCAAGATAACATTCACCGAAACAATGCTGAAGCGGATATTCGAAAATCGATCGGAGCACTGACCTCAAGTCAAATCAAGGAACTGAAGGAAACTTACGCAGCAAATTACAAAGACAAAGATGGTCGTCCGATCGATTTGGAGAAAAAGCTGCTCTCGGATCCGAAGCTGTCACAAGCGTCAAAGGACGCGCTTCAAATCCTGTTCAAAGGCATAGATAAGCGCACCGGAAACGATCCCGAGTCAGTGCAGAATTCACTTAAGCTCGCGCAAATTGGTCTCAATTCGAGAAACATAGACATCTTCAAAGATGCGATGCAAGTCGCGCCTACCGAGGCGCGAAAACAATTTGAGCGAAACGGCGGGTACCAGCAAATCAACAAAGCCTTTTCTGGTGATGACAAAGCAATGGCGCAATCCTACGCCGATCAGGGTGCAGGCAACCTGGCTTATCTGGTCGAAGGCAACAACCATTGGTATCACACCAACAGAGACGAAATCACTCGTCTTGTCACGCATCAAGCCAGCGACATTGATCGTCAGCGATTCACAAAAGGAAAAGAACTCTCCGACAAGAACACGCAACCAACAAACGAAGAAGAGCGCAAATCGCTCGACTTTTACAAGAAGATGCATGCAGGTCTGGTGGCTGCAGGCAGCCCTCGAGAGGTCGCGATCTGGGAAAACAAACTGATGAAATCGGAGTCCGTGATCGCACAGGCTCTCGAATCACATAAAGAGGCTAATTTCCTGGGCTTCGGCAAGAATACAGATCGCGATAAGCTATTCTCCTCCGTTGAGAATATGAGCAAGGAAGATTGGACAAAGTTCAAAGCTAATCCCGATCCCGAACTTAGAAAATTTCAGAAAGCTCTAGATACCTTCGCAAGCGGGCAGGATTCCTCAACCTTGATCGCGATGGTAAGAGAGAAACTTACAGCCGAGTCCTATGAGAAATCGCAAGTACTCGGACGGCGCCCCGCCGATCAAACCTATCAAGACAACAAGACAAGTCCCGGCGCCCGCCTTGAGCGAATCTTCACCATGACTGAGTCGGAGCGTCAGGACTATAAAGACAATAAAGGCGTAATTCAGGAACGCCTCAACAAAGCAGTTGAAGCTAACACGCATCCGGCCTCTGCAGAACGTTTTGCCGCCCAGCGACTACTCAAAGAAATGGCCGAAGGCAAAAAGCCTGATGGAGTTGACAAAGCATTGCTCAGCTCTCTGAAAGGAGAGAATCCGTCAGCTACGGTTAAGGCGATCGAGACTGCGATAAAAGAGAATCCTGCTCTTCTAAAGCAACCACTAAATGATGCCGACAGCAAAGCAATTGGACGATTACGCGATGCCCTCAATACTGTTGTCGAAAGGGCAGGCTATGGGGATCAGGTGATAGCTTCTGAATTTTCCTACACTACAATTCCAGGAAGACAGAACGAGTTCGCACAGCAGTTGTTCAAGACTGGAACAATGCCACTTGAATTAAAAGCAGATTTGAATCGGAACGATCAGGCAGCACGCTTCAACGACATTCTTAACGCATCGGAACAAGATAAAGCAAGGCTGCTAAATCCTAATCCGGACAAAGAAACAAAACGCTTCCAAGATGCTGTCCTTGGCACAAAGGAAGACCGCGAGATTCTAGCATTTGCGCTAAAACAAGGAAAGCTTACTGAGGCAGATCAATTCCGCGCATTCGTTCAGGGCAAGCAAAAGACGCCAGAAGAACTCAAAGACGTGCTCATGAAAATGACCCCAGAGCAAAGACAAGATCTTGCAAATGAGTATTTCACAAAATACAAGACACTGATCAGCACTGACGTCATAGACAAAGTCCCAGCACAGGAAAAATTCCGCTTCCGCGAATTACTGGCGCCGACAGAAACGCATGTTCGCCAGGTTGTTCTCAATGCACGCGAAGAACGGGATAAGCATAGCAGCCCGGCCGACGCTTTGATGAGCAAAATGTGGGATAAAAGTAAACTCGGAGCGGATGAGGCTCAAGCGAAGCTCGACAAGTTTGTCAAAGAGCATGCAAACGAAATCGAGAAACTAACACCTGAACAAAAGAAAGCATTCAACGACGCAGTTGCAAATTATCAAAGCGCGCTGAAGAACTATGTCGAATCCAAAGGTGCCTTCGCGGAAACACTCGTTGACGCTGCGATAACTGTCACCGCCATCGGTGGCGCAATTTTTACTGGTGGCACCAGCCTGGCGTTGCTTGGAGCAATCGGCGTAGGTGGCGCCGGGTTCAGAGTTGCCGCTATGAAAGCCCTGCAAGGCACAGACTTCAATGACAGTGCTGAAAACGTTTTCCGCCAAGCTTTCAAAGGTTTCGTGGCAGCGGAATTGGGTTTCATCGGACCCCAACAGCTGGGTTTTAATGGGTTGACAAAACTGGGCGCCGGGGTAGCCCTAAAGTCGAGCGAAAATGTAGTTGCAAAAATGGCTCAAGTCGGCGTTGCCGGTTCACTATTCAAAGGCAGCACCGAGGCCACACAGCAATTGATTGCCAAAGAACTTGTCACGTTGAGCAGGCAAGCCGCGATGATCGGAGGAAAGGAGTCGGAGGCAATCGTCCAAAGAGTTTCCGCAGCGGTGTTAAAGGATGGAGCGGCGCCTGCAGAAAGGGCGATCTTTGAACAAGCCATTCGAAACGAAGTAAAAGAACAAGTTGTAACCGGTATTCGGAACAAGTTAATCACCGGAGGTGAAGAGTACCTTCTCAACGTGGCAGCTGCCACCACAGGCAGTGTCGGTGCCGAAGTCGCCGCGACCGTAGTCGGACTAGAAGATTTCAAAACGTTGTGGGATAGAGCCGCAGGAAGTGCAGTCGCCGGACTCGGCGGTGTCACCGTTTTCCATTTCGCATTTAAGGGCACGGCGGCATCGTTCAAGGGAGCCCGCGCACTACTCGGGAAGGATAGCAACGGGTTATTTGCCGGCGAAGGAACAATCATTCGTCACGCAGACGGCAGCACTACAGAAGTAGCAAACGGACAGAAATATCGCTTCAAGGATGGGGATAAAGTAGTCCAAGATCTCAACACGGTCAAGCCACAGGTCAAGAGAGAAGGTGCGAAAGAAGGCGGTGACACTGCTCGTCCAGTTCAACAAGGCGAACGTCCAGCAGAGAAGCCTCTTAAGCAGGACGATGCCACACGGCAACGAGGCGCCACAGAAAGTGATACTGCAGCTGGCAAGAAGCTCGATGAGATTCCAAAAGTTACCCGACTCGATACGCCGGATGGGCGACCTTCCGACACGGGGCGGAAAGAGTTCATTCAAGAGAAGTTCAAGCATCTAAATGAAGCAGAGCGAGCAAAAGCACGTGAAGCTGTAATACATGACCTAAAAGAAGTAAAAGCCTCAGCTACTGCAAAAGGAACTGACGGCAAGCCTCTGAGTGCCTATGAAAAGTTGATGGCGGATCCGAACATGAGCCCCGAACAAAAGAATCGGGTGCTCGACCTCCTAGCTGACGTCCGTGAGCATTATGCGAGCTACCGCACTCCCGACGGAAAAATGCTGCCCGACCAGGAGGTCAACTGGATCCATACACAAGGCGAACTTGCTAAAGTCATCGAATCGGCACAAGCCAACAAGCTAACAGGAATCGAAACAGAGAACGCATTGATTGCGTCCATGTTCTCCGATTCAGCAAAGTTCACTGACACAGCTTTAACTAAAGGGAACTTCGCCACGCACCACCTCGATGGCGCGCTCGCCGCAGCTGAGGCCCTTCAAAGACGAGGTGTCCCGGCAGATCGCATCAATGCAATTACCCAAGCTATTCGCGAACACCAAATCGCACCGCCTGAATTCATGGGCATGATCTACCACATGACGATCAGTGGCACCCTCAAAGGCAAGCTTGCATCCGGCGCAATCGACCAGGCAAAGTTCGACCAAATGAAGAAAGTTCTGGACGACATGACTGTGGTCGGTCCCGACAATATGCCGCGAATCAAACAAATCGCGGACGTCAACAATGCACCGCGCGTCAGGAACGACAAGGGCGAATGGGAGGTTGCGTTCTCTCCTGAGCAGAGAGAGCTAATGAGACTTACAGGAAATGACACCTGGTATGTCCCACACGATCCACGCTACGCTGCTGATGGCAAAACGCTCGACACTGAATTTCAAAGGCTTTCACCAGCCGAGCAGGCTGAAAAGATCTCCGCGTACAAGAGTTCGCGCGCGCTGATTGACGGCGACGGTATAGACAATTATGCCACTGTTGGCGGTGCTAGTAAGATCGTCAAAATCAGAGGTCCGGAAACTCCTTTCAAGGACAAAACAGTTTGGAACTCTGTGGAATCAGTTGACACTAGCTTTAATGATGCACTGAAAGTCATGACTCCCGAGGGACAACGCATTGCGCAAGAGTCACTTGCTGATCGAAACCGCATTTTGAAGAACAACGAAACCGGCATCAAGGCGCAAATGGATGATTGGTTGCGCGGCAAAGGCAAGGATCCTAGCAAGGACAGCATTCCGTTTTACAATAGCGACCTGAAGTATCCTGAGACAACACCGGCCGATGCGGCCCGCATCAAGGAGCTTCAAGGTGTGACTCCAGCCAACCCAGCAGAGAAAGCGGCGATTGATGCTGAGCTCCGTTCGCTCAAATACAAAGGATTGACGGAACAACAAATTGCGGATTTTGAATTTGCAAAACAAATTCGCGATCAAATGACAGACTTCATGCGCATGGGACATCGTACCGATGGCAGCCTACCTGGCCGCTTCGAATCCAGTGTCGGCGCTCGAGTTGAGCCGCCGAAGAATGAATCGATTTCGACCACAGAAGCATCGCGGATTCAAAAAGGAGAATATCGCCCGCGAATCGCAGCTCCGACCGACGCAGAATTAGCGGCACTAAATAAACAGCTGCCTCAGCTCGGAAAAGATGTAGCAGAAGACTTCAGCAAAGTAGTAAGCAACGTTCGAGAGTCATGGGCAGATAATCTTGCTCCCAAGGTTAATCGCGCCAATGACCTGGCACCACAAGTAGATGGCGCGCACAAGCAACTGCAAGCAGAATTGGCAAAGGTAAAGGCATCGGAAGCTGAGATCAATGCAGCAAGGATCGATCCTAAGCATCCGCTAAATCAGCAAGCAAAGATCCATGAAGCATTCACGAAATGGAAAACGGTTGCAGACGAACACGCGGCACTCAATTTGGAGATCAACAACGTCACAAATGCGCGCGCGAAACAGCTTCAAACTGCTTTGGATCAGTTCACCACAAAGCACAAGCTGCCTCCAGTAAAAGTTGCCCTTAGCGAAAACATGCACGCAACAGGCGGCTATACATTTGGCGAAGGAAAAATTACACTGCCTCGCACCGCGCTTGTGGAAGCTGGTGGTGCTGCAAACTTGAATAAAGTTACCTTCCACGAATTCACACATGCTGCCGGACAGGATTCATTGCTAGTGCGCGACGCCATGCGAAAAGCCGCGCAGGAAGGGCGCGCAACTGATTCAGCGCGCGTCAAAGATCTCTACAAAGAAGCAACTGGACGCGAGCTACAAGATGATTGGCTAAAAACAGTCAAGAACTCGGCTGAAAACAAACCAGCCATGACCGACGCCGAGATAAAACGCGCTGGCGATCTGGCGAAGTCAGTGAAAGATTCGCTCACAGATGTTGCACGCAGATCGGAGGAGTTTGGAAACACCGCCAGAGTTCTCGACAGCAAACTGCAAGACCTTCGTGCAAATGCTGACGGCAAAGCGGTTGATAGAGCTTTTGAAGATATACTCAGCAATTCGAGTGATAACAAACTCGCCACTAGAATGTTCGGAATGTCTGCCCCTTCGGATGACTTAGTAAAAGCCGCTCGCGACTGGACTTTAGCCCGAGAAGGAAAGTTGGATGGTCCATTTGATCAAGAGAAAGCTAGACAACTGCTAATCGCTCATCTTGAACCAGAACTTGCAAGAGTGAATGCAGCTCACAAGAATCTGATCGACACATATGCAGGCAATCAAATCGAACGTGAAGCATATGCTTTATCGCATCAGACAAACGATCCTGCAACAATAGCCGGACGCGACACCTCTGAACCATCGGCGATTCGCGCCCGTAAAGAGAGCGCGAATGAACCTGGAGATCGGGCCAGACTCGCGCCGATGAATGAAGCAATCGATGAGAAGACCGAGCAAATTCGCAAAAACGCGATAAAAGCCATGGACCAGAAACGTCCCGATATCTTGCTGGCAAACAGGCAGCACGTTGCTGAAGTGATGAGACAACGAGCAAAAGAAGGTCTTACTGGCAAACCAGGAGAAGCCCATCAAGAAGACATATACAAAACTATGCAGCGCCGTCTGGAGCAGTTACAGAAGGAAGGAAAGGTTTCGCGCGATTGGCAAGTCGAGCCCGGACTCATTGGCGGTGCAGCAGACAATGCCAAGGCCGACTTTATGCTGGTCAACAAAGAAACCGGTGAAATCCATATTCTGGATGCAACTGCTAACGAAGTGAAAATCAATAATGAGAACAATAGATTAAGTCCAATACGTGAGCGTGGAATCATTCCGTTTGATCCAAAAGCATTTGACGTGAGGGCATCGGCTGACGACGTGGCAAGCACGGTAGCGATGACTAATCTGGAAAAGAAGATTGACGAGGTCTTTGTGGATCTCAGTAAAACGCCGTCACCGTTAGTGCTTGGCGATACGCCTTTCCCGCCCAACTACACAAAGGGCGATACAAAGAGCCAAATTGAAGATTTGAAACGACTTAAAGATTGGATTGAGTCCAAGCCTAACGATCCTGACCTAAGAGCCTATGCCGCCGAACTCAAAGGTGGCATCACCTGGCTGGAGAACCAATTAAAAGTTAAGGCAGCCAGTTCAGTGATGAATGACAATCTCTCATCAATTGCTGATCGTCTTAATGTTCGATTAGCCGTCAAGGCGATTCAAGATAAACACACGCCGCCGGCTCTGAGAAACAGAGATCAACACCCCACAAAGGCGCCAGATAAGACCACGAACGTCCACTTGAAAGCCGCAAACGGCGACAAGCCGATCGCTACCATTCAACACAATGGTGCGAACTACCCAATTGATCCAGTCAAGATTGTGAAAGAGAGTGCACACAGATTAAGCGTCAACAACGACAAGCCAATTTTGTCAGAAAAAGAATTAAAAAGCCTGCGCAAGTTGCCCGGATTTAAAGAAAAGAGTGATGACGAACTTAACAAGATGGTCAAGCAGCAAATCATGGAAAGTGGCAAATTGGCAGGAAGCCGGATCGGTCATAACGGTCCTTTGATACTTGTTGATGATTTTGTCGGAACCTTGAGAAACACGGATCCAGATCGAATCCTACTTCCGAAGAGTGAGACAGCCCCCTCCCCAGACGCAACAACTAAAGGAAACAAACAGGTAGAAGCGGATCCCGTAATTAAATATGCGGGAGAGGTGGGCGTTAAACCTCCAGAAGTCGATGGGCTAATAACCGACACAAAATCAATGTGGAATCACTATGATATGCCCACTAAACTTGATGGTGTTCCAAAACAAGACGTGATAGCAGTCTTTGATTCTGTAATTGAAGCGAAAGGAGAAAGCTGGACACCCACCCAAAAAGCTTACATGGAGAAGCTGAGAGCGGCATATGAAAATGACGATCCAGCAGCTGCAGACTTTTTGGCTAGAGTTCTGAAATAACCACTCGTAGCGCACACTGCGGCGCCCTAGTTCACATTGAAAGTAATTGGTGCTATCCGTGCAAAAGAATGAGATGGATGAACTTCGCAAGCGAAAAGCGGGTCTTGAGAATGCTGCGCTAATGATGGCTGCAGAAGGAGTGGCAGTCCCTCCCGAGCTTAGCGACGAGCTCAGTCAACTGGTAAAGAGTCTTGCCGAATTAAGCGAGACAAGCACGGTTCAAAAGACATGGACATCATTTTTGGGAGAAGAAATAGAAGGTTTTGTTCTACGGGAAAAGATATCTTCGGGTACCTATTCGCATCTATTCAGAGCTGTGCACGAAAGGACGGGTGAGATTTGCGCGATCAAAATTGCCCGCACACATGAACCTATTGTTGCTAATCCAGATGACTACTTTTCAAAGCAGGCAATTCGCTTTCACTTAGAGCTTTGCCAATACGTCGATGTTTCTCCGAATGAGGTGCTCAAGCATGAAAGTGAGCGCCTGCAAGCTGACAAGACAGGACATTTCGTCAAGATGTTATCCTCAGGTCTGCATGAAGATCTTTTTTACTACCGTATGCCATTTCTGGAAGCAGTGTCACTAAAATCGATCGAAGATCAATGGACGAGCTTCCATCCGGATCGTGAGTCATCCATGCCTCTGGAAATGATCCGAAAAACCTGTTCAGTACTAGACGATTTCTTTATGTCAACACCGAGGCAGTATCACGGAAATTTGCGTCCCGATTCGATAGTATTTACAAAATCTGAGTTCGTTCTTTTGTCGCCTGGAATTTTCGAGATGCAAGATCCATCCGACACTCAGCAATTGAGCTTCATGATTACCACGCCTGCATACTATCCATTTTTCGAGCCAAATGATTTGTTTGCACTCGGTGCTACCTTGTGGGAAAGCCTTTGCAAGGTCCATCCTCTCGACGTCGCAAATCTACCTGAGAGAGAAGGATTTATTGCTGACGAATTTAGAGAAATGCTGGAGTACAGAAGGTCATTGAACCACACTCCTCTTTGGCAAATTCTAAAAATGCGCCTACCTAGAGACATCAATAATTCATTGACGACTCACACCGAAGCACTCCTACTCAAAGCCCTTAAACTCGACGTAAACTCCGACGGACTTTTAACAGGAAGCCCAGGTTACGAGTCACCCGCGGAGCTCATAGAAGAACTCGATCAACTAGAAAAAACTGGCTGGCGCCGCAAAAAGTAATTCCGGCCTCCACTGAACTCTTTTCAACCTTTTAGCGTCTAACACTATAGAGGCTTGAGAGGCTGACCCTATGCCAGATCACGATGGTCTATTCAAAGAGAAATGTGCTGCAGCACATTTTTCTTTTTATGTGTTGTCGGAATTTATGTGCTCATGACTCGCAGCAAT